>CANBWP010000030.1 GCA_947373185.1 Comamonadaceae bacterium | reverse complement strand
CTGCACTGGCTTTCAGGTGCACACCCGTCCCTTCATTTCGAAGGATGGCCATGCGGTGTAAGCCAACACTGGTTTCCTGCTTGGCATCGATGACCTGCACTGCACCACGGTATACAAAAATAAAAGCGTTGTGATCGACTTGCAAGGTTTGTTTGAATTCTGCTGTTTGATCAAATTGCAAATCTAAATACAGCGCTTGCGTTGGAAATTCTTCAGCAGGGCGACAAACAGCACCATCAACACCGTCCGAACTGCCAGCGATGACTCTGACCTTGATGCCATTGACGGTTTGGTATTCAGGCACGTGAGCACTTTGAATGTCCTGATAACTGGGCGTGCACATTTTTTGAGTAGAAGGCAAGTTGAGCCACAACTGAAAGCCTTCCATCACGCCTTCTTCTTGTTCAGGCATTTCGCTGTGAACAACACCGCGACCTGCTGTCATCCATTGAACACCACCGTTTTGCAGCAAGCCTTCGTTTCCTGCGCTGTCTTTGTGGCGCATGCGGCCAGCAATCATGTAGGTGACCGTTTCAAAACCTCGGTGGGGGTGATCTGGAAAACCACCACCATAGTCGTTGGGGTCGTCACTGCCAAAGTTATCGAGCATCAGAAATGGGTCGAGACGGCGTTGATGTGCTTGGGTTAAAACGCGTGTGAGCTTTACGCCATCACCATCGCGTGTTGCTTGGCCCAAGACTTGTTGTTCGACACGGCGGCCCACAAAATGTTTTTGAAGTGTGTTCATGATCTTTAATTTTGCAAGGATTTCTTGATCTGCATCATTTTCTGAAAGCGATAAGACCTTCAAACTGCATCCATCTTAAGCTTATGAACTGACGTCATTGAACGATGAAAGTTAAAAAATGATGAAAAAGACAAGCCTTCATATCATTCGTGACGAACATGCTTCTTTGGCCGCCATGCTTCGTTCTATGTTGCAGTTGGTCGAGCGCGGCCCCGCAGACGATGCGCAACAGTTCTTTGAAGTCATGCGAGCGATGCTTTTTTACATCGATGAGTTTCCAGAGCAATTGCACCACCCCAAAGAATCCAATTTGTTGTTTCCAAAAGTTGCTCAAAAAGCGCCAGAAGTCAGGGGCGCTATTGACCGATTGGAACGCGATCACGCGCACAGTGAAAAAGCGGTCAGGGATCTGCTCCATTTGCTGCTGGCATGGGAGCAAGTGGGTGTGACGCGCAAAGCTGCTTTTGTAGATGCCTTTGGCCCCTATGTCGATGCTTACTTGGAGCACATGCGTCTTGAAGAATCTGTCATCTTGCCAGCGGCAGAGGGCGCTCTGACGCCTGAAGATTGGGACGCCCTTGACGTGGCATTTGCACAAAATGCAGACCCCCTCACTGGCAAACATCCTCCAGGCCCGGCCTTTGAAAAATTGTTCAGCCGCATTGTTGAGCGAGCGCCCGCACCCATTGGCTTGGGCTGAAACTGCATTTCACTTCATTCAACGCTCTCAGTGAAGGCCGTTTAACCGGCGTTGCCAAGCCAGAATACGCTTAACATTCAATGTTGAGCGCTTTTGCTCAAGGTGAGCGCAGCATGAGCGCAAAGTAAATTCAACGGAAATGCCACATCGCATTCGTTTTCTAACATCGCTTTGGTTGGCAGTTTGTATTTCCATGGCGGCAGCGGTCTCGCTGGGAATGACGCGTTTTGCGTACGCACTCTTGTTACCGCCGATGCGAGAGGACTTGGCTTGGTCCTATACCTTGGCCGGCGCCATGAACACCTTCAATGCCCTTGGGTATTTGCTAGGTGCCTTGATCACACCCTGGATGCTTCGGCGATGGGGCGCTGCACGGGTCTTGGTGTGGGGTGCATTCTTCGCGTCTGCTTTGATGGCCGCAACCGGGTTTCTCACCGACACATTCGCACTGTTGTTTCAAAGATTGGCCGCGGGTGTAGTCAGTGCAGCTGTTTTCGTGTCGGGTGGGTTGCTGGCAGCCAGATTGGGCATGCATTGGCCGACCCATTCTGGCTTGTTATTGGGTCTTTATTACGGCGGCACCGGTTGGGGCATCGCCTTGTCTGCCGTGCTCGTGCCGGCCAGTTTGATGTTGATGCCGTCGTCTGCGACAGTTGTCGCGCATGCCTGGACATGGGCTTGGTGGACATTGTCTTTGTTATGTTTCGTGATGACGGCCTTGCTTTTTTCCGTTCGTCATTTGATGAACCACTGGATGCCTGAATTGCCCGTCGCGCTAGATGCACCAACAACGAAGTCTGATCAAGTGCGTTGGACTCTCTGGGCAGCTGGTTTGTTGGGTTACGGCTTGTTTGGCATGGGCTACATCGGCTACATGACTTTTGTGATTGCACTCTTGCGCGAGCAAGGCGCCAGCAGTTTTGAGCGCAGTTTGTTTTACGGTGTTTTAGGGCTTGCCGTGGTGGCCTCTTCCAGAATTTGGGCCGCTTTGCTCAATCGGTATCGGGGGGGGCAGGCTTTGGCTATTTTGAATACCTTGCTGAGCGTGGCAACATTGTTGCCGGCCATCACTGCAGCCTGGCCCATGATGCTCTTGTCGGGTGTTTTATTTGGTGGTGTGTTTTTATCGGTGGTGGCATCGACCACCGCCATGGTGAAACACAATTTGCCAGTCGATCAATGGGCGACAGGGATCAGCGCGTTCACGGTCGTCTTTGCGATCGGTCAAATTCTTGGACCCACAGTTGTTGGTTTGATCGCTGATGGTGAAGGTGGCTTACAGCGTGGACTGGTTTTTTCTGCTGCGGCGCTGATGTTGGGTGCGGTCATCGCTTGGCAACAAAAACCATTGCATCAAACGTCGTAACCGGGATTTTCGCGGTTCAATTTGCGCAGCAAAGAGGGCCAAACAAACGCGCCGCCCTTGCCGCCGGTTTGAACTTTCATCGCGTGTGGCACGCCTGACAGAATGTCCGGACTGACCTTCGTGAGTTGATCAGGATGGCTCTGTCCGGCCAATGCGTCAACTTGAATTCGACAGGTGTTTTCAAAGGTGTACATCTGCAAGAAGGCGTTGGCGATTGATTTGCCCACAGTGAGAAGTCCGTGGTTGCGCAGCATGAGGTAATTGGCCTCGCCTAAATTGGTTTGCAATCGGGCTTTCTCGTCGTCACGAATGGCCACCCCTTCGTAGTCGTGATAAGCCAGTGACGCCAACACAAACGTGCTTTGTTGGCTGATAGGCAGCACGCCGCGTTTCTGTGCACTCACGGCCACGCCGGCGCGCGTGTGAGTGTGTAAAACACAGCACGCATCGGGTCGTGCTTCGTGCACCGCGCTGTGAATGACGAATCCCGCAGGATTGACAGGATGCGGATTGCTGTCGTCGAGCTTGTTGCACTGCATGTCAATTTTCACCAAGCTGGTGGCGGTGATTTCATCAAACATCAATCCATAAGGGTTGATCAAGAATTGATGTGCATCGCCAGCCACCGAGGGCGGCAACTTGGCGCTGATGTGCGTGAAGACCAAGTCGCTCCAACCGTACAAAGCCACCAAGCGGTAGCAGGCCGCCAAGTCAACGCGCAGGGCCCATTCGTCGGGATGCATTGCGTCTGGATTTTGGAGGTGAGTGGTCATGAGGTCTCCTGATGTGGTGAACAGCTTAGCGGGAGTTGGGATCTGGCGCCAGTCTCGCAGGAAACAGCTGATGCAGATAAAATTGACCCCCTTGGCCACAGGCCTCCTTCGGCGCGGGCAGCGCCGACCTAACGGTCATGGACTGGTAATTTGATGCAATACCCTCAAGAATTTGACGTAATCGTTGTTGGCGGCGGCCACGCCGGGACCGAGGCTGCGCTGGCGTCTGCGCGCATGGGTTGTAAAACCCTTTTGCTTTCGCACAACATCGAGACTTTGGGTCAGATGAGCTGCAACCCTTCGATTGGCGGTATTGGCAAAGGTCATCTTGTCAAAGAAGTGGATGCCTTGGGCGGCGCGATGGCCTTGGCCACCGATGAGGGGGGTATTCAGTTTCGAATTTTGAACAGCTCAAAAGGGCCGGCTGTGCGCGCCACGCGGGCGCAAGCAGATCGGATTTTGTACAAAGCCGCCATTCGCCACCGGCTCGAAAATCAAGAAAATCTTTGGCTTTTCCAACAGGCGGTCGATGATTTGATGGTGGAGTCAAATGGCTCAGAAGACCGAGTGGTGGGCGCCGTCACGCAAGTGGGTGTTCGCTTTCGTTCAAAAACGGTGGTCTTGACGGCAGGCACTTTTCTGGATGGCAAGATCCACGTAGGTCTAGAAAACTATGCGGCGGGTAGAGCAGGAGACCCGCCAGCGGTCAGTTTGTCAGCACGCTTGAAAGAGCTCAAATTGCCGCAAGGACGATTGAAGACGGGTACGCCACCCCGACTGGATGGTCGCACCATTGACTTTAGCCAATGCGCGGCACAACCCGGTGATGGCATGCCGGGCGGCTTGAATGCTGAGGCTGGTGTTCCTGTTTTCAGTTTCATGGGCAGGGCGGACATGCATCCTGCCCAAATGCCGTGTTGGATTACCCATACCAACGAGCGGACTCACGACATCATCCGTTCTGGCTTTGATCGCAGCCCCATGTTTACCGGCAAAATTGAAGGTGTGGGGCCGCGTTACTGCCCCAGCGTTGAAGACAAAATCAATCGATTTGCCGACAAGGACAGTCATCAAATCTTTTTGGAGCCGGAAGGGCTGACAACACACGAGATCTATCCCAACGGCATCTCCACGAGCCTGCCCTTTGACATCCAGTACGCTTTGGTTCGGTCGATGAAGGGCCTGGAAAATGCACACATTTTGCGCCCTGGCTACGCCATTGAGTACGACTACTTTGACCCACGTTCACTGAAGAGCAGTTTCGAGACGCGCCAGATTGGCGGATTGTTCTTTGCCGGTCAGATCAACGGCACCACAGGTTATGAAGAGGCGGCGGCACAAGGATTGTTTGCTGGCATCAATGCGGCCCTTCGGTGTCGATCAATGTCTGGTTTGGCCAATGACATGGGCGGCGCTTGGCTGCCTAGTCGCGATCAAGCGTACTTGGGTGTTTTGGTGGATGACCTGATTACCAAAGGCGTGACTGAACCTTATCGCATGTTCACCAGCAGAGCCGAATTTCGCTTGCAACTTCGTGAGGACAATGCAGACATGCGCTTGACAGAGGTGGGTCGGCAGATGGGCTTGGTGGACGATGCTCGCTGGGCTTCTTTTTGCACAAAACGTGAAGCTGTTTCACGTGAAACAGAGCGTTTGAAAGCAAGTTGGGTGAACCCTCGTAATTTGCCTGCAGCCGAGTCTGAGCGGGTTCTTGGAAAGCCCATTGATCACGAGCACAACTTGTTTGATTTGTTGCGGCGACCCAACGTGGGTTATGAGAGTCTCGTGAGCCTGGATGGCGGCCGCTTTGCAAGCGCGGCTGTTTCACGTGAAACATTGGGGGATTTGTCGGCTGCCGTCATTGAGCAGGTGGAGATTGCAGCCAAGTACGCGGGCTACATTGACAGGCAAAAGGTGGAGGTGGAGCGCGCCGCGTATTTTGAAAATCTAAAGTTGCCGCCCAGGTTGGACTATTTGCAGGTGTCGTCTTTGTCCATAGAGGCTCGTCAGAAATTGGCCAAACACCGCCCTGAAACATTGGGCATGGCGTCTCGGATTTCGGGCATCACGCCCGCCACCATTTCCTTGTTGTTGATTCACTTGAAAAGGGGTGGGTTCAAGGAGTTCATGGCTGTCAAGCCTGAGTTGATCGAGGGTGTCGAGGGGGCGGTTTCGTGATGGCGCCCATGGATCGCAGCGCTTTGGCCGCTTTGCTGGCAGAGGGCATTGCCACGCTGGGCTTGGCGGTGGGTGATGTACAACAAGCCCTGATGCTGAGTTACATGGATTTGATTCAAAAATGGAACAAAGTCTACAACCTCACGGCGCTTCGCGAGCCACATGACGTCATGACGCATCATTTGCTTGACAGTCTTTCTGTTGTTGGACCTTTGATGCGACATCTGCAGCAAAAGGGTCAATCGGGAGATGCTGCTTTCTCCTTGTTGGATGTTGGTTCTGGTGGGGGCTTGCCTGGGGTGGTGATCGCCATTTGCTGCCCGCAAGTTCGCGTGACCTGTGTCGATGCCGTTTCAAAAAAGGCCGCTTTTGTGCAGCAAGTGGCCGCCAGTTTGAAATTGTCCAATCTCAAGGGTGTCCACGCCAGGGTTGAGACCTTGTCGGAGCCCTATGATGTGGTGTGCTCGCGTGCCTTTGCTTCCTTGTCTGACTTTGTGGTCTGGTCTGCCTCGGCGCTGGCGGAGGGGGGTGTCTGGATGGCGATGAAGGGCAAAATGCCTCTTGAAGAAATGGCCGCACTGCCCGAGTTTGCGTCCGTGTTTCACGTGGAACAACTGCAGGTTCCCGGTTTGGATGCCGAACGCTGCATGATTTGGATGAAAAAAACGACAAGTTTGACGGCTTAGGCAAGTTTGTGCTGGTCTTCGCCCATTACACTTGGGCTAAATGAGAAAGCCCTGAATGTTTGGAATTCCCGATTACGGCGCCTTTGTGGCCGCCTTTGTCTTGTTGTTGTTCTTGCCTGGGCCGGGTAATTTGGCCTTGATCACTTCAACCGGTCAGGGTGGTATGAGGGGTGGCCTGGCCTCTGTGTTTGGCTTGCTCTTGGGTGATCAGCTCTTGTTTTGGATGACTGTGGCGGGCGTTGCAGCGCTGCTCCAGAGTTACCCCCATTTGTTCACCGCTTTGCGCTGGCTGGGTGCTGCCTATCTGGCTTGGCTGGGTGCGCGAATGGTTTTGGCCAAGCCGGGTGAGGGTCCTTCGATCAATATCACACCCGGCAAATATTTCAAAGAAACGCTGCTCATTACCTTGCTCAATCCCAAGGCCATCATGTTTTACTTTGCATTTTTGCCTCAGTTCATTGATCCAGTCCAGCACCAAGGGTTGATCACGTTCTCATTCATGGCCGCCAACATTGCGGTCTTGGGCTTTGTCTACTGTTTTGGCGTGGTGCTGATCACGCATACCATGGCCGACCGTATTCGCGCCAATCCCGTGGTGTCTGGCTTTCTGCAAAAACTGGCGGGCTTGTGCTTGATTGGTTTTGGCCTCAAGTTGGCCTTGGGCAAATGAACGCATCTACTGAAAATTCAAAGAGTTAAATATGGCAAAAATTTTCTGTGTTGCAAATCAAAAAGGCGGCGTTGGCAAAACAACGTCCGCGGTGAACTTGGCTGCGGGTTTGGCCAAGGTGGGTCAGCGCGTCTTATTGGTCGATCTCGACCCGCAGGGCAATGCAACCATGGGTTCTGGTGTGGACAAACGCCAACTGGAACTGAGTGTGTACGACGTTTTGTTAGAGTCTGCCAGCATCAAAGAGGCGGCTATTTTTTCTGAAAAATGTGGCTACTTTGTCTTGGGTGCTAACCGTGAACTGGCGGGCGCGGAGGTTGAGTTGGTCGATTTGGAGCGGCGCGATCAGAGATTGAAATTAGCCTTGGACGCGGCTGACAGTGAGTTCGATTTTGTGCTGATCGATTGTCCACCGTCCTTGTCGATGTTGACTTTGAATGGCTTGTGCGCTGCGCATGGCGTGATTGTGCCGATGCAGTGCGAGTATTTTGCCCTGGAAGGCCTGACCGATTTGGTGAACACCATCAAGCAAGTTCATGCCAATTTGAATCCTGATTTGAAAATCATTGGCCTGCTTCGAGTCATGTTTGACCCGCGCATCACCTTGCAGCAACAAGTCAGTGAGCAGCTCAAATCGCATTTCGGCGACAAGGTTTTCAATACCGTGATTCCGCGCAATGTTCGTTTGGCAGAGGCGCCCAGTTATGGTTTGCCCGGTGTGGTCTTTGATCCTTCGGCCAAAGGCAGTCAGGCCTTTGTCGAATTTGCCAAAGAGTTGGTGCACCGCATTCCAACGCTTTGAGGTATGACAGCTGTTGGAATTAAAGTCAAGAATGTCTTAATCCTGCCTGGTTGGCATGGAAGCGGGCACTTACATTGGCAGCGTTTGTGGGCGATGCAGTTCGCCTACACGGTGGTTGAACAGCACGATTGGATACGGCCTTTGCGGGGTGATTGGCTGGTGCGCTTAGACGATGTGATGGCTGATTTACAAGGCCCCATTTATTTGGTCGCACACCATTTGGCATGTATTCAAGTGGTCGCCTGGGCGCATATTTCTGCGCAACGTGACAAAGTCAAGGGCGCACTGTTGGTGGCGCCCGGCGATGTTGAGGCGCCGCCTCTGACAAGTGCCTTGACAAGCTGGCGTCCGATTGAGATGCAGGCTTTGCCGTTTGAGTCAATTTTGGTGTCCAGCCAAAACGATTCGCATTGCAGTGTTGAACGCGCCAAGGCATTTGCCAAGGCTTGGGGCTCGACATGGAAAGAGGTGGGATGCGAGGGGCACTTGAATGCCGATTCCAACTTGGGTGATTGGCCAGAGGGCCAAGCCTTATTGAATGATTTGATGAAAGAAGAACATGGTTACTAAAAAACCCAAAGGATTAGGTCGTGGTCTTGAGGCCCTGCTTGGACCCAAAGTCCAAGAAGAAGCAAGCTCGCCACAAGCTGTCGAGGCGGCAGCCAATCGCACGCCCTCGACATTGGCCTTGAGTGAATTGGTGCCCGGCATGTACCAGCCGCGCACGCGCATGGACGAGGGCGCTTTGTATGAGTTGGCTGAGTCGATCAAGGCGCAGGGCATCATGCAGCCGATCTTGGTTCGCAAGTTAAGCGATGGCCCCCAAGCGGGTAAGTATGAAATCATTGCGGGAGAGCGGCGTTTTCGCGCATCGCGTTTAGCGGGGCTGAATGAAGTGCCTGTATTGGTGCGCGATGTACCCAATGAAGCCGCTGCCGCAATGGCTCTGATTGAGAACATTCAGCGTGAAGATCTCAACCCCCTTGAAGAAGCCTTGGGCTTGCAACGCTTGATCAAAGAGTTTGGCTTGACGCACGAAACAGCGGCGCAAGCCGTGGGCCGTTCTCGGAGCGCAGCCAGCAATTTGCTGCGTTTGTTGAACTTGGCCGACCCGGTTCAGACCATGCTCATGGCCGGCGACATTGACATGGGCCACGCCCGTGCGTTGTTGGGTTTGGACAAGGCCGCTCAAATTACGGCAGCCAACCAAATCAGCGCGAAGAAAATGTCGGTGCGCGAAGCCGAGAGTTTGGTAAAGAAACTCAGCGCTGAATTTTCTTTGGTTCAGCAAAAACCAAAAAAAGAAAAATCGCGTGACATCAAGCGCGTGGAAGAAGAGCTCTCAGACTTGCTCATGGCAGAGGTCGAAGTCCGCATCAAAAAACGCGTGAAGCGTCACGGGCGATTCGAGGAAATGGGTGAGTTGTCCATTCAGTTCGGATCAGTCGATGAACTCAATGGGTTGATTGAACGCCTGCGAACTTAAGGGATCTGGGATGAATGTCCAAGCAGTCGGCTTCAGAGGCCGCTGATGTTCATCTGAATATCTTGCCAGGGTTCATGATGTTGTGTGGGTCCAGCGCATGCTTCAAAGTGCGCATCATGTTGATCGCACCTTCACCGGCTTCGGTGACCAAGAAGTCCATCTTGTGCAAGCCAATGCCATGTTCACCCGTGCATGTGCCGCCCAGGCGCAGCGCACGACTGACCAGTTTGTGGTTCAGGTCTTCAGCCACTTCGCGCTCACGCGGAATGTCAGGGTTGATCAAGTAGCCAAAATGGAAATTCCCATCGCCTACGTGACCCACTAAAAAGTAGGGCAACCCGCTGGCGTCGGTTTCGCTGATCGAGTCGAGCAAACAGTCGGCCAATTTGCTGATGGGCACGCAGGTGTCTGTACTGATGGCACGGCAACCAGGCTTGCTTTGAAGCGCTGCGAAGTAGGCATTGTGACGCGCCGTCCAAAGGCGCGTGCGTTCTTCCGGCGTGGTCGCCCATTCAAAAGCATTGCCGCCGTGTTCGCTGGCAATTTCTTGAACTGTTTCCGCTTGTTCTTTCACACCGGCTGGTGAGCCGTGAAACTCCATCAGCAACATGGGTTCTTCGCGCAGCCCCAGCTTGGCATAGGCGTTCACCATGCGAACCGTGTTGTGGTCAATCAACTCCACGCGCGCAATTGGCACGCCCAATTGAATGGTTTGAATCACGGTTTGAACAGCAGCGGCAATGCTGGGGAAAGAGCAAATGGCGGCTGAGATGGCTTCTGGCAGCGGATAGAGACGAACAGTGACTTCGGTCAGCACACCCAAGGTGCCTTCACTGCCCACAAACAAACGCGTGAGATCGTAACCTGCACTCGATTTTTTAGCGCGAGTACCTGTGCGAATGATGTCGCCAGAAGCGGTGACCACTTCCAAGGCCAAAACGTTTTCGCGCATGGTGCCATACCGGACGGCATTGGTGCCGCTGGCCCGCGTGGCACTCATGCCGCCAATGGTGGCATCTGCACCAGGATCAATGGGAAAGAACAAACCCGTTGACTTGATCTCTTCGTTCAGTTGTTTGCGTGTCACGCCGGGCTGGACCGTCACCGTCAAGTCCTCGGCATTGATGGACAAGACCTTGTTCATGCGAGTCAGGTCAATGCTGATGCCGCCTTGAACCGCCAACAAGTGGCCTTCTAAGGAAGAGCCCACACCGAAGGGAATGACGGGGACCTTGTTGTCGCTGGCCAATTTCACAGCATCTGCAACATCTTGGGTTGATTCTGCAAAAACCACAGCGGAAGGCGGTGGCACGGGCGCAAAAGCAGACTCATCGCGGCCGTGCTGCTCCCGAATGACCAGGGCGGTTGAGCAATTTTCGCCAAAGCGCAACTTCAGTGCATCAAGAAAGGCTTGGGGCACAGGACGCGCCTGTACTACAGGTGCCAGGTGGGCTGCTGGGGTGGGTGCATTCATCGGGCGGCTCCAATGCGAAGGGGCAAAATTGCTTTCAAAGGTTCAGCGAGAGTCACATGCGCGAAATTGGGCGCATTATTTATTGCCAAACTCAGTCAAAATTGGAGTTTACGCTGAGACGTCCATTTTTGCTGACATCCCGGCACAGGGGAAACACCATGGGTAATCGACTGACACAAATTGCAACACGCACGGGCGACGAAGGCACCACGGGCCTAGGGAACAACCAAAGGGTGTCTAAAAACAGCTTGCGCGTTCATGCCATGGGGGACGTGGATGAGTTGAATTCGCACATTGGTTTACTCTTGTGTGAAGCCATGCCCGATGATGTGCGCAGCCTGCTGATCGAAGTACAGCATCAATTGTTCAACCTGGGCGGCGAATTGTCGATTCCCGGATTTGAATTGTTGAAGCAAGATGCTGTTGTGGTGTTGGACACAGCGCTTGCCAGCTACAACGCGCAGCTGCCCAAATTGGAAGAGTTTATTTTGCCTGCCGGTAATCGAGCGGCCTCGCAAGCCCATGTGTGCCGAACAGTGGCAAGACGCGCAGAACGCGCCACCGTGGCACTGGGCAATGAAGAAGCATTGAATGAATCGCCGCGTCAATACTTAAACCGCTTGTCCGATTTGATGTTTGTGTTATCACGCGTTTTGAATCGCATGGACGGGGGTACCGATGTTTACTGGCAAAGTGAGCGAATGAAAAAATGAGCGCTGATCAGACCACGCATCAGACGCCCCCAATGCCCGTAAGCGCAAGGCCGCCATTCGCATCACAAGCACCGATGGCACGCGCAGCATATGTGCCACAAATACGTTTGTATCAAAACTGGTTGAAACAAAAGCGTGGCTTAGCGTTTGAGACTTACAACGATTTATGGCAGTGGTCGATCACGGAATTAGATGCTTTTTGGCAAAGCATGTGGGACTACTTTGATTTGCAGTCGCCCACGCCATATACGGCCGTCTTGGCAAAGAACGTCATGCCCGGTGCGCAATGGTTTCCAGGTGCGCAAGTCAACTACGCGAGTCAAGTTTTCAGGCATGTCGGACCCGCGCACGCCGCAGGTTTTCCAGCCTTGATTGCGCAAAACGAAAAAGCGCAGCGCCAAGAGTTGTCTTGGCCAGAACTCAAGCGCCAAGTCGCGTCAATGGCATTGCATTTAAAGGCACAAGGTTTGCAGCCAGGCGATCGCGTTGCAGCCTATTTGCCCAATATTCCAGAGGCGGCCATTGCTTTCTTGGCCACCATCAGTTTAGGGGGTGTTTGGAGTATTTGCGCGCCAGACATGGGCACGCTGGCGGTGCTCGATCGCTTCAAACAAATTGAGCCCAAGATTTTGATTGCCTGTGATGGCGTCACCTATGGCGCTAAAGATTACGACCGCATGGGTGTGGTCCAAGAATTAAAAGATGCCTTGCCATCTGTGCAGCATGTCATCTTGCATGACAACTTGGGCGTGGCCGATTTGGCCAGCAACGAAGTGGCGGCAGCCATTCGCCTTGGTCAAACGACTCAAAAACATGGCAGCGAGGTAGACGCCTTTGAGCCGCTGGCCTTGCCCTTTGACCATCCTTTATGGATCGTGTATTCCAGCGGCACCACCGGCTTGCCCAAGCCCATTGTGCATGGTCATGGCGGAACGATCATTGTGGGTCTGGCACTCAAAATTTTGCACAACGACATTGGTTGCAGCTACCACCCCAACAGCTGGGGCGAGCGTTTTCATTGGTACAGCTCCACAGGCTGGGTCATGTGGAATGCGCAAATGAGCGGCTTGCTCAATGGCACCACTTGCGTCATTTACGACGGCAACCCAGGCGGTAGCAAAGACAATCCAGATTGGTCTACGCTGTGGCGTTTTGCGGCCGACAATGCGCTTAGTTTTTTTGGCGCTGGCGCCGCATTTTTTGCCAACTGCCAAAAGGCAGGCATTGACTTGACGAAATGCGGTGATCTGTCCCGTATTCGAGCCTTGGGGACAACGGGCTCACCGCTGTCGCCAGAAACGCAGCATTGGGGCAACGCACAATTTAAACGCATTCAAGATCAGCATGCCCACGCATTGCACCTGCATCGCGAAACAGATGGTGACATTTGGTGGTGCAATATTTCGGGTGGCACTGATTTTTGCGGTGCCTTCATTGGTGGCCATCGAGAGTTGCCACAAGAGGCGGGGGTCATGCAATGCAGATTGCTGGGCTGTGCCGTAGAGGCCTGGAATGAAGCGGGAGAACCTGTGCACGGCGAAGTGGGGGAGCTCATTTGTGCACAGCCCATTCCGTCGATGCCTTTGTATTTTTGGAATGACACTGGCAACGCGCGCTATTTGGCAAGTTACTTTGAAATGTACCCTTCAGGCCATGGTCGCAAACCTGGTGGCGGTGATGCAGACGAAAAGTTTGGTGGTGTCTGGCGCCATGGCGATTGGCTGCGCATCGGCGCGCCGGGACAAGGCAAAAACGGTGGCGAAGGCTGTGTCATTTTTGGCCGCAGTGATGCCACCATCAATCGCCACGGCCTGCGCATGGGCACCAGCGAGTTGTACAGTGCGGTCGAAGCTTTGCCCGAGGTGATCGACAGCATGGTGGTTGATTTGGAATACTTAGGCCGCGAAAGCTACATGCCTTTGTTTGTGGTTCTCAAACCCGGCTTGACATTGACCAGTACCTTGAAAAACAATTTGAATAACGCCATCAAAGTGGCATTGAGCCCAAGGTTTGTACCCAATGAAATTTTTCAAGTGACCGAAATTCCACGGACCTTGTCTGGCAAAAAACAAGAGTTACCCATCAAGAAACTGATGTTGGGCCAGCCCCTGGAAAAAGTGGTGAACAAAGATGCGATGGCCAATCCAACATGCTTAGATTGGTATGTGGAATTGGCAAACAAACACCTTGCGAAAACAGCATAAAAAAAGCCAGCGCTTTGAGGCACTGGCTTTTGGCGATGTCAATCCAAAATTAATTTTTGTGCAAATCGGCATTCAGGCTGCCCCAGCTTTCAGTGCGGGGTATGACTTGCACGGCGCCAGTTTGTGAGTCACGGCGGAACAAGATGCCGTTTCTGCCGGACAGCTCACGTGCTTTCAGAACGCTGCCATCAGGCATTTTGACGCGGGTACCGCCTGTGACATAACAGCCTGCTTCCACCACGCAATCGTCGCCCAATGAAATGCCAATGCCAGAGTTGGCGCCCAACAAGCAACGCTTGCCGATGGAAATGACTTCTTTGCCGCCGCCTGACAAGGTGCCCATGATGGAAGCGCCACCACCCACATCACTTTGGTCGTCGACCAAAACGCCAGCACTGATGCGACCTTCAACCATGGATGCGCCCAATGTACCGGCGTTGAAGTTACAGAAGCCTTCGTGCATGACCGTGGTGCCAGATGCCAAGTGCGCGCCCAAGCGGACGCGGTCAACGTTGGCAATGCGCACACCAGAGGGCACCACGTAGTCGGTCATGTAGGGGAACTTATCGACAGCTTTGACATCAAAGACCACGCGTGCAGCGCGTGCGCGCAAACGCGCATCTTGCAGTTGGTCCAAGGGACAGGGTCCCAAGGATGTCCACGCCAAATTGGCCAGCATGCCAAAAATGCCTGTCAAGTTGGCTTGATGCGGCTTGACCAAACGGTGGCTCAGCAAATGCAAGCGCAAAAACACATCGTGCGTGTCTTTGGGGGCTTCGGATAAATTGACGATGCTGGTTATAACGGCCACGACCGTGACCCCACGCAGTTCGCAGGGGCCGATGGCCTTGACAAAGGCCTCACCGAGGTGGGTGCGGGCATCTGCCTCGCTCAGAACGTGTGTGCCGTTGTCTTTCACCCCTTCCGCCAACTGGGGCGCAGGGTACCAAGTGTCTAACACAGTGCCGTCTTTGGCCAAGGTGGCCAAGCCATAGGCAACCGCGCCGCTTTGAATCAGGGAGGGTGTTTGCATGCTTGTTCAATCAATAAAAAACAAAACCGAGATTATCGGGCTTTGTGAGTTTGTTCAGGGGGAGGCGTTTGGCGACCTGAATGTGAGTTCAAGGTCAAATACGACCCGGCTATTTTATGACTGAACAGTCTAAGTTTGTGCGCGGGTGGCTAAAATGTGCCGATGAGCACCATCACCGAGCCCGTCAAGAAATCATTCAAAGTCCAAATGCTAGAAGCCAGGGAGATGGCGATCACGGCATCGGTGAACCGTTTGTTGTCTGAAAAAGGCTTTGATGCCATGACGGTCGATGAGGTCGCCTCAGAAGTCGGCATTGCCAAAGCCAGTTTGTACAAACACTTCAGCAGCAAAGAAGAGTTGGCATGCGCGGCCATGGTTCAGGCCATGCAAAAGGCACAAGATTTTCTGCTCAATTTGAACAAAGCATCAGAACCCAGCACAGCGGGTGAGCCATCTCATCATGCCACCACTTGTGCTGCACTGAACAAATTGATGGCCACGACACGCTGGACCTTGCAGTTGAAAATGGCCGGTCAAATGCCAACGCTGCCCAGTCAGAACTCTTCGCTGCGAGCGACATTGATGGCAAGCAGGCCCTACATGGATGGCTTGATGCAAGTGAGTGACTTGCTGGGTGCCTGGATTGTGCAGGCGCAAAAGGAGGGCTTTATCAATTCCGCCTTACCACCCATCGCCGTGCTTTACACAATCTATGCACGTGCATGTGACCCGGTCCTTGAGTTTCTCAAAATGAGCGAGTTGCATACGGACGAAGAAATCATCGACATTGTGATGACCACTTGTTTTGCTGGCATCAGTGCGCGTTCGTAACCAAGGCAAAACACCCAAGTCATGCGACTGGCATGTCAACCTGCAAAGTCAGTTGTGGCTTGAAGCCTAACTGCTCATTTTTTCGCGCATAGCCAAACGGATTGGCCACCACTCTGCAGCCCTGGTGCACATAGTCATGCGCACAATGCAAGTGGCCATGTAACCAGAGCGTGGCTTTGGGCATCAAATGGTCCAGCGCATTGCAAAAACCAGCTGTGCCCGGTGTCAGTCCGTACCTTGGGTCGGCACTCTTCAGGCTGGGCGCAAAGTGGGTGATGACCACGGTAGGTCCTGCAAAATTTTGCGACAACACTTGCGTGAGCCAGGCTTGATCTGCTTGTGCTTTTTCTCGAACCGCAGCAGACAGGAACGCTTCGCCACGATAAAGCGTGCCGGTTTTTCTTAAGTAAAAATCAGCCGCCCGCTCAGCTTTTTCACGTGCTTTGAGTTGTTGTGTGAGTGCGCCGTTGACGGGCACCAGTGATTCAAAATCACTCCACAAAGTACAGCCGATAAACCGAACACCTTTGAAGACGACGACACGTTGATGCAGCCATGTGATGCCTAAGCGCTCACACGTCTCGCGCAATCGAGCGTCGGCTTCTTCAAAAGGCATGCCATCGTACTCATGGTTGCCAGGCACAAAGAAAACGGGAACAGGCCATGCCGCCAAATCTGTGCGAGGCGAAAATCTTGCTAAACCAAAATCAGTGTCCGCACGATCGGCCAGCATAGAACCTGCTTGGTACGAACCTACGTCACCCGCCAACACCAAGACGTCTGCCAAAGGAGAGACTTCTGGCACAAAGTTCGGATGTGTTTCTAAATGCAGATCTGATAAAAGTTGAATGTTCATCAAACCCGCTCACCTTTGAAGACCTCTTGGGCAATGTTGATCAGCAACTCACGCAACCACAAATGATCGCTTTGTGCATGTTGTCTTCGGTGCCACAAAGCATCGACATGCAAGCTGGGCACTTTGAAGGGCAATTCACACATGAAGAGCTCTTTGGCAATGCCCGTCGTTGGCACAAAATGTTTGGGCAAGACGGTTAAGAGATCAGAATTGACGACGACACGACCCGCGGTAAAAAACTGATTGACCGTCATTACCACGCGCCGCTGCTTGCCAATGGAGGCCAATGCTTCATCAATGAAACCATAGGGGCGACCGGAGAAACTCACGAGCAAGTGACGGGCATGGCAGAACTCGTCCAAGTTGATATTCTTTTGCGCCAAGGGGTGACCCCGTCGCATCACACAGACATATTCACCGTCATACAAACGGTGATGCTCAAAAGCGACGGCCTCACCAGATTGAGCTTTGGCAGTCAAGTCTGCCAGGACGGCAGGAAAATAACCCAGGGCAATGTCTGCGATGCCATCGTGCAGCAAGTTACGCGGATCTCGTGTGGTCAGCGGCAGTACGCGAATTGAAACTTTAGGTGCCTGATGTTCTAAGGCTTGTCCAAGCCCACCCATCAGCTCTGCGGCGGTGGCATCCGCCATGGCCAACACAAATGAATTGCGCGCTTCGTGTGGCACAAATTGTTGGGGGACCAGAGCCGATTGCAATTGGTCCAAGGCTTGCCGCACATTTGGCCAAAGTGCCAATGCAAACGGGGTGGGTGTGATGCCGTGACCTTCCCTGCGAACCAAATCGTCGCCTAAGGTTTCGCGCAAACGACGCAAGGCATTGCTCACCGCGGGTTGGGTGATTGAAAGGTTGCGCGCTGCTTTGGTCAGGCTTTTTTCGGCCATGACCTCGTCAAAGACCCTCAGTAAGTTCAGGTCCAGCGTGCGGAAGTTGGTTTGGATGGCTTCAATCATTTCTATTGTGAATGAATTGAATCATGAATATAAAGTTGAATAGCACTAGAGTAAACCCTATGATGATTACATGGTCAAGCAATAAGTGGGGTTTTCCCAAAGCTAAGACCGCTGAATTTAATCTCGTGATGAGGAAACTAACATGAACCACAATTTTGTCCACCTTGAGTACCCCCTGACTCACCCTGGCGTTGACCGCGCTGAACAGGCCGTTGCCAATTTCAAACGATTGGGTGACACCTTCAGCCCAACCCGCACTTTGGCGGCCATGTTGTTGGCTGCTGTGGTTGCCGCATTTGTGGTGGTTGCAGACCAAATGATGGACACATGGGCGGATGGTCATTTGCTCGCTGCATGGGTTGCATTATGGGCCGTTGCATTTGCCACGGTGGGTTTGTTTGGCGGTATTTCTAAGGCCTTGGCCGTTCAGTTGAAACAAGGCTTGGACACTTGGTCGGCGAACATGGCTCAAAGCCGTGCCGATGAGCGCATGTGGGCCATTGCACAAAAAGATGCACGCTTGATGTCCGAACTTCAGTTTGCAATCAGCCGCTCTGACGAAGAGACTTTGTTGGGTGAAAACACAACCCAACGTCGCGTGGCTCGCATGCTTCGCAACCGTCAGTACTACCTCTGATAGGCCCTTTGCGTTGCGGCGCAGACGGATCAAAAGGCCTCCCTTAGGAGGCCTTTTTCATTCAAGCATCCGAAAGTATGCCGCTGATGTTGCGCTTTTGAGAGGCCCAATAAATGCCCGGCAAAATGAGCGCGGCGCCCACCGCGTGGTGCCATCCAAGGGTTTCATTCAGCAACAACCATCCGACCAAACTGCCGTACAAAGGACCCATGTACAGGCTGGCGGCAACGCGGCTTGCACCCAGAGTTTTTTGGCAATAACTGTATGCCCAGTAAGCGCCCACTCCTGGGAAAACTGCTGCCACAAGGATGAGGATGCTTGCAGAATTAGACCATTGGACATGTGGTGTCGCAAACCATTCGTAGCTTGCGAATGGCAACAAAATCAGGCTGCCGCCCATGCAAGTGGCCGCCAGACGTGCCGGCGAACTTAAGGGACTTGCCCATTTTTTAAGCAGCAAAGCATAAGCGGCCCAGGACATCATGGCAATGACAATCAGCCCATCGCCAAGTACCCAAACGACCTCTGTCAGGGCTGTCCATTGGCCTTTGACGACCACGTGCAAAACACCTAAGAGGGCAATGAAGACACCGAGGCCTTGACGCCGCGTGAATGATTCCTTTAGGCCGATCACAGCACCCAAGGTGATCAAGACGGGTGACGCGGCATAGATCAGCGCAATGTTGATGGCCGTGGTGGTTTCAGCCGCCCAGTAGACCCAGGCACCGCAAATGAGCATGCCCAAAGTGCCGAGAGCCAAATATTGTGGCCAAGCTTGAAGTGTTGAGCGACGTTCTCGCCAAAGTTCAGTCCGAGCCAAAATGAGCAAAATCAGACCCGCCAAAAACCATCGGCCCAACGCCAAGACGTGAGGGCCGATGATGCCGGGAGCGGTTCTGGCCACCAAGTAATTCACCGACCACATGGCCGGTGTGAACCACAAAAGGACCTGCGCCAATTGTTGGCGCGATGCAAACTTGATCAGATGGCAGCCAAGCGTTGCGCCAACGCCGCTTTGGTGTCCAACAAGGCTTTGGGCATGTTGTAGGCCAACTGCTCAAAGTGAGTGTTGTGCAATTCCAACTCTTGCTGCCAAGCGGCTTTGTCAATGCTGGTGACGGTTTTGAATTGGTCGGCTGTGAAGTTCAAGCCAGTCCAGTTCAATTCGCCATATGTGGGCGTGATGCCAAACATGGTTTCTTGACCTTGGGCCTGACCTTCCAAACGGTCGATCATCCACTTCAAAACGCGCATGTTGTCGCCGTAACCGGGCCACACAAACTTGCCGGCTTCGTCTTTGCGGAACCAGTTGACGCAGTAAATGCTAGGCAACTTGTGACCGCCAGCTTCAATCTTGGCACCCACGTCCAACCAGTGTTGGAAATAGTCGCTCATGTTGTAGCCGCAGAAGGGCAACATGGCAAAAGGATCGCGGCGAACCACGCCTTGCGCACCAAAGGCTGCGGCAGTGGTTTCAGAACCCATGGTGGCCGCCATGTAAACGCCTTCGGTCCAGTTGCGCGCTTCTGTCACCAAAGGCACGGTGGTGGAGCGGCGACCGCCGAAGATGAACGCGTCGATGGCCACGCCTGCAGCGTCGTCCCATGCGGGGTCGAGTGCGGGGTTGTTGGTGGCAGCCACGGTGAAGCGCGCATTCGCGTGCGCAGCTTTGGCACCTGTTTCTTTGGCAATCTGGGGGGTCCAGTCTTTGCCTTGCCAGTCGATCAAATGGTCGGGCACTTTGCCGGTGTCTTTGTCCATGCCTTCCCACCAGACGTCGCCGTCATCGGTCAAAGCCACATTGGTGAAAATGACGTTTTTGTCCAAGCTGGCCATGCAGTTGGGGTTGGTGTGGTGGTTGGTGCCAGGGGCCACGCCAAAGTAACCGGCTTCGGGGTTGATGGCCATCATCTTGCCGTTGGCTTGGGGTTTGATCCAAGCGATGTCGTCGCCAATGGTGGTGACTTTCCAGCCATTGAAACCTTCGGGCGGCACCAACATCGAGAAATTGGTTTTGCCGCAAGCGCTGGGGAATGCCGCAGCCACGTGGTATTTTTTGCCTTGAGGATTGGTCACGCCCAAAATGAGCATGTGCTCGGCCAACCAACCTTGCTCGCGGCCCATGCTGGACGCGATGCGCAAAGCCAAGCATTTTTTGCCCAACAAAGCATTGCCGCCGTAGCCAGAACCGTAAGACCAGATTTCGCGTGTTTCAGGGTAATGAACGATGTACTTGACGGTGGGGTTGCAAGGCCAAGACGTGGTGTCTTTGGCGCCATTGACCAAAGGTGCGCCCACTGTGTGCAAGCAAGGCACGAACTCACCATCGGCGCCAATCACGTCGAATACAGCTTTGCCCATGCGGGTCATCAGCTTTTGGTTGACGGCCACATAAGCGCTGTCGGTCAACTCAATGCCAACGTGTGCAATGTGTGAGCCCAAGGGACCCATCGAGAAAGGTACCACGTACATGGTGCGGCCTTGCATGCAACCGTCGAACAACGGGTTCAAGGTTTGGCGCATCTCGGCGGGTGCCATCCAGTTGTTGGTGGGGCCAGCGTTCTCTTTCTTTTCAGAGCAGATGTAGGTGCGATCTTCCACACGCGCCACGTCTGAGGGGTCGGAACAAGCTAAGAAGCTGCCGGGGCGCTTGGCGGGGTTGAGCTTTTTGAAAGTACCGTTGTCGACCAACAACTGGCACAAGCGATCGTATTCTTCTTCTGAGCCATCGCACCAGTAAACATCGGTGGGTTTGCACAAAGCGGCCATTTCGGCAACCCAAGCAATCAGCTTGGGGTTTTTAACGTAGGCAGGCGTATTCAGGTTCAAGCCCTGCATCACGGGTGAGTTCATGGGAAAAGCTCCAAAGTTTAAAAATCGTTATTTGAAAAGTTCAGTGCAAGCGCTATGGGGGAGCCATGAGCTTTTCAAAAAACGACTTGGATTCTTCTGTCAAGGATTTGCTTGAGGGGCGCAGCGCTTTGTACCCACCTTGTAACAAGACCTGAATTTTAGGGAGCCTGCGGGGAAAATGGCGAAGGAAATCATGAAAACCCCCGAAAAACTATGCAAAACGCGCATAAAGTTGTTCCGGCGCCATGGGCTTGGTTTGAGGGGCGAAAAAAAACCCGCCGTCAAGGGCGGGTTTAGGGCGCTTCCCACGCGGGGCTGCGGGACTTTCGGGGTGATCAAGGCAGCGTCAAGCCATGAAAATGGCGATGAAAGCAAGCAAAAAGATCAAGACAGCACCTGCGACAGGGATCACGACAGGAATATGTTTGACGACACCTTCTACAGGATCTTGGGACGCGTGTGAATCGTTGTGTGCAGACATGATTGAAACCTCATTTTGTTCAGCAGATTATTTTAGCTGAACACGGCAAACACGCAAAACATCTTCACCGTAGGCCTCCAGTTTCTTGACCCCAATGCCACTGATACCATTTAAATCGGCCAATGTTTGAGGCTCTGCGGCCGCAATCAGTGCCAAGGTTGCGTCGTGAAAAATAACGTACGCTGGCAAATTGTGTTGCTGCGCGACCTCGGCCCGCCAAGCTTTGAGGTTGATGTATCGCACCAACGCATCTTGGCTCAAATTGGCTGCGGCAGGTCCTGGGGCCTGAGCCTTTCGGCTGCGCTTCTCTGATTTTTGACTCACCGATTCACGAAGCAAGACTTGAACCTCGCCGCGAAGCACAGCCCGAGAACCTTCCGTCAGTTGCAGCGTATTGAAAACTTGACCTTGAACATTGAGAGCGCCCATGGCGATCAGTTGACGCAAAACACCGCGGAGTTGAAGCTCGGTAAAGTTGGCGCCTAGACCAAATGTACTCAACTTGGTATGACCATACTGAGTCACTTTTTCAGTGGCCTTGCCTCGCAAGATGTCCATGATGTGACCCGCTCCAAAGGCGAAGCCGCTGTGCTGCTCTGCGCGAAAGATGGTCGAGAGCAATTTGCGTGCGGCATCGGTGCCATCCCAAACAGCAGGCGGGTTCAAGCAATTGTCGCAATTGCCGCAGGCGTGGCTGGACTCATCAAAATAAGAAAGCAAACGAACACGCCGACAGTCGGTGGCTTCTGCCAAAGCGAGCAGTGCATCCAATTTGCCACGCATGACTTGTTTGAAAGTTTCTTCGGCAGGACTCTCGTCGATCATGCGGCGCTGATTGACCACATCTTGCAAACCATAGGCCATCCATGCGTCTGCGCGCATCCCATCGCGGCCAGCACGCCCTGTTTCTTGGTAATAGCCTTCAATGTTTTTGGGCATGTCCAAGTGCGCAACAAAGCGCACATCAGGTTTGTCGATGCCCATGCCAAAGGCAATGGTGGCCACCATGACCACGCCTTCATCTCTTAAAAACCGGTCTTGATGTTTCTGCCGAATGGCGACGTCTAGACCAGCGTGATAAGGCAATGCATCAATGCCAGTCTCCGCCAGCATGGCTGCAATTTCTTCGACACGTTTGCGAGACTGGCAATAGACAACCCCCGCATCACCTTCATGTTCGCGCTCAATGAAACGAAGGAGCTGCGTGCTGGCGTCCTTTTTCTCAACGATGGTGTAGCGAATGTTGGGCCGATCAAAGCTGCTGATGAACAAGCGTGCGTTTTCAAGTTGCAAACGTTCAATGATGTCGGCGCGTGTCAGCGCATCAGCGGTGGCTGTGAGGGCAACACGAGGAACACCCGGAAAGCGTTCATGCAGAACGGTGAGGCTTCGGTATTCTGGGCGGAAGTCATGACCCCATTGACTCACGCAATGGGCTTCGTCGATGGCGAACAAGCTGAGAAGCCCCTGCGCGTATAGCGCATCCAGCTGGGCTAAAAACCGAGGGGTGTTGATCCGCTCAGGGGCCGCATACAACAAGGTGATTTCACCGCGACGCAGTTTCAGCTCAATGGCTTGTGTCTCGTCTTGACTGAGTGTGGAGTTTAAAAAGGCAGCACTGACGCCCGCCTCGTGAAGCGCGCCCACTTGATCGTGCATGAGCGCAATGAGGGGCGAGACCACAAGGGTGATGCCCAACCCTGCGCTTTGCCTGGCAATGGCCGGAATTTGATAGCACAAACTTTTGCCGCCCCCAGTGGGCATGAGCACCAAGGCATCTTGACCTTGGGTGACGTGCTCAATGATGTCTTGTTGGGGGCCTCTGAATGACTCATACCCAAACACCTCACTGAGGATGCTCAGGATGTTGGGGTGATTCAAAATGGCTGTTGTCGACACGGAGGCTATTGTCTCCGATGTCGATGCCCTTCAAAGCCATGAAGGCAATTGTGACCAAATCCTTGGACGAGGGTAGTGTCTGAGCCAAGTCGTTTGGCTCAGTGCCTGGGGCCCGTTCAGGTGATTTTGAATTGCGTGGCTTTGATGACGTTGGTCCAGCGACCGACTTCGTCGGCAATGAACTTTTCAGGGTCGGCCAAGGTGAATGGATCGGCGCCGGCTTTTTCCAAGTCTTGCAAAAACCCTGGATCGTTGCGAACCTTGTTGTGCGTGGCACGCAAAAACTCCAATACATCGCGTGGCACACCTGCAGGCGTGAAAACCGCGTTGAACACTTGGACGCGCATGTCAGGAATGCCTGCTTCGACAGAAGTTGGAATGTCTGGGGCGGCTTTCAAGCGTGAGTCACTGTTAACGCCCAAAATGCGCGCACGCCCGGCGCGGTGTTGTGCCAAAACAGCTGAAGACATGATGGGCGTGATCATGGGGACGTGGCCCGCCACCAGATCTTGCATGGCCGGGCCGCCGCCTTTGTAGGGGACGTGCTGGATGTCTAACTTGCCGCCTTGTAGCTTGAACAACTCACCTGTGAGGTTGGTGATGGTGCCAGGGCCTGCAGAGCCGTAAGAATATTTGCCAGGACTTGACTTGACCAAGCTCACAAGCTCTTTCAAGTTGTTGGCTGGCACGCCCGGATGGACCACGATGCAGGTTGGATTGACGCTGACCATGCCCACCAAGTTGAAGTCTCGAATGGCGTCGTAGGTTGCGGTGCCAGAGGCTAATGGATTGATGATTTGTGTAGACGATGTGCCCAACAATAAGGTGTAGCCATCGGCTTTGGCACGAGAGGCCTCCGCTGCGCCAATGGCGCCGCCTGCGCCGGCTTTGTTGTCGACAATGAAGTTGGCGCCCGTATGGGCAATTGCGAACTTCACCCAAAGGCGGCCAATGATGTCGCCATCGCCACCGGGTGCAAAGGGCACAATGACCCGAATGGGACGGTCAGGGAACTTGGCTTGTGCAAAGGCTGACACAGGGGCTAAGCCGGAAACCATGCCAGCGGCCATAGTGCCACCGAGCGCTAAAAATTGACGTTTTTTCATGCGCTCAATATAGAGACAATACGCAATTCGATCAATTGGGTCTGCCCCTGACTGTGACGAATTCTCATAAGTCCGATTTGTTTTTTACAATAGGCCCATGAAAGCACTGAACTACACCCGCGCGAAAGCCTTGCCAGAGATTCTGGAAAAACGAATTGCCATTTTGGATGGCGCCATGGGCACCATGATTCAGCGCTTTAAATTGAGCGAATCCGATTACCGCGGTGAACGTTTCAAAGACTTCCCCAAGGATGTGAAGGGCAACAACGAATTGCTCAGCCTCACGCGCCCCGATGTGATCCGCGACATACATGAGAGCTACCTGGCCGCTGGCGCCGACATGATTGAAACCAACACCTTCGGTGCCACCACCATTGCGCAAGCCGATTACGACATGGCCGATTTGGCCATTGAAATGAACCGCGCATCTGCGGCCTTGGCCCGCGCAGCATGCGACAAATTTTCAACACCTGACAAACCGCGCTACGCCGTGGGTGCGCTTGGCCCTACGCCCAAGACGGCCAGCATCAGTCCTGATGTGAATGATCCTGGTGCACGTAACGTCGACTTTGAAAGCTTGCGCAAGGCCTACTACGAACAAACACAGGCACTGGTTGAAGGTGGCGTAGATGTGTTGTTGGTGGAAACCATCTTCGACACCTTGAATGCCAAAGCGGCGTTGTTCGCAATTGAAGAATATTTTGCGGCCAGCGGTGAGCGGCTGCCCCTCATCATCAGCGGCACCGTGACCGATGCCTCGGGCCGAATTTTGAGCGGCCAAACCGTCACAGCCTTTTGGCACAGCGTGCGCCATGCTCGCCCCTTGGCCATCGGCTTGAACTGTGCCTTGGGCGCCACGTTGATGCGTCCTTATATTCAAGAGTTGGCCAAAGTGGCCCATGACACCTTCATCAGCTGCTACCCCAACGCCGGTTTGCCCAACCCCATGAGCGACACCGGTTTTGATGAAACGCCCGAGGTCACCAGTCGTTTGTTGCATGAGTTTGCGGCCGAAGGTTTGGTCAACATTGTGGGCGGCTGTTGCGGCACCACGCCAGATCACATTGGGGCCATTCAACAAGCAGTAGGGCCACTTGCCCCTAGGGGATTGCATCTTGGGGCGTTTTACAAAGAGGCGGCTTGAGTTGGTGCTTTCAACAAGTGCTGCGCACCAATTGGCAACTTGCACATTCAATTCGCGCGCCTATTTGGTGCAGCATGACTTCTGGATTTGAAGTGTTGGCTGGCGTTCTCTAGCGCTAAACTGCCAAGTCACAAAATAAACAGGGCCGACTACAAGTTGGCCCGTTGTTTGCATAGTGCTTCTTTTCTCAATGAATCGTCTTCAATGAAAAGAGGTTGCCATGTCTGAGTTCTTTGACCCGTACAACGCCGATCGCCCCTTGATGCTGAAATGCAGCTGCGGTCGCGATCA
>CANBWP010000029.1 GCA_947373185.1 Comamonadaceae bacterium | reverse complement strand
AGTTCCGTAGAACTTGGCAATCGCCATCAAACGCCCACGCTTATCGGCTGTATATTTTTAAAGATCTCGTTGCAAACAATTTCAGACTAGAGTCTTTGTTGTTTTTGCATCACTCGCTGCGATCAGCGAAGCCTTGCAGTATAGCACGCATTTTTTGCCTGCTTTGAAAAAATTTTAAAAACTTTCAAAATTTTTTCAGCCTCTAGAGTTTTTTGCCTAGCACTTACGCTGGACTTTCTCTCAAAACTCTTTGCAACCAACTCCGTCATTTAACTTTCAATTAATTGACTTAATCAGCAGCGAAGCCCTCGACTATAACACTACTTTTTGGTCGCGCGCAAGTCATTGTCAAAAAAAATCTTGCGTCATTGATAATGACGCCATGGCATTAATCACTTTATTAGACGCTTCATTGGCATACGGCCATGTCGCACTCTTGGATCACGCAGACTTTGCACTGGAGACCTCCGAACGGATTGGTCTCATCGGGCGAAACGGCACTGGCAAATCTTCTTTTTTAAAAATCCTTGCCGGCATGGAGATCGCGGATGACGGCAACATGCACGTACAACAAGGGGTACGCATCGCTTATGTTGCGCAAGAACCCTTGTTAGCGTCGGAAGACACCATCTTTGAATCTGTTCAACGCGGGCTTGCGCCTGTCATGAAGCTCATTGATGATTACAGCAACTGCATTGGTGATCTTGACGTACTACAAAGCCAAATCGAATCATTGGACGGCTGGGGCTGGGAGCAACGTGTTGATGAGACCTTGCACCGTTTGCACTTAGACCCAAGCGCTACCGTGGGCACCTTGTCTGGCGGCAACCGTAAGCGCGTTGCATTGGCTCAGGCCCTGGTCACTCGCCCTGATGTAATTTTATTAGATGAGCCCACCAACCATTTGGACTTGGATTCCATTGCGTGGCTGGAGCAGTTATTGATTGACTTCAAAGGCAGCGTCGTGGCGATCACGCACGATCGCGCCTTTTTGGACAAAATTGCGACATGCATTGTGGAATTGGACCGGGGTCGCCTTCGCAGTTATCCAGGCAACTTTGCCCAATATCAAATCAATAAAGAAGAACAGCTTGCGCAAGAAGCTGTGATCAGCGCCAAGGCTGATAAGTTATTGGCACAAGAAGAAGTCTGGATTCGCAAGGGTGTCGAAGCTCGCCGAACAAGAAGCCAAAGTCGCATTGTCCGTCTAGAAAATTTGCGCGCCACACGAAGCGCTCGACGCGAACAAGTGGGCCGGGTTCGCATGGAAGTGGCATCCGGCGCACCCAGTGGCAAATTGGTTGCAGAGCTCACGGACGTCTGCAAATCATTCACCAGCGCCGACGGCGTTGAGAAAGTGATTGTCAAAGACTTTACAGCGACCTTGTTGAGGGGCGACAAGATCGGCCTTCTAGGTCCAAACGGCGCGGGTAAAACGACACTCTTGAAAATGATCTTGGGTGAATTGGAAGCCGACAGCGGAAAAATCAGACAAGGCGCCAACTTACAAGTGGCCTATTTTGACCAAATGCGTAACGCATTGGATCTTGAGGCCTCTTTGGAAGACTTCATCAGCCCAGGCAGTGAATGGATTGAAATTGGCAACAAGCGGCAACACGTCAAAAGTTATTTGGGTGATTTTTTATTTTCACCAGCGCGTGCCACGTCGCCCGTGAAGTCACTGTCTGGCGGTGAACGAAATCGACTGTTGCTGGCCAGGCTGTTTGCGCGTCCCGCCAATGTCTTGGTTCTGGATGAGCCGACCAATGATTTGGACATCGACACCTTAGAGCTGCTGGAAAATTTGTTGCAAGACTATGAAGGCACTGTCTTCTTGGTCAGTCACGATCGCGCATTCATGGACAACGTGGTGACCAGCATCATTGCTTGCGAAGCAAGCGATGACAACCCTGGATTTTGGCGAGAGTACGAAGGCTCGGTGCAAGACTGGCTGACCCAATCTCAACGAAGCCAAACGATTCAAGCTCAAAATAAAGCAGCGGCCGTTAAGTTAGTGAATCAGGCGACGGGCAGCGTAGGGTTGACGGCCACTGGCGGCCAGCCACAAGCTGCCAGCGTCAAAACTAACGCCAAACCGCTTGAAGCTGACACGCTCAAATCACCCGCATCGACAAAGACAAGCTCAAAGCCAAACGTGAAACTCAGCTACAAAGAGCAAAGAGAATTAGAGGGTCTGCCCAGTTTGATTGAAACTTTGGAAGTAGAGCAACAACAAATTCGCCAGTCTTTGTCTGACAGTGAACTGTTTACAAATGATCCAGCCCGCGCGACAGCCCTGTATGAACGCGACGCCCAGATTGACAACGACTTGTTGGCGGCCCTTGAGCGCTGGGAAATTCTTTCCGCCACATGAACCTTGTCCTAAGTCCTGAGGAATTAACGGCATTGCTGGTGCTGTCAACTGCAACCAGCTTTACACCGGGGCCCAACACCACGCTGTCGACTGCGCTGGCCGCGAATCAGGGCTTGAAATCAGCACTCCGATTCATTTTGGCAGTGCCCATCGGATGGGGTTTGCTGCTATCACTTTGCATGGTGGGCTTGGGCCAATTGGTGTTGGCCATCCCGACGCTTCGCTGGCTGATCATGCTTGGAGGCACGGCGTATTTGCTTTGGCTCGCGCTTCGTTTGTGGACGACACGTACCTTGACGCATGCGGATTCAAATCGCTTGAACATCAGCTTTTCTCAAGGCGTTGGCATTCAGTTTTTGAACATCAAAGCATGGATGATGGCCTTGTCGGTGGTGGGTGGCTGGGTGGCGGGCAAAGAAGACGCGTTAGAGAGATGTTTCTTTTTGCTGCCTCTGATGATGGGCTTTGGATTGCTCAGCAATTTGACCTATGCATTGATGGGCAGCCTTTTGCGCGAATGGCTTTCACAAGGCATTCGCTTATTGGCTTTTAATCGTGTGATGTCCCTCGCCTTGGTCATGACTGCGCTGTGGATGTTGCGAACAGGTTTTTAATTCATGGATCCTCTATGACTTCGAATCATTCAAGACCAGATCCGTCAGAAGTTACAGACGGATCAGCAGACATCGAACGCTCAACAACAGCGTCTGACAACGAAGCACAAGTCGATGAAGGTGCTGCACCACAATTGCTCATCGGAAGAAGCAATCGCGAGTCTCGGGCTTTCAGCAGGCGTCCAAATCGAAGTGCACTTCCAAACCAAGACGCATCAGATCGCAACGATCACTCACTTACTTGAGACCATTG
The DNA here is from genome assembly GCA_947373185.1 of Comamonadaceae bacterium. Lineage (GTDB taxonomy): Bacteria > Pseudomonadota > Gammaproteobacteria > Burkholderiales > Burkholderiaceae_C > Limnohabitans_A. The sequence goes on along the minus strand of CANBWP010000029.1, from coordinate 26,865 downwards.
ACATGGGACAACTCATCTTAGTGCGACACGGTCAGGCCTCTTTTGGGGCCGATGACTACGACCAACTCAGCCATTTGGGCACGCAACAAGGCATTCGTTTGGGCGGCTATTGGCAGCAGGCTGCAAGCAGCCCCGCCAGGGCTCATTCGCTTGATTTTGATGCCGTCTTGATTGGCAGCCTGAAACGCCATCGGCAAACGTGGGAGGCCATCTCACAAGGCGCTCAGCTCAGCATGAAGCCCGAGGTCTGGCCGGGTCTGAATGAATACGACAGCCATGCCTTGATTGAAACCGTTCACCCAGCGCCATTGGCCAAACCCGACTCGCCCGAAATGTACAAGCATCACTTTCGGTTACTGCGAGCTGGATTGCAAAAATGGATGGCCGGTGAAACACACCCCAAAGGCATGCCAAGCTACATTCAATTTGCGCAAGACATTCAAGACGTTTTGAAATATGTGAGAGAAACATACCAAGGCCGCGTTTTAATTGTCTCTAGCGGCGGCCCCATTGCGACGGCGGTCGCTCAGGTACTCAACGCACCGCCAGAAACATCGATTGAATTGAACTTGAGAATCCGAAATACAGCCGTGACCGAATTTACATTCACACCCAAGCGGCACATGCTGCTCTCATACAACAACCTGCCGCATTTAGACAGCGCTGAACATCAAAGCTGGATCACCTTCGCTTAGAAAAGCAAACGCTCCTGTGTGACGACAGGTTCAGAACTGGCGTGTATCGGCGGGCAATTGATCAACTTCTACCAACAAACTGGCCAAAGAACGTCCAGCCGCTGCCAACAGCGCCTGCCCCTTTTGTGCAGTCGCCGCGGCGGCATTGCCTGCTGCGCCCGCGGTGTTGTAGTCTTGCATTTGCCACGCCAACTTGGCGCTCTTGCCATTGCCCAAGATAGAGAATGCCAGCGCGCGCGCTTCCGAAGTCGATTTGAAGTTCTGAGCCAAATTCATTCGAACCGCTTGCGGCTTGAGCGCCAGCATGACCGAGGTTTCAACATCACCCGCATGCACCCCAAAGCGATGTTCGTGCTCAGAAAACAAGGCGTTGAGGTCTTGGCCCGCCTCATCCAACAGCGGCAATTGGTACCAGTTCACGCTGTACACCAACATGCCCAAGCGCGCCCGTAAATCGCGTGCCACGACATCCATGGCGCCCACATGGCCGCCATGGGCATTGAACAGCACCATTTTCTGGACGCCAGCCGCTTTGACAGACTCGGCAATGTCCGTCCACAAACGAATCAGGGTTTCGGTTTTGAGGGTCAGTGTGCCTGGGAATGCCGCGTGCTCAGGGCTGAGTCCCACCGTTTGGGTCGGCAAAAAGTAAACCGGCAATGTGGGTGCAGATGACGTCAAGGGGGATAGGGCATGCGCAATCACGCCATTGACGATGTCGGCATCGACCGACAAAGGCAGGTGCGGTCCGTGCTGCTCAGTGGCAGCCAGCGGCAAAACGGCAATGGCTCGCGACTTGTCAATGCTGGCAAAGTCTTGGGTGGTCAAGTCTGACCAAAAGTGGGTGGAGGTTGACATGTGGCGCCCGTATTCGATGCTGGCAGTTTAATAGACCCGTGAAGTTCAAGGGAAGGATTTTGAGGTGTAGAGTGGCGTTATCCTGAAGAAGTCGATGTCAATCGCTGAGAAGCCATGCTGCCCCTGAACCGAAAATCATTTCTAGCCCGCCTGCGACATGCTTGGACGGGATGCGCTTTGAGCCTGATGTTGGCCATGACGGCCGAAGTGGCACACGCCCAAACGCAAGTTTTGGGGAGCAAGGCAGGTGGCTCAGCAGCGGGTGATGCCGTGACAACGCCACAAGTTCAAGCCACCCTGCTCGCCCACGCACCCCAAGGCATCAAAGCCGGCGAAACCTTTTGGCTGGGCTTACAACTTGTCCATCAAGCCCACTGGCACACCTATTGGCGAAATCCCGGCGACTCGGGCTTGGCCACTGAGTTGCAATGGCAATTGCCAAGCGGCTTGAGCGCAGGTGAGTTGCTGTGGCCGACACCCAAGAAAATTCCCATTGGCAACATGGCGAATTTTGGTTACGAAGGCACGACCTTGTTGGTGACGCCCATCAAGGTGGGGCCACAATTCAAACCCATTGGCACAGGCTCGGCTGTGCACATTCAATTGCACGCCAATTGGCTGGTCTGCAAACAAGAATGCATTCCACAAGAAGGCGATTTCCAAATAAGTCTGCCCATCACCAGCAGCACAACGATGGCGCAGGATGCATTTCAAACAACGCTTACCAATCAAGTTCAAACACTGAGCGGCAAGCACTCTGCCCAAATTTCAGCAGATGGCCGCTCAATTGAACTGCGCTTGCTGTCCTTGCCTGTAGATTTAACCATGGGCCCGTGGACTGTCTTTCCGCAAACTGGCAACGTGATTCAAAACAATGCGCCAGCCTTGATTGAAATGGCAGCGGATCAGTCCGACAATGCCCGCGTGAGATTGCCCATTTCAAGTGAGCGCATGGACAGCCCCACGCGCATGTCATGGTTGTTGGTGCAGGGCACAGCAGCGTCTCCTACCGGCAAACAATGGCGCCTCGACACACCGGTGCAGGGTCAGTGGCAGTCTTTCACGGATGACGTCAAACCGGGGGTCACAGCCCGCATCCCGGCCCCCACCAGCGTCAGCGCAGCGCCTTTGGCGACCTGGGCACTGGCTCTCTTGGGCGCATTGTTAGGCGGCATCTTTTTAAACTTCATGCCCTGTGTGTTCCCCGTTTTGGCCATCAAGTTGTTGAGCATTACTCAGCAAACAGACAAACCTCAGCAAATGCGACTGTCTGCTTGGGCCTTTAGTTCTGGCGTCCTGATTTCTTTCATGTTGCTGGGTGGCTTGATGCTGGGCCTGCGCGCAGCAGGCTCGCAATTGGGTTGGGGCTTTCAATTGCAATCTCCTTGGGTGGTGGGAGCGCTGGCCTTCATGTTTGCGCTGATGGGTTTGAATTTGTCGGGACTGTTTGAATTTGGCTCTTTCGTGCCCAGTTCCGTGGCCAGCTTTCAGTGGAAAAACCCGGCCACCAATTCGCTGTGGTCTGGCGTATTTGCGGTGGTCATTGCGTCGCCGTGCACAGCCCCCTTCATGGGAGCGTCATTGGGCTTGGCCATTGGTTTTCCGACTTGGCAAGCATTGCCCATTTTTACAGCGATGGGGCTGGGCATGGCGCTGCCTTTTATCTTGGTTTCTTTCAGCACGGCTTGGGTGCGCTTTTTACCCAGGCCAGGCGCTTGGATGAAAACATTCCGCCACATCATGGCCTTGCCGATGTATGCCACGGCCTTTTGGCTGGTATGGGTTTTGGGTCTGCAAACTGGGGCATGGGACAACCCCCAAGTGGCCAGCCCCAGCAGTGTGAGTGCCAGCGATGCCTCCAAACAATTGGCATGGGAAGCGTGGTCAGCTGAGAAAGTTGAAACCGCCAGACAAGCGGGACGGCCTGTGTTTGTCGACTTCACGGCGGCTTGGTGCGTCACTTGCCAATTCAACAAGAAGACCACCTTTGCGGATGCAGGTTTGCTCAATGACTTCGTGCAAAAGAATGTCTTGCTGTTGCGCGCTGACTGGACTCGCTACGATCCCGCCATCACCAAAGCGCTGAATGACATGGGCCGAAATGGCGTGCCCGTCTATGCTTGGTATGCGCCAGGTCAGCCCGTGAGTCTGTTGTCGGAGCTGCCGTCGGTCCAAGAAATACAAAATTCCTTGAGCCAAGTTAAGACTTCGCCATAAAGTTGAATTGATCCACGTCAATTGTCGTGCTGCGCTGAAGCAGTCTGCGAGAATGCGACAGACTGATTGAAAAGCCTCTATTTCTATGACCACTGCAAGTTTCGCCCCTCTCCAAAACGACACATTTCTGCGCGCATGTTGGCGCCAAGCAACCGATCACACCCCTGTGTGGTTGATGCGTCAAGCGGGTCGGTATTTGCCTGAATATGTGGCCACTCGCGCCAAAGCGGGCAGCTTCATGGGCCTGGCCACCCATGTTGACTACGCAACCGAAGTCACGCTGCAACCTTTGGATCGGTATCCTCTGGATGCCGCCATTTTGTTCAGTGATATTTTGACCGTGCCCGACGCGATGGGCTTGGGTTTGAGTTTTGAACAAGGCGAAGGTCCCCGCTTTGCCAAGTCGGTGCGCGATGAGGCCGCAGTGGCCGAGTTGCAAGTCCCTGACATGGCCAAATTGCGCTACGTGTTTGATGCCGTGACCTCGATTCGCAAAGCGCTGAATGGCCGGGTGCCCTTGATCGGGTTTTCTGGCAGCCCCTGGACTCTGGCCTGCTACATGGTGGAGGGCAAAGGCTCGGACGACTACCGAATGGTCAAGTCCATGCTGTACAGCCGCCCCGACCTGATGCACCGTTTGCTGGAGGTCAATGCGCAAGCCGTTGCCACCTATCTGAACACCCAAATTGAAGCTGGTGCGCAGGCCGTCATGATTTTTGACAGTTGGGGCGGTGTCTTGGCTGACTCGGCGTTTCAAACATTTAGCCTGGCCTATACCGCCAAGGTTTTGGCGCTTTTAAAGAAAGAGCACAACGGCGCAAAGATCCCTCGCATCGTGTTCACCAAAGGCGGCGGGCTCTGGCTGGAAGAAATGGGCCAACTCGATTGCGAGGTCTTGGGACTGGACTGGACCATGAATTTGGCGCGTGCGCGTCAGATGGTGGGCGGTGCCGTGAATGGCCCCGGCAAAGCCCTGCAAGGCAATATTGACCCCAATGTGTTGTTTGCCCCCCCTGCTCAAATTCAAAAAGAAGTGATCCGCGTTTTAGACAGTTTTGGCAAACCTCACATGGACCACAACAGCACGGGACCCACTCACATTTTCAATTTAGGGCACGGCATTAGCCAATTTACGCCACCGGACCATGTAGCCGCCTTGGTAGAGGCCGTTCACAGTCACTCCAAAGCGCTGCGTCGATGAGATTCCCACGTCAGATCTTCTTTGCATAGAAACCCTTCAAAAAAACCCAAAAATTTAAATATTTTTGGGTTTTTTCTATTGACTTATGCACAAAAGTTCTTTCCATAGAATTTAAAATTCGTGCAAGATTTGCATCTCAGTCGCGCCCCTTCGAAATATTCTAAGTTGTTGTTTTCATTGAAATTTATCTTTTTGCTCAGTTCGCGAGCAATCCAATCAAAGCCTTATTTTTCAAGGCTTTGCGGCGCATCGCGCAGGGTTTTCAACAAAGTTATCCACAGTTTCTTGGGACTCCTTCTAAAGATCTTGAAAAACAACAACTTACCCGAGGTTTCAAGAAATTTTATGAGCTGCAAGCTGTCAAAATTGCTATCTTTATCAATTCGTAGTTTCAACACAAGGTTGTGAATGCAAAAGTGGCTTGACGTCGCGGTTTCTGCACCAGCCCACAGCCAAGTGGGGGGGCTGCTCACCTACGCCACGGAATTAGCGCTTGAAGTGGGCCAGTTGGTGCGCGTCCCTTTTGGCAAACGTGAAGTGCTGGGCCTGGTCTGGGCGGTGCATGACAGGCTGCCCGAGAATGTGAGCACGCATCAAGTCAAAAACACATCGGCCGCATTGGACGGGGTTGTCCCGCTGAGTCCTCATTGGCGGCAATTGGTTCAGTTTGCAGCGCAGTATTACCAACGCTCTTTGGGTGAAGTGGCGATGGCGGCTTTGCCACCGCAACTGCGTGATCTCACGCCGGCGCAATGGGCCAGGCGCTTGAAAAAGACAAGCGACACAGCAACACGAGTGACCTCGTCATTGCCATCAGCTTGGCCATTGTCCGAACAACAGAACGCGGTACTGGCGGAAATGGAAGTGGCACCGGGTCCGTTTTTGATCCATGGCGCCACAGGCAGCGGCAAAACAGAAGTTTATTTACAAGCCATTGCGCGGTGCATGGCTCAGGACCCTGAAGCCCAAGCACTCATGATGGTGCCTGAGATCAATCTGACGCCCCAACTGGAAGAGCGCGTGAAAGCGCGATTTGGCGCGCAAGGCGTGGTCTCGATGCACAGCGGCATGACGGGGCCCCAACGCTTGAAGAGTTGGCTTGCAGCCCACAATGGCAGCGCACGCATTGTGCTGGGCACTCGCATGGCTGTCTTTGCGTCCATGCCCAAGCTGAAATGGATCGTGGTGGACGAAGAACACGATGCCAGCTACAAACAACAAGAAGGCGCGCGCTATTCAGCGCGGGATTTGGCGGTTTATCGGGGCCGACTCGAAGGCGCCAAAGTGATCTTGGGCTCGGCCACGCCATCACTTGAAAGCTGGCACCACAGTCGACCGGCCAGTGAAGGCGGTCGGTATCAGCGCCTGTCAATGCCTGCGCGCATTGGCGCTGGGCAGTTACCCTTTGTGCGGCGTGTGGACATGAACCATCAACCGCGCAAAACGGTCTTGTCAGCGCCCTTGATGGCGGCCATCCAAGAACGTGTGGCCAAGGGTGAGCAAAGCATGCTGCTCTTGAACCGCAGAGGCTACGCACCCGTGCTGCACTGCGCCGATTGCGGCTGGAAAAGTGAATGCGCACACTGCAGTGCATTTCGCGTATTCCACAAAATCGATCGCACATTGCGCTGCCATCATTGTGGCTTCACAGAGCGCGTCCCACACGCCTGTCCTGCTTGCGGCAATGCGGACATTGCCCCCATGGGCAGAGGGACGGAACAGCTGGAAGAACATTTGGCGGCGCTGTTGGTGGATGTCAAAAGGCCAGATGGTCAGCCGGTGCGCGTGATGCGCATTGATGCAGACAGCACCAAACTCAAAGGCGCCTTGGAGGCCCAATTGGCCGATGTTCACAACGGCGAGGTGGATGTCTTGGTGGGCACCCAAATGATTGCCAAGGGACACGATTTTCGGCGCATCACTTTGGTGGCGGCCATCAACCCAGATGGCGCCCTGTTCTCAAGTGATTTTCGCGCACCGGAGCGCTTGTTTGCATTGCTCATGCAAGCGGGTGGACGCGCTGGCCGTGATGCAGCGCAAAGCGCCAGCAGCGAGATGTGGGTGCAAACCTTTCACCCTGCGCATGCTTTGTTTGAAGCTTTGAAAAAGCATGACTACCCTGCATTTGCAGAACAACAATTGAAGGAGCGGCTTGAGGCAGGGCTTCCACCCCACACTTTTCAAGCCCTGCTCAGAAGCGATGCCCGGGAGCAAACCGTGGCGCAAGCCTTTTTGAATTTTGGCAATGCACGCTTGCAAGACTGGATGAGCGCAATGAGTGAACAAGATGCCGCGTTGTTGTCGCAAGTCAGCGTGTTTCCGGCTGTGCCCATGAGCATTCAGCGCGTGGCCAACGTCGAGCGTGCGCAAATGTTGATTGAAAGTCCCTCTCGCATGGCACTGCACAAGGCCTTGGCGCTGCTGCAGCAAGTGCTCTTTGAGTCACGGAGTCTGCCAACTCACAAGGGCCTGATTCGGTGGTTGGTGGATGTCGACCCCTTGGCCATTTAAGGGCCCTGCCGACAAGGTCAAATCAAACCTGAGGCGATATTGATCATCAACGCCACCAGCGTGGTGTTGAAGAAAAATGCAAACACGCAATGCACCAAGCCCGTTCGTCGAATTTTGGCATTGCTGAAACTCACATCGGCCGTTTGACCCGATGTCCCGATGACACACGCAAAGTACAAAAAGTCAGCATAGTTAGGAATGCCATGGCCAGGGAAATCAATTCCGCCTTCTTGCCCGTGGGCCAATAAAAAATAATATTCATGGGCATAGTGCAGTGCAAACATGACTTGGGTAAACGCCCAGGCCGTGACCACAGTCAGCACCGCCAAACCAATGTGCTCCCCCTTCAAAGAGCCGTGCAAGTCTTTGGCCAAAGACAGTTCAAACACGATGCCCAGCATGCAGACGAGGGCAGAGACAATGACCAAGCCCAAGACAAAGAAACGACCTGTATCGTGCTTCAAAGCACGTTTGCGCATTCTTTCGTCTGAAGTCCAAAACATCATTTTGCCGGCCAAGGCCAAGTACAACATCGCACCAGCATTCCATGCAACGATGGCACGCGTCACCATGTGCGACACCAGTGCATCTGGCAGCAAGCAGAAAACGGCAACACCTAAACTGATCGACACAGAAAAACGCGGTCGAAAGATCAGCGCCTGGAGCCATTTGGGCAGTGCGCGTATGAAATTTTGCGATGTCATGTCTTGCTCTTTGAAGTGAGGACTGCGTCCGTTTTGAATTTGGTCAGGTTTTGGTCAGGTCTTTGATTGGACACTAGCGCGTCTTCAAGCACACTGGGATTCTGCATTCATGAAACTGGCGCATACCGCCTCTGCCATTGCGTACCAATCGATTCTGTCGCAAGTCGGGTCTGCGCGTGAGCGTTGGAAACTCAAAATTGGAAAATTATTGTTCCCGACCCCAACTTCGCAATGGGTGCATTTTGTCCATGCACACCCCCATTTGTCCAAAGAGGTCGCCAACTTTCCCAAATTGGTCACTAAGATTTTCAGACCTTACGTGTCCAGGCAGTTCAATTGTCAGCGACGCGTTGATCATTTGATTCAACATTACAAACTGGTGGATCAGTTGGGCTTGGGTTCGCTGATGAGAGTGGCTGCCCAACAGCCTTTGTTGCTGGCCCATCTAGAAACCAAATTTCAGCAACCCTTAGAACTTCAGTTGTCCGTGATCAGCCAAGGGCATCGAGAAGGCGAGATAGGCCTGCATTTGATTTGGCAAGGCGAATCTATTTTTTCTTTAACGTGCAGTCTGATTCAATGGCATGGCGGCGTGGCACTGAAAGTTGCCAAAATTCAAGGTGCAGCGCACCCAGAAGCACGCGGTTGGATTCGAGATGCCACCAAAGCGTGTCATGGTGCACGCCCCGCGTCGCTGCTGTTGCAAGCGGCCCAAACTTTGGGGCGTGTGATGGGCTGTCATCAGGTGGTGCTCATTGGCAATCAAAACCGTGTCGCCTTGAATCCGTTTAGGCGCTGGAAAATCAATGCAAACTACGACGCATTGTGGGAAGAGCATGAGGCCACACTGATGGACAACGGCAATTATTTGCTGCACACGGCAACTGCAAGTGCTGTTGACTTTAACCAAGTACCCTCGCAAAAGCGGGCGCAAGTTCGCCGCAAAGTAGAACTCTTGGACCAGTTAAAAAGCCAGCTGAGCGCCAACATGGCGCGCTTGCAAACTGCGCCAGCCGTCTCACTTACTTGAGCAGCGCCACCGCCCCAGAGAAAGTCAAAAACGCGGCAGCCGTTGAAACCAGAATGATTCTGGCAATGCGGCCATTGTCAGCACCAAATCGCTCCGCCAACATAGACACGTTGCTTGCACTGGGCAATGCCGCCACCAACACCATGACTTTGAGGGCAAAGACATCGATGGACACGCCCATTGAAATGACGGCCAAGCCGACCGCTAAGACCAAGATGGGATGCAAGAACAATTTGATGAGGGCCACCGGCACGTAGTCTTGCCAAGTCAAAGGGCCATGCTGTTCGTGGTGCGCAATTTTTTGTGAACGCGCCAAGACAGCACCAATGGTGAACAAGGCGACTGGCGATGCGGCATCGCCCAAAAGGGCCACAGTTTTGGCAACCGGGTCTGGCAGCTCGCCTTGGAAAGCAGAAAATAAAGTCCCCAACAAGATGGACCAAGGCATGGGATTTTTGACCATGCCCCACAAAGCGTTTTGGGCCGCTTTGCTCACGCCATGTTCACCGGCGCCGTCCAACCGAGACAAGGCGATGCACAAGGAGGTGGTGATGACCATGTCAATGACGATGGTGACAATCGCTGGGCCCGCAGCGCCGGCGCCGAGCAAGGCAACCAACAGGGGCACGCCCATGAAGCCCGTGTTGGGGAAGGCGCCCACCAAGGCGCCAAAAGCGGCATCATTCCAGCCGATGCGTTGATTGAGTGTGACGGCAACGACAAATGCCACCATGACCAAGGCGCAAAACAAATACATGAAAAATGCGCCCGCATCCAAGAGCTGAGCGATCGGGGTGTTCGCGCCAAAGCGGAACAACATACAAGGCAGCGCAAAAAACAGCACAAACCCATTCAGACCAGGAATCGCTTCAAAGGGCAACATTTGGCGTCGTGCGGCCAAGTAGCCACACAGAACCAGCGCGAAAAAGGGAAAGGTGACTCGCAAGACGTCTAACATGGCTCACATTGTGCCCTGTAAATTGGACGCAGCGGACAAACGGGTGTCGCCTACTTGGCAGCCAGTGCGACCTCATTTGCCCGCTATGATTCAAGCCCACACCGCATTTTCTGGCCAGCGGTGACCTTTCCCTCTCAATCCATGTCCGCCCCCTCTCTCGGTTTAAATCCAGCGCAGCTAGAAGCTGTCAACTACGTCAAAGGTCCCTGTCTGGTCTTGGCGGGCGCTGGCTCGGGCAAAACACGCGTCATCACTCAAAAGATTGCACGCTTGATTGAAGTGGGCCTCGAGCCCAAACGAATTGCGGCCATCACTTTCACGAACAAGGCTGCCAGTGAAATGCGCGAGCGCGCCAAAAAACTCATTGGCAAAGAAGCCAAAGACGTGATGATTTGCACCTTCCATGCTTTGGGCGTGCGCATCATGCGGCAAGACGGCCATGTGTTGGGTCTCAAACCACAGTTCAGCATTTTGGATTCAGACGATGTGACCAGCATTCTGAAAGATTGCGGCGGCACCACCGATGCCAACACGGCGCGCCAATGGCAATGGACCATCAGTGCCTGGAAAAACAGCGGCCTGACCAGCGCACAAGCCCTGGCAATGGCCAAGACTGAAAACGATCGGGTGGCCGCGCAAATCATGGGCCGTTATGAAGAACGCTTGGCGGCCTATCAAAGCGTGGACTTTGATGACTTGATTGGTCTGCCTTTGAAGTTGTTGGTGCAATTCCCCGAAGTGCGTGAGCGCTGGCAAGCGGCCATGGGCCACGTCTTGGTGGACGAGTACCAAGACACCAACGCGACCCAGTACGAAGTGTTGAAACATTTGGTGGGTGAACGCGCACGCTTTACCGCGGTGGGTGATGACGACCAGTCTATTTATGGGTGGCGCGGTGCCACCTTGGACAATTTGAAACGCTTGCCTCAAGACTTTCCACAATTGAAGGTGGTGAAGTTAGAGCAAAACTACCGCTCGACCAGTGCCATCTTGCGTGCAGCCAACAACGTGATCGGCCCCAACCCCAAGCTCTATCCCAAAACTTTGTTTTCAGAGTTGGGCGAAGGTGAACCGGTGCGTGTGGTGGATGCGGACAATGAAGAGCATGAAGCCGATCGGGTGGTGGCGCGCATTCAATCTTTGCGTGCGGGGACCGCTACCACTGCCGGTGGGGTGCAATACAGAGACTACAAAGAGTTTGCCATTTTGTACCGTGCCAATCACATGGCCAAGCCGTTTGAGAAAGCCTTGCGACGCGCACAAATACCCTACAAGGTCTCAGGCGGGCAAAGTTTCTTTGACCGCGCTGAAATCAAAGATTTGTGCGCCTGGTTTCGCTTGTGGGTGAACAACGACGATGACCCCGCATTCTTGCGGGCTGTGACCAGCCCCAAGCGCGGCATCGGCCACCAAACGCTGGCAGGCCTTGGCACATTGGCCAGCCAGTACAAACTGAGTTTGTTTGAGGCCTTGTTCTCCAACAGCCTGGGCAGCCGTTTGTCGGCGCGCGCGGTGGGCAGCCTGCATGAGTTTGGTCGCTTTATGAACGACTTGGAATATCGGGCCAAGCGCACCCATGGCGCGGAAGATGCCAAGGCATTTTTGTTGCAATGGTTGAAAGACATTGGCTATGAAAAGCATTTGTATGACGGCGAAGAGAACGAAAAAGTGGCCTCAGCACGGTGGACCAATGTGTTGGAGTTTTGCGATTGGATGTCGGGCCGCTGCGGCGGCACCATCGACGATGCGGCAGGGGTGAGCGTGGTCGCCGAAACCAAGTCACTGCTGGAAGTGGCGCAAACGATTTCTTTGCTGTCGACCTTGAACGAGCGCGAGCAAGATCCCAATGTGGTGACCTTGTCGACCTTGCATGCAGCCAAGGGCTTGGAGTGGCCGCATGTGATGTTGGTGGGGGTGAACGAAGGCTTGTTGCCCTTCAAAATGGACGAAGACAACAAAGAGGGCATCAATGCCCAGGTGCATGCCGAGGGCCTGCTGACTCGGCTTCAGGAAGAGCGGCGCTTGATGTACGTCGGCATCACACGGGCCCAAAGAAGTTTGTCAGTGAGTTGGACCAAGCGACGCAAGAAAGGCCGCGAGACCATCGCCGCCATGCCCAGCCGCTTCATTCAGGAAATGGCTTTGGACAAAAACACCATCAAAGAAGACCCCAGAGAAAAACTGCGTGCGCTGCGCGCAGAGTTTGCGTCCAAAGCGGCTGCATCGGCCGCTCAGCATCAAGGTTAATCGGCTTAAGTAGAGGCTCTGAGCACCAACTCGCTGCCGAGTTGGCGCGACGAAGGCTGCGCACCACGCATCACTTCCTGCAAACACGCCAGCAAGGCCCTCGCCGCCAAATCGAGCGGTTGGCGAATGGTGGAAAGCGGAGGAAAACTGTGGCGTGCAGCGTCCACATCGTCATAGCCCACGACCGCAATGTCTTCTGGCACTTTCAGGTTGCGCGCATTGAGCACGCCCATGGCATTGATGGCAATCAAATCACTGGCTGCAAACAGACCATCAATGGCAAAGCCTTGATTGCAAAACGCATGCATGGCCTGCTGCGCCTCCAAAGGCGTATAGGGCGACTGAATGAACAACTCTGGCCGAACCGGCAATCCACTGTTTCGAAGCGCTTCGCAATATCCTTCAAAACGGAACTTGGCTTCGCCTGAATTGAAATCGCCCAAGTAAGCAATTCGCTGGCGACCACGCTTGATCAAATGGTCGGTGGCCTGGAAGCCGCCACTGAAGTTGTCGCTGCCCACACTGCAATACAGCTGATCGGGCAACATGGCTCCCCACACCACCAAGGGCACGCGGCGCTTGGCCAATGCATTGAGTTGATCGTGGTGATCCCATTGCCCCACCATCACCATGCCGGCCACCCGGCCTGAGTCATACAAGGCGGCGCATTCATCAAGGTGATCGGCATTGACACGCGAGAGCAACAAGTCGTATTGGGCTGCGGTCATGGCATCGGCCAAATGGCCTAGCAAAGAAAGAAAGAAAGGATCGGTCAGTTGCATGGGCAAGTCGGCCCGGTACGGAATGACCAACCCCAAAGTGCGGTTTTCGCCGCTGCGCAAATTTTTGGCGCCCGCATGGACGGTGTACTGATGGGCTTGCGCCAAGGCCTTGATACGCTCACGTGTTTCAGGCCGAATCGATTCGCTGTCGTTCAAAGCACGCGACACCGTGGCCGTGGAAACACCCGCCATCTTGGCGATGTCCATCATTTGTACTTTGCGTTTGTTCACAGCTTATTGTTGAGACAACAAAAGGGTTCCCATCATCGCCATCTTAATTGGCACGGGCCCAAATTTTCCAAAGTTGTGCCAGATCTTGTGCAGTGGCTTCACCTTGAATGCTGTCCCACATTGTTTCGGCTTCAACTTTTTGTCCCGTTTTGTAAAGTGCCATGCCCGCATGCAAGCGGGCTTCCGCATCACGCTTGAGGCCGCCCATGCTCAAAGCTTTGTTGTAAGTGGCAATAGCTTGCTCCCATTTTTGCTTGGAGGCATAGACCTCGGCCAAGCTGGCGATGGTGTTGGCGTCTTTGGCCGACTTTTCTAAAGCAGGCAAGGTCTTTTCATCTTCATTGACCTTTTGCTGAACCTGCACTTTCAACTTTTGTTGATTGACAGCGTCACTGCCTTTGCCAAACACACCTAGGCTGTAGGCTTTCTCCACCACACGGGCGGCCTCTGCAGGCAAGCCATTGCGAAGCGCCAAGTTGGCCATGTCAACATACTCCACAGCATCTTCCATGTTGCCCGTCAATTCGAGCAAGCGATAAAGGTCTAAGTCGTAACGCACATTGAAGCTGGCTTGACGCGCCATTCTTGGAATGATCTCGCTCCAATAGGCTTTGCTGGGATAGTTTTGCAGCAATATTTTGAGGGTGTTGTTGTAGCCCGCGTTGTCTTTGAGTTGATGTTGGCTTACCGCCATCAAGCGCAATTCACTTTCAGTGGTTTTCTGATGGGCGACTTCGTCCAAACGCATCTTGGCTTGCACCTCTTGCACCACATCGCTGTGCTTCTTCATGAGCGACAGCGTCTGTATGAGCACAGGACGAACGGAGGGATTTTGTCCGCCCCATTTGAAATAAGTTCGCGCCCAATCAACCACGCGTTGGTGGTCTTGTGCTTGCTGACTGGCGTTCAACAAGGATTCAACAATGGGCAACTTTTGCGCATCGGCCGTTGACTCGGGCATTTCTTGGATCAAATTTTCCAGGGTGGCAATGGCCAAAGGAAAATTTTTGGCCTGCATGGCGGCGACGGCCAGCGTGCGCTGAATGACGGGCTTTTCTGTGGGCGTGATGCCAGGCAAGTCCAGAGTTTTCTGCGCCAACGCCAGGGCATTGTCGATTTGGCCTGCTTTCAAGGCGTCCTGCGCCGCTTGCAAAGACTGGACCACCTCAGGGCGAAAAGCCACTGCCGCCGTCGCACTGGCAGACGCTGGAACTTGCGCCTGTGCAAAGCCCAACCCGACCCAGCAAAGGCTCAAACCCAAGACTGATCGCAACAGGCTCTGCTGCATATGTTTCATTGAATCGCACGAAGGTCTTGTCAGGCGTGCGTGTTGAGGCTTATGTGTCATGGTTCATTCGTCTGAATACAGTTTGGGTGGACTATACGGACAGTCGGACTGTAATTTTGGTACAAGATTTCTGATTTGAAATGATTCTAGTGCGTGTCCGATTTGTTGATTGACGAACAACTAGCTCTTAAGTACTCAATAATAGGGGGTTTTATTTCTACAACAGCTAGGGTTATTCCTAGGTGAAATCATATCTAGTTTTACTACACAATCACCCCGTGCAATCGTTTACATGAAGTTCCCAAGGGTGGCACACCTCGTTTATTTCTCAATTTAAGGTCAAAAGAATGACACAAACAAACCAAAAATCTCGCAAAGCAGAGAGACAAAGCGGCTTTCAAGTCAGTCCCGTTGCGGCTGGCTGCGCCGTGTTGTTGATCAGCGTTGCAGGCGCAACCCATGCGCAACAGGCCACCAGTGAAGTTGTGGTGACGGGTATTCGCGCTTCCATTGAAAACGCCATTGCCACAAAACGCAACTCTGACGGCATCGTCGAAGCCTTGTCTGCAGAAGACATCGGTAAATTACCTGACACCACAGTGGCGGAGTCTGTTTCTCGCCTGCCAGGTGTGACAGCGCAACGTAACAAATCTACTGGCCGCGCTCAGTCCGTGAGCGTGCGGGGTATGTCACCTGACTTCAACGGTGCCCTGTTGAATGGTCGCGAACAAGCGTCTACCGGTGACAGCCGCGGCGTTGAGTTCGATCAATTCCCCGCAGAATTGCTTGGCTCCATCGTGATCCACAAGACACCAGAAGCGTCATTGGTTGGCCAAGGTTTGGCATCCACCATTGACCTGCGCACCGTGCGCCCCTTGGACTTCAACAAGCGCACCTTCTCGGCCAGTGCACGTTCACAACGCTCTGGCGTTGACTCTGGCGCCGGTGAAGGCAAAGGCGATCGTCAATCCTTCTCTTATGTTGACCAATTTGCAGACCGCACGTTGGGTATTGCTCTGGGCTACACCAAGTTGAAAGACACGGGTGCTGAACAGCAAAAATTCAACACATGGGGTGGTTGGAACCGCGACGTGCCTTACAACGGCAGAACTGTGACGATTCCTGGTGGCTTCACGGCCGACACCGAACAAAGCAGTTCCAATCGAGAAGGTTTGATGGCTGTTGTGCAGTTCAAACCCAACAAAGACTTTGAAACTGTGTTGGATGTGTTCTCTTCAAAAGGCACATTTGCTTTGAAGAAAACAGGCCTCGAAGGCGCTTTCTTGGAAAACGCTGTGTACGACCCAGCAGGTTCCTTGAGCAACGCCACCATCAACTCGGCAGGCATTGCAACCAGCGGCACAATGAGCGGCTACAAGGGTGTGATTCGCAATCACATTGAATCGGGCGACGACAAACTCGACTCTTTCGGCTGGAACACCAAGTTCAAGGTCGGCGACTGGAAAGCATCTACCGACATCGCTCAATCTAAAGTGTCACGTCTGAGCACACGCTACGAAACCACCGCTGGCTTGCCCGGCAACGGCAACACCACTGGCCGAACAGACACCATGTCATGGACTGGGTTCAATGGCAGCAACTTGGCCGATGCCAAATTCACAACAGGTTTGAACTACGCTGATCGCGCCGTCATGAAGTTGACTGACGTGGACGGCTGGAGCGGTGGCCCAGACTCGCCTCAAGCTGGTTATGTCGCACTGCCTTCTGTGACCGACAAAGTAGACAACATTCGCTTCTCGGGTCGTCGCAACGTGGAATACGGCCCCATTTCCTCTGTTGAAATTGGCGCCAACTTCTCTGACCGCACCAAAGTTCGTACAACCCAAGAAGGCCGATTGGTCATCAAAGGTGGCGATCCTTACGGTGGTGCGGCCATTCCTGGCACAGCCACAAGCGTTGCAGGCACAACAGGTTTGGTCGTTGCGTCATGGGACCCACGTGGCTCCTTGGGCACCATCTATGACTTGGCCAAGAAAGTTGATGCCGACATCTTGAACAAAGATTGGTCTGTCAGCGAGAAAGTGACAACCACCTATGTCAAGGGTGATGTTGACGGCACAATGTTTGGCATGCCTTACCGCGGTAACCTTGGCGCCCAATTGGTCAACACAGACCAAAGCTCTACAGGCTTCAACGTGAACCGTGCCACCTGCACAGGCAACACAGTTGCCACATGCCCTGGCATCACGATTGGCAACGGCAAAACCTACAGCGACTTCAACCCCAGTTTGAACCTGAACTTTGACGCTGGCGATGATCAAGTCTTGCGTTTGGGTGTGGCCAAAGTATTGGCTCGTCCGAACATGGGCGATATGCGCGCCAGCATGGGCATGAGCTATGACAGCACCAAAGGCATGTACACCGGCGACGGTGGCAACCCAGGTCTGGAGCCATTCCGCGCGAAATCATTTGACGTGTCTTACGAAAAATATTTCGGCAAAAAAGGGTATGTCAGCATCGCTGGTTTCTACAAAAACCTCGACACTTACATCTTGAAGACAGCCACACCGTTTGACTTCCGTGGTTTGACACCTGCTGGTTTTACTTACCCCACCATGGGTATGTTGACTCGCCCTATCAACGGCGAAGGCGGCAGCATCAGCGGCGTGGAATTGGCCATCAACGTGCCATTCTCCATGTTGACCCCCACTTTGGATGGCTTCGGTGTCATGGCCAACATGTCCAGCACTTCCAGCAGCGTGAACTTGCCCACCAGCAGCTTCAGCACGCAAGACATTGGCAAGGACAAAATTCCATTGCCAGGTTTGTCTAAAAACGTGAACAACTTGCGCTTCTACTACGAGAAGAGTGGCTTCCAAGTGGCTGTGGCCGGTCGCCAGCGTTCTGACTTCTTGGGCGAGATCAGCGACTTCCAAGACAACCGTCAGTTGACCTTCATCAAAGGCGAAACTGTGGTCGACTTGCAAGCTGGATATGAGTTCCAACAAGGCCCCGCCAAAGGTTTGTCGATCTTGTTCCAAGTGAACAATGCATCCAATGCACAGTTCAAACGCTACAGCAACACGCCTGACAACATCGTAGAGACCATCAAATACGGCAAGATCTACTTGATGGGCGCTACTTACAAGTTCTAATTTGAATTTGTAAACCACCCTCCCCCAAGTCAGTTGACGCAGGGGAGGCTACATTTAGGGGGGGGGCTTGCCCCCCCCTTTTTTTATTATTGGTTGTGAACATGCAAAACCCTTTAATTCAAAACATTGTCATTGTGGGTGGCGGCACCTCAGGATGGATGACAGCTACAGCGCTGGCCAGCGTTTTGCGCGGCAAGTACAACATCCGTTTGGTGGAGTCTGACGAGATTGGCATTGTGGGTGTGGGAGAGGCCACCATCCCCATGATTCAACGCTTCAACAAAGTTGCAGGCATTGATGAACATGAATTTTTGAAAGCCACTTACGGCACCTTCAAGTTGGCCATCGAGTTTGTCAATTGGGGGCAGATCGGTGACCGCTACATGCATGGTTTTGGGGCGATTGGTCAAGATTTATGGACGGTGCCTTTTGAGCAGTATTGGCACAAGATGCGCGCCGCTGGCAAAGCGGCCGATTTAGGCAGTTATGCCATCACGCGTGCAGCTGCGCGTGCCAACAAATTCATGCAGGCTGATTTCTCCGTCCCCAATTCCCCCTTGGGCGACATTACTTACGCCTATCATTTCGATGCGAATCTGTACGCCAAATATCTGCGCAAATTGTGTGAGGCACGTGGTGTGGTTCGCACCGAAGGCAAAATTATTCAAGTGTCACAGCGCGCCAGCGATGGTCATGTGGATGCGGTGATCTTGGAAAGTGGTGAACGCGTTGAAGGCGATTTGTTCATTGATTGCTCTGGCTTCAGGGGCCTGCTCATCGAAGAAACGCTGAAGACTGGCTATGAAGACTGGACCCATTGGTTGCCATGCGATCGAGCATTGGCGGTCCCTTGCGAGTCATCGGCACAGTTGCTGCCCTATACCCGCTCAACGGCGCACCGCGCAGGTTGGCAATGGCGAATCCCGTTGCAACATCGCATTGGCAATGGCCACGTGTTCTGCAGCCAATTCATAAGTGAAGACGAAGCCGCCGCCACGTTGCTGTCCAACCTCGATGGCAAAGTGCTGGCCGATCCACGCTTGATTAAATTCAAAACCGGCATGCGCAAAAAGGCCTGGAACAAAAACGTGATCGCCATTGGCTTGTCCAGTGGCTTTTTGGAGCCCCTTGAATCCACCAGCATTCACCTGATTCAAGCCGCAGTCGCGCAACTCATTGAATTTTTTCCGGACCAAGCCTTCAGTCAAATTGACATTGACACCTACAACGCTCAAAGTCGGTTTCAGTATGAGCGCATAAGGGATTTCATCATCCTGCACTATCACGCCAACCAGCGAACCGATTCTGAGTTTTGGAAAGCCTGCGCACACATGGCCATTCCAGAGACGCTTCAAGAAAAATTGGCATTGTTCCAAAGTCATGGCCGCATTATCAGATTCAACGACGAGTTGTTCTCCCAAGTGGGTTGGCTTCAAGTCATGGAAGGTCAAAACATCAAGCCCGCCAAATACAACCCCTTGGTGGACTTGCAAGACGAAGCCGCGACACAGGCCTATTTGGAAAGTGTTCGCGACGTGATTGCGAAATGCGTGGCGTTCATGCCCGACCATGCGCAGTACATTGCGCAAAACTGCGCCGCACCGCCGATGTGACATGCAGCAGGCCATGCCAATACCGCATGGCCGTGACGACTGCTTAACTCGCCAGAATGAAATGTTCCCAAGCACCCAATTTGCGCGGCTTGCCATGCAAATTGAAGCTTTGGTTGTGCGCACTCAAATTGACTTGAACAGACACCACATCAATGCCTTTTTGTCGCCTAAAAGCAAGGACGTTGGGGTTATCGGTTTCAAACCATTCGACCTTGGCGCCGGCCGAACCGTTGTGCAAAGCGGGGTGCTTTTTCTTCAGTGCCAACAAGTGGGTGTAAAGTTTTTCGAATTGAAACGTCTGCCAATCGATGGCATCTTTTTCAAAAAACTTCAGCATCTTGTGAAGGCCTGATTCTTGGCCGCTGTAAATGAGCGGCATCCCTGGCAAGGTGGCCGCCAGCACGGCCATGCTTTCAAAGGCTTTGCCAAAAAGGGCTTTGTCATGGTTTTGCCACGAATTGGTGTCGTGGTTGGCCGTGAAGGTCATGCGATACGCATCTTCCGAAAAACTCGCGGAGGTCTCTTGAATGTAATTTTTCAAATCGATGGCATGGGCATCGCCACAGGCAATTTTCTTCAGCACTTCTTGCAATTGCCAGTCATAGGTCATGTCAAAGCCATGGCCATGCAGAGCGGGGTCGGCAGACTCCGCCAGCATGAAGACCGGCTTCACAGCATCCAGTTTGTGGCGGGCTTGTTGCCAAAACGGCAACGGCAAGAGGCTGGCCACATCACACCTGAAGCCATCAATGTCTACTGCCTTGAGCCAATACAGCATGGCCTGGATCATGGCCGTCCAAAGCGTCTTTTGCGTGTAGTCCAAACCGATCACATCTGACCAGTCTTCTTTCTCGTTGCCGTTGTCATACTGATAGCTGTGGATCTCGCCCTTGTCGTTTTTCAAGTACCACTCGGGGTGTGCTTTGACCCAGACGTGATCCCAGGCTGTGTGGTTGGCCACCCAGTCGATGATGACTTTCATGCCCAGGGCATGGGCTTGTTTGACCACGTCCTTGAAGTCGTTCAGGGTGCCAAACTCAGGATTGACGACGGTGTAATCTGCAACCGCGTAGTAACTTCCCAGACTGCCCTTGCGCTTTAACTTGCCAATGGGCTGTATGGGCATGAACCACAAGATGTCGACCCCCATTTTGTGCAAGCGCGGGAGGTGCGCGGCAAAGGCATTCAAGGTACCTTCAGGGGTGTACTGCCGAACATTGACCTCATAAATGTTGGCACTGCGAGACCAGGAAACGTGTTGCATGAGTTGACAAATACTTCAGAAATCTAACCCGAGCGTGCTCAAGGTTCTAAGGAAAAAATATGAACCGATTGAGGTGGGAGTTTAATCAAGGGTCTCGGCGAGTTTACAGAGTCTGACGTGCCATACAGTTTTCGCGGTTTTCCGGGCCAGGCTTGCACGTCCAATTCAATGGCTTGCAAACCGAAATTGATGGCCACAGCGGTCCGCTCTTGGCCAAATGTTCGCACATAGGACATGGCCAGACCCTGCACGCGCGGCTGCTCGTAAGTGCCGCGGGCCAAGGAGGGTCTCGCATTGCGCCAACGAAGCATGTCTTGGTAAAAAGCGTAAATGCCGCCGGCGGTTTGAATCTGCATGGCTGCGTTGTGGGTGCCTACATTGCCGGCGATGGCACGGTAGGGCTTGTCCGTTGTAAAGCCCGCTGTTTGGGCATCGGCCTGCCAGCTGTAGGGGCCTCGGATGAAGGGGTCATCGGTCAAGCCTTTGGCGCCAGCCATGCCGATTTCTTCGCCGTAGTAAATAAAGGGCGTCCCAGGCAGAAGCAAGTAGGTGGCCGCAGCCAACTTGTATTGTGCTTCATTGCCCGACACCTGGTCCCACATGCGTTGGCCCGCAAACTGATCGTGGTTGGACGCGAAGCTGGCCAAGGTGTGCGGTGCTTGAGCGTAGTACTGCACAACTTTTTGAATGGCTTCAGAATCTGCTTTGGCTGCTTTTGAAATTTGATTTTCCAAACCAAAGGCAAAGGCCCCACCACAGATTTCCTCTCGCACGTAGACCTTAGGCTCGGCCGTGGCCTCACACACAACGTAGCGATTGGGGTAAGACTTGATCAGTTGGGTGAAGTGACCCGTGAGTTGGCGGCTTTCAGGTTGGTCGTTCCAATCTTTAGCGCTGTTTTCAATCAGGTGCGGTACTGCATCTAAGCGAAAACCATCGATGCCACGGTCTAGCCAAAATTTCAAACTGTCTTCGTGGTACTTCACCACCTCGGGGTTGCGCATGTTGAAGTCAGGCATGGGCTCGCCAAAGGTCGCCAGATAACTGCCGTTGGCGGTGCGCACCCAAGGATCGCGCCCCCAAATATCCCATCCCTCAGGTTTTTCTTGGCGCCATTCAAACCAAGCCCGGTAAGGGCTTTGCGGGTTTTGCAGTGCCGCTTGAAAGTAGGGGTGTTGTTTGGCGCTGTGATTCAACACATAGTCCATGATGATGCCGATGCCCCGCGCATGGGCTTGCTGAATCAGCTCGTCAAAGTCGGCCAGCGTGCCGTAATCCGGCTCAATGTCGCGAAAATTCACAGTGGCATAGCCATGGTCGTGGTCCGCGCTGGCCGTAATGGGCATGAGCCAAATGCCTTTGATGCCCAGCGCTTTCAAATGGTCAAGCGATTGGGTCAGGCCTTTGAGATCGCCCATGCCATCACCATTGCTGTCTTGCCAGCTGCGCACAAAAATTTCCATGAAGGCACCGTGGTGCCAGTTTTCAGGCAATGCAGAAGGCTGAACTTGGGTCGCCAAACTGGAGATGCCCAGTAAAGTAGTTCCAAAGAACAAACTTACTTTGTGCAGATTTGATAGAAGAGTCATCTTAAAGCTGGAGCGCATGGCCAACGGCCTTTGAAGGCCCAATATGTAGAAAAGCTACAGATTTTGAACCCTTCAGATTTTCTAAAATTCAGTATTTACCCTAATTCAATCGATTACATGCTGCTTTTTTGTAGTTTTATTACGATAATTCTGCATCTTTGGACCTCTTGACATTTTTATGTTGCTTTCAACTCGCGTTTCGCGCTGGGCTGTTGTTCCCTGCCTTGCCCTGAACATGCTGGGCATGGGCGAAGCCGCTGCTCAAGCTAGCATGAGCGATGCGCAACGCAAATTGTGCAATGCGCCACTGGGCTCTTTGGTGACACACACCAACGACTTGAATTTGCAAGCAGAAGCCATCTGGCAAAACCGCTCTCAAATCTGGGTTCCTTCGGCCACCTTGGCTGCGTCCAGCACTTGGCGATTGCTCAGCGCTGACGCGGGCACATTGAAAATACACACAGGCCAAGTGGCAAGGGGCATGGACCAGGCTTGGCGCCTGAACATCAAGACACAACAACTGCTTGAAATGCCCGCCCTGAATGAGGCTGCACTGCAAAAGATACACCGCACACAATTGGTGTTGGTGCTAGAAGATGACAATGGCCTGGTGCTGTATGCCACGCGCGTGCAGTCAGCCAAGGCCTTGGACGACTTGTTTGCCAAAGCTGCATTGCGCACTGACCTGGGCGCTACGCCTTCCGCGCTGCGAGGTGGCAAAGGGTTCACCCGCTTCAACCTTTGGGCGCCAACGGCGCAAGCCGTCAACGTGTGCGTGTATGCATCTGCCCAAGCGCCGGCTTCCGCCCTTGTGGCCATGAAACGCGATGACAACACGGGCATTTGGCACGCCCAAACGACCGTGGCCAAACAGGGCGGCTACTATCGCTACGCAGTCAACGTTTTTGTACCCGGCGTGGGGCAAGTCATCAACCATGTGAACGACCCCTATGCCGTCAGCATGAGCGCCAACAGCTTGCGCAGTTACGTGGCCGACTTGAACGCGCCGCACCTCAAACCTGCCCAATGGGATGCCCACATCTCACCGCAAACCGTGAAGCGCCCCACCGACATGGCGATTTACGAATTGCATGTGCGTGATTTCTCTGTCAATGACACGTCGGTACCAACCGAGCAACGCGGCAAGTACTTGGCCTTCACGCAGACACAGTCTCAGGGCATGCGCCATTTAAAACGGCTGGCGCAAGCAGGCATGACCGATTTGCACTTGCTACCGGTTTTTGACTTTGCCACCGTACCAGAAAAAAATTGCCAAAGCCACGTCAGTGCGCCAAGCACCACGCGCGCCAACGATTGCTTCAACTGGGGCTATGACCCCTTGCACTTCAATGCCCCCGAAGGCAGCTACGCCAGCGACGCAGACGACGGCGCCAAACGCATTGTGGAATTTCGCCGCATGGTGAAGTCTTTGCACGAAGCTGGTTGGCGTGTGGGCATGGACATGGTTTACAACCACACATCGGCATCAGGCCAACACCTGCAATCGGTGCTCGACCGCATCGTGCCAGGGTATTACCAGCGCCTGAACGCGCAAGGCATGGTGGAGCGATCGACGTGCTGCGACAACACGGCCACAGAAAACTTGATGATGGCCAAACTGATGTCGGACTCAATGCTGATGTGGGCCGCTCAATACAAATTAGATTCGTTTCGCTTTGATTTGATGGGCCATCAGCCTCGACAAGCGATGGTGGACATTCAAAAGCGCTTGCAAACCGCCTTGCACAAGCGCATCGATTTTGTGGGTGAAGGATGGAACTTTGGCGAGGTTGCCCATGGCGCACGCTTTGTGCAAGCCTCTCAGTTGTCTTTGAATGGTACAGGCATTGGCACCTTCAATGACCGATTGCGCGATGCCATTCGCGGCGGCAGCGCAGGGGATGGTGTTGAGAATTTGGTCAAGGTGCCAGGCTTTGTCAGTGGCC
Organism: Comamonadaceae bacterium; assembly: GCA_947373185.1. GTDB lineage: Bacteria > Pseudomonadota > Gammaproteobacteria > Burkholderiales > Burkholderiaceae_C > Limnohabitans_A. The sequence goes on along the minus strand of CANBWP010000029.1, from coordinate 2,615 downwards.
GCGAAGGCTCTGTGTGGGTGGCCGACCAAATTCGTGCAGGCTTGGCTGGCAGTCTGCGCAACTACAGCATGCAAACCGCCGATGGCCGCATGAAGGCGTTGCAAGACATTGCGTATGGCGACCAACCCACTGGCTACGCCAGCCAACCCAGTGAAGTGGTGAACTACGCTGAGAACCACGACAACCTCACTTTGTTTGACAGCTTGGCGTACAAGTTGCCGCGCAGCACCTCAGGCGCAGAGCGCGCACGCGTACAGATGTTGGCTGGCGCCTTGGTAGCCTTCAGCCAAGGCGTGGCCTACTTCCATGCCGGTCAAGACATCTTGCGGTCCAAGTCTTTGGATGGCAACAGCTACGACTCTGGCGATGCCTTCAATGTGCTGGACTGGTCTTATCAAAGCAATCACTTTGGTACAGCGGTGCCAGATATGCAAGGCAGCCCTGAAGCGAATGCGCTCACCATGTCGATGCTCAAAGAGAGCACTCTGGTCCCAACAACGGCCGACATTGTGTGGGCCCACCAAGCCCACCTGGATTTGTTGAAAATTCGCAAAAGCTCGCAACTGTTTCGCTTGCCGACAGCACAAGACGTCCAAGTGCGTCTGACATTTTTCAAGCAAGAAAGCACCGCCGACGCACGCTTGATTGCGGGCCACTTGCAAGGCCACGACCTGAACGATTTTGCCGAACTGCTGTATTTTGTGAATGTGTCTGAACAAGCGCAGCGCATCGAGATTCCAACTTTGGCCCACAAAGCATTTGAACTGCACCCAGTGCAAGCGTCCATGCAGGCGGCTGATCAGCGGCCACGCCAATTGGCCCAGTACACACCGGCCACGGGTGCATTTGAAATTCCCGCACGCAGTGCGGTGGTGTATGTGGTGAAAGGTGCCAAGCCTTGACAGAAGCAAAATTTGACGGGAGTCCCAACATGATGCGCAAGGCCTTGAAGCGCGTGCTGCTCGCCATGATGATGGTCGGGGGCGTTTTCGTCCACACACAGTCGGCGCAGGCCGTTGAGATCACCATCACTTGCGGCCCCAGTGGCAGCGATGTGGAGTTTTGTTGGAAACATGCCCAAGCTTGGGCTGCAAAAACAGGCAACACGGTCAAAAATTTTTCGCCGCCAAGCAGCCCCACTGAAAAGCTGGCACTGTACCGTCAATTGTTTGCGGCCAAATCCAGCGACATCGATGTGGTGCAAATTGACACCGTGTGGCCGGGTCTTTTGAAAGACCATTTGGCCGACCTGAAACCCTACAGCAAAGGGGTTGAAGACCAGCACTTTCCGGCCATCATTGCCAACAACAGCGTGAACGACAAATTGTTGGGCATGCCCTGGTACACCGATGCGGGTTTGCTTTACTACCGCACCGACTTGCTGAAAAAATATGGCCTGCGTGTGCCGCAGACATGGGAGGAATTGACGCGAAGCGCCCAGAAGGTCCAAGCGGGTGAGCGCGCCGCAGGTGACAGCGACTTTCATGGTTTTGTGTTCCAAGCCAAAGCTTATGAGGGCCTCACTTGCAATGCCATTGAATGGGTCGGCGGCCAAGGCGGCGGCACGGTGGTCAATGCCGATGGTGATATTACGATTCGCAACGCACAAGCGGCCACAGCATTGAACTTGGCGGCATCCTGGGTGGGAACCATCAGCCCCACGGGCGTGTTGAATTACGAAGAAGAAGAAGCGCGTGGCGTTTTCCAAAATGCCAACGCACTGTTCATGCGCAACTGGCCCTACGCATGGTCTTTGCTGCAAAAGAGCGACAGTTTGGTCAAGGGCAAAGTGGGTGTGGCCAAGTTGCCCGGCAACCCCAGTGCCGCCGCATTGGGTGGCTGGCAACTTGGCGTGTCAAAGTATTCCAAGCACACGGCCATTGCGGCTGATTTGGTGATGTACATGACCAGCGCCGCTGTGCAAAAAACACGCGCCATCGACGGCTCCTTCAATCCCACTTTACCCGCTCTGTACAAAGACAAAGATGTCCTTGCCGCCAATGAGTTCATGGGTGCCTTGGCGGTGGTTTTTGCCAACAGTGTGGCGCGCCCCACCACAGCCACAGGCTTGAAGTATCCGCAGGTAAGCCAGAGCTTTTGGAATGCGGCGCATGAGGTGATGTCCAAACGCGTCACGGGTGAAGAGGCTGTGGCAAAACTGGATTCACGCCTGAAGCAAATCAGACGCAAACATTGGTAAAGACCGGAGAGATATCGCACATGAACTCAAGAGTCAAAACCGCTTGGTTATTTTTAACACCCATGGTGCTGTTGATGTTGGTGGTGGCCGTGTGGCCCTTGGCGCGTTCTATTTGGTTCAGCTTCACGGACATCAACATCAACGACATTTCTGCGTCCAAGTTTGTCGGCTGGGAAAATTACTTTGGCGAATACGGTTTGTTCTTCAACCCCAACGATGAAGGCGGATTTTGGGCAGGCGATTGGGGCGTGTCCATTCGCAACACCTTCAGCTTTGCCGTGGTCTCGGTCATTTTGGAAACGCTCACAGGCTTGGGTGTGGCCTTGCTGCTGAACCAAGAGTTCAAAGGCCGCGCCTTGGTGCGCACGGCCGTGCTGGTGCCCTGGGCCATTCCCACCATTGTGTCGGCCAAGAT
>CANBWP010000028.1 GCA_947373185.1 Comamonadaceae bacterium | reverse complement strand
CGAGCTTCTTGCCGAGCACGCCGCCTTTGGCATTGATCTCATCGATGGCCATGAGCACGGTGTCTTTCAACACAGTTTCAGAGATGGCCATGGTGCCTGACAGGCTGTGCAACACGCCCACCTTGATGGTGTCTGCGGCGAGGGCTTGCGTGGCCACGGTCAAAGAGCCCACTGACAGCGCAGCGGCAGCGGCCAGGGTTTTGAGATTGAGTCGACGGTTCATCATGGGCAATTACTCCAAGTGGTTGAAATGATGAACACCTAAGCATTTTCCTTGCCACCCTTTAAATCTTGGTTCAAGGCGCGATTGCGGCGTGTTTTGCGACGTGTTTTGCGGCGTGTTCAAAAATGGCAAGGGCTGTGCGCGCTCGAATTGTGTGCGGCATGGCATGAACTCGCGCACCACGAGCATGAATTTCAAAACGCTTTGCACCGTTTGAATGCATGCAAGATTTGATTTGAATTTGAAAACTGTCTTTTAAGTTGGTTCAAAAATTGCGTAGGCCAGTGCGCGATATTGCAAATCAAATCTAGGAGTCTTCATGAAGTCATCTTTCAAACGTGCTTTGGTTTTGTCAACCTTGTCCCTTGCGGCTGCTCAAGCCTATGCAGATGGCCCCTATGTCTATGCACTGGTGGACGGCGGCATGGCCAGCTCCAAAATAACGGGTGGCACGACATCGACTTCCAAAACTGAGTTCGTCACGGGTGGCGTGGTGCCCACCTTTGTGGGCATGAAGCTGGACAAATCCATGGACGGCATCACGGTGGGTGTTCAATTGGAGCAAGGCTTCACCCTTAACACGCCCGGTAGCAGCTACTACTTCTTTGGCAATGGCGACGTCTTCAATCGTCAGAAAAACATTTTTGTGAAAAGCGCAGCCGGTACCGTCGTCTTGGGTGTGCAGCCCAATATTGCCTTTGGCACGGTGCTGATGGGTGACCCCCGTGGCGGCTCCAACTACGGCAGTGCCTTGGCCATGATTGATGGCAATGGCGGTTTGGGCACCGTGGACAATGCGTCGATCAGCTACACCGCCCCTACCGTTTCTGGTTTGACCGTGGCCGGTCAGTATGTGCCTGAATCTAAAAGCGGTTCAGCCAAAGGCTCACGCTTGGTGGCGACCTACGCTGCAGGTGATGTCAAGGTGGGCGTGTCCACCTACACAGACACTGCAACAGGTGTGAAAGACAGCACGGGCACCATCTTCTCTGGCAACTACAAAATTGGCAGCTTCACGCTCAAAGGTATTTCTGCCAGCCAAAAATCCAACACCTTTACATCTGCACTCACTACAAACGGTGTGGGCGGCGAGTATGCACTGAGCAGCAAGGTGGCCTTGGACGTCGGCTATTACAACGCCAAAAGCAGTGTGAGCACCTTCAAAGTGGACACCACCGCCGCTGGTTTGTACTACAGCATCACCAAAGATTTGAAGTTCTACACCCAGTACGCCGTGGTGGAAAACAAAGGTCGCGCCAATGGTGTGGGTTGGAATTTTGCGGGCCCCACACTCTTCCCTTATGCATTTGATGCAGGCAAGAAAGCGACAACGCTGAACGCCGGTTTGATCTTGGCCTACTTCTAAAAAAAACAGGCTTTGAAAAAAGCCTGTTTCATTGGAAAAACCAGCCCATCCCCTCGGTCGCTGTTGCAGCCGAGTCGATGGGCTTTTGTCTTACATGTGGTATTCGACAACCAGCACGGGGGTTGTGGCCGTGCAGCTGTTTTTCACGAAGGAAGTGGCATTGTTGCAACCGAATTTGTTGTTCCAATATTCGATGCCTGCACCTGCTTTGAAGCCTGATTTAGGGCCTGCAACGTCCACCATGTAGAGGGCGCGCAACAAAGTTTCGGTTTTGGTGGCTTCGTTGAAACCATCTTTGCCTTTGGGGCCCACGATGTCAAAGAAACCGGTGAAGCTGCCTGGACCCATGGCAACGCTCCAGGCGCTGGTCAACACAGCGGCCGAAGAGAAGCTCACGTCTTTGCCTGTGATGCCGTTGTGGTTAGATTCTTTCATCACTTCCACGCCAATGTCCCAGAAACCAGCCGTCACGGGCATGGCAGCGCTGACACCCAGGCGAACTTTACGGGGGGCTGGTGCGAAAGTGGTGTTTTTAGCGCCGGCATCAAAGCGGGCGACCAAGCTCAGATCTTTGGCCATGCCATAGCCGCCCTTGTTGCCTGTGAGGGCGCTCAATGAGAAGCTGCGTTTGTAGAAGCCGTACCATTCTTGAGCGCCGCCAGGGCCCGCATTGCTGGGGTCCACGTTGTTGGACTTGAGCAAGTCGATGGTGAAGAAGTTGGAACCTAAGTTGTCGCCGCTCACGTGTGTGAAGTTCATCACGTCTTTGGCCACTTTGTGGCTCACGCCTGGCTCAGACTGTTCGGAGACGTAACGCACGCCCACAGAGTCGTCGCTCCAGTTGGCCGCTTGGGCTGGGGCGGCAGCAAATGCCAACGCAACCAGGCTGGCCGCCATGGACAAAGTGGATTTTTGAAAAATCGAGGAAGAAGCGAATGAACGTGACATAAAGGTCCCTTTGATGCACCCATTGAGTCGGTGCTGTTGGTTTTAGGAAGACACGGCTTTTCGATTAAACCGTGACTTGGCGATTATAAGGAGCGCTTCATTGCCAGGAAACGGCGCCCATGTCGTTGGCAAAGATGGGCGAGCCCGCCCACAAGCCCCTGAGGCCTTTTTTGTAAACCGCGGTGTTGGTGGGATTGAACAAAAACACATTGACGGCATCGTTGGCAATCATGCGCTGCATGTCGCCAAACAATTTGGTGCGGTCTTTGGCACCTGGGGTTGCTGAATATTTGGTGGCCAAATCTCGAAAGGCTTTGCTGTCGTAGCCCCAATAATATTGAGGGTTGGCGTAGTTCATAAAGTCGAGAGGCTCTACGTGGTTGATGACAGTGAGGTCAAAGTTGCCTTTGAAGGTGCCGCCTAGCCACTGAGCCCATTCCACATTTTCGATTTTGGCCACGATGCCCACCTTGGCCAATTGTGCAGCCAGAATTTCACCGCCTTTGCGTGCATAAGGGGGCGGCGGTAGTGTGAGTGTGACGTTGAGCGGTGTTTGGACACCCGCTTCTTTCAGCAGGGCTTTGGCTTTTTCGGGGTCATAGGCATATTGAGTCGTAAGGTCGACATAGCCTGCGTCCGTAGGGGCCATGTGGCTGCCAATGGGTTTGGCCAAACCTTCAAACACGCCGTCAATGAAAGCCTTCTTGTCGATGGCGTGCGAGAGCGCGCGGCGCACGCGCACATCGTCAAAGGGTTTCTTTTTGTTGTTGATGGTCATGATGCCTTTGCCAGAGGTGTTGCCCATCTCGACCACAAAGCGTTGGTCGGCTTGAAATTGTTTGAGGCTTTGGGGTGATTGAAAACGCGGCATGCCATCGATGTCGCCTGCCAGCAAAGCGGCTACCTGCGCTGAAGCATCATTGATGAAACGAAACGTCACACGCTTTAATTTCACATTGGCTGCATCGCGATATGCATCCCATTTGGTGAGCGTGACAGCCGATCCTTTGGACCAGTTTTCGAATTTGTAGGGGCCCGTGCCAACGGGTTTGGTGGCTGCTGAATCGGCTGTGCTTGGGTGCAAGATGACGGCGGTGTTTTCGCCCATGCGAAACAAGAAGTTGCCATCCGGGTTGTTTAACACCAAAACCACTGTGTGTGCGTCGGGGGTGGAAATGTGTGCAATGTTGTTGAACACAGCACCTTTGGCTTTGTTGGTGCTCTTCTCGGCCTTGGCTCTGTCAAAGCTGAACTTGACAGCCGATGAATCAAAGACGGCGCCATCTTGAAACTTCACACCCTTGCGCAATTTGAAGGTGTAGGCTTTGCCATCAGCGTCCATGATCCAACGCTCGGCCAACAAGGGCGTGATGCTGCCATCGGCGTTGATTTTGGTCAGGCCTTCTAAGATGTTGTAGTGAACGATTTCGCCAATGGCCGCAGCAGGTGCTGTGGTGGGGTCTAGGCTGGTGGGCTCCAAAATCATGCCCAACACCACGCTGTCTTTGCGTGTTTGTGCCTGTGCGGATGAACTGAAGATCTGCAAACTGGCTGCGACACACAGCGTCCATCCCATCATGGTAAAAACTTGTCGCCTAGACATGCGCAAGCATTTTGCAGTGGCAGACGAAGATGTCATGAGTCGGTCCTTGATCGTTCTGTAGTCGCTAGAAATGAAGGGTTGAGATATTTTGAACCCGGCATGGCCGCTAACAAATTTTGTGTGCAAAGGTGCTTGGGGTTTTGGAGTACTTCTTCAGTTGCACCGGCCTCTACCATGCAACCATCCTTTAAAACCATCACATCGTCACACATCAAGTTTACAACGGCCAAGTCATGGCTGATTAACAAATAACTCAGGCCATGTTTGTCCTGCAGGTCCATCATCAAATTAATCACTTGGGCTTGCACAGACACATCCAAAGCACTCAGAGGTTCGTCCGCCACAATCAATGCAGGCCGAGTGATGAGAGCCCTGGCGATGGCGATGCGCTGTCGTTGCCCACCCGAAAATTCGTGGGGGTACTTGTCTAAGTCAGTGTGGCGCAGTCCAACCTCGAGCAATGCATTTGCCGCAAGCTCTTTCATGTCTGATCGGCTTTTGTGATGAAGCGGTTCACTCACAATTTGCTGCACTGTTTGCCTTGGGTCTAACGCACTGTACGGATCTTGAAACACCATTTGGAAATGAGGTCGAATATCCCTTAATTGCTGAGGTGATAAAGCATTCAGATCCTGCCCATTGAAAATGACTTGGCCTTCAGTGGGTTTTTCTAGCGCCATGACCAGACGGGCCAATGTGGATTTGCCAGAGCCAGACTCGCCAACAACCCCTAAGCTTTTGCCAGGTGCTAATTCAAAATGAATGTTTTGAAGTGCTTGCAAGCTTGCCCGAGGTGCGAACAATGAACTGCTTGGCAAAGTGTAAACATGGCTCAGGCCCTTCACTTCTAACAAGTTGTTTGGCACTTGACTCATTGGCTTGCCTCAATGGTTTGCCATGGAGGGCATCGCACCCAGTGAGACGACTGATTAATTTGAATCAGTGAGGGTAAAACCTCTCGGCAGTCAGACTCTACATGGGCACACCGATCGGCAAATGCGCAAGCCCTGGGCCAATTTGAAAGGTCTGGAACCTGCCCAGGAATGGCAGTCAAACGCATGCCCCGTTTTAAATTCAGTTGAGGGCGCGCTGCAAACAAGCCTTGTGTATACGGATGCCGCCTGGCTTGAAACAAATCCGCTGTTGTGGCGCTTTCCACGACAGCACCGCCATACATCACCATGACACGATCGACTTGATCTTGCATCAAGCCCAAATCGTGACTGATGAGCAGCAAGCCCATACCATCCTCCGCCACCAATTGCGAAATGAGCGTCAAAACATCTTTTTGTACGGTGACATCCAAGGCGGTGGTGGGTTCATCGGCTATCAACAGATCGGGTTGGCAAGCGAGGGCCATGGCAATCATGACGCGCTGACGTTGCCCACCAGAGAGTTGGTGAGGGTAGGCCGTTAAGCGTTCTTTGGCCCGAGTCAGTTGCACACGTTCTAACAACTCGAGCGTGCGCAATTTGGCAGCGCTCACTGACACACCTTGGTGCAGCAGCAAAGGCTCTGCAATTTGTTGCCATATGGGTTGCAAAGGATTGAGCGCAGTCATGGGCTCTTGAAAAATCATGCCGATGCGTGCACCTCTGATTTTGCACATGCCCTCATCGGGCATGCCCACTAACTGCAAGCCGTTGATTTCTACCGAGCCTTGAACTTTGGCGCGAGCTGGCAGCAGCCCCATGATGGCCAGTGCCGTTAAAGATTTTCCACACCCACTTTCACCGATGAGGCCTATTTTTTCGCCGCGTTGCATGTCGAAGCTCAGACCCCTTAAAGCTTCCACAGAACCTTGAGCCGTTTCCAAGGAAACGCGCAGGTTCTGTATCGATAAAAGTGCTGTGTTGGACATGATCTGCTTGGTTCTGCGCTGCTCTGCTGCTCAACGTTGTCTAGACAAACGCGGGTCCATCAAGTCGCGTAGGCCATCCCCTAAAAGGTTCAAACCTAAAACGGCAATGGCAATGGCCATCCCTGGATACACAGCCAACCAGGGTGCTTGGAACATTTGCGACTGTGCTTCATTCAACATGCGGCCCCAACTGGGCTGAGGGGGCTGCGTGCCCAGACCCAGGTACGACAATGCAGCTTCCGCCAAAATGGCAATGGCAAATTGCACAGACGCTTGAACAATCAAGACGCTGGCCATGTTGGGCAACACGTGCTGCCAAGTGATGTGCCATTTGGATTTGCCAGCGGCCTTGGACGCCAAGCAGTAATCGCGAGCCCAAATGGCATTGGCGGCACCGCGTGTGATGCGCGCAAACACCGGAATGTTAAAGATGCCAATGGCTGTGATGCTGATCACCAAGCCAGGCCCGTAGATGGCTGTCAACAAAATGGCCGACAGCAAGGCCGGAAATGCAAACGTGAAATCGGCAGCACGCATGCTGACTTCTTCGGTCCAGCCACGCTTTGCAGAAGCCAGCAAGCCAATGGGGACGCCTACAAGAAGGCCAATGCCAACAGCAATGAGGCCGACCAGCAAAGTATTTTGGCTACCCACCCACAACAAGGACGCAATGTCTCTGCCAAGGCTGTCTGTGCCCAGCCAATGTTGGGCACTGGGCCTGGCCAATTTGTTGGGAATGTCGAGGTCAGTCACGGGGTAGGGCGACCAAAACACAGAAACCACCGCACACGCAACAAGTATGGCCAAAATGCAAAAGCCAAATCCAAAACTTGGGTGCCTGAGGGCCCTTGCCCACGAGCTGTTGCTGTGAATGTTGCTGCGCATCATGTGTTCAGGCCGTGTTGAAGTCTTGGATCAATCCACGCGTACACAATGTCAATCAAGAAATTGATGGCAATGACCATGGCCGACAAGCACATGACCACATCTCGCACCACGATCAAATCACGATTGGCAATGGCCTGAAACACCAAGCGCCCCATGCCTGGCAATACAAAGACGTTTTCAATCACGATGGCACTGGTGATCAGATTGCCAAATTGCAGGCCCATGATGGTGACCACTGGAATCATGGCGTTGCGCAAAACATGGCGCCACAGCACTTGTTGCTGGGACAGGCCTTTGGCGCGAGCGGTTCGCGCATAGTCTTCATTCATCGATTCAATGATGGCAGAGCGTGTGACGCGTGTGAGGATGGCTGTTTGAACTGCCGCCAAAGCGATCGCGGGCAAAATCAAGGCGCGCAGTGCCTTCAAGACACCCCCACCCACATCTTCAGTCCATCCGGGAAATCCACCGGCACTGACCCATTGAAGTTGCACGGCAAACAACAAAATCAGAAGAATGGCCAACCAAAAATTAGGCAATGCCAAACCCAGTTGACTCAAAGTCATGACGCCTAAATCGGCGCCGCTGTTTTGTTTGGATGCGGCATGTAAACCCATGCTGAAGGCCAGCACCACGGTGATCAACATGGCGATAATGGCCAAGGGCAAAGTCACTTGCAGCCGTTCAGTGATGAGTTCGAGGGTGGGCGTGCTGTAAGAAATACTCATCCCCGATTGGCCTTGCAGCAAGCCGCCAGTCCACTGCAAATAGCGCGTGAGAGCCGGTTGATGAAGGCCTAGTTTTTCTGCCATGGCGGCCAAGGACTCTGGGGTGGCTGTTTCGCCCAAGATGACTTGGGCAGCATTGCCTGGCAACCACTCCAGAACGCCAAAAACCACCACCGACGTGACCGCCAAAGTGATGAAAAAACTCAGCAAACGTTGCAGTACAAATGAAGACAAGCGTTATCCTAGTCACTTCAAGTGTTGATTCAAGGCAAACCCATCTGCTCTGACCCGTTGGCGCGTCGATAAAAGGTTTTCAAATGACATCTCAGACCATTGTAAACACCCGCCTGAGCGAGCGCGCCAATCCGCATTTCGGAAGCATTGCCGATATTGCGGGATTGCACATTGGGCATGACACCTCGGCGCAAAGACTGACGGGCTGTTCCGTTGTGCTGGCGCCTCAAGGTGCTGTGGGCGGTGTCGATGTGCGAGGTGCTGCACCAGGGACCCGCGAAACTGATTTACTGGACCCCACCAACTTGGTCGACAAGGTCCATGCCGTTTTGCTTTCGGGTGGCAGTGCCTTTGGTTTGGATGCGGCCAGCGGCGTGATGCGCTGGTTAGACGAGCGCAACATGGGCTTTCAAACGGGCCATGGCTGTGTGCCCATCGTACCTGCGGCTGTGCTGTTCGATCTGGCCATGGTGCGTGAAGGCGACAACGCCAAGATCAGGCCCGATGCCGCGGCCGGTTATGCCGCTTGTGAAGATGCTTTGTACCAAAAGCCTCTGTCGGCCAGTGAGGTGCGGTCCATGGTGCCCCCCATGTCGGGCAATGTGGGCGCAGGCGCAGGCGCCGTGGTGGGAAAATTATTTGGCTTGAACCGCGCCATGAAAGGCGGCATGGGTCATGCATTGGTGCGTGTCGGTCCGTGGCAGGTTGGGGCTATGGTGGCGTGCAATGCGGTGGGCGATGTGATGGATCCACTGAATGGTCAAGTGTTGGCAGGCGCGCGAACATCGGATGGCACCCGCTTGCTCAATACGCAGCAAGCCTTGTTGGCGGGTCAATCGGCGACATCGCCATTGCCTGGCACCAACACCAGCATTGGGGTGGTGGCCACCAATGCCACCTTGAACAAAGCACAGGCCAAGCGTTTGGCCATGAGCGCGCACGATGGCTTTGCACGCAGCATCCGGCCTGCGCACACCACCTTGGATGGCGATACCTTGTTTGCCATGGCCACGTGCAAAGAAACAGCGCCGGCCGACATGATGCTGCTGACCGTCATGGCTGCAGAAGCCACTGCGCAGGCCACCGTGAATGCCATCTTGTTTGCCAACGGCGTTCACAGCTTGAAGGGCTATTTGCCTTCCGCTTTAGAACTCAACCCTTGATTGGATTTATTCCACGCTGAACGTCAGCCCAGCGTGCGACTGCAAGCGGGCAATGAGTGCATGGCCCATGGCAGACGCAGGTGTCCAGAAACCACCCTTCGTGTTGGAGGCATCCTTCAACAAACAGATGGCCGCTTCGGCAATCATTTTGGAAGTGCTGCCGTAGCCTGGGTCGCGGTCGCCTTTCACGCCGACTTTGACTGACTGGCCTTCTTCGTTGGTGGCAATGAACAACACGTCATAGCTGCCCGCTTCGCGCTCGGCTTTGGACGGTCCTTCGCCGGGTTTGAGTGTGTCTTCGCTCATGCGCTTGTCTTGCGCAATGGCGTTGGCAATGGCCTCGCCTTTTTCGCCAGGGCCGGTCACGATCATTTCGTCGTACACAAAGTCTGAGCCCCACACATGGTTCAACAAAAAGTTGGAGCGGTGCACGTTGCGGGTGTTGATGGTGGCCATGATGAACGGGGCCACCCACACACCCATCACCTCGTCCAACATGGGCTTGTGGCCAGTGGGCTGTTTAGGACCTTCAAATCCGGGTGTGAGCGAGAAGGGATTTTTGAGCAAGTCAATGACGCCAGGCTGCGTGGCAGCGGCAGCCATGGTGGCTTTGAAGCTGGCGGCCGTACCGCCCGAGAAGGTGCCCTTCATTTTGCGAACACGGCCGCGCACGCGCGGTGCGGGTTTGCCAAAGCGTTGGGTCATTTCGTCTTGCGCCATGAACACACCCAAGTCGAAGGGGCTGGAGTCGAAGCCGCATGAGAAGACCAGGCGCGCGCCACTTTTTTCGGCGGCAGCTTGGTGCTGGTCAATCATGTGGCGCATCCATGCGGGCTCGCCGCACAAGTCGACATAGTCCACACCGGATTCGGCGCAGGCTTTGACCAATTCGTTGCCATAGAGCTGGTAGGGGCCAACAGCCGAGATGACCAAACGCGTGCGAGACATGAGCGATTTCAAAGACGCTTCATCGCTGCTTTCAAGCACCACCAAAGGCGTGGAAGCAGGTGCGCCAATTTCGTCGCGCACGGCTTGAAGCTTGTCTAAACTGCGACCGCCCATGGCCCACGTGAGACCTGTGTCAGGGCGGGTTAACAAATACTCGGCGATGAGGCGGCCTGTAAAGCCAGTGGCGCCGTGCACCACGATGTCAAATTCTTTGGTCATGCTTGTTCAATCGTTCCAAGGGTCAAGGACTTCTAGTCCTAGGTTATCAAAATCTTTGCGATTGCGTGTCACCATGGTTAAACCGTGGTGTGCAGCGGTAGCGCCTAACAGACTGTCAACGGCGGGAATAGGTCGCCCAGCTGAAGCCAACAGCCGACCCCAATGATCTGCAACACCTTGGTCAATTGCCAGAATTCTTCCTGCAAAAAACAAAGGCAACTCGGTTTCGAGCCAGTCCACCAGTTTGAGTCTGCGTTTTGCATCGGCCAAACTGTCGATGCCTTTGCGTAACTCGCCCAAAGTGAGAACACTCAAATACAGGGATGTAGCGGGCCTGCTGTTGACCCATTTCACAACATTGGCATCAGGAGACTTGCGGCGCAGTTCCAACAGGACGTTGGTATCGATGAGATAGCTCAAAGCGACACCTTGCGGGTGATGCTTTTGTCACGCTCAAGGGGCATGTCTTCCATGGCGTACAACGGAGACGCGCGCATGAACTTCACCAAGGATTGTTCATTGCCCGTTAGTTTCTCGTACATGGCGTGAGAGATGACCACGGCTACCGGCTGGCCGTGCACGGTGATGTTTTGAGGGCCCATGGTCTCTGCACATTTGACGACCTCTGAGAGACGGGCTTTTGCCTCTTGCATTTGCCATATTTGCACAGGTCCTCCCATTCAATAATTCTGACTATATTGGTCAGAATTTACAGGATGAGGTTCTATTTGTAAAGCGCAATTGACTCAATTCAGTGCATATTGCAAGCTAATGCCAAGCGCGCCACAAACCCCAATGACATGCATCACATTGCGTTTGTATTTAAAAAGCGCAATGGCGGCACCCATTGCAATGAGCGCAGAAGCCATGTCCAGTGATCCAGCAAATCCTTGCGGCCACAACGTGTGATAGCCAAAGAACAAGGCCAAATTCAAGATCACACCCACCACTGCGGCTGTGATGGCCGTGAGGGGGGCAGTGAATTTCAAATCATTGTGTGTACTTTCCACAAAAGGGCCACCCGCCAAAATGAAAACGAAGGAGGGCAAGAACGTGAACCACGTGACCAGGGTTGCGGCCAGGGCACCCGCTAAAAATAAACTGTCTGGCCCCAGCACCGCTTTGACATAGCCCCCTACAAAACCCACGAAAGCCACCACCATGATGAGCGGCCCCGGGGTGGTTTCACCCAAGGCCAAGCCATCCATCATTTGCGTGGCAGTCACCCAGCCAAACTGCTCGACGGCGCCTTGGTACACATACGGCAGCACGGCATAGGCACCGCCAAATGTGAGCAGCGCGGCTTTGGTGAAGAACCAACTCATCTGCGTCAAGGTGTGATCCCAACCCTGTTGTACGACCAGAAAAACCATGGGCAATGCCCAGAGCGCAGCCCCAGCCAGCAATACTTTGAGAAGGCGTTGCCATGTGAACGTGGCATGTTGAGGTGTGGGTGTGTGGTCGTCAATCAGGGCAGGACCTTGTGAGGCCTGCGTGCCAGCATGGCCACCCCCAGCATTGAAGCATGTGGGCCACCATCGACCGCCGACAAAGCCAAGCACTGCTGCAGCCAAGACAATGAGAGGGAAGGGCACCTTCAGTGCAAAGATGGCCACAAAACTTGCAGCCGCGATGGCCATCAAGAAATTATTTTTCAAAGCCCGTGAGCCGATGCGGTGTGCTGCTTGCACCACGATGGCCGTCACGGCAGGCTTGATGCCGTAGAACAAACCTGCCACCCACGTCACGTGGCCAAAGGCAATGTAGAGCCAAGACAAACCGATCAGCATGAACAGCGAAGGCAAAACAAACAATGCACCGGCAGCGATGCCACCGCGTGTCTTGTGCATCAACCAGCCGATGTAGGTGGCCAGCTGTTGTGCTTCGGGGCCGGGCAGGACCATGCAGTAATTGAGTGCGTGCAAAAAGCGTTTTTCTGACAGCCAGCGCCTGCGCACCACCAGCTCTTCGTGCATGATGGCAATTTGGCCAGCTGGGCCACCAAAGCTGATAAAGCCCAGTTTGAACCAGAACTTCAGGGCTTGCCAGAAGCTGATGCCAGGTGACGCTTCGATCTGTGAGGTGAGAGAGCTTGAATCCATCCAAGCAGTTTATCGCTGGATTGTGTTTGGCAATCCGGTTTAAAAACCGATCTCTCTGATCAAAACAACCAAAACTTGTCGAAGGTACTTGGCCACAGGGCTGGCCCAGTCTGCATGAATCACCAATTGGCCACGCCAAGAGAGGTTTTGATAAAGCGCCGGCAGCTCGCTGACTTCGAGAGAGACTCTGTAAATGGCGCGTTCAGGCACCATTTGACCATTCTTGTCACGGGTCAGGATGTGGCCGCCTAAGGCACTGGACAATTCTCGATGCACCAGGGTTCTTGCAGCATCTTGGTCAATGGCGGCCACCTTCAGTTTGAACACAGGCGTCGAGGCGTTGTCGGTGTAAAACTGGGCACTTTGGCCCACATGAATTCTGGCCACGTCCTCTTCATCCAACCAAGTTTCAACCCGCCACGGTGTCCCAATTTTGACCAGCATGGCGAGCGGCTCCTTTTTACTGACCCATTGTCCAATGTGTAAATCGGGGTCGGCCATCAAAATTCGACCTTCATAGGGCGCAGTTGGCTGGAATTGTTGTTGTTCCGCTTGAAGGCTTTGATACTCTTTTTCTGTGGTGATGGCACTTTGTTCTGCAACCATCCAGCGCTTTCGCAGCTCATCATCAAATGCAGAGTTCTCCGCCAATGTCTTTTGATTTTGCAACCTCAGCTCGAGGGTTCTGCCGCGGCTGGCCATCTCTGGCACAAACAAGGTCATCAGGATCTGTCCTGTTGCAACAGTTTGACCGTGTTGAAAAGGCAGCGATTCAATTCTGGCGCCGGCTGGCGCAAAGACGGGCCAAGATGCTTGAGGCTTCAAGATGCCGCTGGCTGTGATGCGACCTGGCCAAGGCATGAGCATCAAGACACACAGCGCAACACCGATCATGGCAGATTGACGGCTTCGCGAGCGCTCAAGGATGCGAGGCCACAGTCGTCGCCACACCGCCAATTCAGACATCACTGGTTTGGCAACAAACCAAATGATCTCGACCAAGAACAAAAAGATACCGACCACTTTGATGAAGAAGTGGTACACCAACACGGCAATTCCTAAAAACAGGCTTAAGCGATAAATCCAGGTCAGCCAAGCGAAGGCAAGCAGTGCCCATTCTTTGCGTTGGGGCCAATGCTCTGGTGCTTCTTCACCCAAATCGAACAGCCACTCACGCAGCTTCCATCTCGCCAGTTCAAAACTTCTGGCGTGCAAATTGGGCAAATCCAAGGCGTCCATCAAAATGAAGTAACCATCAAATCGCATGAAAGGACTGGCATTGATGGCCACTGTCGCAATCCAGCTGGTGGTGGCTAAAAAGAAAGCCGCAGATTGCAGACCGCCGGCGGGTAGCAATGCCCAAGCCAAAGTGGCCCAGATGGCAATCACCCATTCCGTCAAGATGCCTGCGCAGGCAACCCGCAAGCGCTGAAAACGATCCGTTAAACGCCAGGTTTCATTGGTGTCTGTGTAGGCCACGGGCCACAACACCAGAAAGGCCACGCCCATGGAAGGAACTCGGCAGCCATAGTGCTTGGCCGTAAAGGCGTGACCTAATTCGTGAAGAATTTTGACGACGAACAAGGCCACCCCATAGGCGATCAAACCTTCCAAGTTGAAGGTGTCAATGAACGACGCACTGAACACATCCCAACGACGCGCCACTTGAACGGTCCCCAACAGCAAAGCGCTTGCTGTGAGCCAAGCAAAGAAAGGCTGCACAAACCATCGTGCGATGGGCAGCCAACGCGTCAGCCATGCATCCGGCTTGAGCAAAGGAATTCGGAAGAACAAATAATGATGCAGTAGCCACTTCAGCGCCGTGCCTTGTATGAGGGCCAATTGAGCGGCCATTTTTTGAGGCGACTCAGAAGCGGTGGCTTGCGTGAGATGGTGACGTTCTAAAAATCGAGCGACAGCCTGCACATCATGGGCATCAAGTTCTAAGGTTGTGTGCTGAGAGACGTCGTTGGCAATCAGCGTTTCATCATCCAGGTCCCAACGCTGCAGGATTTCAAGCGTCGGCCAATCGACCCGAAAAAATTGATTCTTGACAGGATCGTGGAGCAACCAGGTGGGTTGACCATCCGGCGCAGAAGGGCCAGGCAGCAGGTCCAATTCTTCACGCAAACGGGGCAGGGCCATGGATTACCAGCCCAAATAGGCGCGAGCAGTCGCCCAGGGACGCCTCAAGACCCAAAAGCTCAAGGGAACCCAGCCGCCTTGTAATTTGGCAGTTCCTTTGAGACCGATGCGGTGGTTTGTTTTGTCCTCAAGCGTTGCCCTCACCCGGTACGCAAAAGTACCATCTGGGCGCTGTACAGCTTCATGCGACATGTAGCGAAGTTTGGCTGAAACCGGCGACAAGGGGCTGGCACTCAAATAAAGCGTGACCGCGTCACCGTTCTCCATCGTGATTGCATCGGCCATCGAAACCCATGCTTCTACTTCGATGTCGTCGAGGGTGGCAATTCGCAAAATGCGTTCGCCTGTATTGACAGGTTTGCCTATCCATTCGCTCGGATCGTCCATCAGCACAACACCTTCTTGAGGCGCCAAAACACGTGCGCGAGTCAGTTGTTCTTGAAGATAATCGATGTCAGACCGTCGCTCTTCAACTTTGCCGGCCAAGACGCCAAGTTGCGGTTTGAACTTGGCGTCAGTCAAAGCAAGTTGTGTGGTTTGACGGTAATCCGTTTCTGCGGTTGCCAATGCTTGGCGGCCAATTTCCAATTTGGCTTGAATCACCATTTCATCAAAGCTGAACAGCGCTTGTTCGGCTTTGACGTGTTGATTGGGTTGAACGTGAAACACATCAATCACGCCTTCAAGGGGCGCGCGCACGACAGTGGGGTGCGCGGGAACCAATTCACCGGGGGCCAAGACCGTCAAGTGCACGGGCCACAACACAATGGCCAACACTAAACCAGCCACTTGATAGCGACGTTGTTGATACCAAGGCAGGTCAATCGACAGCTTGAGGCTGTCTGAGACTTGCGTGAAAACTTTGCGCCAAGATGCAATGCTTGGCTTGTGTTTTGCAGCAAAAGCATGCCACCAAACTTCTTGCCATTCCTGGGCAACCGCCATCTCGCCATCCGTCCAAAGTTCTTCACGAACAAACACGGCTGCACCTTCAGTGTCTGAGGACGTTGAGCGCATCCACAAGGCATGTTCTGGCCACCACTGAGCCCATTCCTGGGCCAGTTCAGGTGGTAAGTCGCTCGCAGTCAATGACCGAATCGAGGGCCCTTCAAGCCCCTGTAAGTAGTTGCAGACAGCATCTAGCCATTGTGCATAGGGCACATTGGCATCAACTTGAACGACCCCCGACAATGTCCAGACGCCCCCGTCACTTAGCCACAGCGCCGCTTGGCGGTAGGGGGTCAGCAGCAGGGTTTCGTTGACCAGTAAAAAACCAAGTTCACGATCTGACTGGGCCAGACGTGCGCGTCTTCCCAGATCTGTCAGTACATCCTTCATCCCATTCTGGCTTTCACGGTGCGAGATTCGTGTGCCGATTGCTTGTGAGGCCCGGCTTCAGCGACCTTCACAAGGTAAGCAGAACGCTTGCTGGCAAACCGCAATTGTTCGCTGAAGCTGTTGCGTCCCTGTGGCCGCCCATCGACAGGTGCCGTGGACGGCTCACTGACAAACAGTTGGAACATGGCCGTCACTTCTCGCCCTTCATCATCGCGTGCCACGACTTTCACATCCAGCTTGCCCTTGAAGCCTTTGGGGGGGGTGACTTCAAACACACCAGACGCCGGATCAAACTGAACCCACTTCGGCAGAGGTGAATCATCACTTTGCTTGGCCTGCAATTTGATCACTGCATCTTTGTTGGAGTGAATGAACGCATCAAACGGCAGGCTGACTTTGACGGCCGCCTCAGTCCCCTGGACGAATTGGTCAGTGACTCCTCGGTAGACCGTTAAGCCAGGAGGCGCTGAATCAGTGACCGGGATTTGGTAACCCGAAGAGCTTGTCTTCACATCTGCAATGTTCAGGGCAGGCTCTGGCGTTGCGGCCTTGCTCAAGACGCTGGGTTGCAAAGCTGAGGTAAACGCTGGAACCGTGCTGACAGGCGTTGAAGAGACAGGTGCCTCTGATGATTTGGACGCAGGTTCTGCCAAAGTCAGAGACGGTAAAGTGACAGACGCTTTAGGACGGTCATCGTCTTGGGTTGCAGAGGCATCGACCAGCCCGTTGTTGTTGCGAGTTGTGGCGTCAATGGTTTGCAACACCATGCCTTGACCATCGTCCAAAATGGACGCATAGGCAGAAGCCGATTGCGTGCCTGTCGTGACAACTAATTTCAGCTGTTCTTCACCTTCCAGGACATCATCTTGCTCGTTGCTGATGTCGACTGCCACCAAAACCGGCACTGAGCCTGCAGTCAGAGGACCTGTATAAAGTTGCCATGTTGCACCCCCATCGAGCGAGACATAAATGGGGGCGTTGTCTAGCGAGTCATTCGCCTTGCCCTCGTTGCCGCCTGTCGGTTTGCCGCCAGCTTGGGCCGCATTTTGAACATCGAGGGTCAAAACTTGGCCCGCATTGGCTGTGATCGTGAAGAGTGCGCGTGGCGAGCCTTCGTTGTACACGCCACCGGTGACGTTCAAACTGCGGTCGTCATTCAAGGTAGAGCCGACTGGCGCTGTCGCAGAGCCAGTGCCGCTGGTGCCATCAAACCACTGACCCGTGCCATCGTCATAGATGGTGCCGGTGCCAGAAGTTGAGCGGCTAGCGCCGCTGGTGTAGGCCGCGCTGAGGGTGAAGTCTTGTGCGCCCTCATAGACAGTGTCATTGATCACAGCGGTGCGAACCAGCAACGTGGCGGCAGCAGCGCCCGTGCCTGGCACCGTGAAGGCGCCAGAGTAGGTGGTCCAAGTGGTGCCACCGTTGCTAGCGTATTGCAAGGCAGGGCCAAAGTCGACCGAGCCGTCGAGCGCGGTGCGATTGGCGCTGTTGTTGATGGCCGAAGCATTGGCCAGTGCCAGGGTGAGGGTCTCACCCGCAATGGCAGAAACCGTGAACACACCGTAAGGCGAGCCCTCGTTGAGGGTGATGGTGTTGACGCTCAATGTGCGGTCGTCATTGGTGCCAGTGCCAGAGCCACCGTTGCTGCTGTTGCCAGTGCCATCATCTTTGATGGTGCCCACGCCTTGCGAGTCACTGATCACAGCGCCAGAGGCGCTGGTGAGGTTGACCTTGAAGGCCTCAGCGCCTTCGTAGACAGCATCGTTGGTGATGCTGACGGTGAAGGTCTTGCTGGTGTCGCCAGCGGCAAAGTTCAGCGTGCCGTTGGTAGCGGTGTAGTCAGAGCCTGCAATGGCGGTGTCGTCAGCTGTAGCGTATTGCACGGAAGAGGCCAGTGCAGTGCTGCCCGTCTTGGTGACGGTGAATGTCATGGTGCCAGCAGCTTCGTTGACAGTGACGTCGTTGATGCTGAAAGCAGGGCGGTCGTCATTCAAAGTTGAGCCAACTGGCGCGGTGGCCGAGCCAGTGCCGCTGGTGCCGTCAAACCATTGGCCGGTGCCGTCGTCATAAAGCGTGGCGGTGCCGTCAACATATGAGTTGAGGCTGTTGGTTGCCCGAAGGGTGAAATTTTGTGCACCTTCATACAAGGTGTCATTGATGACCAAGGTGCGCACCAACAATTTGCCGTTGCCATTCAATGCAACGGGACTGCTGTTGTAATTGCCCCAACTGACCCCGCTGTCTGTTGAATATTGGATGCTGGGACCAAAATCTTCCGAGCCGTCCAAGACGGGGGTGCCGTTGCTGTCAATCGCGGCAGTGCCATTGCTCAGCGCAAGACTGACCTGTTCGTTGGCGACGCCAGTGACTTCAAAGACGGCATAGGGTGACCCCTCATTCACTGCGACATCATTGATGCCAATCACTCTGAGGTCCAAAGTGGCAGTGTCCGTTCCGCTGTTGCCATCCGTGATGGTGTAAGTGATGCTTGGCACACTTCCACCTTGGTAGCTTGAAAGAGGCGTGAAGGTGTAGCTGCCATTGGTGTTGATCACAATGGCACCCACACCTGCAATCGTGCGACTGGTGCTGCTTGCTGAGTAAGTGCTGCCATTGACGGTGAACTGACTGACCGTGAGTGTGTCGCTGTCCGGCGCACCATCTGAATCATTGGACAAGACATTGCCAGTGAACGCTTGCCCCTGACGCGTAGAGCCTGAATCGTTCACGGCGTCGGGCGCAACATTGGTGATCGTCCAAGAAAAGCTTCGAGTCACTGAGGGTGTGACAACAGCCCCTGTGTCGTCATATTTAGTGACCGTGACACCCACCGTGTATGCATGTGAGCCTGCGCTGGTACTGTCAGTTGCACTGATGGTGCCAGAAATGATGCCGGTGTTGGCGTCAATGCTCAGACCTGCGGGCAGTGGGTTTCCACTTGCGATGCTGTATACGAGGTCATATGTCGCAGCAAGGTCTGCAAATTTATTGCTGACATCAAACTCGATGGCAGCGCCGTCGGTATTGCTTTGGTTGTCAATGACGATGGGGTCGATGTAGACCACAGTCAGCGTGACTGTGGCCGTAGAAGTTCCACCCTGGCCATCGCTGATGGTATAGGTGAAGCTGTCAGTCACGGGTGAACCCGAAGTGGGCTGAGAGGTCAAACTGCTGGGGTCATAGATGTAGCTGCCATCGGCTTTGACCAGCAAACGAGCGCCAGAAGCCAAAGTGATGGTGTCGCCCAAATTGGCTGAACTGCCGTTGACTTGTGTGACAACCAGGGTTTGACTCGCATTCGGATCCGTGTCCACGCCCCCTGCTGTATTGCCATTGTTGTCGTCTGTGATCACATTGCCCGTGGCTTGTTTGTCAATGCCAATGCTTTGACTGTTGACGACAGCTGTCGGCGCAGAGTTGACGAGGATGGCGTCACTGCTTGAATCAGAAGAGTCTGTCGCATCCGTGTACGTGGCCGTCAGTGATGCGCCATTGGGCAATGTTGCAAAGTAAGTGGCGGCGGCAGCTGCGCCGGCACCTGAGTGGACAGCCGAGTTTCCAAGGTCGGCTTCGAAAATACCGGAAGTGCCAATTTCAGTGAGGGTGACCACATAACTGGTGCTGCCATTGCTGATGGTTGCGCTGACACTGCCGCTTCCAGACTTGTCAAGATCCGTGACGCGCACGTAGGCTCTTGCACTGGTATCGTAGATGGCGCCAGCTTCTGTGCCAGAACTGGCTGCAAGTTGGGTCCGGAACATGGTGACAGAAGGCGTGCCCAAGTCGGTCTCGCTCACAAGCAGCGATGACGTGGCCGTGTCGGTCACCGTGCCCTCAGTACCTTCATTGGCCACAACGCCAATCGTGTAGTTGCCGACGTTGTAGACGGTTTGCCAAGCGTACTCATAGGTTTTGTACGCGCGTCCGTCGCTCGCTGAGTCGACCACTTTGGCATCCGCCAAGTTGATCGAGATATCGCCTGTGCTGCCCGGACCGTCAATGGTGAGGGCCAAACTGGAAATGTCGTAGTCGCCAAATGGGTCGGCCACTTTGAAACGCACATAGACGATGGCACCCGCATTGGCAAAGCCAGATGTGATAGGGCTGCCGCCATTGGCAAACGTGTTGTCAAAGAAGCCAACCTCCTGAACACCCGCGGTCACAGGATCGGCGTCCACAAAATTGATCACGGTGCTGGTGGGAAATTCAATGCGAGACGGCGTGGCATAGCTGTCGTAAGCAATTTGAAAATGATCGGCCGACGTGGTTGAATTGTTGGTGATCTTTAAAGTGACAGCATGCCCAGCAAGAATTGTTTTGCTTGCACCCAAAGCTGAGAAGCTCCAGGTCAAGGTGTGGTTCGTGCTGTTGTAGACAGGACTGCTAGACACAGCAAAGCTGGTGCCATTGTCAAAGAGTTCAGCTTTGATGGCGTCGCCAGTGAGATCGGTTTCATTGGTGACATACGTCACAACTTTCACGATGCCGCCCACGGGAAGGGTGAAGTCAGTTGCCATGGTCAGACCTTGCGAAAAGCTGACTGAGGTCATGCCTGTTTCGTGGCCTTTTACAAAGAAGCGAAGGTCACTGGCGGACACGGCGGTGCCTGAACTTGAAATCCGTGTACCGTCTGCAAATGAACTGGTCGTGTTGCCTTGCCACACAACACCGCTGGCATTGCTGTCCACGCGAATGACATAGGTGCCGCTCTTGTCCAACGTGAGCCCTGTCGGTGTCAACGCAAAATCTTGGTAGCTGGTGCTCAGTTGGCTGGTAGACACTGTGGTGCTCCACAGCACTGCGCCATCCCAAGAATTTCGAATCGACACGGTTGCTGTGGCTGGGGTTGTGCCTGTTTTCTTGAGGCTGAGCGTCAGCTGATCAATGGCAATTGAATCAGCGCTGGCACCACTGTTTGCCAAAGTAAAGGATTGACCTGCTGAGGCACTGGCACTCAGCGCAAAGTCAGTCGTCCCTGTGCTGTTGCCTAGGCTCACGCCACCTGTGGAAATTTTGACGTTGTCTAAATAAACGCGGTCATTGCTGTCATTGGACGCGCTGGTCACAAACCTCAAACCCGTTGCACCACTGGAGAGGGTCATGGATTGCGTGGTGAAATTGGAAGTGTTGATGTCTGAGCCCAAGACTCTGCCGACCTCAGCCCACGCACCACTGACATATTGCAAAACGGCAATATAGTCCGTACTTTCAAACGGTTTACTCGAGTAGTTTTTCAGGTCAAAGGTGAGTGTGGCACTGCTGCCCAAGGCTGCAAAATTTCGAGAGATGCCTGTGCTAGCACTTCGAATGTACATGGCCCAATTGGTGACACTGTTCGAGGGGTCCTGGTCTGAAACGCGCACATTGTCATTGCCCGTTGAGAACGCATTGGCGTCATTGACTTTGGTCCATGCGCCATTCCAGCCTGTCCCTGTTGATGCAGAAAAGCTACTGCCAGTGCCAAAGTCATCGGTGATCGACACAAACGTGCCGATCGATGTGACCAACTGCCCCGTTGTTGCGGCAGTGGTGTCGCTGACTGGCGGTAAATTCCGGTCTAAGTTGTTGGTGCTGTCGTCAGAAAAATAAAGAATTTTGGTTTGACTGGGCACGGCAATGCTGGCGGTGACTGAGTTTGCATTGCCTGTTGCAATGTTGCCATCGCTGTCGCCTGACACACCGGGGTTGCTTGGGTTGTCAAAGGCCACACCATACAAAGGGTCGGTGTAATCCGCGCGAATCGTGTCACCCGCACGGAATTGAAGCGTGCCACTGTTGTTGGCTGAATCGCCATTGGCATTCGATGTCGCCAATGTGCCGCGGAATGTGCCCGTGTTGACGCCCGTTTCTGTCAGCGTGACATTCTCAGTCTCACCTGTGTTGGCATTGGTCACGGTCACCGACAGTGTATTGATGGCCGTTGTGCTTCGATTGGCATCGTTGTCGACCACTTCAAGTCCCACAGTGGCACCTTCTGCGAAAGTACTGGTGCTGGACGTGAACGTGCTGTTCTTGATGAAAATTTGACCATCTGAAGTGCCATTGACGTTGACGATGGTTTGGTTGCTGACATTGCGCGTGATGGGGGTGGTGGTTCCGGCAGGACTGCCTGTCATTTCTGCATCATTGGTAATGACAAAGCCGGCATTGGCCAGTGCTGCAATGCTCGAGCTGACTTGCACTCTGTATTTGACGATCAATTGGTCGCCACGCTTGAGACCTTGCGTGCCGACGGTGGTTGGATCTGCGTCCGTTAAGGTGAACCCCGTCAAATCAAGAGGGCTCCCGCTCACATCGTCTGCGATGGCCGTTGTGTCCAAGGCGACAGTGCCATCGGCACGCACAATTTTGATGGTGGTGCTGTTCGCCACATAAGTGGCCGCACCTGCGCTGGCCGAATTGATGGCATCTTTGACGTTGATGTTAAAAAGATCAATGATCGCGCGATTGGTCACCGAAAGCGTGTATTCAATTTGTTCACCCAACTCGACGTTGGTATCGCCATCACTGGCGCCTGCGTAGGTGACAGGGGATGCTTCAACCGATGTCTTGCTGAAAACATAGTCAGGGAATGGCAACACGGTCGTGCCCATGTCCAGATAAGGCGTCCCTGCGCCTGCAATGGAGGGGTCTTCACCCCAAGCCGCAGTGATGAGTGTGCCGTCATCGGTGTAGACGGTGAGACCACTTTGATTTTTGTCCGTGGTGTCAAAGACTCGGTACGACTGCAAAGCCAGCACATTGAACGCGTAGGTGCTGGTACTGCCAACCTGTGTGCCAGTCACCAGGGTGCCGGCAGCGTTTTTGACTTGGATGCCTGCTGCGTTGTCGATGTAAATGGTGGTGTCGTCAGTCGCGGTGACCCAAACTGGGCTGCCGTTGAGGAAAGAAGTGCCGCTGGTTGTGAGGTCGTAGCCAGGACCCCAGCCCACCACAAATTTGGTGGTCAGGTAGCTCTCAGGAACGAGGGAGTAACTCCAGTCGTGAGTTGCATTGCTGGTGGCATCTGCATCCACCACACCCACTGCAAAGAATTTGCTGCCGTCTTTGGTGTAGAAGTGGGCCGCTGAAGCCGGCATCAAAACATAGTTGGTGCCCGTGGTGGTGCTCGTGTTTGCGCCAACCGTCACTTTCGTGCCCGTGGTGGTGGCGGTGTCGTAATAGACATCAATGGCACTGCCATTCGGGTTGTACAAAATGACATAGGACGGGTCAGCGGCCAGTGTGGTGCTCACGGGTGCGTAGTAGCTGCTGGCCCATTGTTCCGTCGGCGTTAACGCAAACCACCGATTTTCATAGGCAGATCCGACATCACCCGCCACAGAGTAAACGCCGATGCCTTTGTTGGACGTAATGTGCGCGCCGGCCATCACACCGCCATTGACAAAATACGTTTGGCCTTGACTCAAGCTGATGTTGGTCAACTCAAAGACGCCATCTGCATTGGCATCGATGTTGATGGTGGTGCCATCTTGGTTGGCAATGATGTGCAAGGAGGTGTACTCGAACAAGCGGTTGGTGCCAGTCGCCACTGTGTCGACATCTTGTCCAATTGGCACGATGTAGTCGGTGCCAGCATTGCCAGAGTCGATCACACTCACCGCACCTGCCAATACAGTGCCAGGCGTTGCAGACCAACCAGCGCGGACGACAGAAACCGCTTGAGTCGCGCCAATTTTGTCGCGGCCATCGTAGTCGACCGTCAAAGGCGTTGCCGTATTGACTTGGTTTTGCAGCAGAATGGTTTGGCCAGCCACAATCAGGTCGTTGGTGGTACCCGGTGCAACGCCATTGGTCAGGTTGCCATCCCCCCAAATTTGGGTGCTCGCTTGTGTTGGGTTGTTGATGTCGGCCTCATAGCCGTCTTCCCACTGGTCATAAACGATCACCGTGTTGTTGGCCGTCGCAGTGATGGCAATGACGGTGGTTTCAAGGCCGCTCACGCTGCTGGAGATGGCTTGCTGCGCTGTTTGTAAGTTGCCTTCTGGAATCGGCACAAAATGCACTTGCGCAATGGCATAAGGGGCAGCCGTTTCTACGGCCACAGACTGACCACTCAAGATCAGGTTCGCGTGGTCATTCTCAGTGCCTGCCGGCATGGCATTGTTGGGGCCATTCAGCAACAAAGAAGCAAATGCATGGCCTTCATCCCCAGGCGTGTCGCTCGCAGGGTTCAAGAAGGCATCGATGGCATGGCCAATTTCTTCCAACAAAACTGCTTGGATGGCTTCAGGTGAGGCTGTGTTGACGTAGTCAGAATTGAGATAGATGACGGGTTGACCGTCGGTCCCCACTTGCGCAAATGCACCCAATGCACCCTGCAGCTCACTGCTTGAGCGCAATTGCACACGCAGAGAAATGGTTTGATCTAACAACTTTGCAACGATGTCATTGGCTGCGGCCGTCCATTCGGGGGTCGCTTGCGTTTTGCCACCATTGAACAAAGTAAAGAGTTGCGCAAGCACATCTGGTGTTTGAAGGTAGTCCGCCACAGTTTGCGCCGCAATTTGCTGTGCTTCCTGGACGCTCGCACTGGACTTGGTGACGTCTGAAACAATGCGAAGCAAATTGGTGTCGTGGTCACCAAAAGATTCCACCGCCGTGGTGATGGCCGCACCATCAAACATGTAGCGCGGTTCAAGGGCCATCAGGCCATTGGCGCGACGATTCAATCCAGATTTTTTTGTGTCTGACATATCACTGTCCTTCTGTGGGTGCAACGAGCACCTTGCCGCTCATGCCGGCCATCAATTCGGGAAATTTGCCGTGAATGGCCGCAGCCACTTTCACGGATTGGCTGACGGGATCGACGCGCGCACCAATGCGGGTAAATCGAGCCGGGTAAGTTTTTCGGGTTTCATCGATTTGCACGTCAAATGCACCACCGACTTTGAGCCATCGCAACCAGTGGGATGGGACCAAAAACTCCAGCTCCAAAACGCTGTCGTCCAAAATGTCCAACAAAGCTTGGCCTGGCTGAACATACTGTTGCTCGCGCACTTTTTGTTCTGCAACTCTGCCTGAAAAAGGCGCTGCCACTTGGCATTTCGCCATCACAGCTTTGTTGGCACCCACCTCCGCTTTGGCTTTGTTGGTGGCAGACTTCGAAAGGTCTAATTCAAGTTGTCCAACAGAATTTAACTGTTCGAGCCTTAAGTTGGACTTCAGAGTTTGTTCTGCACCTTCTAGTTCGGCTTCGGCTTTGTCGAGTTGGGCTTTTTGAATCAAACAGTCAAATTGCACCAACACCTGGCCCGCGCGAAATGCCCCGCCTTCCGTGATCGGTAAGTTAGAAACTTTGGCGCCGATTTCAGCTGCAATGGTCGTGTAGCGCCGTGGCATCAGCTGCGCACGAATATCGTGACGGGCCATGCTGGAAGCACCCGAGGGTTTGACAGGCGCAACACTCTGAGCCAATGACGAACCCGCACACACCAGGAGTGCAAAAGACAAAAATCTAAAAATCACTTCTTGGCACCACTTGTTGCATCACCAGGGGCTGCTTTGTTGTCTTTGCTCAATTCAATCCAAGAGGCCTTGTTGCTGCCCACTTGTTCGGTCAATTCCTTGAGGGAGAGCTCGCTGGTGCTGCCGATTTGGGGCTCGATGCCCAGTGTGGCAACCAAGCGGTTTTCTGCCACCTGAACTTGCGCAAGCGCTTGATAGCGACGCAGCAAACTCAAAATAGCGGCTGTGTCAGTGGTCACGACATCCAACTTGCTTTGGGCTTGAACCATTTGGCGGTTTCGCATGACTTCGGAAATCTGCACATCGGTTGCGTAAATTGCATTGGCTCGGTCAAACTGGCTGCGTGCATTGACCACTTGAAGTCGTGCCAAGTGGACTTGCGAGAGCACGGCAGCCTGTGTGGCAACCCGGCGCTGATCGGCCAGCGCCACACCCGCTTGGGCCAACTTCATTTGCGTATCAGCCGTGAATAAATTCATGAGGTTGAATGACACTTGCACGCCCGCTTCGTTCCAGTTGTTGCTCAACATGTAACGGTCTGTGTCGTACTTGGTTCCGTAGTTGAACGAAATGTTCGGGAACAAACGGAGCATGGTTCGCCTTGTTTCTTCCCTTGCGATGCGTGCATTCAAGTGTTGCTCGCGCAAGTCAGCGTTGTTTTGAAGTGCGAGCTCTTCCAGTTTTTCAACAGGTACTTGGACAACCGCTTCACCAATGTTCTTCAGTTCGGTCGTCGCAATTTGGATGGGCGCGTTCAAGGGGGCATTGATCAGCACCGCCAAATCTACTTGCGAGGAAGAAAGCTCTTGTTCAATGGACTCCAACAGGCGCAAGTTTTCTAGCAATTGGCGCTGGAAGCGCAGGGGTTCAAGCGGATTGCGTACACGCTCCAAGCCTGCTTTGCGAGAATCCACCAGCGCTTCTTCTGCCAATTCAATGGTCTTCTTGACATCGGCCTTCAACAGCTGAGCACTTGCAGCGCGCCAGTAAGCGGTGCGTACGTCTTGCATCAACAGATGCATGGCTTTGCGACGCTTCTCACTGGCAATCATGAAGCGGTTGGCTTGCTGTTGTGAGCCGTAATAACCCAATCCGACATCCAACAGACTCCAAGTCAGTCCCAGGTCGTAGGTGTTGTGGATGCGATCTGTGGTGGTGGACGAGCTGGTACCGGGTTCCTCTGAGGGGTAGGGGCTGCTGTGGGTGTAGCGCATGCGATCTCGCCATGAATAACCCGCTTGAGCCATGACTTTGGGCAGCATGTCAAATTTGCTGATGTCCAATTGGCCCATGGCGAGCGCCTCTTCCATCATTTTGGCGCGGCGATCCAAGTTGTACTTGAGTGCACGGGCAAGCGCATCATCCAATGTCAAGGGACCTGTGATGGGCTCTACATTGTGTTGAATGCGCTGGGTGTCCAATTGTTGCTGTTCCAACATGACTTGTTCCGACAGCGGAATGGGCTGGACATTGGCGCAGCCACTGAGCATCAAGCAAGCCAGTGCAATGGCGCTGAGTGGGGTCCAAGATGGCTTGTTTGAATTGCCTTGAATGTGGTTCATCTTCTTTGTTGCTCGCTGTTGATGTTCTGTCAGATGGATGCGTTGTCACCTGTCATTTGTTTTACAAATGACAGGCAAACGTGAAAATTGACGATGTTAGTGAAATTGATAATGGTTTCACAGCTATTTTGTCTGATAAACGGCGCGCAGCTTGGGGTCTCCCCTCAAAAATGCCTGTGGCCATCATTCAAATTGACTTAAGTCAAGTTTTCACCGTCCCAACATGAGGGTGGCCATCAGCAAACAGTTTGGCGTCAAAAAAAAAGGCGACTGACTTGGTGTCAGGCGCCTTTTTCATTGTGGAGCAGGACTTGAAATCAGACTGCGGTGTCCATGGGCCTATTCGGACTCCTTGAACGAAGACAAAAATCCAGAAAAGTAATGGGAAAGTTCCTCAAAACCATCCAGTGGCAAGACATGCGCCACATACTGGTCCGGCCGCACCACAATCATGCAACCCTTGTCTCGGTCGATGCCGCGCATGTCAAAAATGTCGCCCAAGCCCTTGTGGTCTACACAGAAAACTTTGGCGTGATCTTGCAGGCCCAACTTGCCTGTTTTGGGTTTGAGCAAGGAAGGCATGTTCTCGTAAGCCAACTGATCAAAAGTTTGTTGAAACACGGCACGCACATCAATGAGGGCATCAATGTCTTCGCCTTTGCGGGTGTGCTTGACCACAGGTGAATCGGGATGGCGCTCCAACCAATCAGCCAGTTTGTGCAGGGCCGAACCCGCATCCGAGCTGTCTGCCTTGCCCGCAAACGCATAAATGCGCCAACGTGCATCGGCCTGCGCTACATGGCCCAATTGCATTTGCTTGGCATCTGAGACGCGAACCACGGGCGCCGAGTGAAAGCGCCGGCCAATTTCTTCACCGGTGGCCAGCGCTTGGTGCGTGCTGTCGGCAAACAAATCAGACTTGTCGTACTTCACCGCCGTGCCGCCTGTGAATTCCAAGTTGTCTTTGAACTGGCGAATGATGCGGGGCTCTTCAGTGCCATCACGTTCGGCTTGCGTGGTGGGCGCCGACATCACGCGGGACCATTTGTGATCGGTGTCCACCAAACGTTTGGCTTCTGTCAAACGCTCTTTGGTGTAACTGCGAAGTAGCTTCGCATCGGCGCGGCCTTGCAGCACATGCACCAATTTCCAGCCAAGGTTGAAGGTGTCTTGCATCGACACATTCATGCCTTGACCTGCCTTGGGCGAGTGAGTGTGGCAGGCATCACCGGCCACAAACACGCGTGGGCTGCGGTCGTCCGCATCACCCACATCACCCACATCGTCAAACTTGTCGGTCAGGCTGTGGCCAATGTCATAAATCGACCACCACACCACTTCTTTCACGTCCAAGGCGTAAGGCTTGATGATGCGGTTGGCCGCGGCAATCATGTCGTCTTGGGTGAACTTTTTCTGAGCCGCTTTTTCGTCAGGGCGCAATTTGTCGAGTTCCACATACATGCGGAACACGTAGCCGCCTTCACGTGGCAAGACCAGGATGTTGCCTTCGGTGGCCGAAGAGATCAAACACTTTTGGCGCACATCGGGAAAATCGGTGTTGGCCAAAATGTCCATGACGCCCCAGGCTTGGTGCGCTGCATCGCCATGCAGCACACCGCCAATGGCCTTGCGCACCGAAGAATGGGCGCCATCGCAGCCGACCACATAGTTGGCTCTGACCGTTTTGGTGGCGCCCCAATTCAAGCCCGTTGAATCCTTCAGCACCACGGTCACAGGATGGTCATCCGTGCTGGGGTCAATGGTCAGACTCAAAACTTCCCAGCCGTAGTCAGGTGCTAGGCGCGAAGGGGCGTTTTGCATCACTTCTAAAAACAACTCGTGCAAACGGGCTTGGTTGATCAAGATGTGGGGCATCTCCGAGCTGTCATCGGCCACGTCTTGCACGCGGCCCACGCGCTTGATGTGCGCAGGATTGGCCGGGTCGGGCATCCAGAAAGCCGTTTGATTGACCCAGTAGGTTTCGCGCTTCACCTTGTCGGCAAAGCCAAAGGCCTGAAACATTTCCATGGTGCGGGTGTTGATGCCGTCGGCCTTGCCCTTGATGATGTTGGCGGGCATGCGCTCCACAATCATGGTGTCAATCTCAGGAAACTGGGCCAATTGGGCGGCTAAACACAGGCCCGCGGGGCCGGTGCCAGAAATGAGCACATCGACCTTTTCTGGGAACGGCTCGTTGATGCCACGGTTGCGGCGGTTGGGGGCGGCTTGCTTGATGTCGGGGCTGCCGCCACGGAAGCCATCTTTGTAAAACTGCATTCTTGTTCTCCTAAATTGCCAATTCATCCAGCCATTTGAGGCCAAAGCAGAAATAATATCTGTACTTATTAATTTCTGTCAAGATAGTAAGCATACTTATTAAATGGGCATTTACCCCCTTTAACAGGGCCCCTTTGCCTATACTCAAGGTCCGCGTGGAGGCGAAAGTTCGCTCTTGTTCTTCATATGTTCAGACAAGCGCAAGCCCCTCTCCCCATGGAAATCAAAGTCAACTTTCTCGACAAACTACGCCTAGAAGCCAAGTTTGACGACTTCACGGTTATTGCCGACCAGCCCATTCGCTACAAAGGCGATGGCTCGGCCCCTGGCCCTTTCGACTACTTTCTGGCTTCGTCTGCTTTGTGCGCCGCCTACTTTGTGAAGCTGTATTGCGACACGCGCAACATTTCCACCGAGCACATACGCCTCTCGCAAAACAACATTGTTGATCCTGAAAACCGCTACGCGCAGATTTTCAAAATTCAGGTGCAGTTGCCGCCCGATATTTCTGAAGTAGACCGCCGTGGCATCTTAAATTCCATTGAACGCTGCACCGTTAAAAAAGTGGTGCAAGAAGGCCCTGAGTTTGTCATTGAAGAAGTGGCCAACTTAGATGAAGACGCACAAGCCTTGCTCAGCCTGAAGCCAGATGCCCAAAGCAGCACGTTTATTTTGGGCAAAGATTTGCCCTTGGAACAAACCATTGCCAACATGTCGGGCGTCTTAGCCGGCCTGGGCATCAAGATTGAAATTGCCTCGTGGCGCAACATCATTCCCAATGTGTGGTCGCTGCACATTCGCGATGCCCATTCGCCCATGTGCTTTACCAATGGCAAAGGCGCCACCAAAGAAAGCGCGTTGGCCTCTGCCTTGGGTGAGTACATCGAGCGCCTCAACAACAACCACTTTTACGCAGGCGCCTATTGGGGCGAAGACCTGGCCAATGCCGAATTTGTGCATTACCCCAATGAGAAGTGGTTCAAGCCAGGCAAGAAGGATGCGCTGCCTAAAGAAATTCTGGACCCGTACTGCCTGAGTATTTACAACCCCGATGGTGAGCTCAAAGGCTCACACTTGATTGACACCAACTCGGGCAATTTGGCCCGCGGTATTTGTTCGCTGCCCTTTGTGAGGCAATCAGACCAGCAAGTGGTGTACTTTCCGTCCAACTTGGTCGAAAACTTATTCGTCAGCAACGGCATGAGCGCGGGCAACACGCTGGCCGAAGCGCAAGTGCAGTGCTTGTCCGAAATTTTTGAGCGCGCTGTTAAAAAAGAAATTCTGGAAGGCGAAATTTGTTTGCCCGATGTGCCCCCCGAAGTGCTGGTCAAATACCCCAGCATCATGGCTGGCATTCACGGACTCGAAGCCCAAGGTTTTCCTGTGTTGGTGAAAGACGCTTCGCTCGGCGGCATTTATCCCGTGATGTGCGTCACCCTCATGAACCCCCGCACCGGCGGTGTATTTGCTTCCTTTGGCGCACACCCCAGCTTGGAAGTGGCGCTAGAACGCAGCCTCACAGAACTCCTGCAAGGCCGCAGCTTTGAGGGCTTGAACGATTTGCCGCCTCCCACCTTTGAGAGCAACG
Organism: Comamonadaceae bacterium; assembly: GCA_947373185.1. Lineage (GTDB taxonomy): Bacteria > Pseudomonadota > Gammaproteobacteria > Burkholderiales > Burkholderiaceae_C > Limnohabitans_A. The sequence goes on along the minus strand of CANBWP010000028.1, from coordinate 899 downwards.
CCGTGACCGAGCCTTACAACTTTGTAGAGCATTTCATTGACTCTAGCGGCATTGTGTCTTGGCGCTTCTTTAGCGCTAAGCCCGATTATGAATTTGTAGAGTGGAACTTTGCCGGTCAAGGCCCCACAGCCAATGCCGACGAGGCCGCCAGCTTGATGGGCATTTTGCAAGGCATGGGCAAAGAGGTTTACTCCACTGTGCACGATCAACTGGGCTCGATAGCGTGTCGCATATTGGTGCCAGGGTATTCTGAAATTTACCCCATCGAGGATTTGATTTGGGACAACACCAACAAAGCCTTATTGTTCCGCGAAGACATTCTGAACCTGCACCGCTTGAGCGACAAAAGTTTGGCTGCGCTGCTAGACCGTTTGGAAAATAACGAGCTGGACGAATACGCCGACATTGCCACGCTCATCGGCATTGAGTTTGATGAAAACACTGAATGGGGTCAGCTGACGGTGCTGGAGTTAAAGCTGCTGATCAACTTGGCCTTGAAACAACTGGATGCTGCGCAGGAGTTGGTGGGTGCTTTCTTGCAATACAACGACAACACCGTTGAACGCAAGCTGTTTTACCAAGCCCTGAATGTGGCGCTGGAAGTGTCTTTGGATCCAGACCTTGAAATGGCCAACTATGAACACAACTTTCGCCGCATGTTTGGCGATGCGCGCATGGATGCCGTCTTGGGTTCAGTGAACGGCAGTGTGCGTTTCCATGGCCTGACACCCACCAGCATGAAACTGGAAGGCTTAGACAGACATCACCGTTTGATTGACAGCCTAAAGAAGTTGCATGTGGCGCGAGGGGCAGCGAAATCCATTTGATGCGAACTTTGTGGCGATTTGTTGTCGCAAAAAAAGGGCTCGGAAAAAATTCCGAGCCCTTGTATATGGTGG
>CANBWP010000027.1 GCA_947373185.1 Comamonadaceae bacterium | reverse complement strand
CCAGAAGGCAAAGAGATGGTGATGCCTGGTGACAACGTGTCGATCACTGTGAAGTTGATCAACCCGATCGCCATGGAAGAAGGTCTGCGTTTTGCGATCCGCGAAGGCGGCCGCACTGTGGGCGCTGGCGTTGTTGCCAAAATCATCGCCTAATTTGCGTCTTTCAAACGCTGAAGGGGTATAGCTCAATTGGCAGAGCGTCGGTCTCCAAAACCGAAGGTTGTAGGTTCGATTCCTACTGCCCCTGCCACCTGAAAAGGTGAGCAAAACAAGCCCGCCATCACCTGGCGGGCTTCGGCGTCTAAAAGACAAGGTAATTTTGTAGGGCTCGAAAGAGTCTAAAAAGGTCTGTAAGCCCACATGGCAACTTCTGAAGTTCAAACCGTAGGTTCCACTGCTGACAAGCTCAAGCTTGGCTTGGCCATTGTTTTGGCTGTGGCATCCTTGGCTGCTTTTTACGTGCTCTCTAAGCAAGGCGCTTTGGCCCAATGGGGTGCGTTGATTGTTGGCTTGGCGGTGTCTGTTGTGGTCTTTTTGCTTTCGGAAACAGGCAAGCAATTTGTGTCGTTCGGCCAAGATGCCGTGCGCGAAGTAAAGAAGGTCGTTTGGCCAGAGCGCAAAGAGGCCATGCAAATTACCGCATACGTATTCGTGTTTGTGGTGGTGATGGCGCTCTTTTTGTGGCTGACTGACAAAACGCTCGAGTGGGTTTTCTACGATCTGATCTTGGGGTGGAAAAAATAATGATTGATGCTGTTGACAATGCCCCTAAAGCGGGCGAATCCACCAACCCAGATTTGAAGTGGTATGTGGTTCATGCCTATTCGGGCATGGAAAAAGCGGTTGAGCGCAACATCATCGAGCGCATTCAGCGCGCCGAGATGCAAAGCAAATTTGGTCGCATTCTGGTTCCCACTGAAGAAGTGGTTGAGATGAAGAATGGCCAAAAGCGCACCACTGAGCGTAAGTTTTTCCCTGGCTACGTGCTGGTCGAGATGGTCATGGACGATGAGACATGGCACTTGGTGAAGCACACCAACAAAGTCACTGGCTTTGTGGGTGGTGCCAAAAACCGTCCAGCCCCTATTTCAGAAGATGACGTTCGCAAGATCGTCAATCAAATGCAAGAAGGTACCGACAAGCCCCGCCACAAGGTGGAGTTTGAAGTGGGCGAGTATGTGCGCGTGAAAGAAGGTCCGTTCACGGACTTCAACGGCACGGTGGAAGAAGTGAATTACGAGAAAAACAAAATGCGTGTGTCTGTCACGATCTTCGGACGTGCCACACCTGTTGAGTTGGAATTTGGACAAGTCGAAAAAACCTAAGTTAAGTCCCAAACCCCCTAAGGGGTTTAGAGACTTACCTCAAAAGATTGCGGGTCAGATCAAGATTTACGAAGTAAATTTGCTCTGACCCCAACTGATCAGATGAAACTCTTCACGAGCTACCCGACTCAGCAAGTGAAGTTTTAAAAAAGAAGAGTCGTTAATTTGGGGAGCTTGACCTAAACCTCAAGCGTTTGCACCCACTAGGAGTTCAACATGGCGAAAAAAATCGTCGGCTTCGTTAAGCTGCAAGTTCCAGCTGGCAAGGCCAACCCATCCCCCCCTATCGGCCCAGCTTTGGGTCAACGTGGTTTGAACATCATGGAATTCTGCAAGGCGTTCAACGCCCAGACCCAAGGTGTTGAGCCAGGTCTGCCTTTGCCAGTGGTGATCACTGCTTTTGCTGACAAGAGCTTTACTTTCATCATCAAGACGCCTCCAGCGACCACCTTGATCAAGAAAGCCATCAAGTTGGACAAGGGTTCTGCCCGTCCACACGCCGACAAGGTTGGCAAAATTTCTCGTGCTCAGCTCGAAGAAATTGCAAAAGCAAAAATGAAAGATTTGAACGCTGCTGATTTGGACGCTGCTGTTCGCATCATCGCTGGTTCTGCTCGCTCAATGGGCGTGACTGTGGAGGGCGTGTAAATGTCCAAACTGACTAAAAAACAAAAAGCACTGGTTGGCAAAGTTGATGCCAACAAGTTGTACGCTGTGGCCGATGCTTTGGCTTTGGTGAAAGAGTGCGCAACAGCCAAGTTCGATGAGTCCATCGAAGTGGCTGTGCAGCTCGGTATTGATGCCAAGAAATCTGACCAAGTGGTGCGTGGCGCCGTGGTCTTGCCTAACGGCACTGGTAAAACAAAACGCGTTGCCGTGTTTGCCCAAGGTGCCAAGGCTGATGAAGCCCGCGCCGCTGGTGCTGACGTGGTGGGCATGGACGATTTGGCTGCTCAAGTCAAAGCCGGTGACATGCCTTTCGACGTGGTGATTGCTGCCCCTGACGCCATGCGCGTTGTGGGTACTTTGGGTCAAATCTTGGGCCCACGTGGTCTGATGCCTAACCCCAAGGTTGGCACTGTGACTGCCGACGTTGCGACAGCGGTTAAAAACGCCAAAGCAGGTCAAGTCCAGTTCCGCGTTGACAAAGCCGGTATCGTGCACGGTGCCATTGGCCTGCGCTCATTTGACGTTGAAAAGTTGCAAGGCAACTTGGCCGCATTGGTGGACGCTTTGGTCAAGGCCAAGCCCCAAACCAGCAAAGGTGTTTACCTGCGCAAAGTGGCGCTGTCTTCCACCATGGGTGTGGGCGTTCGCGTCGACACACAATCCATCGCGGCTTGATCGTGAAAAACCGAGTGGCGTGCCAGGGCAACCTGGCACGACGCTCAGTGTGGTGGGCTGAACCCAATCTTCGGACCAAGTTCAGGCCATCCAAGACCGTTGGTGTGCAGCAATGCACTTAATCGTGAAAGCCAACGCAGATGGCGATCCCGCTGCAGATGGACAAAATCCTGAACAGTTGATCGCTGAAATTAGGCGAGCTCTAGAGCAAATTTGCTCGAAAGCTCATTCAAAAGGAGTAGACCTTGAGTCTTAATCGCAGTGAGAAAGAAGCGGTCATTTCAGAAGTGACCAGCCTCGCCGCTAAAGCTCAAACGCTGGTGATTGCGGAATACCGCGGCATCACGGTCACTGACATGACCAAACTGCGTTCTGATGCACGTAGCAAAGGTGTGAGCCTGAGTGTGTTGAAAAACACCTTGGCCCGCCGTGCTGTTGCCGGAACCTCGTTTGAAGTTGTCGCTGATCAGATGACCGGTCCGCTGATCTATGGCTTCTCTGTAGATGCTGTGGCTGCTGCAAAAGTAGTCGCTGACTTCGCGAAAACCAACGACAAGTTGGTCATTCGCGGTGGTGCCATCTCAGGCAAAGTCTTGGATGCCAACGGCGTTAAGCAACTGTCAAACATCCCTTCGAAAGAAGTTTTGTTGGCCCAGTTGTGCGGCTTATTGATGTCCCCCATGTCTCGCACCGCAGTGGTGTTGGGTGCATTGGCGGCCCAAAAAGGCGAAACGGCTGCCGCGTAACCGCGCAGTCCTTTTTTAAATAATTTTAGGAAATCAAAATGTCATTTGATAAAGACGCATTTTTGACCGCTCTCGATAGCATGACGGTCTTGGAACTCAACGACTTGGTGAAAGCCATCGAAGAGAAATTTGGCGTGAGCGCCGCAGCCATGGCAGCACCTGCTGCTGGTGGTGGCGGTGGCGGCGCTGCTGCTGCTGAAGAGCAAACAGAATTCAACGTGATGTTGCTCGAAGCCGGCGCTAACAAAGTGTCCGTCATTAAAGCTGTTCGCGAAATCACTGGCTTGGGCTTGAAAGAAGCCAAAGACATGGTTGACGGCGCTCCTAAAGCAGTCAAAGAAGCTGTTTCTAAAGCTGATGCTGAAGCTGCTAAGAAAAAGCTGGAAGAAGCCGGCGCCAAAGTCGAACTCAAATAATTCGACTTTTGTCCAAGGCTGGAAGGTCCCACAAGGGCCTCCAGCCTTTGGTGCTTACAGAGCACAGCCAAAAACATGTGGTGAAACACGTTTTTTTGAGTGTTCTCTGACCCGACTGCAGAGACGCCTTGGTTCGGGCTGCGTGCAATGCGCAGCCGTCCGCCAACGCTGGTAGAGGCCAGCGGCCAAGCCCGCCTTGTGAACAACGCGTTGTTCATGAAGTACACAGTCGCCGAAAGATCAAGCCCCGGAGATCTCATGGCCTATTCATTTACCGAACGCAAACGCATTCGCAAAAGTTTCGGAAGCCGCGAAAGCGTGCTCGAAGTCCCTTACTTGCTGCAAATGCAAAAAGACGCTTACACGTCATTTTTGCAAGCAGGTGTTGCCTCTAACAAACGTGCCCACGAGGGTTTGCAAGCTGCGTTTGAGTCAGCTTTCCCCATCGTGTCACACAACGGTTTTGTCGAGATGAAATTTCTCGAGTACAACTTGGCCAAACCGGCCTTTGATGTACGCGAATGCCAAACACGTGGCCTCACCTTTGCATCTGCTGTGCGCGCTCGCGTTCAGTTGATCATTTACGATCGTGACTCTTCCACATCACAATCTAAAGTTGTGAAAGAAGTGAAAGAGCAAGAAGTCTACATGGGCGAAGTGCCCCTCATGACCGACAAAGGCTCTTTCATCATCAACGGCACAGAGCGCGTGATCGTGTCTCAGTTGCACCGTTCACCTGGCGTGTTCTTCGAACACGACAAGGGCAAGACACACAGCTCTGGCAAATTGTTGTTCAGCGCACGCATCATCCCTTACCGCGGTTCATGGCTCGACTACGAATTCGATCCCAAAGACTTGCTGTACTTCCGTGTTGACCGTCGTCGCAAGATGCCCGTCACCATTTTGCTCAAAGCCATTGGCTTGAACCCAGAATCGATTCTGGCCAACTTCTTTGTGAACGACAACTTCCGCTTGATGGACAGTGGCGCACAAATGGAATTTGTGTCCGAGCGTCTGCGCGGCGAAGTGGCCCGTTTCGACATCACCGACAAATCTGGCAAAGTGGTTGTCGCCAAAGACAAGCGCATTACCGTTCGTCACACCCGTGAACTCGAACAATCTGGCACCACGCACATCAGCGTGCCAGAAGACTTCCTGATTGGCCGCGTCGTAGCTCGCAACATTGTCGACACCGACACTGGCGAAATCATTGCCAAAGCCAACGAAGAACTCACAGAAGTTTTGCTGAAGAAATTGCGCTCCGCTGGCGTGCAAGAGATTCAATGCATCTACACCAACGAACTCGACCAAGGTGCGTACATTTCGCAAACATTGCGGGTGGACGAAACCGTTGACGAATTCGCAGCGCGTGTGGCCATCTACCGCATGATGCGCCCTGGTGAGCCACCGACAGAAGACGCAGTGCAAGCCTTGTTCCAGCGCTTGTTCTACAACCCCGATACGTACGATTTGTCACGCGTGGGCCGCATGAAATTCAACGCCCGCGTGGGCCGCGACGAGTCAACGGGTCCGATGGTGCTGACCAACGAAGACATCTTGGCCGTGGTCAAGATCTTGGTTGACTTGCGCAATGGCCGCGGCGAAGTCGATGACATCGATCACTTGGGCAATCGCCGCGTGCGTTGCGTGGGCGAGTTGGCCGAGAACCAATACCGTACCGGTTTGGCACGTATCGAAAAAGCGGTGAAAGAGCGTTTGGGTCAAGCAGAGCAAGAGCCTCTGATGCCTCACGACCTGATCAACTCCAAGCCAATTTCTGCGGCGCTCAAAGAGTTCTTTGGTGCATCCCAGTTGTCACAGTTCATGGACCAAACCAATCCTTTGGCAGAGATCACGCACAAGCGTCGTGTGTCTGCCCTTGGCCCAGGTGGTTTGACCCGCGAGCGTGCTGGCTTTGAAGTGCGTGACGTGCACGTGACCCACTACGGTCGTGTGTGCCCTATTGAAACGCCTGAAGGTCCTAACATTGGTCTGATCAACTCACTCGCCTTGTATGCGCGTTTGAATGAGTACGGTTTCATTGAGACGCCTTACCGCCGTGTGGTGGATGGCAAAGTCACCATGGAAATTGATTACTTGTCCGCCATCGAAGAAGGCAAGTATGTGATCGCTCAGGCCAACGCCACTTTGGACAAAGACGGTCGTTTGACCGACGGCCTGGTGTCTGCCCGTGAAAAAGGTGAATCCATTTTGTGCGGTGCAGATCGCATTCAATACATGGACGTCTCGCCTGCTCAGATCGTGTCTGTGGCGGCCTCTTTGGTGCCGTTCCTTGAGCACGATGACGCCAACCGCGCGTTGATGGGTGCCAACATGTCACGTCAAGCCGTGCCTGTGCTCCGTCCTGAAAAACCACTGGTGGGTACTGGTATCGAGCGCGTTGCTGCGGTTGACTCTGGCACCGTGGTCACAGCCACTCGCGGTGGTGTGGTCGACTATGTCGATGCCACCCGCATCGTGATTCGTGTCAACGACAACGAAACCCAAGCGGGTGAGGTGGGCGTGGACATTTACAACCTCATCAAATACCAACGTTCTAACCAGAACACCAACATTCACCAGCGCGCCATTGTCAAGCGTGGTGACAAGTTGGCCAAAGGTGACGTGATTGCCGACGGCGCATCCACTGACTTGGGCGAAATCGCCATCGGTCAAAACATGCTGATCGCTTTCATGCCTTGGAACGGTTACAACTTCGAAGACTCGATCTTGATCTCCGAGCGCGTGGTCTCTGAAGACCGCTACACCTCGATTCACATCGAAGAGTTGGTGGTGATGGCGCGCGACACCAAGTTGGGCGCCGAAGAAATCACACGCGACATTCCCAACTTGTCAGAGCAGCAATTGGGCCGCTTGGACGAGTCCGGCATCATCTACGTGGGTGCAGAAGTGCAGCCTGGCGATGTGTTGGTGGGCAAGGTCACACCCAAAGGTGAAACCACACTCACACCTGAAGAGAAGCTGCTCCGCGCCATCTTCGGTGAAAAAGCCAGCGACGTGAAAGACACCTCACTGCGCGTTGATCAAGGTTCACAAGGTACCGTGATCGACGTTCAAGTGTTCACACGCGAAGGCATCGTGCGCGACAAGCGTGCGCAACAAATTATTGACGACGAACTCAAGCGCTTCCGCTTGGATTTGAACGATCAGTTGCGCATCGTTGAAGCCGACGCCTTTGACCGTATCGAAAAACTCTTGATCGGCAAAGTTGCCAACGGCGGCCCGCAAAAGCTGGCCAAAGGCACCAAGCTGGACAAGGCTTACCTCGAGTCTATCGAGAAGTTCCACTGGTTCGACATTCGTCCTGCCGACGAAGAAGTTGCCAGCCAACTCGAGTCGATCAAGAACTCACTTGAGCAAACCCGTCACAGCTTTGACTTGGCTTTCGAAGAGAAGCGCAAGAAACTCACGCAAGGCGACGAGTTGCCAGCAGGCGTTCTGAAATGGTCAAGGTCTACTTGGCCGTCAAGCGCCGCTTGCAGCCTGGTGACAAAATGGCCGGCCGTCACGGTAACAAGGGTGTGGTCTCCAAGATCGTGCCTGTTGAAGACATGCCTTACATGGCCGACGGTACCCCTGCCGACATCGTGTTGAACCCCTTGGGCGTTCCTTCACGGATGAACGTGGGTCAGGTGCTGGAAGTTCACTTGGGTTGGGCTGCCAAGGGCATTGGTCACCGCATTGGTGACATGCTCCAAGCCGAAGCCCGCGTGGCCGAGTTCCGCACACTGTTCGAAGAGCTCTACAACGGCATTGGCCGCAAAGAAGACTTGTCGCAGTTGTCGGACCAAGACGTGTTGGCCATGGCAGAAAACCTCAAAGGTGGTTTGCCCTTCGCGACACCCGTGTTCGACGGTGCTGCGGAAGAAGAAATTCGCACCATGTTGAAACTGGCGTACCCCGATGACTTGGCGGCTCGCAAAGGTTTGACTGCCACGCGCACACAAGCGCATTTGTTTGATGGCCGTACTGGCGAAGCTTTCGAGCGTCCCACCACCATCGGCTACATGCACTTCTTGAAGTTGCACCACTTGGTCGACGACAAAATGCACGCCCGTTCCACCGGTCCTTACTCACTGGTCACGCAGCAGCCTTTGGGCGGCAAGGCCCAGTTTGGTGGCCAGCGTTTCGGCGAGATGGAGGTGTGGGCTTTGGAAGCTTACGGTGCCTCCTATGTGTTGCAAGAGATGCTCACGGTCAAGTCCGACGACGTGCAAGGTCGTACCAAAGTGTACGAAAGCATCGTCAAAGGCGAACACACCATCAGTGCCGGCATGCCCGAATCGTTCAACGTCTTGGTCAAGGAAATTCGTTCCTTGGGTCTCGACATTGAACTCGAGCGTTCTTGAACCCCTGCTAGATTAATAAAAGGAAGAGTCTCATGAAATCACTTCTGGACCTGTTCAAGCAGTTCACACCGGACGAGCATTTTGATGCCATCCGCATTGGATTGGCTTCTCCCGAGAAAATCCGTTCTTGGTCTTTCGGCGAAGTTAAAAAGCCTGAAACCATCAACTACCGCACGTTCAAGCCTGAGCGTGATGGTTTGTTTTGCGCCAAGATTTTTGGCCCGATCAAAGACTACGAATGCTTGTGCGGTAAATACAAGCGCTTGAAGCACCGCGGCGTGATCTGCGAGAAGTGCGGCGTTGAAGTCACACAGACCAAAGTGCGTCGCGAACGCATGGGTCACATTGACTTGGCAGCACCTTGCGCGCACATCTGGTTCTTGAAATCTTTGCCTAGCCGTTTGGGCTTGGTGCTCGACATGACCCTGCGTGACATCGAACGCGTGTTGTACTTCGAAGCATATGTTGTGACCGACCCTGGCATGACACCTTTGAAGAAATACAGCATCATGTCCGAAGACGACTACGATGCCAAAGTGCAAGAGTATGGTGATGAATTCCAAGCCAAAATGGGCGCGGAAGGCATCAAAGATTTGTTGCACGGCATTGAAATCGAATCCGAAATCGAACGCCTGCGCGGCGACCTCACTGGCTCTGAAGTCAAGGTCAAGAAAAACGCCAAGCGTTTGAAAGTGCTCGAAGCCTTCAAGAAATCAGGCATCAAGCCTGAGTGGATGGTGCTCGAAGTCTTGCCCGTGTTGCCACCGGACCTGCGTCCTTTGGTGCCACTGGACGGTGGCCGTTTTGCCACTTCCGACTTGAACGACTTGTACCGCCGCGTCATTAACCGCAACAGCCGTCTGCGCCGCTTGCTCGAGTTGAAAGCACCCGAGATCATTGCACGCAACGAAAAGCGCATGTTGCAAGAAGCGGTGGACTCCTTGCTCGACAACGGTCGCCGCGGTAAAGCCATGACCGGTGCCAACAAGCGTGCCCTCAAATCTTTGGCCGACATGATCAAAGGTAAGAGCGGTCGTTTCCGTCAAAACTTGTTGGGTAAGCGCGTCGACTACTCGGGTCGTTCTGTGATTACCGTGGGCCCAACCCTCAAGCTGCACCAGTGCGGTTTGCCCAAGTTGATGGCCATCGAGTTGTTCAAGCCTTTCATCTTTGCACGTCTCGAAGCCATGGGCATTGCGACCACCATCAAGGCGGCCAAGAAAGAAGTTGAAGCCGGTACACCCGTGGTGTGGGACATCTTGGAAGAGGTGATCAAAGAGCACCCCGTGATGTTGAACCGTGCGCCTACTTTGCACCGTTTGGGCATTCAAGCGTTTGAGCCCTTGCTGATTGAAGGCAAAGCCATTCAGTTGCACCCTCTCGTTTGCGCGGCCTTCAACGCCGACTTCGACGGTGACCAAATGGCCGTTCACGTGCCTTTGTCTGTGGAAGCACAAATGGAAGCCCGCACCTTGATGCTCGCTTCTAACAACGTGCTGTTCCCAGCCAACGGTGAACCTTCTATCGTGCCGTCACAAGACGTGGTGCTGGGCTTGTACTACACAACCCGCGAACGCATCAACGCCAAAGGCGAAGGCATGATCTTTGCCGACATCGCAGAAGTTCAATCTGCTTTGGACGCCAAAGTGGTTGAATTGACAACCAAGATCAGCGTGCGCATTACCGATTGGATTCAAAACAAAGAAACCAAAGAGTTCACGCCTTCTACCAACATGGTGTACACCACTGTGGGCCGTGCCTTGTTGTCCGAAATCTTGCCCAAAGGCTTGGCTTTCGAGAACATCAACAAAGCACTCAAGAAGAAAGAAATTTCCAAGCTCATCAACACGTCTTTCCGCAAGTGCGGTTTGAAAGACACCGTGGTGTTTGCCGACAAGTTGCTGCAAAACGGTTTCCGTTTGGCCACACGTTCAGGCATCTCGATCGGCATCGACGATATGTTGGTGCCGCCAGAGAAGGGCGCCATCATTGGTGAAGCCGAAAAAGAAGTCAAAGACATCGAACAGCAATATGTGTCGGGTCTGGTCACTTCTGGCGAGCGCTACAACAAGGTCGTTGACATCTGGGGCAAAGCGGGTGACGCTGTGTCCAAGGTGATGATGGACCAACTCCGTAAAGAGAAAACCACTGACCGTCACGGCAACGTGGTGGACCAAGAGTCATTCAACTCCATTTACATGATGGCCGACTCCGGCGCCCGCGGTTCTGCAGCGCAGATTCGTCAGTTGGCAGGTATGCGTGGTTTGATGGCCAAGCCTGACGGCTCGATCATTGAGACACCGATCACGGCCAACTTCCGTGAAGGTCTGAACGTGTTGCAGTACTTCATCTCCACACACGGTGCACGTAAAGGCTTGGCCGATACGGCTTTGAAGACAGCCAACTCCGGTTACTTGACACGTCGTTTGGTCGACGTGACCCAAGACTTGGTGGTGAAAGAACTTGATTGCGGCACCACCGAGGGCTCGCAAATGCGCGCCATCGTTGAAGGCGGTGAAGTGATCGAGTCCTTGCGCGATCGCGTCTTGGGCCGCACTTTGGCTGACGAAGTGTTGCACCCCGAGTCACGCGCGTTGTTGGCTCCTGCCGGCACCTTGCTGGACGAAGACATGATTGAAGTCTTTGAAGCCGAAGGCGTCGACGAAGTCAAAGTTCGCACAGCCCTCACTTGCGCCACACGCTTCGGTTTGTGCGCCATGTGCTACGGCCGCGACTTGGGCCGTGGTGGTTTGATCAACAACGGCGAAGCTGTGGGTGTGATTGCTGCCCAGTCGATTGGCGAGCCAGGTACACAGCTGACCATGCGGACCTTCCACATTGGTGGTGCGGCTTCACGTGCTTCTGTTGCTTCTAGCGTCGAAGCCAAGTCCAATGGTTTGATTGGCTTCAACGCTGCCATGCGTTATGTCACCAACACCAAAGGTGAGTTGGTCGTCATTTCTCGCTCTGGCGAGATCATCATTCACGACGAACATGGCCGTGAACGTGAGCGTCACAAGGTGCCTTACGGCGCCATCCTCACGGTCAAGATTGACCAAGCCATCAAGGCGGGTGCGATTTTGGCCAACTGGGATCCGCTCACACGACCCATCATCACTGAGTTTGCGGGTAAGACCCAATTCGAGAACGTCGAAGAAGGCCTCACGGTTGCCAAGCAGGTCGATGAAGTGACCGGTTTGTCGACCTTGGTGGTGATCGATCCGAAGCGTCGTGGCTCGACCAAAGTGGTCCGTCCTCAAGTCAAATTGATCGACGCCTCTGGCAAAGAAGTGAAGATTCCGGGTACCGATCACTCGGTGACCATCGGTTTCCAAATCGGCTCTTTGATCCAAGTGCGCGACGGTCAAGATGTGGGCCCAGGCGAAGTCTTGGCGCGTATCCCTGTGGAAGGTCAGAAGACCCGAGACATTACCGGCGGTTTGCCACGTGTGGCCGAACTGTTCGAAGCCCGCAGCCCTAAAGACAAGGGCATGTTGGCCGAGATGACCGGTACCGTGTCGTTTGGTAAAGAGACCAAAGGCAAGGTTCGTTTGCAGATCACGGACCCAGAAGGCAAAGTGTGGGACGAACTCATCCCCAAAGAGAAGAACATCGTGGTCCACGAAGGCCAGGTGGTCAACAAGGGCGAGAGCATTGTGGACGGTCCTGCCGACCCACAAGACATCTTGCGCTTGCTCGGCATGGAAGAGTTGGCCCGTTACATCGTTGACGAAGTGCAAGACGTTTACCGTTTGCAGGGCGTGAAGATCAATGACAAGCACATTGAAGTGATCGTGCGTCAGATGCTGCGCCGTGTGGTGGTTGAGAACATTGGTGACTCCACTTACATCTCGGGTGAGCAAGTTGAGCGTTCAGAGATTTTGAACACCAACGACGCATTGCGCGCCGAAGGCAAAATCCCTGCAACCTTCAGCAACTTGTTGCTCGGTATCACCAAGGCCTCTTTGTCGACCGACTCGTTCATCTCTGCGGCTTCCTTCCAGGAAACCACCCGCGTGCTCACCGAGGCTGCCATCATGGGCAAGCGCGACGAGTTGCGTGGTTTGAAAGAGAACGTCATTGTGGGTCGTTTGATCCCTGCCGGTACAGGCTTGGCTTATCACAAAGCACGTGCCGCCAAAGACGCGATGGACGAGGCAGAACGCCGCGCCATCACAGAAGCCGAAGCCGTTGAATTGGCCGAAGCCCAACAGTTGACCGAAGACGCAGCCAACGCTGCCGACTCGAACACCTGATCGACCTCCGGCTTCGGCCGGAATGTCTCAAACGCCTCTGCACCGTTGACGCGGCCAGAGGCGTTTTGTTTTTGGGAAATTTTTGATTCACAATGACACCCACATGTCTGTTTTGATTTTTTGCTCTGTCTTGGCGGTCCTGTTTTTTTGGGCCGTCGGTGCGTACAACCGTTTGGTGCTGTTGCGCGCCAGCGTGGCCAAACAGTTTGCGGCCGTCGATGCGCAATTGCTGCGTGTGCTCATTTGGGTGCAAGGCAATTTGCCGGCATCCATGCGCGACATGCTGAGTGAAATGGAAGAGGCAGCCTTGCCAGAAGCCTTGCTCAAAAACGAGCGCGACTTGAATCTGCTCAAAATCTTGGAAGACTTGTCTGACAGTTTGGACTTGGCGCGCACACAACCTCTGTCGGTTCATGCCATGCAAAAGGTCAATCAAGACCGCTTGGCTTTGGCGACTTGGGCCAAGACAGAAATTCGTGCGGGTCAAAGTGGCGAAGCCACTTGGTTCATCGACCCGCTGCCTTATAAGTTTGACCGTTTGAAAGCGCAGGCCTGGCCCCTCATGGATGCCTACAACCAAGCCGCTTTGAAATACAACGAGGCAGTCACCCAATTTCCGGCCAATGTGCTGGCCAAGCAAGTCAAGTTTCTGCCAGCGCAAACCTTGGACATTGCCGATTTGTTGGCGTGAGTCAAGAACGCTTGAATGGTGAAGACGGCTGAATGAACACCCCTGTGCAAAATTTGCAAGCGCCTCTGTGGCAGTTGTTACAAGCCACCGCGCATGTGGCGCAAGCAGTTCACGGCGGTCGCTCCATGACGGCGGCCATCGATGCGGTGGCCAAAGACTTGCGTCCTGGCGTGCAAGCGCTGTCGTTTCAAGCCATGCGTTCTTGGGGCCGCGCTGTGGCGCTGCGCAAATGCTTGGCACGCAAAGCGCCACCTGCGGCCGCAGATGCTTTGTTGTGCACCGCCTTGGCGCTGTCTTGGCAAGATGACACAGCGCCATATCCGGTGCACACGCTGGTGAATCAAGCGGTGGAGGCCGCACGCCGGCACAAGGACATGCGCGCGCAAGCACCCTTTGTGAATGCTTGCCTGCGCCGTTTTTTACGTGAGAAAGACAGCTTGTTGGCCAGTACAGAGGCCGATCTGACTGCGCAGTGGAACCATCCGGTGTGGTGGGTCAAGCGCTTGCAGTCAGATCATCCCCAAGACTGGCAGGCTATTTTGGAAGCGGCAAAATCTGCCGCCCCCATGAGCTTGCGTGTGAATCTGCAGCATCAGTCTGTGCCCACTTACCTGCAGGCATTGCAAGCGCAAGGCATTGCGGCCAAAGCGGTGGCCGAGATGGGTGTTCAATTGGCCAAAGCGGTGCCCGTCCATCAACTGCCCGGTTTTGATCTGGGCCATGTGTCTGTGCAAGATGCCGCGGCGCAGTTGGCGGCGCCCTTGTTGCTCAAGGGCTTGAAAGCTTCCGGTCAAAGCTTGCGCCTGTTGGATGCTTGCGCTGCACCTGGCGGCAAAACTGGACATTTGTTGGAATGCGAGCCCACCGCCCACGTGCTGGCGCTGGATGTCGACCCTCAGCGCTGTGAGCGCATTCAGCAAAACCTGGAGCGCCTCAAGGTGCAAGCGCAAGTGGTGGCAGCAGATGCAGGCCAAACGGCCGATTGGTGGAATGGCGTGCCTTTCGATGGCATCTTGTTGGATGCACCTTGCACCGCCTCAGGCATTGGCCGCAGGCATCCCGATGTGCGTTGGTTGCGCCGGGAAAGCGATGTGGCGCAATTGGCGGCCATTCAGGCCAAGCTCTTAAAAGCACTGTGGCCCTTGGTCAAACCAGGCGGCCGGTTGCTCTATTGCACCTGCTCGGTATTCAAGGCCGAGGGCGAAACTCAAATTCAAACGTTTGTTCAACACAACACTGATGCCATCATCTTGCCCTCTCCGGGTCATTTAACACCCTCCCATGTCGCATCTGAAGCCAGTCTCCGCGACAATCGGATGGGTGAACATGACGGTTTTTATTACGCACTGCTGGAAAAGCGTTCAATCTGAGTTGAGCGGTTTGGGGCGCACAAGGCTTGGGCTGCGTGTGCTGTGGGCCTGCGTGGCCCTGATCAGTGCCATGTTTGTCACGCCCGCAGGGGCGCAAGCGCCATCAGGCTCTGCGGTGGACATCACTGAATTGCGCCTAGAGCGTGCAGATGGCGCCTTGTTGCTGCAAAGCAGCCTGCGGCTTGAGCTCAGCCCCGTGGTCGAAGATGCCTTGCAAAAAGGCATGCCCATCTATTTTGTGACCGAGGTCGAAATTACCCGAGACCGTTGGTACTGGTACGACAAGAAAATTGGCGCGGTGGCCCGTCATTACCGCTTGGCCTACCAACCTCTGACACGCTTGTGGCGCCTCAACGTCTCGCGCGATCCCATTGGCTTTGTGGGCTCGGCCAGCAGCTTGTCGCAAAACTTTGAAACCCTGCCGGAAGCCTTGGCGGCCATTCGCCGAACGGTCAACTGGAAACTGGCAGACGTTGCCGACATCGACAGTGACAGCAAATACACGATGAGCTTCAAGTTCCGACTCGATGTGTCGCAACTGCCAAGGCCTTTCCAAATGACGGCAGGCAGCAATGCGGAGTGGAATTTGGCCACCCAGAAAACCTTGCGCCTCAGCTCTGAGATGGGCCGTTGACGGCAAGCCTCAACGCTGGTCAATCACATGAACCGATCCAAGTCCGAAAGAATTGCCACCGGCGCGCAACCGTCTAAAACGGTTCGCTGGATGGTCGGCATTGGCGTCACACTGTTGCTCACCATTGGCCTAGGCTTGCTGGTCTTGTTGACACAGGCCACCAGCAACAGGGCGCTCTACGACCGTAACTACGAGCGCCTGTACACCGTCAACATGGTGGTGGCCGGTTTGCTGTTGCTGGGTCTGGTGTGGGGCTCGGTGCGCCTGATCGTTCGTGTCAGGCAGGGCCAATTTGGCTCTCGGCTTTTGGTGAAATTAGCGGCCATTTTTGCCTTGGTGGGTGTGGTGCCGGGTGTGTTGATTTACGTGGTGTCCTACCAATTCGTGTCCCGTTCCATTGAGAGCTGGTTTGACGTGAAGGTGGAAGGCGCTTTGGTGGCGGGTCTGAACTTAGGCCGCGCGACCCTGGACACTCTGACGGGTGATTTGGCCAAACAGTCTAGGGTGGCGGCGCAGCAATTGGTCGATGTGCAAGAGGCCAGTGCCCCGCTGATGCTAGACCGTGTCCGTTCACAGATGGACGCCAACGACGCGGTGTTGTGGACGCTCGATGGTCGCTTGATTGCCACGGCTGGGCACTCCAAGTTTGACATTCGACCAGAGCGGCCTACCACTTCTCAATTGAAACAGGTTCGCAGCAAGCTCTCCCTTGAAATTGTGGAGGGCTTGGACGATTCGGCGGGGGCACCCAATGGCCGCATCAAAGTTTTAACGCTGGTGCCGCAAAACAGTTTGAGCTTGAGAGACGATCCTTGGGTTTTGCAAATTTCGCAAGAACTGCCCGCCACCTTGGTGGCCAATGCGCTGGATGTGCAATTGGCCAACCGCGAGTACCAAGAGCGTGCTTTGGCCCGCGACGGCCTTCGAAAAATGTACATCGGCACGCTCACGCTCAGTCTGATCATGGCCGTGTTGGCGGCGGTTTTGCTGGCCATGCTGCTGGGCAATCAGTTGGCGCGCCCTTTGTTGCTCTTGGCTTTGGGGATGCGGCAAGTGGCGGCAGGCGACTTGTCGCCCAAATACACCTTGCAGGGCAAAGATGAGTTGGGTGGCCTGACCCGATCATTTGCCGAGATGACGCAGCAGTTGTCCGACGCACGCAGCACGGTAGAGCGAAGTCTGACGCAGCTGGATGCTGCGCGGGGCAACTTGCAAACCATCTTGGACAACCTGACCGCCGGTGTGATTGTGTTGAATGCCCGAGGCGTGATTCAGTCATCCAACCCCGGCGCGACGCGCATTTTGAAAGTGCCATTGGCCGCACATGAAAAAAGAGCCCTGCTGAGCTTGCCCCATTTGCAAAATTTTGCAGCAGGCGTCCAAGAGCAGTTTGAACTGTTGAATGCCGACAAAGACCGGCACGAACTGGACCACTGGCAAAAGTCGTTTGAAATCCATGCTTCGGGCCAGGGCTTAGAGGCCACCTCCGTCACCTTGGTGGCGCGCGGCGCCATCTTGCCAGACGGCATGCGCCTTTTGGTGTTTGATGACATTTCTGAAATTGTGTCGGCCCAACGCTCGCAGGCCTGGGGTGAAGTGGCGCGCCGTTTGGCCCACGAGATTAAAAACCCGCTCACACCGATCCAACTCTCGGCTGAACGTTTGGAGCGCAAGCTCGATGGCAAGTTAGAAGATGCCGATCAGACGGTGCTGTCCAAGTCGGTCAAAACCATCGTCGAGCAAGTGGCGGCCATGAAGCGCTTGGTCAACGAATTTCGCGATTACGCCAGATTGCCATCGGCCGAGCTCAACCCTTTGGATTTGAATGCTTTGATTCAAGACGTCATGGTGCTGTACGCGCAAGAGCCTTCTGAATCCGCTCATCGGGCGCAGGTGTACACCGACCTGGACCCCACCCTGCCCTTGATCGAGGGCGATGCCCAGCAACTTCGCCAAGTGGTGCACAACCTGATCCAAAACGCACAAGATGCCAGCGAAGCCGGCTCCAAGGTGATGCTGGTCACCCGTTGGAGCCCCGCCCGCAAGCGTGTCAAACTGACGGTGACAGACGAAGGTCCTGGTTTTGCACCCCATATTTTGCAGCGTGCGTTCGAGCCTTATGTGACCACCAAGTCCAAAGGCACCGGTTTGGGCTTGGCGGTGGTGAAGAAAATTGCAGACGAACATGGCGCCCGTTTGGACATTGCCAATGTCGTCGACAACGGGGTGGTCAAAGGGGCCCAAGTGTCGTTATCATTCAGTGTCGAGAGGTTGGCGCCCCTTTGAGAGGTGCGCCGGTTTCTGTGGCGATGGGAAATGTCCGATTCAAGATGCACAATCGATGCAATTTAGAGGCAACTTAGAGCAACATGGCAAACATTTTGGTGGTGGATGACGAGCTAGGCATTCGTGATTTGCTCTCGGAAATTCTGAACGACGAAGGGCACACGGTTGAGTTGGCGGAGAACGCTGCACAAGCGCGTGATGCTCGCAATCGCATGCGTCCCGATTTGGTCTTGCTGGACATCTGGATGCCAGACACCGATGGCGTGACTTTGCTCAAAGAATGGTCTACTGGCGGGCTCTTGAACATGCCAGTCATCATGATGAGCGGACATGCCACCATTGACACCGCGGTGGATGCCATTCGCATCGGCGCTCAGGCGTTCTTAGAAAAACCCATCACACTTCAAAAGTTGTTGAAGACCGTTGAGCAAGGTTTGGCCCGTGAGCAAGTGCGCCAAGCAGCTGCGGCCTACCAAGCGGCGCAGTCTGCACCCGCTGGCGCCGCTGTCACGCCGCAAGCAGCGCCGGCAGTGGGCGCAGATGCGGCCTTGCAAGGTTCGCAAAGCTTCAACCTCGATTTGCCCTTGCGCGATGCGCGAGATGCCTTTGAGAAAGCCTACTTTGAATTTCACTTGGCCAATGAAGGTGGCTCCATGACCCGTGTGGCCGACAAAACAGGGCTTGAGCGCACGCACCTTTATCGCAAACTCAAGCAATTGGGCGTGGACCTGAGCAAGGGCAAGCGCAACGGCAATTGATGCTTGCAACCCTTTGGCAAGCCATTTGCTAGCCATTTGCGAGCCGTTTGCAAAACGCTCATCTTCATTTTTGACAGTTCATGCATTGCATTTGACCGTTCGTCGCAAACTGCGTGCATTGGCGATGACAAGTTTTTACATTAGGCCCATTCCAAACAGCGAGGCCTTATGACTTCTTTCAAAACAAATTCCCAAACCCAAACCCAAACCCAACCCCAAACGCCATCCGCATGGCAACCTTTCAAGGATGCCTTCTACGCGTATGCCAAGTGGCTGGTCAGCATCAGCTGGAAACTCTTCTTTGGTGCGTCTTTTGTTCTGATGATGGCGGGCGGCATGATTGAGATGCCGCAACTGGCATTTTTGTTGATCATGATCTCCATCGTGATCAAGGCCAGTTTTAAGCAACAAATTCAAGCTGAAGAGAAAGCCACAGCCGCCACCTACTTGGCCGAGGCCGAGCAACTCAAGCGCCAATTGGTAGAAGCCCGCTTGTCCGCCATGCAAGCGCAAGTCGAGCCACACTTTTTGTTCAACACCTTGGCCTCGATTGATCACCTGATTGAAACCGATCCACCCCGCGCCAGCTTGATGCAAAAGAGTTTGATTGCATTGCTGCGCGCTACCTTGCCAGCCATGCGGGAAAGCACGACCAGCAGCGTGCGTTATTTGGGCCAAGAGTTGGCCGTGATTCGACCTTACTTGGACATTCAAAAAATGCGCATGGAAGACCGCTTGCAAGTGCAGTGGGATATTCCTGAAGGTTTGAACTCCGCTGAGATGCCCAACATGATGGTGCTCAGTTTGGTTGAGAACGCCTTCAAACATGGCCTGGAGCCCAAAGCTGAAGGTGGCACTTTGGCCTTGCGTGCAGAAGTGATCCATGGCAAATTGATCATCACCGTGCGCGACACTGGGGTCGGCTTTTACCCCTCCGAAATTCAGGGCGCAGCAGGGTCCTCCAGCGGTGGTTTTGGTTTGAAAAACATCCGCGAAAGATTGGCCCTCATTTACGGCGATCAAGCCAGCTTGAGCCTGCGCGCACTGGAGCCCTACGAAGGTTCAGGCACCTTGGCGCAACTGACGGTGCCCTACAAAGTGGTGCCCATTGAACTGCAAAACAGCCTGTGAGACTCTCCACCATGCCGATTGACATTGCGCCGATGCCTCGTGCCGTCATCGCCGATGATGAGCGCTTGATGCGAGACCAACTGCGCTCGCGCTTGCAGCAAGTCTGGCCAGAGCTAGAGGTCGTGGCGCAAGCCAAGAATGGTCTGGAAGCCGTGCAAGCGGTCAGTGAGTACAAGCCCGATGTGATCTTTTTGGACATTCGCATGCCAGGCTTGACGGGGGTGGAGGCGGCCAAAGAAATTGCGCAACTGGATGTGGGCGAGGAGGGTGAGTTGCCAGAGATGGTGTTCATCACGGCTTACGATCAATATGCGATGGAGGCCTTTGAGCAGGGCGCAGTGGACTATGTGCTCAAGCCAGCCGATCCGCAACGTTTGCGCGTGACGGTGGAGCGTTTGAAGCGTCGCCTGCAACTGCGCAGGGCCGATGCAGCTGGCATGGCGAGTGACGCAACACCCCTTGAAGTGAAGCCCTCGGTGCAGCAATGGCTGCACGCGCTCAGCAGCAAAATGTCTGGACAAGCGCCAACTTACCTCGCGTGGCTCCAGGCCTCGGTCGGCCAAACGATTCAAATGGTGCCTGTGGAAGACGTGTTGTATTGCGTGAGCGATGACAAATACACACGTGTTCAAACAGCCAAACAAGCGTTCTTGATTCGCAAACCCATCAAAGAGCTGGTGGACAACCTTGACCCGCAATTGTTTTGGCAAATTCACCGCAGCACCTTGGTGAATGTGAAGGCCATCGCGGGCATTCAGCGCGACGAGCGTGGTCGCCAAGAAGTGAGCGTGAAGGGGCGCACCGAAAAGTTGACAGTCAGCCGCAATGCAGCATCTTTGTTTCGAGCCATGTAAGTTTGGGAGACTGGGCCAAGGTCTGCATGCAGAACAAGCTTAGCGCGTCGATGCGCTGGCTTTGATTTCCGCCGGCGAAGCCTTGGATCCTGTGTCATTGACATACAGCCAAACACAGGTGAGTGCGATCAAGCCGATCAGCACAGGCAACGTCCAATTTCGCGATGCCTTGCTTTTGGGCGTGAAGACCTCTTCGACCGGCGGTGCGAGAGGCTGAGGGGCCTCATCGACCGGCACCATGAGTGCGTGACCCAATGCCAGAAGGAGTTTTTTGCCTGTGAGGAACTTGATGCCGTCGCTGTAAAAAGCGGAGTCGCCGCCTTCTTCCAGTTGCTTGACTTGGGTGGTGGACACCATGTGTCTGCGTGCCAGCGTGGCCATGTCCAACCCGGCCTTTTGGCGCAGGTCTTGAAGGAGCTTGCTGTGTTCAGTGGACCACTTGGGCTGTCGCATAGGCTTTCATGATGAGGGGCCTGACAAATTTGGATTTGGCAAATTCTAGTGTTTAAAAGTGAACACAGCAATCTAGGCAGGGGTTTGCAAGACGCTCACCGCATACAATGGGCCCATTCCGGGTATCTGCCCGATCTGCCATTCTTGTCTACGGTTCTTATGAATGATTGCCTGCCATGAGTGACTTTGGAAGCCAAATCAACGATTCAGGCGCTGAGTTTTTTTTCAGGGTCACCGATCGCCTGCAAATGGACAGCTGTCTTGCCGCCTTGGCCAATGACAGCAAAAGTGTCGTCATCTTCAGTCAGTCGTCTGAGCTGCTCGACTACTACGGCGCGGCCTTTGTGCGCCGTGTCAAACAAAAATTGGCGACCAGCCAAGTTGAAATCTTCATGCCTCGGGACACCGAGGCCATGTTGGACCGCTTTAACAAACTCCTCAATGCGCTCTCTTTGGATGTTGCCGTGGCCTCTCGCGCAGGCCAAGCCCCCGAAAAAGTGTGGGTGGTCTACGACGCCAATGCTTTGGGTGCCCATGAGTTGCAACTCTTAACGCGCTTGATTCAGCAGTTTCCTGGCGCCGCCATCAGCATTGTGCTGATGTTCAGTTCTGAAACTACCCAAAACGAGGACGTGACCCGGCCCAACAAGCAATTTGTGTCTTGGGGCCTAGACTTGCCCACGCCCGAGCAGAAGCTCAGTGCCATCCAACAGGCCCGCCAAAATGGCACGGAAGAGACAGCGATTCAATTTTTCAATCGCTTGAGCAAAGCGGCTGCGAAAAAAGCGGCGGCCACCTCAACCCTCGAAGCCATCGCTGCACCGCGCAAGTTGCAAGCTCAGGCGCCGAAAGCCGTCACGCCCCAAAAGAAACGGGTGTGGCCTTGGTTGCTCGGCGTGGCGGGGCTGTTGTTGATTTCATTGGCCACGGCCCTGTTCTTAAACCCTGAGGTGATCGCAACTTTGCAAACGCAAGCCACAGAGGTCGTCAATGACATGTTCGGGCAAACCAAGCCCCATGCCGAGACGCCTGTTGCAACACCTGCGGCTGAATCCCTTGAGAGCAAGGAAGAAATCGTTGCTGGCTCGGTACCGCCTGGCCCGCCAGATGCTGAGAAGTTGGCGGCAGCCGCGGCAGAAGACAAGGTCATCACCGAATTGCCCGAGCTTGCGGTTCAGGGCCGCTTGTGGCTCGCCAAAGTGCCAGATGACAGCTTTGTCTTGGCACACAAAACCTTCAGTCGCGTCAAAGATGCACAGGCTTACATCAAGGGCAAAGAGTGGTTGGTGAATGCGCGCGTGGTGCCTGTGTTTGACGATGGCAAGGACGAAGCGAGCTTTGCCGTCATGACAGGCCCCTTCCGTTCCAAAGACCGCGCCAAGAACACCATTGCCCGATTGGGATTGCCTTCAGATGTGACCATTACGCCTGTGGCCATGGCACTGTCGCAAACAGAACCTAGAAAATCCAAGCCCTGAGCATCCAAGGTCTTGCAAGGGCTTTATTTCTTGCGACTTTGCGCAAGTGGCCCGTAGGGACAAAAGCCAGGCTTGGGCCCCACTTGCGGATGTTTTCTGCAAGTGCTGGGCCGGTTCTCGTACACCGTGCAGTTTCTGCTGACGGCGTCGAGAAACTGGCAATCGCCACTGCTTCTGCGGGACAAGGTGAAGATGCTGTTTTTGAAATTGAAGTGCTCAATCAGGCCCGCCTTGCTCAGGCGTTTGGCAATTTGTTTAGGCTCTTCGTGCTCGGCTTCAAACGCATCGACCAATTGCAGTTGAATCAGGTCGGGCAGCTTGACTTCGACCGGCATGGTGCAGCAGTTGGCCGCGCAGGAGTCGCACATGCCCGCCTTGTAGCGGGTCCAAGAATCGGTGCGGTCGACGTCAACAATGCTGATGGGTGATTTCATGATGCCCTATTCTCGTATCATTTGGCTCTGGTGATTCAATTCCGATGCAGAGAACCTTTGGAGACAGCATGAAAAAATTCAATACACGCCTCTTCTTGAAATGCGCAGCCGCATTGTGCGTGGGTCTGGCATGGGCCAGCACCCCAGCGTTTGCGCAGGCCTACCCCAACAAACCCATCAAGGCCATCGTGCCCTTTGCCGCAGGCAGTGCCACCGATCAAATTGGCCGCGCGTTTGCCCAAAAAATGTCAGAGGTCTTGGGGCAACCCATCATTGTTGAAAACAAAGCGGGTGTGAATGGCATGCTGGGCGCCGATGCAGTGGCCAAGTCGGCGCCCGATGGTTACACCTTGCTCATCGGTACCAACAGCACCAATGCCGCACTCAAAAGCTTGATGAAAAAGCTGCCCTATGACCAAGACACGGCGTTTGCGCCAGTGGCCTACATGGGCTCGGTGCCCTTGATCGTGGCGGTGAACAACGACTTTGCCGCCAAGAGCCTGAAAGAGTTGGTGGACATGGCCAAAGCCAAACCCACCCAAGTGACGTTCGCCAGTGCCAGCACCTCGCAATTGGTGTCGTCCGAAATGTTGGCCAGCATGGCGGGCATTCAAATGACGCACGTGCCCTACAAAAGTGGACCTGCGGCCATGACCGATTTGATGGGCGGTCAGGTCAACATGTTCACTGCAGACTTTGCGGTCATGCTGCCCCAAGTGAAGTCCGGCAAAATTCGTGGCTTGGCCGTGACGTCCCTGCAGCGCTCCAAAGCCATTCCAGAATTGCCGACCGTCAATGAAGCCCTGGGCTTGAAAGACTATGAGTTGATTGCCTACTTTGCCATGTTTGCACCGGCTGGCACGCCGGCAGATGTCATTCAAAAGTTGAATGCGGCTGCCAACATTGCGGCCACGGACAAAGCCATTCTGGAAAGGTTCTCTGCGCTGGGCTTAGAGACATCACCCGCTTCTCCTGAGGCACTGGCGCAGCGCTCTAAAACCGAAACCGCTAAATGGGCCAAAGCCATTCGCGAAGCCAAGATCGAAGTTCAGTGACAGTCAACGCAAAAGAACCCAGCGCATCACCCGTGGGCTGAGCAGGGCTCAACTCGGCTCAGTTGGACTTGAGGGCTTCCAGTGAGAAGCCCGCAATCTTTTTGTAGTCGTCAGAAATTTTGCGCAGTTCTTCTTGGCTGATGACATCGTCAATGTGACGGAAAGGCTTGCCGCCCGTGAGTTCATCCACCTTGATGTTGATGAAATCGGGTGGCGTGCTGCGGTTGGTTTGCACCACCTTGTTGGCCAAGGGCCTGCGAACCGTTTCATAACGAAGCAGGGCTGGCAGGGGGTCTTCGGTTTCTGCAAACTTGGCCAACTCGTCGGCCAAGGTGCGGGCATCAATCAAGGCTTGGGCTGATCCATTGGAGCCCCGCGGGTACATGGGGTGCGCAGCATCGCCCAAAAAGGTGACGCGGCCAAACGTCCACTGGTCAATGGGGTCTTTGTCCACCATGGGGTATTCGAGCAAAGACTCTGCATTGGCAATGAGCGCCGTCACGTCCAGCCAATCAAACTTCCAATCGGCAAAAAGTTTCAACACATCTTCTACTTTGCCGGCTTGGTTCCAGTCGTTTTGCGAAACGCCTTCCATGCGAATTTCGGCCATCCAGTTGACCAGTTGATGACCTTCGTCATCGATCTTGTCGACGATCGGGTAGATCACCATCTTGCCAGTCTCAATGGAGCCAATGCGCATGTAGGTTTTGCCCGTGAGGATGGGCTTGAAGCGGGTCACGCCGCGCCATGTGTTGATGCCGGTGAACACCATTTGTTCATCGGGGTAAAAGCGACGTCGCACCGCTGAGTTCACACCATCGGCCGCAATGGCCACTTTGCAGGTGACTTCGGGCAAGGTCTTGCCTTGGGGGTCGGTGAACGTGAGGACGGCTGAATCGGCGCTTTGCTTCAAATCCTGGAAACGGTAGCCCGTGTGAACATGGTCTGCGCCTAATCGTTTCACGGCCGCATCAAACAAGATTTTGTGCAACTTGCCGCGGTGAATGCCAATCTCAGGCAGTGTGTAGCCGGCATGGCGACCGCGCAGTTCACTGTAAATGAACTGACCGTGGCGGTTGAAAAATGCGCTTTCGTAATTCTCAATGCCGACCGCTTCAATCTCGGCTTGAAGACCCAGTGCAGCCAGCTCGCGCATGGCATGCGGCAGCAAGGTGATGCCCACACCCAACTCGCGCACTTCGGCCACCGCTTCAAACACATGGCAGCGCACGCCGCGCTCATGCAGATGGAGGGCCAAAGCCAGGCCGCCTACGCCGCCGCCCACAATGGCAATGTTCACGTTGTCGATGGCCATCAGAGTGCCCCTTAGAAGTTATTCAGCAGAAATTTGTTTGGTGCGAATGACGGCACCCCAGCGTGGGTAGTCTTTGGCCACAATGGCCGTTAACTCAGCAGGGGTGGACGCTACGGCATCCAGGCCCGCTTTGCCCAAGAGGTCTTTCACTTCAGGCAAACGCAAGATGGCCGCCATTTCTGTATTCAAGCGCGTGACGATGGCGGTGGGTGTTTTGCTAGGCACAAAGAATGCGTACCAGAGGTCGACGTCAATGCGCTTGACGCCCACTTCTTCAAACGTTGGTACATCGGGTGCCACGGGGTGACGCTTGGGACTGCCCACTGCCAGCGCATTGAGGCGACCATTCTTCACGAATCCTTGCGCAATGTGCACCGGCAAAAAGCCCACGTTCAACTCACCACCCAGCAAGTCTTGGGTGTAGCCGGCCGTGCCGCGATAGGGCACGTGCAGCAAGAATGTGTTGGACTCCAGCTTGAACAGCTCCATGGCCATGTGGTGCGGCGTGCCAACGCCAGGCGAGCCAAAGCTGATGGAGCCTGGTTTGGCTTTGACTTGACTGACCAAATCGGCCACCGACTTGATGCCTGTTTTTGGATTGGCCACCAACATCAAAGAGCCATAAGCGGCCATGGACACCGCAGAGAAATCTTTGACAGGGTCAAAGTTGACGCTTTTGTACATCTGCGAGGCCATCAGCATGGTGTTGGCACCCATCAAAATGGTGTAGCCATCGGGGGCGGATTTGGCCACCGCATCGGCGCCAATGTTGCCGCTGGCGCCGGGCTGGTTTTGAACCACCACAGCCTGGCCCAACCGCTCTGCCAAACGCGGCGCCACCACCCGTGCAATGGTGTCCATGCCGGTGCCGGGCGTGAAGGGCACCACAATTTTGATGCTCTGTGAGGGGTAAGCGCTTTGTGCCAAGGCACCCAGGCTCATGCCGCCCAAGAACAAGCCAGCCATGGCCATCCAACTGCGTCTGTGAAAGCGTTTCATGTCGATGTCTCTGTTGAAGGCTAATTACTTAGCGGTGTTTGATTTTGCGGGTGGAATTTTGAACAGGCGTTCTGCGTTGCCTTCAAAGAAGGCTTTGCGCACTTGCGGGGCCATGTCCAAGTTTTCCAACATGGCCACTTCTTCGGGCACATATTGGTAAGGGTAGTCCATGGCGTACAAAACGCGGTCTGGGCCCATGAAGTCTTGCGTGAATTTGAGCGCAGCGCCCCACGCCACACCGCTGTTGGTGATGTGGAAGTTTTCGCGCAAGTAGTCGCTGGGTTTGCGCTGAATGGGTTGCACGCTGGGGTAGCGTTTGGACCTGACAGTGGCGGCGTGCATGTAGTCCAAACGGTAGGCCCAGAAAGGCAGAGCCTCGCCCATGTGGCCCAAAATGATTTGCAATTTGGGGAACTTGTCGAACACGCCCGATGTGATCAGGCGCATGGCATGCAAACCGGTCTCTACACCAAAGCCATAAATGGCGCCATCCAAACCAGCTTCGAGGAAGTGCTGAATCATGCTGGCGGGCATGGCATTGGGGTGCAAATAGATGGGGGTGTCCATCGCCTCTGCAGCTTCAAAGATCGGCCAAAATTTGGTGTCCGATAAGTATTCACCATGCGTGTGAGAGTTGATCACCACGGCGTTCATGCCCAACTGATTCACGCCGCGTTGAATTTCTTTGGCAGCCGCAGCAGGGTCTTGAGGGGCCACCGCAATCATGCCGACCAAGCGATCGGGGTGACGGCGTGTGGCGGCCGCCAAAATGTCATTGGCCACCGGCGCAAATGCCACGGCCGTTTCTTTGTCCATGATTTGCACGCCGGGCGAAGTCAGGCCAATCACCTGAACATCGACGCCCGCTTCGTCCATGTGTTGCAAACGCAACTCGTCCAAGTCCACCAAGCAGCGCATGATGTGCTGGGCGCGCTCGCTGGGGCTGCTCATGTAAAAACCCATCAGGTTTTTAAAGCCCACATCGACGTCGTCTTTGGCCAGAATCTTTTTGTAAATTTCCAACATTTCGGGAGGCGAGAAAGCCTCTTCGGTGGCAATTCGGCGATAGGGGCGAATGGGTAATTGAGGTGCGCTCATGGCTGTGCAATATTGTTCAGTGGAAATGGGCCGATTGTGCACGGAAATGATGGCGGACGCTGTGAGTTAAATTGGGACAGAAGCCACGCCTGCACGAGGGGCATACGTTGTTTCCCCCTGGCTGAATGGGCCATTTCAAGTTACAAACAAAGATTCCTTTTCATACTTTGGAGCCTTTGCCCATGAAGCTGTCCGTCAACGGAAAGAGCCACACGCTCGATGTCGAACCCGAAATGCCCCTGCTGTGGGCGCTGCGTGATGAACTTGACATCAAAGGCCCCAAATTTGGCTGTGGTGTGGCGCAGTGCGGCGCCTGCACGGTGCTCTTGAATGGCGAACCTGTTCGCTCATGTTCTTATCCTGTTTCAGTGGCCGCTGGCCAAAAAGTCATGACCATTGAGGGCCTGGCCGACAAAGGCAAACTGCACGCGGTGCAGCAGGCTTGGATTGATCACCAAGTGCCGCAGTGCGGCTATTGCCAAGGCGGCCAAATGTTGGCGGCAGTGGCCCTCTTGAAGAAAAAACCCAAACCCACCGATGAAGACATCGATGCGGCCATGACCAACATTTGCCGATGTGGCACCTATGCGCGCATTCGCGCTGCCATTCACGCCGTTGCCAAGAACGGAGGCCGCGCATGAACAGCCCCGCTCAAAAACCAACAGGCATGGACCGTCGCCATTTCCTCAAAGTGTCTGGCACGGCCAGCGCAGGCCTGTCCTTGGGCTTTTTCTTGCCCGAACGTGCGCAAGCGGCCGACACGCCGCAGCTCAATGTGTGGGTCGAAATTGAACCCAACGACACCATCATCATCCGTTATGCACGGGCCGAAATGGGGCAGGGCAGCATGACCTCTGCGCCCATGATCATTGCCGAAGAACTCGATGCCGACTGGAAAAAAGTCCGCGTGGAATACGCCACAGCGCACGACAACTTGCGCAGCAAACGCGCCTATGGCGACATGGCTTCTGTGGGCAGCCGCACCATTCGAAATTCTCAAGAGTACCTGCGCAAAGCGGGGGCAACCGCCCGCGACATGCTGGTGGCCGCCGCTGCCCAGACATGGAATGTGCCGGCCAGTGAGTGCACCACTTCTTTGAGCAAGGTCACGCACACGGCCAGCAAGCGCAGCTTCACCTATGGTCAATTGGCCGCCGATGCCGCCAAACTGCAAGCGCCCAAAACGGTTCAGTTGAAGGACCCCAAAACTTGGACCCTCATTGGCAAACCGATTCCGCGAGTCGACATTCCCGACATCGTGGTGGGCAAGCGCAAGTACGGCATTGACACGCAATTGCCCGGCATGTTGCACGCTGCTGTGGCGGCTTGTCCTGTGTTCAACGGCAAAGTCAAATCGATGGATGCCTCCAAGGTGGAAAACCGCCGCGGCATCGTCAAGGTCTTGAATCTGGGCGATTTTGTGGCGGTGGTGGCCGACAACTGGTGGCGCGCCAAAGAAGCTTTGCGCGAAGTTTCGGTGGAGTGGGATGTGGGCGAGCACGGCACACTCAGCAGTGCCGCCATCATGGCCCACTTCAAGGCCGGCATGGACCAACCCGAATTGGCCGTGGCGCGCAACGATGGCAACACCCCAGCGGCCCTTGCCAAAGCGGCCAAAGTGATCGAGGCCGATTACTTCACGCCTTACTTGGCACATGCCACCATGGAGCCCATGGTGTGTACCGCTTGGTTGCAAGGCGACCAACTGGAAGTGTGGTCGTCTACCCAAAATCCTGAAGCCACCTTGGCGGTCAGTGCGGCCACGGCCGGTGTGCCTCAAGCCAATGTCAAAGTGCATCCGGTGCAGTTGGGCGGCGGCTTGGGCCGCAAGAGCCCGCAAGACTTCACCAAGCAATCGGTGATGATTGCCAAAGCCATGGCCGGCAAACCGGTCAAGATGCTGTGGACGCGTGAAGAAGAAATCCAACACGGCCTGTACCGTCCCGCCAGTTTGATGCGATTCAAAGCCGGCATGGACGCCAATGGCAAAGTGGACGCCTTGCACATTCGCGTGAGCGCGCCCTCTATTTTGGCCACCCTTTTGAAGCTGCCTTTGCCCAAGGGCATTGACGGCCAAGCGGTCGCCAGCTTCAACGACCACCCCTATGACATTCCCAACTCTTTGGTGGACTACGCACAGCGCAACACCAATGTGCCTGTGGGCTTTTGGCGTTCTGTGGGCCACTCTCAAAACCCATTTGGCCGAGAGTGCTTCATTGACGAATTGGCGCAAGCGGCAGGCAAAGACCCTGTGGCATTCCGCTTGGACATGTTGCCCAATACCGAAACTTCCAAACGCGACCGAGGCATTTTGGAAGCGGTCACCAAAGCAGCAGGCTGGGGCAGTCAGTTGCCCAAGGGCGTGTTCCGCGGCGTGGCCGAAACAGAGGGCTACGGCAGCTGGACCGCATGCGTGTGCGAGGTTTCGATCAATGCCAAGAACGAAGTCAAGATTCACCGCGTGGTGATTGGCATTGACCCAGGCTATGCCGTCAACCCTGACAACATCGTGGCCCAGTTCCAAGGCAGTGTGGTGCATGGCCTGACTGCCATCTTCTGGGGTGAGAACACCATCAAAGAAGGTCGTGTGGAGCAATCCAATTTTCACGACTACCGCATGATGCGATTGAACGAGATGCCCAAAGTAGAAGTGGTCATTGCGCCCACCGGTGGTTTCTGGGGCGGTGTGGGCGAGCCTGCACAAGCGCCATTGGCGCCTGCCTTGGTCAATGCGGTGTCTGCTGCATTGGGCAAACGCATCCGTTCATTGCCACTCAAAAATCACGGCTTGACGCTGAAGGCTTGAGGGCCAAGCGCATGAAGCCAGACGCACGCGGGCGACGCAAGGGACTGAAAAGTCTCTTGTTGGCCAGCGTGTCTTTGGCGTTTGCTGGGTGGCGCACTGCGCCCGCTCAACAGATGAACTCGGGCCGATTGCTGTCTTTTGACGACATGGTGCAGCCCATCGTGAAGGGCGCCAAGTTGCTGGCAAGTGAGGTGCACATCGAGGCGCCCTTGCTGGCCGACAACGGCTCTTTGGTGCCTGTGCAAATTCAAGTCAAAAGTCCCATGACGGCGCAAGACCATGTGACGCACATCTACCTGTTGTCGCAGCGCAATCCGGTGACGCAGATGGCGGTGTTTCACTTGGGACCATGGAATGGTCGGGCTGACATCAGTACCCGCATTCGATTGGCGGGTACCCAAGACGTTCTGGCTTTGGCGCGATTGTCCAATGGTGAGTTTCGTTACAAGCAACAGGAAATCATCGTGACAGAGTCAGCCTGCGTGGACGCTTCATGAGCACAGCCCGCGTTCAGTGGCCCGACAAGCTCTCGGCTGGTGAGGTGGTCAAAGTGCGAGTGCTGATTCAGCACCCCATGGAAACAGGCTACCTGCAGGACTTCACAGGCCGCCTGGTGCCGCGCAATGTCATTCGCTTGTTAACCTGCACCTTGGGCGGCCAAGAAGTGTTTCGGATCGAGCCTTCTTCCGGCATTTCTGCCAATCCGTTTTTCGAGTTCCATGTGCGCGTCACCGAATCGGCAGAGTTCATTGTGGCTTGGACCGATGACATCGGGGTAACGGGACAACATCGGCAAATGCTCAAGCTCTGAAGGCACACAGGTTCTAGAGCCAATGTTGAATTGAACGGAGAGCGACGGCGTTTTAGGATGCACGCCAAAGGAATTCCTATGCGTCCACATCACTTCGTGCTCATTTTGGTGGGCATCGTCACATTTTTGTGGGTCTGTGAGTCAGTCTTGAGCCTGCCCCGTGTGAAGCGACAGCCAACCCTCAACCATGAGGCCGTGCTGGTGACGCCATGGAGCGGCGGCAGTTAATGTTTCGATAGACGTCGTTCGAAGAGGGCAGATGCGCTCGTGTTCAGTCGACCGTTGCGCCAGAAAT
Organism: Comamonadaceae bacterium; assembly: GCA_947373185.1. Classification (GTDB taxonomy): domain Bacteria; phylum Pseudomonadota; class Gammaproteobacteria; order Burkholderiales; family Burkholderiaceae_C; genus Limnohabitans_A. The sequence continues at coordinate 3,271 of CANBWP010000027.1, read as the reverse complement.
CTTCACGCCTTCAGACCACATCTCAATTTGCTTGATCAAAAATTGACGGAACTCGTCAGGTCGGCTGGCCACCACGGTGCTGCCCAGTTCGTTCATTTTTTGAACCACATCGGGTTGTTTCAAAGCTTCTATCAAATCGTTGCTGAGTTTGTCCACCACGTGTTTGGGCGTGCCCTTGGGAACCAAAAAACCAGCCCAGGGTGCGGCATTGAAATTGGGAAAGCCTTGCTCTGCCACCGTTTTGTAATCGGGGTAGCTGGGTGAGCGCTGCGGTGTGGTGAGGCCAATCAACTTCAGTTTGCCCGCCTTGATGTATTGCTGCAAAGCAGGCAAGCCGGTGATGCCCACCGTGAGCGTGCCGCCCAGCAAATCGGTGATCATGGGGGTGCTGCCTTTGTAGGGAATGTGCGTCAGTTGCACACCCGCGCGCGACTTCAAAATCTCCATGCCCAAGTGAGAGCCTGTGCCGTTGCCATCCGAGCCGTAGGCATATTTGCTGGGGTCTTTTTTCAGCAAGGCCAACAGCTCTTGCAAATTGTTGGCTGGCACTTGGGGGTTGACCACAATGGCGTTCGGGAAAATGGTGGCCTGTGTCAGCGGTTCAAAATCGTTCACGGGGTGATACGGCATTTTCTTGAACAGCGAAGTGTTGATGGCATGCGAGCCAGTCACGCCCAACACGATGTTGTAGCCATCGGGCGCCGACTTGGCGACCAAGTCAGAACCTAAGTTGCCGCCAGCACCGGGCTTGTTGTCAATGATGACCGCTTGACCCCATTTGGCACTGAGTTTTTCGGCCACCACGCGCGCTGTGATGTCGGTTGCGCCACCAGCAGGAAACGGCACCACAATGCGCACCGGTTTGTTGGGAAAGTCGGCGGTGGTCTGTGCGTTCAAGGCGGCGGCGCCTAAGCTGCAAGCCAGCAAAGCGACTTTGATCAGGGGACTTCTAAACATGATGGTTTCCTTGGCTTATTTCCAGAAGGGGAGTGGATGCGAATCAAGCGGGCCGGTGAGCAACTGCGCAGCCCACTGCTGGGCGTGTGCCTCACTCAAGCTGCCTTCACCATAACTCATAAATTTGGCCCGCAGGGCATCTTCGGTCAATGGCATGTCCACATCGCCGGGCACGGCCATCACCTCATGCGTGTGCACGCTGCCGTCTTTGCATTCAATTCGGACACGTGCCGCACGTTTTTGTTGCTGCGTCCAATCAGGCTCAATGGCAATTTCAATGCAAGACTCCAACTGGCGAAGCGTCGCATCGTGAAACTGTGGCGCGCGGTAGACCCACGGATCGAGCCTGCCCCAGCGCAACATGGCAGCCAAACCAAAGCTCAATGAGAATTGCGCTTGCAGGGGCGTTTGAGGGGCCCGGTTGCCGCAGTAAATGGTGGCTTCTTCATACACCTGCAAACTGATGCTTTGAATCTGCGGCACATCGATGACCTGGCGCAAGTGGCTGGCAGCCAGCGCGCCATAGTGCACATGCCGCACGGCGGCATAGGGTTTGAAGTAGGCCTGCAGAATTTGAAACTCTTGGCGGGCGTCAAAGGGCAAGGCCTTTTTGCCCAAGCCAATTTGCGCGTAGACCTCGGCTGCGTTGGGTGGCGCAGTGACGCCACTGGCGACGGCCAATGCCGCACTTTGTCCCAGCTGCGCGGCATGGCCTAAATACGTGTTGCGCGATGTGGCCCCCGATTGAATGGGCAAGTACAAACTCATGGGCATTTGGCAAGCCGCTACTTGCACCGCTTGTGCGATTTGTTCCGGTGACAAGCCCATGGCGTGCGCTACAGCGGCGGCGGCGCCCAAGGCCGGCCAATTGCCGTCCACGTGCATGCCCTTGTTGATGCGCAAGCTGGCGCCGTAACGTGCACCCACTTCGTAACCCACCACCAGCGAATTTAAAAATTGCCCATAGGTCAACTTGGATGACATCGGCAGCAAGGCCGCCAAGGCGGCCACGCCGGGTCGGCCATGTGCGCCGGCATGGCCTTCACAAGCCTCGTCCCAACAAGTGGCCATGGCCAAGAGCATGGCCGCGTTCGCTTGTGAAAGGCCCTTGCCTGAATTTTGCGCAAAGCAGAAAGCGCCCGGATCGGCTTGTGACGCTTGTTGCTCGAACTGCTGCACTTCGTTGGCGCGGTGGCCGGCAACGGCGCAGCCTAAGGTGTCGAGCACCAAATGACGTGCGTGCTTCAGCACGAGTGGGTGGTTTGACAAGTCAGTGGTGTGAAGCCACTGAAGGACAGAGAGCAAAGGGTCGTGCATGCGCGCATTCCAACAGCAAAACTGCATGGTATGCCAAGCCCGGTGAGCCCTCAAGGGTGCAAGGACCCCTTGTGAGGAGAGTTCTGACCCGCAAATGAAAAATCCGCAGTCCTTGGCAGAACTGCGGATTTTCAATTGCAATGCTCGTCAAATACCTAGCATTCATGCGGCTTGCAAGCAGATAGCGTGTTATGTGCTGCATACAGTCATAGCAACGTCACGCAACACGTGCGTTAAGTGGGTACAGCGTTTGAACAAACAGCCTTACATTGAGCCAGAAAGCAGAAAACCCTAGCAACATTTCTATTGCTAGGGTTTGGATTGGTGGTGCAGTGTAACACCACGCCAAACGCTCATCCCGAAGTCATGAGCAAGTGGGCTGAAAAAATTCAGGTTAGTGAGTAGATGATGACCTACTTTCGGGGCTTTCGATCATCTACTCACATGTTCGGATTTCAAGTCGCCGCCATGGTCAACAGTCGTTCGCGGCCATCGAATGCTTCTGATCATGGCTCAATCCCAATGCTCTGGCCCGCGTACTCCCCTCCCCGGGCAGTCAGAAATTTGCGACTTTAGGAAGTTTCCACTTGGACTTCGGCAGGAAGTACGGATGAATGGTCATCCCTGCAACTACTGGAGCAACCCAATGGACACATTTCAATTTAGCCAAAAAATTACCCTGAACGAAAACGAGCTTGCAACTCGCTGGGGGATCAGTCCCAAGACCTTGCAACGCTGGCGCTGCGAAGGACGCGGCCCCAAATACTTCAAACTATCGAAACGGGTTTCGTATCCCATCGACGAAATCTTGACGTTCGAGTTTGAGTCCTTACAAGAATCCACCGATGGGGTTACTTGCGATCCGGAACAATTCGACAACCCGAGTTTTCTGACCGCTCGAGAAATTGCTGCAAAGATCGACATCCCGCTTTACTTGCTGACTCACCCTGGTGAGCGCAAAAAGAGCGGGATGCCGCACTATCGCGTCGGAAAAACG
>CANBWP010000026.1 GCA_947373185.1 Comamonadaceae bacterium | reverse complement strand
AGCACAAAAGTTTTGCCTGATGACCATAGCGAATTGGTACCACTCCTTCCCATCCCGAACAGGACAGTGAAACGATTCAGCGCCGATGATAGTGCGGGTTCCCGTGTGAAAGTAGGACATCGTCAGGCTCTTATAGCCAGAAACGCCCCATAGAAATATGGGGCGTTTTTTTTTTGCTTTTTTGAATGAATCAGCCTTGATCTGTTTCCCCAGCCACAGCTGATGGGCTGCAAAACACCACTTGGGTCTAGATGTTCAAAATCATCGATTCCTGAAATCTAAGCGCATTGCTTCGTTCGAGATCTCGAAGCATGTCCATGACCCAGTCTGCGATTGATACATCAGATGCATACCTTTGTTGCAGTAGTTTTAAATAGCGCACTTCTATGGCCCAAGTCACAAAGTCTTGCAAATTAACTTTGCGCAGTTCTAGTAATTTGAATTTGAGCAAGACTTTGGCTGCGTACTTGGCATGCTTGTCTGGAAGCGTGACAAATGCATCTAATTTCTGCCGTGCCATAGTCAGCGCTGTTGATGCATCCTTAAAAATGGCACCGTGGCCAGGAATGATCCAGTCAGGCTTCAGCTTTTCGATAATGTCCAGTGTTCGACCCACTTCATCAAACGCCGAAATACCTTCCAATTCAGGAAATACGACACCAAATCCATTGGCCCATAAAGCGTCCGCAGAAATGAGAATTTTGTGCTGTGGTTCAAACAAGATGACTGAATGAGGGTCATGCCCGGGGGCTGCATGAACTTGCCACTCAAGATTTGCAAGTCGTAATTGCGTGCCGGGTTGAAGAATCGCATCGAATGTAAAACGAGGACACAACTGCCCTGTGGCTTCGTAACTCAATGCCTCTGTGTCCCACTGGCCAACGGCCATGGATTCGCCGGGTGGAATGAGTGTACGTAGGTGAGGGTAATGAGCCTGCAGAATGGCATTGCCACCGCAATGGTCACTGTGTAAGTGGGTGTTTACCAACCGATCGAGCGGCCGGCTTTGCAATGCACCTCGGACGAGCGTCAGTGTTTGCTCTTGATGTGCCACATACCCACTGTCTAGCAGTGTCGCGGACTCGCTGTCCGTGAACAAAATATTGTTTGCCGACAGCCAGCCTCGCTCCAAGAACAGGAGGCCAGGAATGTCTAACAATGTTTGCATTTAAAAATGACAGATCAAAAACAAGCCAGGACTCGAATGGTGATAAATCAATGCGTATTGCTTCGCAATTCACGTCTCAAAATTTTACCGACATTAGACTTGGGCAGTTCGTCGCGGAACTCAATGTACTTGGGCCGTTTGTAACCGGTGAGATTTTCATGACAAAAACGAGCCACAGCTTCTTCGGTCAGCATGCTGTCACTGCGAACCACGAAGATTTTAATGATTTCGCCCTGCATCTCATCGGGGACACCGACGGCAGCGCATTCGATCACACCAGGGCAAAGGGAAATGACATTTTCAAGTTCAGAAGGGAAGACGTTGAAGCCGCTGACGATGATCATGTCTTTCTTGCGGTCCACAATGCGGAAGTAGCCTTGATCATCCATGATGCCCACATCGCCAGTCCGCATGAAACCATCTGACGTGAAGGCCTTGCGTGTTTCCTCTTCTTGCTTGTAGTAGCCCACCATGACATTGGGGCCACGAATGCAAATTTCACCAGACTCACCTTGAGGCAAACTGTTGCCAGCCTCATCCTTGATGGCCATCTCGATGCTGGGCAGCGGCAAACCGATGTTGCCACTGAATGACGTTTGGGTGACTGGGTTGTTGGTGCCAATGGCGCAGGTCTCGCTCATGCCCCAGCCTTCGATCATCGCGCTGCCCGTTGCAGCTTGCCAAGCGCGAGCAGTCCCCTCCGATGCCGCCATGCCACCCGCTTGCGTCAAGCACAAATGTGAGAAGTCGATGGTTTTAAATTGCGGATGCTGAAGCAATGCGTTGAACAAAGTGTTGACCCCTGGCAGCATGTGAAAGGGTCGTTTTTTGAGTGTCTCAATGAACTTTGCGAAGTCACGTGGATTGGGAACCAAGGTCAGGTGAGAACCTTGTCGAATGGCCAAGAAACACAACGTCAAAGCAAAAATGTGATACAGCGGGAGGGCTGCAATGCTGTTGACCTTGCGCAAGTCGGGCAACCTGGCGAGGGATGGCGCAAACCAGGTTTCAGCTTGCAAGATGGCGGCCACAATGTTGCGATGAGTGAGCACCGCACCTTTTGACAAACCAGTTGTGCCCCCTGTGTATTGCAAAAAGGCAATGTCATCCAAAGATTGGGTTGAAGCTTTAAAGCTCAGTTGGCGACCTGTGGCAATGGCTTGGTTGAAGGAAGTCACTTGATGGTTTTCATCGAGGGGCAATTCAAACGCAGGCACCATTTTGGCCAAGTGTCGAACTGCAAAGGTGATCCACCGTCCAAAGACAGGACCCAGCAAATCACCCATCGAGGCCAAAACGGTGTGCTTAATTTGTGTCTGTGAAACGACTTCGGCCAGCGTGCATGCAAAGTTTTCCAAAATCACAATGGCGCTGGCTTCGGAGTCTTTGAGTTGATGCGCCAACTCGCGTGCCGTGTACAGTGGATTGACATTGACGCAGGTGTAGCCAGCGCGCAAGATGGCCGCCATGGTGACGGCGAATTGCGGCACATTGGGTAGCATGATGGCGATCCGTGAACCTGGGGCCAAGCCCTTTGATTGGAACCATGCGCCTAAAGCCTGTGAGAGTTGGTCCAACTCCTTATAGGTCATCCATCTTTCCATGCAGACCGAGAAAGGACTATCGCCATGCTTGTGAAACGCTTGGTTCAGCAAATCGGTCAAGGATCCATATTCGTTGGGATCGATCTCGTGTTTGACATTGGCGGGGTAATTCTTAAGCCAAATCTTGTCCATGTACTGCTCCTCGGAATGCCAACATTGTCGCCACTAAATGGGCCCTTTGCCATGAGGCATTACCCCTTAATCGGTCGCGCAAAAAGAAATCAGCAACTTTGCTTGATGTGTGTAAAAATAAGGGAAAACCCTATGACTCAACTCAAAGCTTTCACTCAATCTCTTTGGCGCCGTTGGATGCGATGGATTCCCATACGCATTTTGAGTTCGAAGCACCGCTCAAGAATCACAGTGCATCTTAAAAGTTTGGGGCCACAAGATCGTTACTTGCGTTTTGGCTACCCCGCGACGGATGAGCAAATTGAAAACTATGTCAACAAGTTGGACTTTGTTCGCGACGACATTTATGGCGTGTTCAACCGTCGTTTAGAAATCGTGGCCATGGCACATTTGGCGTTCTCAGTCGATCCACAGTGGTCAACATGCGCAGAGTTTGGCGTCTCGGTGGACACCAAAATGCGTGGCAGAGGCTTGGGAGGGCGCTTGTTTCAAAGGGCAGTCATTCATGCGCGCAATCAAGGCGTGGCATTGATGTTCATTCACGCGCTGAGCGAGAACACCCCCATGCTGAAAATAGCCAGGAAAGCCGGCGCGCGGGTTGAACGGGATGGTAGCGAGAGCGATGCTTACCTGAGTTTGCCGGCGGCCAATCTGGACAGTCAAGTCAATGAATTGCTGGAAGAGGGCATGGCCGATTTGGACTTTCAGATCAAGTCCCGCGCCAAACAATTTTTACAGTTGTTGCGGACCCTGCAAGAAGTTCGGCGGGGTGTGCGTGATGCACGTCACCAATCGGGCGTTTAATCCGCTATCCTAGAGGCTCTGCAACAAAGGCAAATGCCCACCTCACTGTGTCCGACCCTCACCCTGCGCGCATGAACGATCGTGATGAAAAGCGCGAAGATAAACGCTCGTTTTTACAAAAACTCGCCGAGTTCATTCATCCGGGGCCCGACTCTAAAGACGAGTTGATCGAGACCCTTGCTGAGGCAGAAGACAACGACATCATCAATGCCGAAAGTCGGGGCATGTTGGAAGGTGTCATTCGCATGGCCGACATGACCGCCGGCGATGCCATGGTGGCCGCACCGCGCATGGAATTGTTGTCGATCGATGCGCCCTTTGACGAGTTGCTGCACCAAGTGATTGACACAGCGCACTCACGTTTCCCTGTCTATGAGGGTGATCGCGAAAACATCATTGGCATTTTGATGGCCAAAGATTTGCTCAAACTTCAGCGCGCGCCAGAGTTGAACATTCGAGCTTTGCTGCGGCCCGCTGTTTTTGTGCCCGAGAGCAAAGGCCTGAATGATTTGCTCAGCCAATTTCGCGACAACCGGCAGCATTTGGCCATGGTCATTGATGAGTTTGGTCGCACGGCGGGCCTGATCACCATTGAAGATGTGCTCGAAGAAATTGTGGGCGAAATTGAAGACGAATTTGACATCGAAGAAGATGCGGGTGACATCTTTGGCTTGGCCGATCAAACTTATCGGGTCAGTGGTGATACGTCGCTTGAACGAGTGGCCGAAGCATTTGGTGTGACGCTCAATCCACAAATCGAAGACGAAGAAACGCACGACTTTGACACCATTGGCGGCTTGATTGCACACGAGATGGGACACGTTCCCAAACGTGGCGAAAGATTCAGCATGTCCGGTCTGGATTTTGTGGTCTTGCATACCAAAGGTGGCGCAGTTCGCTGGTTCAAAGTGTCGCCTTCAAACCTCAAGCATCAGCCCTGAACATGTGGGCATTGGCCGTGTCCTTGGTCGCGGGTGTGTTGCATGGTTTTTCCATGGCATGGCCGGCATTTGCCTTTGGTGATGCGCTGGGCATATCGGGCCAAGCATCGGGTGCGTTGCAAGGCTTCAGTTTGGTCGTATTGGCCGCCCTGCTGTTGCAATTGGCATCGCAAGAAACACAAAAAAAAGCATGGCTTCAGGGAGCGGTTGCGGCCGGCCTGTTTGCGACCAGCGCCATGGCCAGCACCTGGGGCTGGCTTTACATTTCCATGCATCGTTATGGCGGGTTGCCGTCTTGGTTGTCTGCCTTAGCCGTTTTGCTGTTGGCGGGCGCATTGTCAGTTTATTTTGCGGCAGCGGCGGGCATTTGGGTGTCGCTGTTTCGGCGCTGGCTATTGAATGCCAGGCAGACCGAGGGGCGTGCGGCCATGCAGCACCATGGGGCGTTTGGGCGGGAATTGCGGCAAGGTTTGGTAGCGGCTTGTTTGTTTGCCAGCTTGTGGACCTTGGCTGAATTGTGCCGCGGACAGTTGTTGACGGGCTTCCCTTGGGGGGCGTCTGGCTATGCCCACGCAGACAGTTGGTTGGCCATTTATTTGCCTTGGTTGGGGGTCTATGGCGTCGGGGCTGTCTCTGCATGGATCGGCATGGCCCTGCCGATGGGGCTTTCGCAATGGATGGCACACCGGTCCACCGCTTGGCGATGGACAACTGGCGCAGCGCTTGTGTTGGCGGTTCTATTGCCTGCAGCATTGCAAATTTCAGGCACACACTTCAGTGCGACGGCAGGCCAAATGACGGTGCGCTTGTTACAGGGCAATATTCCGCAAGATGAAAAGTTCATTCCAGGGCAAGGCGTCCGCATGGCCTTGAACTGGTACAGCGAACAATTGATGGCCAACACAGAGACTTTGGTGGTTTCGCCAGAAACGGCTATACCAGTGTTGCCCCAGCAGTTGCCCAGCAGTTATTGGCAAACCTTGCAGGACAAATACACGGCGAAGACGGCGCACCCGCAACTGGCATTGCTGGGGCTTCCCATGGGCAGCCAAGATGCGGGCTTTCGCAATTCCGTGATGGCCATGGGTGACGCAAAGCCGGAGGGTCAATTGCCGTATCGCTATGACAAGCAGCACTTAGTGCCTTTTGGCGAGTTTGTACCGCCGTTTTTCAAATGGTTTGTACGTTTGATGAACATGCCCTTGGGTGACTTTGCACAAGACTCGCCGGCACCCACCGTGTTGACTTGGCAAGGTCAACGTTTGCTGCCGCAAATTTGCTATGAAGACTTGTTTGGCGAGGAAATTGCACCTTACTTTGCCAACGAATCACAAGCGCCTACCGTCTTGGTCAACATGAGCAACCTGGCATGGTTTGGCGACAGCACTGCAATGTCTCAGCATGTGGCAATTTCGCGCATCCGTGCCATGGAGTTTCAGCGCCCCGTCATCCGTGCCACCAACACCGGTTTGACGGCATTGATTGATGCTCAGGGTCTGGTTCAAGCCGCGTTGCCAGCCTTCTCAAGGGGCAGTTTGGTCGGGGTCTTTGAAGGGCGGACCGGTCTGACACCTTATGCACATTGGACATCGCGCTGGGGTTTGTTCCCGCTTTGGTTGATTTGCGGTGTATTTGTATTGGTTTTCGGCGCGATTTCTCGACGCTCTGGGTCTCGAGCGCTTTAAAATCAAGGGCTGCCACCACTGTTCGGGGGCGTTCTAAGTTTGAGCCCATGTTGACCTTCCAACAAATCATTTTGAAATTGCAGTCCTACTGGGACGCTCAAGGTTGCGCTCTGCTGCAGCCCTATGACATGGAAGTGGGTGCGGGCACCTCGCACACTGCTACTTTTTTGCGCGCCATTGGCCCTGAGCCTTGGAAGGCTGCCTATGTTCAACCGAGCCGTCGTCCCAAGGATGGCCGTTATGGCGAGAATCCCAACCGTTTGCAGCATTACTACCAATACCAAGTGGTGCTCAAGCCCGCACCCTCCAACATTTTGGATTTGTACTTAGGCTCTTTGGAAGCGTTGGGTTTTGATCTGAAAAAGAACGACATTCGTTTTGTGGAAGACGATTGGGAAAATCCAACTTTGGGGGCATGGGGCTTGGGTTGGGAGGTTTGGCTCAACGGCATGGAAGTGACGCAGTTCACTTACTTCCAGCAAGTCGGCGGCATCGATTGCAAACCCATTACGGGCGAAATCACTTACGGCCTGGAGCGTTTGGCCATGTACCTGCAAGGTGTGGACAACGTTTACAACTTGAAATGGACCGACTCCCTCAGCTATGGTGATGTCTATCACCAAAACGAGGTGGAACAGTCCACCTACAACTTTGAACACTCTGACGCAGAGTTCTTGTTCACCGCTTTTGGCGCCTACGAAAAACAAGCGCAGCACTTGATCTCCGTGCAACTGGCTTTGCCCGCCTATGAGCAAGTCTTGAAGGCCGCGCACACCTTCAATTTGTTGGATGCGAGGGGTGCCATCAGTGTGACCGAACGCGCAGCCTACATTGGCCGCATTCGCAATTTGGCGCGTGCTGTGGCGCAAAGCTACTTTGAAAGTCGCGAGCGATTGGGCTTTCCCATGGCGCCGCGTGAGTGGGTCGAGCAGTTGAACGCGTTGAGCAAGAAGGCAGCCTGAAGGCGAGAATCAAAAATGACACATCAAAACCTTCTGGTTGAATTGTTTGTAGAAGAGTTGCCTCCCAAGGCGCTCAAGAAGTTGGGCGAATCATTTGCCCTTGTGCTGTTTGAACAACTGCGCGACGCTGGCTTGACAGGCTCCGATGCAGTGGTCACGCCCTTTGCGTCGCCACGCCGTTTGGCAGCGCACGTGACCCAAGTCTCCGCACAAGCCGCTGACAAGGCGGTCCAGCAAAAACTCATGCCCGTCAGCGTCGGTTTGGATGCCGCCGGAAATGCCACGCCGGCCTTGCTGAAAAAGTTGCAAGCCTTGGGGGCGGATGTTGCCAACCCCGCAGCATTGCTGGCCAGTTTGAAGCGCGCGCCTGACGGCAAAGCAGAAGCTTTGTTCTATGACAATGTGGTTAAAGGTGCAAGCTTGTTACAGGGTTTGCAAAAAGCATTGGACGAGGCCTTGGCCAAGTTGCCTATCCCCAAAGTCATGACGTATCAATTAGAAACTGATTGCGAAATGCCAGGTTGGAGCAGCGTGAACTTTGTGCGCCCAGCACATGGCTTGGTCGCTTTGCATGGCTCGCAAGTGGTGCCCGTCAAAACCTTGGGCTTGAAGGCCGGCCAACAAACCCATGGCCATCGTTTTGAAGCCCAAGTGTCGCCTGTGGTCATTCAAGATGCCGACAGCTACGCTGCCACCTTGGCGCGTGATGGCGCGGTCATTGCCAGTTTTGCTGAGCGCCGCGCAGACATCGTGCGTCAGCTGGAAGCGGCGGCTGCCAAAGTGGGTGGTGGCGCCAAAGCCATTGAAGACGACGCCTTGTTGGACGAAGTCACAGCCTTGGTGGAGCGTCCCAATGTGTTGATCTGTGAGTTTGAAAAACAATTCTTAGAAGTGCCGCAGGAATGTTTGATCCTGACCATGAAGGCCAACCAAAAATATTTCCCATTGCTGACCGCGCAAGGCAAGCTGACACACCAGTTCTTGGTGGTGAGCAACATCTCGCCAGCAGATGCCAGCGCGGTGGTGGGTGGCAATGAACGGGTGGTGCGCCCACGTTTGGCCGATGCCAAATTCTTCTTTGACCAAGACCGCAAGAAAAGCTTGGCCTCGCGTGTGGATGGTTTGAACAAAGTGGTTTATCACAACAAACTGGGCACCCAAGGCGAGCGCATGGCGCGCGTGCGCGGCATCGCCAAAGCCCTGGGCCAGGCACTCGGCGGCGAGGTCATGGCGCTAGCTGCTGACACAGCGGCCCAGTTGGCCAAGACCGATTTGCTGACCGACATGGTGGGCGAGTTTCCTGAGTTGCAGGGCATCATGGGTGGCTACTATGCGCGCCATGATGGCTTGTCGGCCGACATTGCCGACGCCATTGAAGACCACTATCGCCCACGCTTTGCGGGCGATGAGTTGCCACGCAATGCGGTGGGTGTGGTGGTCGCCTTGGCAGACAAATTGGAAACCTTGGTCGGCATGTTTGGCATTGGTAATTTGCCCAGTGGCGACAAGGACCCCTTTGCTTTGCGCCGTCACGCTTTGGGCGTGATTCGCATGTTGATTGAAAAGGATTTGGGCCTCGACTGGCGTCAGTTGTTGGCGCTGGCCGTGCCGGTGTTTGGCGACAAAATCACAGACCCCTCAGACGCACTCACCTCTTTCTTGTTTGATCGTTTGGCCGGCTCGTTGCGTGAACAGGGTTTCAGTGCACAAGAGGTGGATGCTGTGTTGGCCTTGCACCCCGCTCGTTTGGGTCAAGTGCCTAAGCTGTTGGCGGCTGTGCGCGCCTTTGCCGCCTTGCCTGAAAGCCCTGCATTGGCTGCGGCCAACAAGCGCATCGGCAATATTTTGAAAAAGGCTGACGAGGTCGATCCGCATGTCAACCCCGCATTGCTCAAAGAAACAGCTGAGCAAGGTTTGTATGAAGTGATGCAGCGTTTGCTGCCAGAGTCGGAAGCCTTGTTCAAGGCGGGTGATTACACGGGTTCTTTGCAGGCCTTGGCGGCTTTGCGCTCGCCCGTTGATGCCTTCTTTGACGATGTGATGGTCAATGCAGAGGAGATGGATGTGCGCCTGAACAGGCAAGGTTTGCTCAAGAGCTTGCATGTGGCCATGAACCGGGTGGCTGACTTGTCGCGTTTGGCGTGAGTTCGCCAGAACATCTCTCACCAGCCGCAAAGCGCAACATGAAAATCGTCATTCTCGATCGCGACGGTACCCTCAATCACACCAGTGATGAGTACATCAAGAGCCCTGAAGAATGGCGTGCATTGCCCGGCGCCTTAGAGGCGGTTGGGCGCCTCAATCATGCGGGGTATCACGTGGTCTTGGCCACCAATCAATCAGGTTTGGGGCGCGGCCTCATTGACATGGCGTCCTTGAATGCCATTCACAAGCGCATGTTGAAACAGCTGGCCGCTGTCGGTGGGCGGATCGACGCCATTTTTTATTGTCCGCATGCAGCCGATGATCATTGCACTTGCAGAAAACCATTGCCTGGTTTGATCGAGCAAGTGGCCGAGCGTTTTGGCATGGACATTCTGGGCGTGCCATTTGTGGGCGATAGCTTGCGAGACATGCAGGCGGCACATGCGGCGGGTTGCAAGCCGCACTTGGTGCAGACCGGGCACTCTGAAGGTTTGCGTGGGCAGGCACTGCCGCCCACTTTTCCGAAGACCACGCAGATGCACCTCGATCTCAACGCCTTTGTCGATGTCCTTTTGAAAAAATCTGCGGAATCTGTTGTATGAATTTCATTCGATCTTGCCTCCATTTGGTGTGGATGGCTGTCACGGTCATTCCATGGGCCTTGGTGGTGGTCGTGGCGTCCCTGTTCATAAGCAGCAGCCGTTTGTACTGGTGGTGTGCGGCATGGCTGCGCAACGCCATCAACAGCGGTACGTTCATTCTGGGCATTGAGAATCGCATCACCGGCATGGAAAACTTGCCACTCGGAGAAAAGGACCCCGTTATCTTGTTGGTCAAGCACCAATCGACTTGGGAAACTTTCTTGATGCCTGCGATCATGCCGCACCCCTTGGCTTATGTGTTTAAAAAGGAATTGTTGAGCGTGCCGTTTTTTGGTTGGGCCATGGGTCGCATGGACATGATTCACATTGACAGAAGTCAGCGTGCGCAAGCGTTTAACAAAGTGGTTACACAAGGCAAACGATTGATGGCACAAGGCGTGTGGGTCATCATGTTCCCTGAAGGCACCCGCATTCCGCGCGGTCAAAAGGGCGTTTACAAAACAGGCGGCACACGATTGGCCGTGGAAGCAGGCGTGCCTGTCATTCCGATTGCCGTCACCTCAGCCAAATGCTGGCCCACCAAGGCCTTCATCAAAAAACCTGGCATTGTGGACATCTCCATTGGCAAAGCCATTTCAAGCGTAGGTCGTCAGCCAGAAGAGTTGATGCAAGAAGTCGAAGATTGGATTGAGTCTGAAATGCGACGCCTCGATCCAGAAGCATACGTTGACGCGCCCAGCCAGGCCTGATTCTGCAGACATGATGCGCAACCCGCTTCAACTTGTCCTTGATTTTTTAAGCCCCCCCACTGCTTTGCCGCCAGAGCGGCCTGCGCCGTTGCGCACCCCTGTCCATCCTGCCGGCCAGCTTGCGCACCCCCGCGCCAATCGAGAAACTGTGTTGGCAGGCTTGCCTGTGGCTTATTTGTTTCAACGCGTCAGGCGGCGCTCGATTGGATTTGTGGTGGGGCCTGACGGGCTGGAAGTGCGCGCGCCCAAATGGGTCACTTTGAAAGAGGTAGAGCTGGGCTTGCAAGAGCGCGGCGAGTGGGTGCTGCGCAAGTGGGCTGAAATGCAAGAGCGGCAGAAAAACATCCGACACATTGAATGGCGCGATGGCGCAAGCCTTGACTATTTAGGTCGTTCTGTTGAGCTGCGTATCAGTCCGCAAGTGGGCCGCAGCGAATTGAGCGAATCGGATGAGGCACTCTCGTTGCGATTGGCATTGCCTTTGAACGCAGAGCCCTCGCAAATACGGGATGCTGTGCAAGCCTGGTTGATGCGCGAGGCCAAACAGTTGTTCGAGCAGCGTCTGAACCACTTTGCGCCCATGATGGGCGTGCAATGGCGCAAGCTGAGTTTGTCCAACGCGGGCTCGCGTTGGGGCAGTGCGCGCATCGATGGCGCCATTCGCTTGAACTGGCGCCTCATTCACCTCAAGCATGAAGCCATCGACTATGTGGTGGTGCATGAGTTGGCCCATTTGCATGAAATGAACCACAGTCCGGCCTTTTGGAAAGTGGTGGCTGACATCCTGCCAGACCACGTGGAGCGCCGCAAAGCTTTGCAAAAAGAAAACCTGGCCAACTGGGCCTAGTTGCGGCCTTCAAATAGGGTCGACGTGCCAATCAGCAAAGGGTTTGAAAGCGCCAAACACCTTGGTCATCTTGGAAGCGCCTCATCTTGCCCGCGTGCCAAAGTGCATGCAAATGGGCCACCGACTCGCCCATGGCAAATGTGGTTTGGTGAAAATCGAGTGGCCGCTTGAAAATCACAGTGAGCATGTCGTAGGCGCTGCCTGGTTTTTCAAGGCAGGCTTCGAGGACTTCTTGGAGTCGTTCTTCGTGGTGGTGCACCAACTGGGCAATGCGCGTGTGCAAACCTTGAAAGACGCGGCCGTGAGATGGCAGCACCAAGGTGTCCGCTGACAAGGTTGCAAATTTTTGGAGTGAGCTTAAAAACAAGGTCAGCGAATCGCCCTCGGGCTCTTGGGTGTAGACACTGACATTGGTGGAGATTTTGGGCAGAACCATGTCGCCACTGATGAGCACCTTTTCACTTTCGCAATGCAGTGCAATGTGTTCAGGTGAATGGCCCCAACCCGAAATGCATCGCCACATGCGACCGCCAATTTGAAGACATTGGCCGTCCATCATGCGGCGATAGGTTTCGGGCACCGAGGGCACCATCTTGTTGTAATAAAAAATCCGGGAGTTGACCTTCTCTTGATCTTCCGGATTGTTCCAGCCATTGGCCGAGAAAAAACGTTGGGTGCCCACACCGCCAAAGTTGGAGGTGCCATTGGAAGACAAGACGGCTGATTGGTATTCGGTCGCGCTGATCTGCAAGGGGGCGTCAAATTTGGCACACAGCCAATGCGCCAAACCCATGTGGTCGGGGTGCATGTGCGTCACGATGACGCGCAAGATGGGCAAGCCTTTCATGGCGCCGACAAAGACTTGTTCCCAGGCTGCTTGTGTGCCTGGGTTGGTCACGCCACAATCGACCACCGTCCAACCCGTGCGGGTGCCTGTTGGGCTTGTTTCTGTGTCTTCCAGCAGCCACAAGTTGATGTGGTCCAGCGCAAAGGGCAACTGCATGCGAATCCAGAAAATGCCGGGCGCCACCGCCAGTGCACCGCCCAAAGGCGGCAGCGCATCTCCCAGTGGAAATGTCAGCGCTTTTTCGCCAGCCAACAGGCTGAGTGGGCTGGCATGGGAGGGCAATGTGGCGGCTGAATTCATGAAGAGGTGCTTGTATTTTTTGCCCAAAGCGGGCAAGGCAAAGGATAATTGACGTTAACGTAAACGTCAATTACATTTATGGCATTGTAAGTCGCAGCAGCCGGCCTCTCTGTCGCCTGTGCGCAAGTTGGAAAGTAAACACCATGGCAACGCAATTCTCCATCAGTGACCTGGCCAAAGAGTTTGATCTCACCACCCGTGCCATTCGCTTTTACGAAGACATGGGCTTGTTAGAGCCAGAACGCTCGGGTCCTGGTGGCCGCAATCGCATTTATTCTGCGCGCGACCGCACCCGCCTGAAACTCACTTTGCGCGCCAAGCGCTTGGGCTTGTCCCTCAAAGAGGGCAAAGAACTGATTGACATGTACGACAGCCCCCGCGACACCGGACCTCAACTCAAAAAGTTTTTGATTGTGCTGGCCGAGCATCGTCGTCAGTTGGAGTCGCAGTTGGCGGACTTGCACGCCACTTTGGAAGAAGTCAAAACGCATGAAAAAGATGCGCGCAATTTGCTGTCGCGCATTGAAAAACCCAGCAGCAAAAAGGATTGAAGATGAGCGGACACGACTTGACGACCCCCGTCGCGCAAAGGGTGGTCAACAGCTTTAACCGCCAAGGGATGATGCAGCACTTGGACGCCAGGTTGGTGCGTGCCGATGTGGGTGAGGTTGAAATTGCATTGCCCTATGGCGACAAGGTGACGCAGCAGCAAGGCGGTTTTCATGGTGGCGCCATGGGCGCGTTGGCAGACATTGCGGGCGGTTATGCGGCACTCACCGTGTGCCCTGAAGGCATGGAAGTGACAACGGTTGAATACAAGATCAATTTTTTAAGCGCCCACCAGCAAGGTGAGCTTCGCGCCGTGGGCAAAGTGGTCAAGAGTGGCAGGCGCATTGTGGTCACCACTGCCGAGGTTTTTCATTTGGATGCAGACGGCAAGCAAACCCTGTGCGCCGTCATGCAGCAAACCTTGGTGCCTGTGGCGCAAACTTATTGACATCGATCCCCTCAAAAACGCACGGAGAACACAACATGAACATGCCTGGCTTGAACTTTCAATTGGGTGAAGACATTGATGCGCTGAGAGATGCCGTGCGCGATTTTGCGCAGTCCGAAATTGCGCCGCGTGCTGCCGACATTGACCGCACCGATCAGTTCCCGATGGACCTGTGGCGCAAGATGGGCGACGTGGGCGTGTTGGGCATCACGGTGCCCGAAGCTTATGGCGGCGCCAACATGGGCTATTTGGCGCACATGATCGCCATGGAAGAAATCTCGCGCGCTTCGGCCAGTGTGGGTTTGTCGTATGGCGCGCACAGCAATTTGTGTGTCAATCAAATCAAACGCAATGGCACCGAAGCGCAAAAACAAAAGTACCTGCCCAAGCTGATCAGCGGCGAGCATGTGGGGGCTTTGGCCATGAGCGAACCTGGCGCAGGCTCAGACGTGATCAGCATGAAGCTGAAAGCTGAAGACAAAGGCGGCTACTACGTTTTGAATGGCAACAAAATGTGGATCACCAACGGGCCTGATGCCGACACCTTGGTGGTTTATGCCAAGACCGAACCCGAAATGGGTGCACGGGGTGTGACGGCCTTTCTGATCGAGAAAAACATGAAGGGCTTCTCGGTTGCGCAGAAGCTAGACAAACTGGGTATGCGCGGCAGTCATACCGGTGAGTTGGTCTTTCAAAACGTCGAGGTGCCTGCCGAAAACATCTTGGGCGGCCTGAACATGGGCGCCAAAGTGCTCATGAGCGGTTTGGACTATGAGCGTGCCGTGTTGGCCGCGGGTCCTCTGGGCATCATGCAGTCGGTCATGGACAACGTGGTGCCCTACATTCACGACCGCAAGCAGTTTGGTCAAAGCATTGGCGAGTTTCAGCTGATTCAGGGCAAAGTGGCCGACATGTACACCGTGTTGCAAGCAGGCCGTGCGTTTTGCTACACCGTGGGCAAGAACCTCGACATGCTGGGCACCGACCACGTGCGCCAAGTGCGCAAAGACTGCGCCAGTGTCATTTTGTGGTGCGCCGAAAAGGCCACCTGGATGGCGGGCGAAGGCGTACAAATTTTTGGGGGCAATGGCTACATCAATGAATACCCCTTGGGCCGCCTGTGGCGCGATGCCAAGTTGTATGAAATCGGTGCGGGCACCAGCGAAATTCGCCGCATGCTGATTGGCCGCGAGTTATTTGCCGAGACTTGCTGAGAAAATAGACAGCATGAGCACAAACAACCTATCCCATCTCTTTGACAACAACCGCATCTGGGCTGAACGCATGGAGCGTGAGCAGCCTGGCTTCTTCAACCATTTGGCGCAGCAGCAATCGCCCAAATATTTGTGGATTGGCTGCTCTGACAGCCGTGTGCCCGCCAACCAAATCACAGGCCTTGAGCCTGGCGAAGTGTTTGTTCATCGCAATGTGGCCAATGTGGTGGTGCACTCCGACCTCAACGCCTTGTCGGTCATTCAATATGCCGTGGATGCGCTCAAGGTTGAACACATCATGGTGGTCGGTCACTATGGCTGTGGCGGTGTGTTGGCCGCCACGCGCGGCACCCGCATTGGCTTGGCCGACAACTGGCTGCGCCATGTGCAAGATGTGCGTTTGCGCCATCGCCAGCGCCTGAATCATTTGCCTCAGCAACAACTCGAAGACGCGATGTGCGAGATGAACGTCATTGAGCAAGTCGGCAATGTGGCCCTGTCCAATGTCATGCAAGACGCATGGGGTCGTGGCCAAAAAATTGCTGTGCACGGGTGGGTCTATGGCTTGAACGATGGCCTGGTGAAAGACATGGACGTCACCATGACGAATTCCAAAGAGGTGGTCGATGTGTTTCGACGCGCCTTCAAACGCTACCCGCGTGGTGCGTAACTTTTTTAAACTTTGAACATCATTGAAACAGGAGCCTTCCAAATGACCCTCCCCCAAGATCCCGTCGTCATCGTCAGCGCAGCCCGCACGCCCATGGGCAGTTTCCAAGGTGACTTTTCACCCTTGTCGGCACATGATTTGGGCGGTGCTGCCATCAAGGCGGCCATCGAGCGTGCATCGGCCGGCTCCAAGTTCAGCGCCGAACTGGTCACGGAAGTCCTGTTTGGCAATTGTTTGATGGCGGGCCAAGGCCAAGCGCCTGCGCGTCAAGCGGGCTTCAAAGGCGGTTTGCCCAAGAGTGCTGGCGCTGTGACGATGTCCAAGATGTGTGGCTCGGGCATGCGTGCAGCCATGTTTGCGCACGACATGTTGTTGGCTGGCTCACACGACGTGTTGGTGGCGGGTGGCATGGAAAGCATGACCAATGCGCCGTACCTCATGCTGAAGGGCCGTGGCGGTTATCGCATGGGCCACGACAAAATTTACGATCACATGATGCTCGATGGTTTGGAAGACGCTTACGAAGCAGGTCGCTCTATGGGCACCTTTGGCGAAGACTGCGCGGCCAAGTACAGCTTTACGCGCGCCGAGCAAGATGCGTTTGCCACGGCCAGTGTGGAGCGAGCCAAAGCCGCTACGGCGTCGGGTGCTTTCCAAGCAGAAATCACACCTGTCACCGTCAAGTCACGCGCTGGCGAAACCGTGGTCAGCATTGACGAAGGTCCTGGCAAAGTGAAGCTCGACAAGATCACGTCGCTCAAGCCAGCCTTCAAAAAAGACGGCACCATCACTGCCGCTTCTAGCTCTTCCATCAATGACGGCGCCGCAGCCTTGGTCATGATGCGTCAAAGCACGGCTGACAAATTGGGGTGCAAGCCCTTGGCCCGCATCGTGAGCCACGCCACCCACGCGCAAGAACCCGAATGGTTTGCCACAGCGCCTGTGGGGGCCACACAAAAAGCCTTGGCCAAAGCCGGTTGGGCCGTGGATGACGTCGATCTGTGGGAAGTCAACGAGGCTTTCGCAGTGGTCCCGATGGCCTTGATGAAAGAGCTCAATGTGTCTCACGACAAAGTCAATGTGAACGGCGGTGCTTGCGCCTTGGGTCACCCCATTGGCGCATCAGGCGCACGCATTGTGGTCACCCTGATTCACGCCTTGAAAGCACGTGGCCTGAAGAAAGGCTTGGCCACCTTGTGCATTGGCGGCGGTGAAGGCACCGCGCTGGCGCTGGAAATCATATAACCGCAGAAGAGAACGCCATGCTACTGTCCCCTGACCAAGAAATGATCCGCGACGCTGTACGCGCTTTTGCCAAAGCAGAACTTTGGCCGAATGCGCCGGCATGGGACAAGTCGCACGAGTTTCCGAAGGCCGCTCACAAAGGCTTGGCAGCCTTGGGTGCGTATGGCATTTGTGTGCCGGAGGCTTTGGGCGGTGCCAACTTGGACTACCTCACGTTGGCTTTGGTGCTGGAAGAAATTGCCGCAGGTGATGGCGGTGTGAGCACCACCATCAGCGTGACCAACTGCCCGGTCAACGCCATTCTGATGCGCTACGGCAATGACGCGCAACAGCAAAAGTGGCTCACGCGTTTGGCGCAAGGCGAGCTATTGGGTGCGTTTTGTTTGACCGAGCCGCATGTGGGGTCGGACGCTTCTGCGTTGCGCACCACGGCCACCAGAAAAGGCGATTCGTATGTCATCAACGGCGTGAAGCAATTCATCACCAGTGGCAAGCACGGCGACGTGGCCATTGTGATCGCGGTCACAGACAAAGGCGCCGGTAAAAAAGGCATGAGCGCTTTCATTGTGCCCACCGCCACGCCAGGCTACCAGGTGGCGCGTTTGGAAGACAAGCTGGGTCAACACTCCAGCGACACGGCACAAATCAATTTTGAAAACTGCGAAGTGCCGGCCGAGAATTTGATTGGCCAAGAAGGCGAGGGCTACAAGATTGCGCTGTCAGCTTTAGAGGGTGGCCGCATTGGCATTGCCGCGCAGAGCATCGGCATGGCGCGCAGTGCCCTTGAGGTGGCCATTGAATACGCCAAGCAACGCGAGAGTTTTGGGACCGCCATTTTTAACCACCAAGCGGTGGGTTTTCGCTTGGCCGAATGCGCCACGCAACTGGAAGCGGCGCGTCAACTCATGTGGCACGCGGCCACTTTGCGCGATGCGGGCTTGCCTTGCTTGAAAGAAGCGGCCATGGCCAAGTTGTTTGCCAGCGAGTCGGCCGAAAAAATCTGCAGCGTGGCCATTCAAACTTTGGGAGGCTATGGTGTGGTGAGCGATTTTCCGGTGGAACGCATTTACCGCGATGTGCGCGTGTGCCAAATTTACGAAGGCACCAGCGACGTGCAAAAGATCATCATTCAAAGGGCCTTGGCTTGAGCCTTGGCAACTCTGCCGCGTGCCCTTGTGGCGGCGCACCCACGGCCTTGCGCCGCCAAGGTGTGGCCCTCTATATCGATTGCTGTGGGCGCTTCATCGCGCAGGGGCAGTTACCACCCGACGCGCTGCACCTCATGCGCTCCCGTTACAGCGCTTTCGTCTTAGAAAACGAAGCCTACCTGCAGCACACTTGGCAGGCCGCTTGCCGACCTGAGGCTTTGGACTTTGACGAAGGCGCCAAGTGGTTGGGCTTGGACATCAAAGATGTTGTCGACACGGGCATGCAAGACGGACAAGCCACGGCCGAGGTCGAGTTTGTCGCCCGTGTTCGCATTGCGGGCAAAGCCCATCGACTGCATGAGCGCAGCCGCTTTGTCTGCGAAGAAGGGCAGTGGCGCTATGTGGCCGCTGTTAACATCGGCGCATGAATTTTCAAGCTGTTTTATTTGACTGCGATGGCGTGCTGGTTGACAGCGAGCCCATCACCAATGCCGTGCTCCGTGACATGCTCGAAGAGCGCGGGTGGGTCATGTCCAGCGAAGACTGCTTCCGATTTTTTGTGGGCAAAGCCGTGAAGGACCACAAGGCCGAAATTGAAGCGCGCACAGGCTTGCCTTTGACCGAAGAATGGTTGCATGACTTTCGCATGCGCCGCAACGACGCACTGCAGGCCGGCCTGCAAGTCATGCCGGGCGCCCACGATGCGGTGCAGGCGGCATATGAAATCACCCAAGGCGCCATTGCGTGTGCTTCCGGCGCCGACCGTTTCAAAGTTGAAATGCAGTTGACGCATGTGGCCCTGATGCCGCATTTTGAGGGCCGCATTTTCAGCGGCCACGAAATGGCGCGCACCAAGCCTGCCCCCGATGTGTATTTGGCAGCCGCGGCGCATTTGGAATGCCCTCCTGCGCGCTGCTTGGTGATTGAAGACAGCACGGCGGGCATTGAGGCCGGTGTGGCTGCGGGCGCCACCGTGTGGGCACTTTGCACCGACGACGCCATGGCGCCGGCATTGCTGGCCGCTGGCGCTGCCAAACTGTTTCCTCACATGGGTGCTTTGCCTGAACTTTGGCGGGCTTCTCGAAACGCAGCGGGCGTTTGAAGGGTCCATTGCTTGAAAGCGCGAATGAAGCTTTTTTCATTCTGAAAGCCCGCACTTTCGGCCACTTGTTTGATGGGTTTGCGCGTTCTTTGCAGCAGCTCAATGGCGCGCTCCCGCCGTACTTCGTCTTTCAGCACTTGCAAGCTGGTGCCTTCTTCTTTGAGTTGTCTGTGCAAACTGCGCGGTGACAAATGGAGCAATGGCGCCAGTGCTTCGGCACTGTGCGTGTCTTGGGGGTGCATGGCCAAAGCCTGCTTGACTTGGGTGAGCAGCAATCGGTCCTTGCGGTATTGCAACACCGTCAAGGTCAGGGCTGTTTCGAGCATGTGCTGCAATGCGGCTTCGTCGCGGCGCAGGGGCAAGTTCAGGTAGCTGGCATTGAAGACCAGGGTCGAGAGGGGGTGGCCGCTGGCCTCTTTGCGCGTGGCATCAAAGCTGACCGGGCCTTGAAACATCAAGGGGTAGACCGCATGGTGGGGCGGCGTCTCAAATGCAAACTCGACGCGCTCGAGGGTGATGCGCGAGTCAATCAACCAGCAAGCAACGCCGTACAAATTGCGCAGAATGGACAAGAGGCCAAATTCTCTTTGGGCGCCTAGGTCATTGCGCGCGACCAAGTTGATGAAGGCCAAGCCATCTTGTTCGGTCACCGACAAAGCCACGTCATCGGCCACCAAGCCGTGATGTCGGCACCAGCGTTTGAGGGCCACCCCCAGCGTGGGCGACGTGAGTGAGGCCCGCACCAGCATGCCGTAGGTGCCCCATGGCAGTTGCCGGCTCAGGCAACCCAGCGCTTCGTCGTTGAGTTCGTGCATGGCGTGGCTGGAGATTCGCTCCATTTGCAAGGCGGTGATGTGCAGCTTGTCTTTTTGTGCCTGAGATGGCGTTATTTGTGCAATTTCGAGGGCCTTGGCGGGGCTTTTGTTTTGGGCGGCATAAGCCCGCAAAATAGCCTGAACAAAGGCCATGGGTGTGGCAGCAACGGGGGGGCGTTTGACAGGGCTTGGGCGCATGACCTATTCTGCGTCATTATTGGCGCAATTTGCAACCTCTAGAGTCGCCCGTCCAAGGCCGCTGGGTCTATCCTTGCACATCAGGAGATTTCAAGCATGTCGGTTTTACACACTCAGCTCAACAACCGCTCCGCGGATTTTTTAGCCAACACGGTCGCCTTGCAGGCTGCTGTCGATGACCTTCGTGACCAACTGAAAAAGTCTGCGGCAGGCGGTGGCGAGAAAGCGCGCGCCAAACATGTGGCCCGGGGCAAACTGCCGCCCCGCGAACGTGTGCAAATGTTGCTCGATCCTGGCACGCCTTTTTTAGAGCTGGCGCCCTTGGCCGCGCACGCCATGTACCTCAACAAAGAAGGCACCGAAGACGCGCCTTGCGCCGGCATGATTGCAGGCATTGGCCGGGTCAATGGCGTGGACTGCATGATCGTGTGCAACGACGCTACGGTGAAGGGCGGCACCTACTACCCCATGACCGTCAAGAAGCATTTGCGCGCCCAAGAAGTGGCCCAGCAAAACAACTTGCCCTGCATTTACTTGGTCGACTCGGGCGGTGCCAATTTGCCCAACCAAGACGATGTGTTCCCCGACCGCGAACACTTTGGCCGCATCTTCTACAACCAAGCCAACATGAGCGCCTTGGGCATTCCGCAAATTGCGGTGGTCATGGGCAGTTGCACCGCAGGTGGCGCCTATGTGCCGGCCATGAGCGATGAAACCATCATCGTCAAGAACCAAGGCACTATCTTTTTGGGCGGCCCGCCCTTGGTCAAAGCGGCTACGGGCGAAGTGGTCAGTGCTGAAGACTTGGGCGGCGGCGATGTGCACACGCGCCTCTCAGGCGTGGCCGATCACTTGGCGCAAAACGACGCGCATGCCTTGGCCTTGGCACGCCAAGCGGTGGGTTCGCTGAACAGGAAGAAAAACATCGACGTGCAACTGCGCGAACCTGTGGCGCCTTTGTACGATGCCAAAGAAATTTATGGCGTGATTCCCGCCGACAGTCGCAAACCCTACGACGTGCGCGAGATCATTGCGCGCATTGTGGATGGCAGCGAGTTTGCCGAATTCAAAGCCCGCTTTGGCGCCACCTTGGTGTGCGGTTTTGCGCACATCGAAGGCATGCCCGTGGGCATCATTGCCAACAACGGTATTTTGTTTTCAGAGTCTGCGCTCAAAGGCGCGCACTTCATTGAGCTTTGCTGCCAACGCAAAGTGCCGTTGGTGTTTTTGCAAAACATCACCGGCTTCATGGTGGGTCGCAAATACGAAAGCGAAGGCATTGCGCGCAATGGCGCCAAGATGGTCACGGCCGTGGCCACGGCCAAGGTGCCCAAGTTCACCATCATCATTGGTGGCAGCTTTGGCGCTGGCAACTACGGCATGTGCGGCCGCGCCTTTGGCCCGCGCTTCTTGTGGATGTGGCCCAACGCGCGCATTTGCGTGATGGGCGGCGAGCAAGCCGCTGGTGTGTTGGCCACCGTCAAGCGCGATGGCATTGAAGCCCGCGGCGGCGCTTGGAGTTCCGAAGAAGAAGCCGCTTTCAAGCAACCCATCTTGGACCAATTCGGCCATCAGTCTCATCCTTATTACGCCAGTGCGCGTTTGTGGGACGACGGCGTGATCGATCCGGCCGACACACGCCGTGTGCTGGCCCTGGGTTTGTCGGCGTCCTTGAACGCCCCCATTGAAGACACGAAGTTCGGTATTTTCCGCATGTGATGTTTTGAAAGCACAGTATCAAGAAAGCACAGCATGACCTACACCTTTGACAACATTTACACCACGCCCGAGCACACCCTGCTGCGCGATCAAGTGGCCAAGTTCATTGCGCGTGAAGTCGAGCCTTTTGCGCAAGCTTGGGAGGACGACGGCAAGGTGCCGCGCGAGGTGCTGCGCAAGATGGGTGACGCAGGCTTGCTCGGCTTGATGTACGACCCCGAGCTGGGCGGCGGCGGCGGCGATGCCATGGCCAACTTGGTGTTTGCCGAAGCCTTGTCTCAATCCACGTTTGCCGGCTTCATCATTACCGTGTTGGTTCACACCGACATGGCCAGCCCGCACTTGCACCACGCAGGCACGGCGGCGCAAAAAGCCAAGTACATGCCGCGCATTACGGCGGGCGAGTGCATCACGGCGGTGGGTGTGTCCGAACCTGGCGCAGGCTCTGACGTGGCAGGCATTCGCACCACGGCCAAGCGCGATGGCGACCATTGGGTACTCAACGGCACCAAGATGTTCATCACCAACGGCGTGCATGCCGATTTGTATTTCATTGCGGCCAAAACGGGCGATGCGCGACATGCCATGTCGATGTTCATCGTAGAAAAAGGCACGCCCGGTTTCAGTGTGGGCCGTGCGTTGAACAAAACGGGTTGGTTGTCGTCTGACACGGCAGAGCTGGTGCTCGACAACGTGCGCATTCCCGATCATCACTTGTTGGGCGAAGAGAACAAAGGTTTTTATTCGGTCATGAAAAATTTCCAGACCGAGCGCATTGCTTTGGGCGCCATGGCCATTGGTCATTGCACCCGTGCGCTAGAACTCACCTTGGACTATGTGCGCCAACGCCCTGCCTTTGGTGGCACCTTGTGGGACAAGCAAGTGATCCGGCAACGCTTGGCCATGCTGGACGCCAAAACCCGCTCAGCACGTCAGTTCATGTACCACTGCGCATGGAGCGTGACGCAAGACAAAGACATCGTGCAAGAAGTGTCCATGCTCAAAGCCCTCACCGGCGAGTTGGTCAATGAAGTGGTGCAGACCTGCCAACAATTCCATGGCGGCATGGGCTACATCCGCGAAACCGCCATCGAACGTTTGTGGCGCGATGCGCGCATTTTGGGCATTGGGGGTGGCGCCACTGAAGTGATGCTCGACGAAGTGGCCAAGCGCTACTGAACCTGTCTAAACGCCAAAGAACAACAGAAAGTTAGCCGATGAGCACTGCTGAAAAAACACTGGACATCCGACGCCCTTCCAAGTGGGTGGCCGAGGTGTGGCTGAACCGACCCGATGTGCGCAATGCGTTCAACGACGCGGTCATTGCCGAACTCACCGAAGCATTTCAAACTTTGTCCAAAGACAATGATTTGCGCGCCATTGTGCTGGGCGCGCATGGCAAAGCGTTTTGTGCGGGCGCCGATTTGAATTGGATGCGCGCCATGTCGGGCTACAGCTGGGACGAAAACTTTGCCGATGCACAAAAGCTGGCCGACATGCTTTGGACCTTGGACCAATGCCCTGTGCCCATCGTGGGCCGCTTGCAAGGCGATTGCTACGCAGGTGGCATGGGCTTGGCCTCGGTGTGCGATGTGCTGATTGCCTCTGACAACGTCACCTTCTGTTTGTCGGAAGCGCGCCTGGGTTTGTTGCCCGGCACCATCAGTCCGTATGTGGTGCGTGCCATGGGCGCGCAAGCGGCCAAGCGTTACATGGTGACGGCCGAAAGGTTCTCCGCCACACAAGCACACACCATGGGCATGGTGCACGAGCTTTGCACGCCCGAATCTTTGGACGCCAAAGTGGCCGAGATCGTCAACACCTTGTGCGGCAATGGTCCGCAGGCTTTGCGCGCATGCAAGCGTTTGGTGCAAGACGTGACCGATCGCGTGATTGACGAAACACTGCGCGCAGAAACAGCCAGACGCATTGCCGACATCCGTGCCAGCGATGAGGGCAAAGAGGGTTTGGCGTCGTTCTTGCAAAAACGTCCTGCAAGTTGGACGCAGTCCTAAAGTGCCAAAGCACTGAACACATTTCAAGATTTCAAAGATCAGACAGCAGGCAGACCATGTTCAACAAAATCCTCATTGCCAATCGCGGCGAAATTGCATGCCGTGTGGCAGCTACAGCCCAACGCATGGGCATTCAAACTGTGGCGGTTTACTCGGATGCAGACGCCAATGCCAAGCACGTGGCCGCATGTGACGAAGCCATTCATGTGGGCGGCGCCGCACCCAAAGACAGCTACTTGCGTTGGGAGGCCATCATTGAAGCCGCCAAGGCCACGGGCGCCCAAGCCATTCACCCTGGCTACGGCTTTTTGAGCGAGAACGAAGCCTTTGCGGAAGCCTGCGCCAAAGCGGGCTTGGTGTTCATTGGCCCACCCGCATCCGCCATCCAAGCCATGGGCCTGAAAGCCGAATCCAAGCAACTGATGGAAAAAGCCGGTGTGCCTTTGGTGCCGGGCTACCACGGTGCCGACCAAAATCCAGAGTTGCTTCAGCGTGAAGCGGATCGCATTGGCTACCCCGTGCTGATCAAAGCCAGCGCCGGCGGTGGCGGCAAAGGCATGCGCGCCGTTGAAAAGTCAGAAGACTTTGCCGCGGCCTTGGCCTCTTGCCAGCGCGAAGCACAAAACAGCTTTGGCGATCAAGCGGTGCTGATTGAAAAATATGTACAACGCCCTCGTCACATCGAAATCCAAGTGTTTGGCGACACGCAAGGCAACTGTGTTTACCTGATGGAGCGCGATTGTTCTGTGCAGCGTCGCCACCAAAAAGTGCTGGAAGAAGCGCCTGCACCCGGCATGACCGAAGCGCTGCGCAAGCAGATGGGCGAAGCCGCTGTGGCCGCTGCACGTGCTGTGAACTATGTGGGCGCAGGCACCGTTGAATTCATCGTAGAGCAACGCGACAACCAGGCCACAGGCCAAGTCGACATGAACTTCTTCTTCATGGAGATGAACACGCGCTTGCAAGTGGAACACCCTGTGACCGAAGCCGTGACAGGTTTGGATTTGGTGGAGTGGCAGTTGCGTGTGGCCAGTGGCGAGCCATTGCCCCTTCAGCAAGACCAAATCAAACTCACAGGCCACGCCATCGAAGCGCGTATCTGCGCTGAGAATCCAGACAACAATTTCTTGCCCGCCACAGGCCATTTGCAGGTTTACAAAAAGCCATCGCACACGGCCTTTGAACGCGGCACTGTTCGCTTTGACGATGGCGTGCGCCAAGGCGACACCATCAGCCCGTATTACGACTCCATGGTGGCCAAACTCATTGTGCATGGCGACACGCGTGAGCAAGCCTTGGCGCTGCTTGACCAAGCCTTGTCGCAAACGCAGGTGGTGGGTTTGTCAAGCAATGTGCAATTTCTGCGGCATGTGGTGCACAGTAGATCGTTTGCCGAAGCGCGTTTGGACACTGCGCTTATTCCGCGCGAAGCGGACGTGTTGTTCAATCAAGAACGCGTGGGCATGAACGTGGCTGCCGCCGCTGTGGTGGCGCACACCTTGCATCAAGAACAGTCAAAGCAAGGCCATGATCCGTTCAGCAAAAGCGATGCGTGGCAAAGTCATGCCGAAACCAGCCGCCGCTTCCCCTTGGAGTTTGCAGGCGAAACCCACACAGCTTGGTTGCACTATGGCCACGATGGCGCCATGCAATTGACCTGGGGTGATGCCGCAGGTCCCGGTGCAAAAGGCGCCCACGACGCGCTCTCATTCACTGTGGCCCCAGCGGCAGACCTGCAAGTGGGCCATGCCTTGAACGTGACGTGGCAAGGCCAGCGTGTCACCAGCGAGGTGGTGATGCAAGCCGGCAAGCCGGGTCAGCCGGCTGACTTGGCGCACGTCTTTACAGCGCAAGGTGCCACCCGCATTCGACTCATCAACCCCTTGGCCCATGCGGAAGGTGCACAAGACGAAAAGGGCGGCCTCACAGCGCCCATGCCAGGCAAGGTGGTGTCTTTTGCGGTGAAGGTGGGCGACAAGGTGAAAGCCGGCCAAACTTTGGCAGTGATGGAAGCCATGAAAATGGAGCACACCATTGCCGCGCCCAAAGACGGCGAAGTCAAAGAACTGTTGTACGCCCCAGGCGATCAAATTGCAGAAGGCGCAGAGTTGCTGAAGCTTGCGTAAACTCGGCCCCTATGAACATTGTTTTTTGCTGCACCAACACCAAAGCCGAACCTTGGTTAGAGGGATTCCGTCAGGCACTGCCCGGCGCTGACATTTGGGAATGGCAGGCGTCTCAGCCTGGGCAAAGCCCCAAGCTGGCCGACCATGCCGTGGTGTGGTCGCCCCCGCAAAGCTTCATTGACGAGCAGGCGCAGCTGCAAAACTTGTTCAACATTGGCGCGGGTGTGGATGCGCTGTTAAAGCTCAACATGCCTGCCAGCATGAACATCGTGCGCTTGAATGACGCGGGCATGTCGGTGCAAATGGCCGAGTACGTGTGCCATGCGGTCATTCGTTACTTCCGAGAGTTTGACCAGTACGACAAAGATGCACAAGCCCAGCGTTGGGCTTATCGCAAACCCACGCTGCGTGCCGATTTTTCTGTGGGCATCTTGGGTGCGGGTGTGTTGGGCAGCCATGTGGCCAAAACACTTCAGGCATTTGAGTTCCAGGTGAATGTCTGGAGCCGTTCGCCCAAACACATTGACGGCGTCCAAAGTTTTTCAGGTGCCGCGCAGTTGTCTGCATTTCTAAAGGCCACGCGCGTGCTGGTGAACTTGTTGCCGCTCACGCCAGAAACAGAAAACATTTTGAACCGCGAACACTTGCTGCAATTGCAACAAGGCGCCTACTTGATCAACGTGGCGCGTGGTCGTCATTTGGTCGAGCAAGATTTGTTGACCGTGCTGGACGCTGGCCACATGGCGGGCGCCACATTGGATGTGTTCCGCGAAGAGCCATTGCCGCAAGGCCATGCATTTTGGACACACCCTCAAATTACTGTCACGCCGCACACGTCTGCACGCACCTTGCGCGAAGAAAGCATTGCGCAAATTGCGGACAAGCTCAAGGCGGTGTCTGCGGGCCAAGCCATTGAAGGCCGCGTCGACAAAGTCCGCGGCTATTAAAAGAGAACCTCTATGACACTCCCTTCACGCGTTAAGTTGGTTGACGTTGGTCCTCGCGACGGTTTGCAAAACGAAAAGCAAGCGGTGCCAGCGGCTGTCAAGATTGAGTTGGTGCATCGCTTGCAGGCAGCGGGACTCAAAGAAATTGAAGTCACCAGCTTTGTCAGCCCCAAGTGGGTGCCGCAAATGGCCGACAACGCCGAAGTGATGGCGGGCATTCAGCGTCGCAGCGACGTGCGCTATTCGGTGCTCACGCCCAACCTGCAAGGCTTTCAATCGGCCGTGAACAGCAAGCCAGACGAGATTGTGGTGTTTGCCGCTGCCAGTGAAGCCTTCAGCCAAAAGAACATCAACTGCAGCATTGAAGAAAGCATTCAACGCTTTGCACCGGTGGTGGAAGCTGCGCGTGCTGCTGGCATCTATGTGCGAGGTGCCATGTCGTGCGTGGTGGGCTGCCCTTACGAAGGCGATGTGGCACCCGTGCAAGTGAGTCGCTTGGCGCAGCTCATGAAAAGCATTGGTGTGCAACATGTGGGCGTGGCCGACACCATTGGTGTGGGCACGCCGCTCAAAATTCAAGCGGCCATGGAGGCCACGCTCAAGCATTACGACTTGAACGATGTGTCGGGCCACTTCCATGACACCTATGGTCAAGCGCTGTCTAACACCCTGGCCAGTTTGCAAATGGGCGTGTGGCAGTTCGACACGTCGGTGGCGGGTTTGGGCGGTTGCCCTTATGCCAAAGGGGCCACAGGCAATGTGGCCACCGAAGATGTGGTCTACATGTTGCACGGTATGGGCATTGACACCGGCATTGACTTAGACAAATTGGTGGACGCAGGTGCGTACATCAGTGACTTCTTGCAACGCAAATCGGGCTCGCGCGTGGCCACTGCCATTTTGAACAAGCGCTTGGTTTGAGCGCATTCTTGCGCAAGGCCGTATCCTCTGCACCATGAGCCAACTCTCTCGATTGCAAACCCGCGCAGACCAAGTCTTGAATTCAGACTCGGTGCATGTGCCTTCGCCGTGTGTGTCGATTTGCGTCATTCACCCCACCACCGGACTGTGTGAAGGCTGCTTGCGCAACCTGGACGAAATTGCGGCATGGGGCCAAATGCCCAGTGCGAAGCAGCGTGGCGTGTGGCAGCAGATTCAAGTGCGGTGTGCTGACAAACTCAGAGGCCAAGCGTCATGAAAGAAATTCATTTTTACTTTGATTTCATCTCGCCTTATGCGTGGTTGGCGTTTCAGGCCTTGCCCAAAACGCTGGAAGGCATCAGCCATCGTGTGCACTATCACCCCGTGTTGTTTGGCGCATTGCTCAAGCACCACGGCCAGCTCGGCCCTGCCGAGTTGCCGGGCAAACGCGATTGGACTTATCGCCAAGTGATGTGGCTGGCCAAGCAACAGGGCACCGTGTTGAAGATGCCGGCGTCGCATCCCTTCAACCCATTGGCGTTGCTGCGGTTGGCTGTGGCCACATCGACGAACGGCGAGCCCAATCGTTATGTGGTGGAGTCTATTTTCAAACACGTGTGGTGCGAGGGGCTTGAGGCTACAGACCTTGCACGCTTGACCGCCTTACAAGAACACCTGTTGTCGCAAGCCGCGTTGCAGGGGGTTGCCAAAGGTCCGCAGTCAGAAGACGTGAAGCGTTTGCTCCAGCAACAAACTGACAGTGCCATTGCCTTGGGTTTGTTTGGTGTGCCCAGCATGGTGGTCGATGGCCAAGTGTTTTGGGGGCAAGATGCGCTGCCCATGCTGCGCGCTTACTTAGACGGCGACACGTGGTTTCAGAGTGCCGAGTGGTGCGATGTGGCCAAGTTGCCCGTGGGGGTTCGGCGCGCGCCAGAGAAAAAATAGACCCTCAGTTGTCTTCTTCAGACGCCCGTTGAGAGGGCGTTTGCTTTTCCCAATGGTTCACCAGCAAGGCGTAAATCCAGGTGATGGCCAAGAACACCAACACCGAGCCTTGCGCGGCCATCCAAAAACCCACAGGTCGGTCAAACATCACAAAGTTCAAATCGCGTGCAAAGAAAGCGACGCAGAATGTGACGCTGGCCCAAACGAACAACAATTGCCAGCGCAGTCGTGAGACGCGCTTCGAAAACTCTTCGTCAGTCAAATTTCTGGAGCCCATGAATGGATCATCGCATGGAGAATGCCCTCTAGCCCGATCTCAGTACTTACCCTTTAGTTCTAGTCATATCCCATGATGTGAAATTAAAACCAAGGGTTTCACCCCAAACTGTCAGCCCCCGTTGGTTTGGTGTCAGAGCGAGGTCAGAGCCCCCCCCAAGAATGCGCCCAAGCCCTCGTGTCGAAGGCTATTTTTTGGAGACAGCTACTATGGCTACAACAACCCCACGTCCGATGTCAGACGAAGAAAAGAAGGTCATCTTCGCTTCGTCCCTCGGCACCGTGTTCGAGTGGTATGACTTTTACCTCTACGGTTCACTCGCCGCAATCATTGCGAAACAATTCTTCAGCGGCTTGGACGAAGGCTCTGCCTTCATTTTTGCCTTGCTGGCGTTTGCAGCTGGTTTCATTGTTCGTCCTTTTGGTGCCATCTTCTTTGGCCGTTTGGGCGACATGATTGGCCGCAAATACACCTTCTTGGTGACCATCTTGATCATGGGCTTGTCCACGTTCATCGTGGGTGTGCTGCCTAACTACGCCAGCATTGGCGTGGCTGCACCCGTCATCCTGATCTGCCTGCGCTTGTTGCAAGGCTTGGCGCTGGGTGGTGAGTACGGCGGCGCTGCCACCTATGTGGCGGAGCACGCACCGCAGGGCAAACGCGGCGCTTACACCTCATGGATTCAAACCACCGCCACATTGGGCTTGTTCTTGTCTCTCATGGTGATTTTGGGCGCTCGCACTTACACCGGTGAAGAAGCCTTCGCCGAGTGGGGCTGGCGCATTCCGTTCATCGTCTCTATTTTGTTGTTGGCCGTGTCGGTTTACATCCGTTTGAGCATGAACGAATCACCTGCTTTCGCCAAAATGAAAGCGGAAGGAAAAACGTCTAAGGCACCGTTGACAGAGTCTTTCGGTCAATGGAAAAACCTGAAAATCGTGATCTTGGCTTTGGTCGGTTTGACGGCTGGTCAAGCCGTGGTCTGGTACTCAGGCCAGTTCTACGCTTTGTTCTTCTTGACACAAGCTTTGAAAGTGGACGGCGCAACGGCCAACATCATGGTGGCGGTGTCTCTGATCATCGGCACACCTTTCTTCTTGGTGTTCGGTACCTTGTCTGACAAGATTGGCCGCAAGCCCATCATCTTGGCAGGCTGCTTGTTGGCTGCCGTCACTTACTTCCCAGTGTTCAAGGCATTGACAGCTGCTGCCAACCCAGACTTGGCTGCTGCGCAAGCCAATGCCAAAGTGGTGGTGACTGCTGATCCAGCAGAATGCTCATTCCAGTTCAACCCCACAGGCACGAAGAAGTTCACTTCTTCTTGCGACATTGCCAAGCAACGTTTGGCCGGCGCATCTGTGAGCTACACCAACGAAGTTGCACCTGCAGGCACACCTGCCACCATCAAGGTGGGCGAGACCGTGGTCAATGTGAAATACTCACCTGAAGACATCGCTGCAGCCAAGGCCAAGGCCGAAGCCAAAGTGGCTGAACTCATGGCCGCACAACCGCAAGATGCCAAAGCTTTGGAAGCTGCGAACAAGTCTGTCAAAGATTTGAGCAACGAGAAAACAGCGGGCGCTACTTTGTTGGGTGCCAATTTGGGTGCTGCTTTGAAGGCGGCTGCTTACCCAGCCAAAGCCGACATGGCCAAGTTTGACAAAGTCAAAGTGATTGCCATCCTCACCTACTTGGTGATCTTGGTGACCATGGTGTACGGCCCGATTGCCGCCATGTTGGTGGAAATGTTCCCCACCCGCATTCGTTACACCTCCATGTCCTTGCCTTACCACATTGGTAACGGTTGGTTCGGTGGTCTGTTGCCTACAACCGCTTTCGCGATCGTGGCGCAAACGGGTGACATGTACAACGGTCTCTGGTACCCCATCATCATCGCTGGCGCAACGGTGGTGATTGGTGGTCTGTTCATCAAAGAAACCAAAGACGTTGACATCTACGCCAACGACTAATTTGTAAGCTTTCCGGGACCTTCCCGGTGCTACATTCAAGCCCTCCCTCCGCGGAGGGCTTTTTCTTTAGGGCGGCTTTTTAATTGGGGTCAGAGCAACATTAATTTCCAATCAATTTGAGGGCAGAGGCTAAAGGGGTCTTCCTCATACTGGGGTACCAGAAATCGTTCAGCCCCCTTTAGCCTCTGCCCCCAAACTGATTGAACAAATTAATGTTGCTCTGACCCCAATTAAAAATTTGCGCTCGCCCTCATTAACAATATTTTTGGAGAAATGTATGTGGAAAATTGCTGTTGGTTTCGCTGTGTTTGCCGGCCTCGCATTGTTTGTGATTTCTAAAGGCGGCGACAACGTCGACATGGGCGGTGAGAAGCATGGCGCTGAAGCTGTGAGCGCGCCCGCGCCTGCTGAAGCCCCTGCCGCTGCAGCGCCCGCTCCCGCTAGCAAGTAATCCCTTGAGCCATTCTGGCTGGGCGTTCGCCTAGCCAGCTGGCACCCAATCAAATGGGGTCAGATCACAATTAATTTCTTTCTAGTCCAGCGATCTTCGGCTGAGAAAAATTAATTGTGATCTGACCCCATTTGATTTTTCAGCCGGAGAAAGTGGCTTCGTATTTATGCTGCAAGTTTTACGGAAACCCAGCGATTCATGCTGACGCCTTGCTCTGCAGCTTGGACAGCAAGCAGTCTGTGAACTTCTGTTGGAACGCGGACTACAAACTTCCCGCTAAATATTTTTTCTGACAAAGGCTCTGGAACTTCTTCATCCGAAGCGACCATGTCAGTCACAACGGTAGCTACCAATTTTCTAATTCCCTTAAGTGCACTTTCAGGCGACTTGTCCAACCAAGAGAGCGATGGAAATTCGGCGCACAAACCAATGTGAGAGTCATCTGCCGCAGACCATGTCACGCGGTAAGTGTATCGATCAGTGTTCATGTTGATTCAAGAGTTTGTCAATGGCCAAAAGTGTTTGTCGAACTTGGTATGGCTTTGCTTTTCCATGAAAGTTCTGGATATTTATTCTGGGGTTGCCAATCCAAGGTGTTTTAAAAATCACATGGCTACCGGAACTTAATCTCGGTTGCCCAAAGTAATGTGTGCAGACTCTTTCTAAATCGATGAATCGAATGCTTGAAGGAGAGCGCCGCATTTGCTCGAGTAGTCTCTCATAGTCAGCCATAAATTGATACCATTATTGATATCATTTTCAAAAGTGTTTTCATTTGCATATTTGTAGATCAAAGGACTCCAAATATGCGCTGAAGCTTGCAGGTCACACCCTACATTCAGAATCAATTGGGGTCAGATCAACATTAATTTTGTCAATCAAAGGGGGCTAAGGCTAAGGGGGGCTTCCTCATACTGGCGTACCAGAAATCGTTCAGCCCCCCTTAGCCTTAGCCCCCTTTGGTTGGGAATTAATGTTGCTCTGACCCCAATTAAATTCATCCAAAGCCTAGAATGTTGGGCCTCCACCCATAAAGCTTGCATGTATGTCTAACGGTTTGATCAAGATTCGCGGTGCTCGTCAGCACAACCTCAAGAACATTGATTTGGACATCCGTACGGGTGAGCTCACCGTGGTCACTGGGCCCAGTGGGTCGGGTAAATCTAGCTTGGTGTTTGACACCTTGTATGCCGAAGGTCAGCGGCGTTATGTCGAGACGTTTAGCGCTTATGCGCGGCAGTTTTTGGACCGCATGGATAAGCCCGCGGTGGACAAGGTGGAAGGGGTGCCACCGGCCATTGCCATTGACCAGACCAATCCCGTTAGAAGCTCGCGCTCCACCGTGGGCACCATGACCGAGCTGAATGATCACCTAAAGCTTTTATTCGCAAGGCTAGGCCACTTGCACGACCGCGACACAGCGCAGCCTGTGAAGCACGACACGCCTGAGTCTATTTACGCAGAACTGCACAAGCGCGCTGAGGCGGCGGGAGATCCTCGCTTGGTGTTGACGTTTCCTGTTGAGTTGCCTGCAAATACGACGGCTGAGCAGGTAGAGCAATGGTTGTCTGCCAGCGGCTTTACCAAGGTGCAGGCTGAGCGGGAAGTGGCCACGCCCACAGGGCCGCGCAAGGTGTTGGATGTGGTGGCTGATCGGTTTAGGTTGGGCAACGCAGAAAAAGCGCGCGTGGTTGAGGCCATTGAAGTGGCGCTGAAAAGAGGCGGGCGGTTGAACGTTTATGTGGTTGGGGAAGGTGCTCAATTGGAAGCATCTAAATTGGGGTCAGAGCCAAAAAAATTGGATTCGCCCGGTTCGGGCTCTCCCAATTTATTTGGATCCGACCCCAATTTAACTGCCCCCAATTTATCCGGCGATCAAACCACCCTGTGGCGCTTCTCGGCAGGCCTGCACTGCCCCGAAAGCGACCTCCGCTACCCCGAGCCGCTGCCTTCCATGTTCTCCTTCAACTCCGCCGTGGGCGCCTGTGAAACATGCCGGGGCTTTGGGCGTGTGATTGGCGTCGACCTTGGCCTGGTCATCCCCAACGACAAGCTCACCCTCAGAGCTGGCGCCATCAAAACCATTCAAACGCCTGCCTGGAAAGAAGCGCAAGACGACCTCATGCGCCACGCCGAAGCCGCCGGCATTCCGCGCGACACGCCTTGGTTCAAGCTGACCAAAGAGCAGCAACAGTGGGTGATTGAAGGCTCGCCCAACTGGAACGGCAAATGGAACCAGCAGTGGTATGGCGTGCACCGCTTTTTTGGCTACCTCGAAAGCAAAGCCTACAAGATGCACATCCGGGTGCTCTTGTCCAAATACCGCAGCTACACCGAGTGCGGCGCTTGTGGCGGTGCGCGACTTAAAACCGACAGCCTCTTGTGGCGCATTGGCAGCGCCCAAGACGCCGACGCCACCCTGCCCAAAGAAAAACGCTTCATGCCCAAAGGCGTCAAGTGGACAAGGCAACAACTCGAAGCGCTCCCGGGCCTCAGCTTGCACGACCTCATGATCATGCCGATCGACAAGCTGCGCAACTTCTTCGACCGCATGTCGGCCGCCGCCATCTTAGAAAACAGCAAAGACGGCGAAGCTCAGGCGCTCAAACTGCTTCTTGAAGAAATTACCAACCGCCTCAAATACCTGTGCGACGTGGGCATTGGCTACCTCACCCTCGACCGCCAAAG
>CANBWP010000025.1 GCA_947373185.1 Comamonadaceae bacterium | reverse complement strand
GCGTGCATCAATGCGTAATTGGTCAAGGGTGCATTGGTCGCAATGCGTTGTGCCAGGTCCACTGCTTTTTCCAAAGCAGTGCCTGTTGGCACGTGATACTGCGCCAAGCCAATGCGCTCGCCATCCACCGCGTTGTAGACACGTCCTGTCAACATCATGTCGGTCATGCGTGCCACACCAATGAGTTTAGGAATGCGAACAGAGCCGCCGCCGCCCACAAAAATACCGCGTGTGCCTTCTGGCAAAGCGAAGAAGGTGCTGTCGTCCGCCACACGAATGTGACAAGCGCTGGCCAATTCCAAACCACCACCCACCACTGCGCCATGGAGGGCTGCAACGACGGGCACACGGCCTAATTGAACGGCATCCAAGGCCACGTGCCAGCTGCGAGAGTGATGCACACCTTGGCCGGCATCGCGTTCTTTCAATTCCGATAAATCTAAGCCCGCGCAGAAATGATCACCTTCGCCATACACCACGGCAGCCTTGGCTTCTTCTGGCAAGTTTTGGAAAACATCGCGCAAAGCTTCGATCAAGCCATCATTGAGTGCATTGCGTTTGCTAGGGCGGCTTAAACGCACCATGGCCACAGCACCTTTCAACTCAAAATGAATGCCGTTGGATTCAGCACGTTGCAACAAGGGATGGAAATTTTGAGTCATGATGGAGGGTCCTCATTGGCAATGCTTGTTTGCACAGCCAAGATTAAAAAGGTTATTATTAATAACTATATTGTCTTTCCATGCGGCACTAAAAAACACAGGGTTTTCCCGTATTTTTGAAAGTTTTTATGAATCACCAAGACCTGATTGCCATCGACATTCACACCCATGCAGAGGTGAGTTGCTGGAACCCGTTTGACAATTACGGCGAGGAATACGACCGCGCCGCTGACAAGTTTTTTGGCAGCGATCGCCGTCCCACCATTGATGAAACCGTGGCTTACTACCGTGAACGAAAAATTGGCTTGGTCATGTTCACGGTCGACAGCGAATCACAGTTGGGCCGACGCCGCATTCCCAATGAAGAAATCGCCAAAGCAGCGCGCGACAACAGCGACATGATGATCGCGTTTGCCAGCATCGATCCGCACAAAGGCAAGATGGGCGCACGCGAAGCCGAGCGACTGATCAAGGAAGAGGGCATCAAGGGTTTCAAGTTTCACCCCACGGTTCAGGGCTACCACCCCTACGACAAAATGGCTTGGCCCATTTACGAGGTGATCAACGAACACAAAATGCCCGCGATTTTTCACACGGGTCACAGCGGCATTGGCTCAGGCATGCGGTGCGGCGGTGGCTTGCGTTTGGCCTACAGCAACCCCATGCACTTAGATGACGTGGCCATTGATTTTCCCGACATGCAAATTGTCATGGCACACCCTAGCTTCCCTTGGCAAGATGAAGCGCTTAGCGTGGCCACGCACAAGCCCAATGTCTGGATTGACTTGTCAGGCTGGAGCCCCAAGTACTTTCCCAAGCAATTGATTCAGTACGCCAACACCTTGCTGAAAGACCGCATTTTGTTTGGCAGCGACTACCCCCTCATCACACCGGAGCGGTGGATGAAGGATTTTGAAGTAGCCGGTTTCAAACCCGAGGTGATGCCCGGGATTTTGAAGGACAACGCCGTGCGTTTGCTGGGCTTGAAATAAGTTACTTCAAAGTCACTGACGCTCTGACAGTGCCGGCCCTTGCGGCATGCGCTGTCAGGTTCAGCACAGTGCCTGCAGGGGCTTCCACAATCCATTCGTTCAAAGCGCGATCACCGGTGATGGTTTTGTTGGGCAAAAACGCTTGAAGGGAATTGCTGGCGGCATGGCCTTCTAATTGAGGGCCTTCCATGCGCGGTTTGCCCATGCGCAAATGAGCGCCATCTGGCAGGTCAATTTCAAACATGCAAGGACGCGCTGTTTTGCGTTCCAGCGCCCGCTTGGTGACATAACTGGGCAAGTAACCTGCGTTACCCACCGCCATTTGAACGCGCCATTGGCCATGGCCTAAGTTTTCAGCTTTGGCATGCAGCAATTCGAGTTTGGGCAAAGTCAGCGCAATCTGATTCAACCAGGCGGGGAAGCGGGCGGCCTCTCGCTCACGCAAATGCGCGGGTGGATTGCGCCAATAGTTCATCCGGTCCCAACCCCCCAATTCCACGGCGCCTAAGTCGGGGTGCTGGTAGGGATACCAATCGACGTGCGCATTGCCGCCGCAGACCTCATCGCTCCACTTGAGCAACTTGATGTCGTCTTCGGGCGGATGGTCACGGTACCAATGAATCCAGTCGTAATCGGTGATGCCGGCTTCTTTGTTGGGGGCCCAAATTTCAACGGTCCAAAACAAAGCGCCTAAGTGCTCGTACACCCAGTCTTGCGTGCCCGTGATGACTTCTTTGGGATGGTATTTGAAGTCATGAAAAATACTGACCGCTGGATAGCCTGTCAGCTTGCTGCCAATGTCGGACATGCGTTTGATCATCCACAAGTCTTCAGGCGTCATGTCGCTGTCGCTTTGTGTGCCCATGGGACGCAAAATGACACCGGAGTGGGTGTGGAAGCTGACCGCTGCGCCAATGTTGGGATGCTTGGCAATGAAGTCCACCATGGCACGCACTTCGGGTTCGCTGGTGGGATAAGGGCCAGCGCCAACTTGCTCATGTTCTTGGCGCCAGAAGGCTGGAAAGTTGCGGTTCAAATCCAAACCTTCAATGTCGCGGTTGGGCTTGATGTTGACACCGTCGTAATGCTGCAAACTGCCTTCGGGCATGACGCGGTAATACTGGCCGCCAAACTCTCCTGGCAAGCGCGGCGTCAACAAGCGTGGCTCGTCAGGGTTGACCTTCCAGCCGCCGTGTGGATCTGCAATGCGCATCATCAAAATGCGACCATCGCCGTCCATGTCTTGAATGCTCAAACCTTCCACGTGCGGCTCATCCCAGGGGTAAGGCCGCGTGGACGAACGAATGTGACGCGGCCTGTCCGCCAAGGCCAGCTCGGCGCCATCGGGGTTCAAGCGCGGCACCAAATACACCACGCGGGTACTGAGCAATTCAGTCACCTGGGCATCTTTGCCATCCTGGCTCAAAAGGTGATGCAACCAATACAAACAGGCGGTACTGGCGGTGAGTTCAGCCGCGTGAATGTTGCCGTCCACCCAAAAGGCCGGCTTGTCTATGTCTGCACCTGTGGCTTTGCGGGTGATGACCACCAAGCAAATGGGCCGACCTTCGTGGCTCGTTCCCAAGGTCCTGAGTTCCACCAAATCGGGTCGGGTGGCAGCAAAGTCGTTCAGCCATTGTGTGAGCTCGGTGTGTTTGTAAAAGCGATCGAACTCGGGTTGGGGGATGGGGCTTGAGGCTGCTTGAGTGGCGTTGGCGTGCGTCATGGTGTTGTCGTTCAAGGGGGTTTGAGCATTGAAACAAACCGCAGGATACCAAGGCTGAGGCAGTTCTTGGCCATGCGGGGACGGCATGGGGGAAATACCTACAAATCAGTGGGCAAAGTCAGTGGCATTGAATTCAATTCTCAGCACAATGCCCCATCGACAGCGGTCTACCTGATTTGCTGAGACCTCCAGAAAGTAAACCATGACTTCGACCCCATTGATTTTGGACCACGTGCTCTCACACGAAAAGAATCGCGCCGACATCGTCTACATGACACAACCAATTGGCCATGGCCAAGTGCTGGATTACACCTGGCGCGACACCCTTCAGCAGGCGCGCGCGATGGCCGCACACCTTCAGGCTCAGGGATTGCAGCCCGGTGCTCGCGTGGCCATTTTGTCGAAAAACTGCGCGCACTTCATCATGGCTGAGTTGGCCATTTGGATGGCCGGTGGCGTCACCGTGGCCATCTTCCCCACTGAATCTGGTGAAACCATTCGCTACGTGTTAGACCACAGTGAGGCCAGCTTTTTGTTCGTGGGCAAACTGGACACGTGGCCTCAGCAAGTTGGCTTTTTGCCAAGCAACTTGCCGTGCATTGCGTTTCCTTTGGCACCGGCCAATCCGTATCCGCAGTGGGACCAGATTGTGGCCAACACGCCGCCATTGCGCGGTGATGTGAAGCGTGCACCGCAAGACCTGGCCATGATCATGTACACCTCTGGCTCGACCGGTCAGCCCAAAGGGGTGATGCACAACTTTGAGCGCATCTCGGCGGCCACCGATGGCATCGTCAAAAATTTGATCGAATCACTGGGCGATCGAGAGGACAATCGGATCCTTTCATATTTGCCCCTGGCGCACGTCTTTGAGCGCGCTTGGGTGGGGGCCAGCTCTTTGGTGCATGGCAAAACCCATGTGTTTTTTGCGGAATCATTGGACACTTTCATTCAAGATCTGAACCGTGCCAAGCCCACCATGTTCATTTCCGTGCCCCGTTTGTGGCTGAAGTTTCAGCAGGGTGTTTTCAGCAAAATGCCACCGGCCAAATTGAACCTGCTGCTGAGCATTCCCATCTTGGGAGGCCTGGTTCGCCGCAAAATTTTGAAGGGTTTGGGGCTGGACCATGTGTTGTTGGCGGGCAGCGGCTCGGCCCCCATTCCCGCTGAACTGATTCTTTGGTACCGCAAGCTGGGCTTGAACCTGCTGGAGGGGTATGCCATGACCGAAGACTTTGCTTATTCACACAACTCGACGAAAGCCATCAATGCCCCTGGCTGCGTCGGCGTGCCCTTGGCGGGTGTTCAAGCGCGCCTCAGTGAAGAGGGGGAGATTTTGATCAAGTCGCCCGGACAGATGGTGGGTTATTACAAGCGGCCCGATTTGGATGCAGAAGCCTTTACGAGCGATGGGTTTTTCAAAACGGGCGATCAAGGCACCCAAAGGGCCGATGGTTTGCTCAAAATCACAGGCCGTGTGAAGGAACTTTTCAAAACCTCTAAAGGTAAATACGTGGCGCCAGGCCCGATTGAAAACAAACTCAATGCGCACCCCATGATCGAGATGAGCATCGTCTCCGGTGTCTCTCAGCCCTCAGCTTACGCCATGGTGGTCTTGTCTGAAACGCTGCGTCCTCAGGTCAAAGATGCTGCTGTGCGCGCCCACATTGAGGCTGAACTGAGCACCCTGCTTCAAAGTGTCAATGCAGGTCTGGCCGATTATGAAAAACTGCGCATGCTGGTGATTGCCAATGAAGCCTGGTCAATTGAAAACGGCTACCTCACGCCCACCATGAAAATCAAACGCAGCCGGATTG
This sequence comes from Comamonadaceae bacterium, assembly GCA_947373185.1. Classification (GTDB taxonomy): domain Bacteria; phylum Pseudomonadota; class Gammaproteobacteria; order Burkholderiales; family Burkholderiaceae_C; genus Limnohabitans_A. The sequence goes on along the minus strand of CANBWP010000025.1, from coordinate 31,695 downwards.
AAGCCGCCGTCGAAAATCAGGTGCCTTCTTGGTATGAACAGGGCGGGGCGGTGTTCTGGGCTTAAAGCCGCAACATGAGCGTTTTTTGACGCCGCGCAGGCCCATTGCGCGTGACCCCTGAAGAATTGACTGGCCCTGTATAGAATGGCGGGCTATTCTGCTGCTTGAAGCAGATCCCCTCATCCATACAGGAGTTTCATCATGCAAAAACGCTTCCTTTTGAAATCAGTCGTGCTGTGTGCCTTGTTGGCCAGCACTGGCGTCATGGCGCAGGATAAATTCAAAATTGGTTTGATCTTGCCCATGACGGGCCCTTTTGCTTCGACGGGCAAGCAAATTGAAGCGGCGGCCAAACTGTACATGGCGCAAAACGGTGACATGATCGCTGGCAAAAAAGTGGAGCTGATTGTCAAGGACGATACCAGTGCCCCTGACGTCACCAAGCGCATTGCACAAGAGTTGGTGGTCAACGACAAAGTCAGCGTGTTGGCTGGTTTCGGTTTGACACCTTTGGCTTTGGCCACGGCGCCCATTGCCACCCAATCTAAAACACCCTTGGTGGTCATGGCTGCAGCCACATCCAGCATCACGGAAGCTTCGCCTTTCGTCATTCGCACCAGTTTCACCTTGCCTCAAGCGGCGGTGGGTTTGGCCGATTGGGCGCCTAAAAACAACATCAAAAAAGTGGTGACCTTGGTGTCTGATTACGGCCCAGGCATTGATGCTGAGAAGTATTTCAAAGAGCGCTTCACTTTCAACGGCGGTCAAGTGATTGACACCTTGCGCGTGCCCATGCGCAACCCCGACTTCGCACCGTTCTTGCAAAAAGTGCGTGATGCCAAACCTGATGCTGTCTACGTGTTTGTGCCCTCTGGCGCAGGCGCTGCGCTGATGAAGCAATTTGCAGAGCGCGGCATGGACAAAGCGGGCATTCGTTTGATTGGTACGGGCGATGTGACCGATGACGATATCTTGAACGGCATGGGCGATGTGGCGATGGGCGTCATTACCTCGCACCATTACTCTGCCTCCCACAATTCACCGCTGAACAAAAAGTTTGTCGAAGCCTTCACGAAAGCCAACGCCGGTTTGCGTCCTAACTTCATGGCCGTGGGGGGCTACGATGGCATGCGTGTCATTTATGAAGCCGCTAAAACGACCAAAGGTGCGGGCGGTCAGGCCTTGCTCGATGCCATGAAAGGCCAAGTGTTTGAGAGTCCTCGCGGTCCTGTCTTCATTGATGCGCAAACCCGTGACGTTGTGCACAACATCTACATCCGCAAAGTAGAGCGCGTAGGCGGCCAGCTTTACAACCAAGAGTTTGAGACGATCAAAGACGTCAAAGACCCTGGTAAAACACGTTAATTTCCCATCACTTTTTTTAACAGCCCATCCCTGGCGGGTGGGTTGCTCATTTCATGTTGACCATTTTGTTTGACGGCGTTGCCTATGGCATGCTGCTCTTTATTCTGGCCGTCGGTTTGGCGGTCACGATGGGGTTGATGAATTTCATCAACCTGGCACACGGTGCCTTTGCCATGGCGGGGGGCTACCTCACCGTCATGTTGATGCAGCGTTTGGATGTGCCTTTCCTGATTTGCTTGCCGCTGGCTTTTGCCGTGACCGGTTTGTTGGGCGCCTTTTTGGAACGCACGCTGTATCGGCGCATGTACCAAAAACCACATTTGGACCAAGTCTTGTTTTCAATTGGCTTGGCCTTCATGTCGGTGTCCTCGGTGGACTACTTCATGGGCTCGCAACAGCAAATCATTCAGTTGCCAGAATGGCTGCGCGGTCGAACCGAGTGGTGGGATGGCGCCTTGGGCATGGGCCACTACCGGTTGTTCATCATTGCCATCTGCGCGGCCCTGACGGTGGGCTTGCAGTACGTGCTGGCCAAAACGCGGTTTGGCAGTCAACTGCGTGCCAGTGTCGACGATGCTCGCGTGGCTGCAGGCCTTGGCATCAATGTCAACATCGTGTTCGCCGTCACCTTTGCTGTGGGCTCTGGCTTGGCGGGCTTGGGTGGCGCATTGGGGGCTGAAGTTTTAGGCTTGGACCCCACCTTCCCCTTGAAGTTCATGGTGTATTTTTTAATTGTGGTGGCTGTGGGCGGCACGTCCTCCATCACCGGCCCTTTGTTGGCCGCTCTGTTGTTGGGCGTGGCCGATGTGGCGGGTAAATATTACGTTCCCAAGCTTGGTGCATTCATTGTGTACTCCCTGATGTTGCTCATATTGCTTTGGCGCCCTCAAGGCCTCTTCGTTCGTCAAGGAGGCAAAGCATGAGCACGCACATGTCAAGCATGCAGTCGCAGTTGCTCAAAGCCTCGCGCTGGCAGTGGCACGAGCTGGCGCTGTGGGCTTTGGTGTTGACGGCGCCTTGGCTGTTGCCAAGCCATGCCCTGATCGTCAATGAAGTGGCCATCGTGGCGCTGTTTGCGCTGTCACTTGATTTGGTGTTGGGTTATGCAGGCGTGGTGTCCTTGGGACATGCGGCCTTCTTGGGCTTTGGCGCCTACACGGCGGCCTTGTTTGCCAAGCACATCTTGCCCGACCCGGTGGTGGGATTGTTGGTCGGTATGGCGGCCAGCACATTGCTGGGTGCGGTGTTCTCACTGACCATTTTGCGCGGCACCGATCTCACCCGTTTGATGGTGACATTGGGCCTGGCCCTCATCCTGTTGGAGTTGGCCAACAAACTCGATTGGTTGACTGGGGGCTCTGACGGTCTGCAAGGTGTCTTGATGGGACCGGTGTTGGGTCGTTTTGAGTTTGATCTGATGGGCCAAACTGCGGCCACCTATTCCTTGGTGGTCTTGTTTGTGCTGTTTGTGGCGGTTCGGCATTGGGTGCATTCGCCCTTGGGCGCCACCGTCAAGGCCATTCGTGACAACCGTTTGCGCGCTGCGGCCATTGGCATCAACGGCAATGCCAAGATTGCCCTGGTCTATACCGTGGCGGCGGCTTTGGCGGGGGCAGCGGGCGCACTGATGGCGCAAACCACCGGCTTTGCATCGCTGGACATTTTTGCCCTCGACCGCTCCGCCGATGTCATGTTGATGTTGGTGATTGGTGGCGTGGGTTGGTTGTATGGCGGCCTGTTGGGAGCGGTGGCATTCAAACTCATGCACGATGTCATCTCGAGCATCACGCCGCAATATTGGACTTTTTGGATCGGTTTGTTTTTGGTGGTCTTGGTGTTGGTCGGTCGCGACAAACTCTTGAAGCCTTGGACTTGGTGGGCAAAATGAGCAACGCACAATTATCAACATCGCTTGCACAGAATCGCTTGGTGCTGGAAACCAAAGACCTGATGAAAAAATTCGGCGGCATCACCGCCACAGACCACGTCAATTTGAAATTGCACCAAGGTGCACGGCATGCTTTGATTGGCCCCAATGGCGCCGGTAAAACAACCTTGATCAATTTAATGACTGGTGTTTTACCCGCCACATCTGGGCAGATTTTTCTGGAAGGTCAAGAGATCTCGCAGTTGGCACCGCACTTGCGCGTCCAGCAGGGTTTGGTCAGAACCTTTCAGATCAACCAGCTCTTTGACAGCATGACACCCTTGGAAACATTGGCCATGGTGATCAGTCAGCAAAAGGGCCTGGGTGGCAAGCTCTGGCGCCCCTTGGGTTATCAAGCCGATGTGGTGAACCGCGCCGAAGAATTGTTGGAGTTGTTTCACCTCCAAGGTGTCCATGATCAAGTGACTTCGCAAATGCCTTATGGCAAACGCCGATTGCTTGAAATGGGCATTGCGCTTGCCTGTGAGCCCCGTGTGCTTTTGCTGGACGAGCCTGTTGCCGGTGTACCTGCCGGGGAGCGTGAAGAACTTCTCCACACGGTGGCCAGTTTGCCCAAAGATGTTTCCGTCCTTTTGATTGAACACGACATGGATTTGGTTTTTGATTTTGCACAGACCATCACGGTATTGGTCAATGGCGCGGTGTTGACCGAAGGCACACCGCATGAGATTGCGAATGATTCGCGTGTGAAGGCCGTGTACCTTGGGCATGGCGAGGAGTTGCACCATGTCTGAGTTGCTCAAGATCAGCCAATTGAGTGCCGGCTATGGCGAGGCTGTGGTGCTGCAAAACATCAGCCTGAGCCTGGCCGAAGGGCAAACACTGGCCTTGCTGGGCCGCAACGGCACAGGCAAAACCACCTTGCTGGACACCTTGGCGGGTGCCACCAAACAACACGCCGGCCACATTGAATTTGCGGGCCATGCTTTGAGCAAATTGCCGTCACACCAACGCGCTGCCGTGGGCATTGCTTGGGTGCCGCAAGAGCGCAATATTTTCAAGTCACTCACGGTGCACGAAAATTTGACCGCAGTGGCCAGAGCTGCACGCACCGACCAAACGGGTCGTCCTTGGACCCCTGAGCGTGTCTACGAAATGTTTCCCAGATTGGCAGAACGAAAGACCAATTTGGGCACGCAACTCTCAGGGGGTGAACAACAAATGTTGGCTGTGGGCCGTGCCTTGGTGCTCAATCCTCGTTTGCTGTTGCTGGACGAACCGCTTGAAGGTTTGGCGCCCATCATTGTGGAAGAGTTGCTGCGTGCCATCTCCAGAATCACGCGGGAAGAGGGCTTGTCCGCCATCATCGTGGAGCAACATCCGCAAGCCATTTTGGCCATCAGCCATCAAGCGGTGGTGTTGGACCATGGTGAAGTGGTGCACACGGGCACCGCGCAAGAATTGCGCGATCAACCTGAGTTGCTGGACAAGCTCTTGGGCGTGACAAAAAAATTGATGTAACGAGATCAAATTAGGGAAGTAGGGAATCGATATGTTTCTGAAAAATACATGGTATGTGGCCTGCCAGGCCGACGAGATCACAGACAAACCCTTGGGTCGCAAGATTTGCAATGAAGCCATGGTGTTTTACAAAAATGCCGAGGGCAAAGTGGCGGCAGTTCAAGACTTTTGTCCGCACCGAGGTGCCCCCTTGTCTTTGGGACGTGTGTGCAATGGCCAATTGGTCTGTGGCTATCATGGCTTGGTCATGGGTTGCGACGGCAACACCATCAGCATGCCGGGCCATCAGGTCCGCAACTTTGAGCCCATCAAGAGCTACGCCGTCATCGAGCGCTACGGTTTTGTGTGGGTCTGGCCAGGCGATCAAGCCAAAGTCGATCCGGCCCAAATGCCCGCGTTCGAATGGTTTGACAATCCCAAATGGGCCTATGGCGGTGGTCTGTATCACATTCAATGCGACTACCGCTTGATGATCGACAACTTGATGGACCTGACCCACGAAACCTACGTGCACAGCACCAGCATTGGTCAACAAGAAATTGATGAGACTGCAAGCCGGACTGTGGCGGAAGGCGACCGTGTGACCACCAGCCGATTCATGGAAGGCATCAAAGCCCCTCCGTTTTGGCAGATGGCCATGCGGGCCAATGACCTTGACGATCAAGCCTTGGTAGACCGCTGGCAAATTTGCCGGTTCACGCCCCCCAGCCATGTGCTGATTGAAGTGGGTGTGGCGCTGGCTGGCAAGGGCGGGTATGACGCCGACCAAAAAGACAAAGCCAACAGCGTGGTGGTCGACTTCATCACACCCGAAACCGAAACCTCCATTCATTATTTTTGGGGCATGGTGCGCCAATTCAAGCCCGAGGACAAGGCCCTCACTGCAATGATTCGTGAAGGCCAGGGCAAAATTTTTGGTGAAGATTTGGACATGCTGGAAAGGCAACAAAAAAACCTGTTGGCGTTTCCGCAACGCAAGCTCAAGATCTTGTCCATTGATGCCGGCGGCGTGATGTCTCGTCGCGTGATCGATCGTTTGTTGGCTGCTGAACAAGGTGCTTAAGATGAATTTCAATAAAATTGCAATGCAAGGCCTGGGTGCTGTGTGCCTGGCCTTCTTCAGCCTGGGTGCCTGGAGCCAAACAGCTTTTCCCAGCAAACCCTTGAAAATTGTGGTGCCCTTTGGCGCTGGTGGGGTTGCCGATTTGACGGCGCGCACCGTGGCACAGAAGCTGGGTGAAAACCTCGGTCAAAGCATCGTCATCGACAACAAACCAGGCGCTGGTGGCGTGGTGGCCACAGACTTGGTGGCCAAAGCTGCGCCCGATGGCTACACCTTGTTGCTGATGTCCAACGGCACCGCGGTCAGCACCAGTTTGTTCAAGTCATTGCCGTATGACGCAGAAAAAGACTTGGTCCCTCTGTCGGTGTTGGGCACCTTTGACATTGCCATAGTGGTCAACAACGATTCAAAGTTTGCCAGCCTGGCCGATTTGCTCAGCCATGCCAAGTCCAATCCTGGCAAGTTGAACATTGGCAGCATCAACATCGGCAGCACGCAACATTTGGCTGCAGAGTTGTTCAAGAGCACGGCGGGCATTGATGCCCAAGTGGTGCCCTTCAATGGCACCCCTGCTTTGTTGAACGCTTTAAGGGGCGGCCAAATTGATGTGGGTGTTGAAATTTTGGCGCCTGTGCTGCCTCAAATCAAAGGCCAAGCCCTTCGTGCTTTGGCGGTGACGGGGGACAAACGCGCTGCGGCATTGCCTCAAGTGCCCACCGCCAAGGAAGCGGGCGTGCGCAACCTGTATGCCGCTTCTTGGAACGCTTTGGCTGCGCCTGCCAAAACACCCAAAGAGATTGTGCAAAAGTTGAACCAGGAAATTCAAAATGCCCTGAACCATCCGGATGTGCGCAAAAAGTTGCTGGACATGAATGTGGAGCCCTATCCCAGCACCTTGCAGCAAGCGGCTGATTTGCTCAGCTCTGAAACCAAGCGTTGGGGTGACGTGATTCAGCGCGCTGGCATTCAAAAGCAATAAAGCAAGTGCGCCGCAGGGCAATATGCCACCCGTTTTCAAGAGGTCACGTATGAATTTCTCTGCCATTGGTTTGATCGGTTACGGCGAGGTTGGCAAAACCTTCGCCTTGGGTTTGAAGGACAAAACAGGCGTCTCGTCTGTGGCGGCTTGGGACTTGAAATTTGTGGATGCAGCCCACCCAGATTTGCAGCAAACAGAAACAGACCATGCCCGCCAGCATGGCATTCATGCCATGACTTCGATGGCCGAGTTGTGTGCACACAGCCCGTTCATCATCTCGGCCGTGACAGCGTCCAACACACTGTCCGTGGCGACACAAGCTGCGCGCAGCTTGAAGCCTGGCACGGTCTATCTCGATCTCAACTCAGCGTCACCTGGCACCAAGAAACAGTGCGCCGCTTTGATGGATGCTGCGGGTGGCTTTTATGTCGAAGCGGGCGTCATGACGTCCGTGCCCCCCTACGGCATCAAAGTGCCCATGTTGTTGGGCGGGCAGAAAGCCCCAGAACTGGCTGAGTTCCTGTCCCAGTGGGGCTTGGATGCCAAACCCGTGAGTGACCAATTGGGCGTGGCCAGCGCCATCAAAATGAGCCGCAGCGTGATGATCAAAGGCCTCGAAGCCTTGGTCATTGAAAGCTACGCCACGGCGCGCGCTTATGGCGTGGAAGACCATGTGTTGCCCACTTTGCAGGAAACCTTTCCGCAGATAGATTGGTCTTTGCAAGGGGCTTATTTTTTCAGTCGCGTGGTGCAACACGGCAAACGTCGCGCCGAAGAAATGCGTGAGGCGGCCAACACTGTCAAAGAAGCGGGCTTCGAGCCCTGGATGGCGCTGGCCACAGCAGACAAACAGCAATGGGTGTCTGATCAAGCCGCAGCAGGCGTGTTTCAAGATCTGCCGGCCAATGCCACCTGGCAAGACTATGCCGATTGCTTGTTGGCGGCCAGAAAACAAGGCGCTTGATGTTTGACATTCTGGCCATCACAGCCCCCATCTACATTGCCATTGCCTTGGGCTATGCTTTAACACGCGCAGGCATCTTCCAAAAAACCGACATGCGCGCGTTTGGCACTTTTGTGGTCAAGGTGGCCATGCCAGCCTTGCTCTTCAATGCCTTGTCGCAGCGCAAGGTGGGTGAAATTTTGAATTCGGAGTATGTCAGCGCCTATGCCGTGGCCTCGCTCATCACCCTGAGCATCAGCATTGCATGGGCTGTTCGGGTGGGTCAATTGAGCCGCAGTTTGAGCAGTTGCATGGCCATGGGCATGAGTTGTCCCAACAGTGGTTTTGTCGGCTACCCTGTCATGCTCTTGAGTTTGGGGCCCTTGGCCGCGGTGGCAGGTGTCGCTTTGGCCCTCAACATGATTGTTGAGAACCTGTTGATCATCCCCTTGTTGTTGGCGTGGGCTGAAACGGGGCAAGCTGACAACAAATGGCAGACTGCTTTGTGGCAAACCCTCAAGGGCATGCTCAAAAATCCCATGATTTGGGGCATTGTGCTGGGCTTTTGTTTCTCTTGGTTTGAGTGGCAATTGCCCGCCAGTTTGAACCGCACGGTGACCCTGTTTGCACAGGCCAGCGGCGCATTGTCCTTGTTTGTGATTGGTGGCAGTTTGGTCGGTTTGCCGGTGCAGGGCATGGGCCCACGCGTCGCGCAAATAGCCGCTGGCAAATTGTTGTTGCACCCCTTGGTGATGTTGGCCGTGACGGTGTTTTTGTTGCCGATTCATGACCCTGTCTTGCGCACGGCCGCCTTGCTCACATGCGCCATGCCCATGATGGGCATTTACCCCATCTTGACCCAAAAGCACGGCCACGACGGTTTGAGTGCGGCGGCTTTGTTGGTCACCACCATGGCGTCCTTCGTCAGCTTGAACGCCATGCTGTGGGTGCTGAAAGATCTCAATCTGCTTTAACGCGGCCAGAGCTGATGACGGGTCGCCAGCGTTCAATTTCTTGGACGATCAATTTGCCAAAGGCCTCTGGGGTCTCAGGCGTCCCGATGGCGCCTTCGGTGTTCAAGCGTCTCTTCATGTCTGCTGAGTTGAGCGCCACATTGATCTGCTGATTCAACTTCAGCACAATCTCGCGCGGTGTGCCTGCAGGTGCCACCACCCCGTACCACTGGTCTGCCTCAAAGTTTTTGTAACCGGCCTCAGCCACGGTGGGCACGTCGGGCAAGGCTTCTATGCGCTTCGGACTGGACACTGCGAGGGCGCGCAATTGGCCATTTTTAATTTGGCCAATCACCGCAGGTGCACCTGTGAACAACATCTGAATTTGCCCGCCCATCAGGTCTGTCACGGCAGGCGCTGTGCCGCGATAGGGAATGTGCAAGATGGCTGTTTCTGTTTGCATCTTGAAGTACTCGGTGGCCAAGTTGGCCGCACTGCCGTTGCCACCAGAGCCATAACTGAGCTGGCCGGGTTTGGATTTGGCCAATGCCACCAACTCGGGCACGGTTTTGGCGGGCACATTGGGATTGACCACCAAGACATTGGGCACGCGCGCCACCCAGGCCACGGGCGAGAAATCTTTCACGGGGTTGTAGGGCAGTTTGGGGTAAAGGCTGGGGTTGACGGCCAAGGTGCCAATGTGGCCCATCAGCAGGGTATAGCCGTCAGCTGCTGACTTGGCCACTTTGTCGGCACCGATGCTGCCGCCAGCACCCGCAATGTTTTCAATGATGACGCTTTGCCCCCAGGCCTTGGTCAGCTCTTGGCCAATCGACCTGGCCAAAATGTCGGTGCTGCCGCCTGGTGTGAAAGGCACGATCATGCGAATGGGTTTTTGCGGATAGGTGGGGGCCGTTCCCGCGCTGGTGGTTTGCGCCGAAACAGCACAGACTGTGCACAACAACACGAGAGGGGCTAACAGTGGCTTGAGTGTCATGGTTAAAAAGTGTCCAGTAAATTTTGAGCCGTATTGCGTATCAGATTCAAAGTGGCTTGTTGTGTCAAGGTGCTGGGCCTTTGCGAGCTCACAGCGGTACTGAGTTGAATGCTCAGACGTGGGTTTGAAATGGGGCGGGTCACGAAAGCAGAGGGCTTGATCGATTTGGTCACGGCATTGCGCGACAAAATGGCCGAGCCTGCGCCGTCCTCCACCAATTCCAAAATGGCAGTCACACCATCAATCTCCAGTGCAATGTGGGGTCGGCAGCCCAAGTCTGCCATTTCCGATTCAACATGCATGCGGATGGCGTTGGGCCGACTCGGAATGACCAAGGGCAAATGAGCGACGTCTTTCAAACTGATGGGGGGAGGTGGTGGGTCTTCTTGCAAGCCTGGCGGGCGGGGTTGTACAAGCCAAAGTTCTTCCTTGAGAAGCGGTGTCAGCTCTAAGCCAGTGGTCGTTGTGGCGTTGTAAAGCAAGGCGATGTCCAAACGGCCGGTGAGCAAACTTTCCTGCATGCCTGCTGAGAGCCCTTCACTGATCGACAGATGCGCGTCTGGCATTTTTTCTCGGAAGGCGCGGGTCAGGGGAACGGTCAACATGCGGGCAACGCTCGGGGGGAGACCCAGCGCTACACGTCCTGTGAGACCGCTGCGGGCGCGCGCCAATTCTTCCCGGGCCCGTTCAACTTGGTGCAAGATGCCTCGGCCGTGTTCTAAGAGCAGTTGCCCAGCTTCGGTGGGGCTGGCGCCCCGGCCATTGCGTTTCAAAAGGTTTTGTCGCAGCTCCACTTCCAAGAGCCGAACTTGTCGGCTCAATGCGGGCTGCGCCACATTCAGGGCAATGGCCGCACGGGTAAAACTGCCCATTTCGGCCACCCTGACAAAATATTCCAATTGCTTGAGGTCCATGCGGCAATTTTGCCATATCTCACCTCATGTTATGTGGTTTTGATCTAACTGATAGTGCGGGTTCCCCCTAGGCTGGCCAGGCATTGGCGCTGACAATGCAAATCTTCAGTGCCTTTGTGGCGCACTCTCTTTTCCTCGGGTCAGATCCATGAAACACACAGCGCAAACGGCGATTCCTTGCTTGCTCATGCGAGGCGGCACCTCCAAAGGCCCTTTCTTTAACGAAGCTGATTTGCCTTCCGACATAGGCTTGCGTGACAAGGTTTTGTTGGCCGCCATGGGCTCGCCCGACAAACGCCAAATTGATGGCTTGGGCGGCGCACACCCTTTAACCAGCAAGGTGGGCATCGTTCGCAAAAGCAGCGTGCCCGGTGTGGCCTTGGATTTTTTGTTTGCCCAATTGCAGCCCGACAAAGAAACGGTCGACACGACGCCCAATTGCGGCAACATGCTGGCTGCGGTCGTGCCATTTGCCATTGAGACTGGTTTGGTGAAGGTGCAGGGCAAGCAAAGCACTTTCCGAGTGCTGACCTTGAACACCGACATGCAGTGCGACATCACGGTGGACACCACAGGCGGCTTGGTGCAATACGAAGGAACCGCCAGAATCGACGGAGCGCCAGGCACCTCGGCGCCCGTGACCATCAATTTCTTGGACACCGCCGGTTCAGTCTGTTCGGGTCTCTTGCCAACGGGCAATGTCAAAGACACTTTGACGGTGCAGGGTGAGGGTTTTGCGCCCTTTACCATCGACGTCACCTGCGTCGACAACGGCATGCCCTTGGTCATGTTCAAGGCCGCAGACATAGGCCGCACTGGTTATGAATCGGTGGCTGACATGAATGCTGACACCGAACTCAAAACCAAAATCGAAGCCTTGCGTTTGCAAGTGTCCCTGATGATGGGCTTGGGCGATGTGCGCCAAAAGAATTATCCCAAAATGACCCTGATTGCACCGCCCCAAAACGGTGGTGCCATTGCCACACGAAGTTTCATTCCGCACGTTTGTCACGATGCCATTGGTGTGTTGGCTGCCGTCACGGTGGGCACCGCCTGTGTCTTGCAAGGTTCTGTGTGCGATGGGGTGGCCGTGATGCCTACGGGGGCCACTAAGAATGTGTCGGTCGAGCATCCCACTGGCGAGTTCAGTGTGGCCTTGCAAACCGAAGCGGCCCCCCAATTGCCGGGTGGTCAAAACGTGACACAAGCAGCCTTGCTGCGCACCGCACGTTTGCTGATGCGAGGCGAGGCCATGGTGCCTGCCTCATTGTGGTCTGGCAACACGCCTGCTTAAATTTTTCGTTCTTCTTTTTCTGATTGGACCTATCCATGAGCACCCAAAATCCATTGATCATTGACTGTCATGGTCACTACACCACGGCGCCCAAAGCCTTGGAAAATTGGCGCAATGCACAAATTGCGAATTTGAACACGCCAGAGTTGGGCCCCAAAGTGGCCGACCTCAAAATCAGCGATGACGAATTGCGCGAGTCGATTGAAACCAATCAATTGCGTTTGATGAAAGAGCGCGGCTCGGACCTGACCTTGTTCAGCCCCCGCGCCAGTTTCATGGCCCACCATATTGGCGACTTCAATGTGTCGTCTACCTGGGCTGCCATTTGCAATGAGTTGTGCTACCGCGTCAGCCAGTTGTTTCCTGACAACTTTGTGCCTGTGGCCATGCTGCCCCAGTCACCTGGCGTGGACCCTGCCACTTGCATTCCTGAACTCGAGCGCTGCGTCAAAGAGTACGGCAATGTGGGCATCAACCTGAATCCCGATCCATCGGGTGGCCATTGGACGTCACCCGCTTTGAGCGACAAACAGTGGTACCCCATTTACGAAAAGATGGTGGAGTACGACATCCCCGCCATGATTCACGTCAGCACCAGCTGCAACAGCTGTTTCCACACCACAGGCGCGCATTACCTGAATGCGGACACCACCGCGTTCATGCAATGCTTGACCTCTGACTTGTTCAAAGATTTCCCGACTTTGAAATTCTTGATTCCGCATGGCGGCGGTGCGGTCCCTTACCACTGGGGTCGCTTCCGCGGTTTGGCCCAAGAACTCAAAAAACCCTTGTTGCAAGACCACCTGCTGAACAACATCTTCTTTGACACCTGCGTGTACCACCAGCCCGGCATTGACTTGTTGACCAAAGTGATTCCTGTCGACAACATTTTGTTTGCGTCAGAAATGATTGGTGCTGTTCGCGGCATAGACCCAGAAACAGGCCATTACTTTGACGACACCAAGCGTTACATCCAGTCTTCCAACATCTTGAACGAAGAGCAGCGCTTTAAAATTTATGAAGGCAACACACGCCGTGTGTTCCCCCGCTTGGACGCGCACTTAAAGGCCAAAGGTCTGTAAATTTTCACCAGACTTTTGAGTCAATTCGATACACCCTCAATCATTGGAACCGTCATGACAGAACTTGGCATTGTGAAACGCAACATTTCCCGCGCAGACAAAGCGGCCGTCGACAAACTGGGCCGCTTTGGCGTGGCCACGGTGCACGAGGCCATGGGCCGCGTGGGCTTGATGCAAAAATACATGCGCCCCATCTACAGCGGCGCGCCTGTCTCCGGCACCGCTGTGACTGTGCTTTTGCACCCGGGCGACAACTGGATGATGCACGTTGTGGCAGAGCAAATTCAACCAGGCGATATTGTGGTCGCTGCCCTCAGTGCAGACAACTGCGATGGTTTTTTCGGCGATTTGTTGGCGACGTCCTTCATGGCGCGCGGCGCCAAGGCCTTGGTCATCGATGCTGGCGTGCGCGACATCCGTGAACTCACGGCCATGGGCTTTCCTGTTTGGAGCAAAGGCGTCAGCGCCAAAGGCACGATCAAGTCCACTTTGGGCTCGGTCAACATTCCTGTGGTTTGCGCGGGTGTCAGTGTCAATCCAGGTGACGCCATCGTGGCAGACGACGACGGCGTGGTGGTGGTGCCTGCTCAGTGGGCGCACAAAGTGGCCGATGCGGCAGAAGCACGTGAGTCCAACGAAGGCGAGAAGCGCGCCAAATTGGCCGCTGGCGTTTTGGGCTTGGACATGTACAACATGCGGGAACCTTTGGCCAAAGCAGGTTTGAAATACATCGATTGATCTGAATGGATCAAGTCCCTTGTGCATTTCAAAAGGTCAAACGATGAACCTCACAGTCCTTCCAAACTTCAGAGCGTCCATGTTTTGGCGCATGCTGAGTGCGTTGACATTGCTGCTCAGTTTGAGTGCGTGTTTCAACCTCACCATCATTGCGAAACCCTCTGAGACTGAACGCACTGCCAAAAAGGAGTCTGTCAGCACAGAGGTTCGTGAAGCGCTGGCACCCTCTGGTATTTTGAGAGTGGGCGTCTATCCGGGCAGTCCGACCTCTTGGGTCAAAGATCCCAAGTCAGGGGAGAGTGTGGGCATTGCTTTGGATTTAGGCAATGCCTTGGCGCAGCGCTTGAACGTGCCTGTTCAAATGGTGACGTTTGATCGGGTGGCACAAGTGCTGGAGGCTTTGAAAGCAGGCCAAGTTGACTTGACCTTTACCAATGCCACAGCGTTGCGCGCCAAGGATGTTGATTTCACCTTGCCCATGGTTCGCTTGGAGTTGGGTTATTTGGTCACAGCTCAAAGCCCTTTGACATCTGTTCAAGAGATGGATGTGCCCGGCATGAAAGTTGGGGTCAGTCAGGGCAGTTCTTCGCAGGGTGTGCTGACGCAACTTTACACACATGCCAAGGTTTTGCCTGCCGACTCTTTGGCCAAGGCGCAAACGATGCTCAACACGCAACAAGTTGATGCGTTTGCCACCAACAAAGGCATCTTGTTTGAAATGTCGGATGCCATTCCAGGTAGCCGCGTTTTGAAGGGCCGCTGGGGCTTGGAGAATTTGGCCATGGCCATCCCCAAGGGGCGCGATGCAGGGCGCAGCTACTTAGAAGAATTTGCCAAAGAAGTCGAACGCAATGGCACGCTTGAGCGTGCTGTTCAGCGTTCTGGTTTGCGCGGCACAGCCCGCGATTGATGGTACAGGACACCCTCCACATGACTAACCGCATCTTTCGAAAAATCAGCGCTTGCACACCGATGCTGCTGACATCAGCCGCACTGTTGCTTGCCATCGGCGCGCAGGCACAGTCTGCCGCCAACTATCCTCAAAAACCCGTCAAGGTGGTGGTGGGCTACGCCGCGGGCGGCGCAGTTGATGTGGTGGCCCGTACTTTGGCGCAAAGTTTGAGCTCCAGCTTGGGCCAGAGTTTTATCATTGACAACAAACCCGGCGCAGGCACCAACATTGCTGTCAAATCGGTCATCAATGCCGAAGCCGATGGACACACCCTCATGCTGGCTGCCAATGCGCTGGCCGCTAACATGGCGCTGTACCAGCCGATGCCCTTTGATGCTGAAAAAGAACTCGCCGCCGTGTCTTTGGTGGGCCGTGTCCCTGTGGTCATTGCAGCCAACACCAACGTGCCTTTCAACACGGTGGCCAAATTCATTGAAGCGGCCAAAGCCAAGCCCGGTCAGCTGGCGTTTGCCAGCCCTGGCAATGGTTCGACACCCCACATGGCCGTTGAATTTTTTGCCAAGGCCGCAGGCATTGAGTTGCAGCACATTCCCTACAAGGGGGGCTCGCCTGCCATCACCGATGCCATCGGTGGACAATTGCCTTTGGTGGCGGTGAATGCGCTCGAAGTGTTGCCCCATGTGAAAAGTGGCAAGCTCAAGGTGTTGGCGGTTTTAAGCCCCACACGCAGCGCCATCTACCCAGATGTGCCCACCATCGCAGAGTCAGGCTTTCCTGGTTTTGAAGCGTCTGTTTGGTATGGTTTTGTGGCACCTGCTGCAACACCCAAACCCATCATTGCCAAGTTGCATGCTGAAATTCAAAAAGCATTGCAAACCAAAGAGGTCAAAGATCGCATGAATTCGGTGGGGGGGGAGGTCATTCCTGGCAGCACCGAGATGTTCACAGCACTGATCAAAAGTGAACGCCAACGCTACGACAAGTTGGTGCGCGAAGCCAACATCAAACCCGATTAATTTTTTCACATTCAAACTTTCAAGAGAGCACACCATGGAATTTCAAAAAACCCCCGGCTGGTTGGATTGGTATTCAGGCCCCACCAAACCCAAATTCAAATTGCCCGCAGGCGCCGTCGATTCGCACTGCCACGTGTTCGGTCCTGGCGCAGAATTCCCCTACGCCCCTGAGCGCAAATACACACCTTGCGATGCGTCCAAACAGCAACTTTTTGCATTGCGCGACCACCTTGGGTTTTCCCGCAACATCGTGGTCGGCGCCAGCTGCCATGGCGCTGACAACCGCGCCACCGTTGATGCTTTGCTCAATTCCGATGGCAAAGCGCGCGGCGTGGCCACCGTCAAGCGCAGCGTGAGTGATGAAGAGTTGCAAGCCATGCATGACGCAGGTGTGCGCGGTGTGCGCTTCAACTTTGTGAAACGCCTGGTGGACTTCACCCCCAAAGATGAGCTCATGGAAATTGCGGGCCGCATTGCCAAGCTGGGCTGGCACGTGGTGATTTACTTTGAAGCCGTTGACTTGCCTGAGTTGTGGGACTTCTTCACAGGCTTGCCCACAGTGGTGGTGGTCGATCACATGGGCACACCCGATGTCAAATTGCCAGTCGATGGCCCCCAGTTTCAATTGTTCTTAAAGTTCATGCGCGAACACAACAATGTTTGGTGCAAAGTGACTTGCCCAGAACGCTTGTCCGTCACAGGTGCGCCGGCCTTGAATGGCGAGCAAAACGCTTACCAAGACGTGGTGCCCTTTGCCAAAGCCATCGTCGATGAGTTTCCAGACCGCGTTTTATGGGGCACCGATTGGCCTCATCCCAATTTGAAAAAGCACATGCCTGATGACGGCTTGCTGGTGGACTTCATTCCCCACATTGCCACGACGCCGGCACTGCAGCAAAAATTGTTGGTCGACAACCCCATGCGTTTGTACTGGCCTGAGGAGAAAATTTAATGGCCCTCGACAAACCCTACTTGGACGTGCCTGGCACGATCATTTTTGATGCAGAACAAAGCCGCAAAGGCTACTGGATCAACCAGTTTTGCATGTCCCTCATGAAGGCTGAAAACCGGGAGCGTTTCAAAGCCAATGAGCGTGCGTATCTCGATGAATGGCAAATGACAGAAGAGCAAAAGCAAGCTGTCATGGCCCGCGATTTGAACTGGTGCATGCGCACCGGCGGCAACATCTACTTCCTCGCCAAAATTGGCGCGACCGATGGCAAAAGTTTCCAGCAAATGGCAGGCTCCATGACGGGCATGACCGAAGAGGAATACCGCAACATGATGCTGAGCGGTGGCCGCTCTGTCGAGGGCAATCGTTATGTGGGTGAAGACGGCGATGCCCAAGCACAAAACCAACCGCAAGGCTCTGCCGGCAAGAAAGCAAACTGATCATGGCCAAAATTACAGCCTCCGTTTTTACCTCGCATGTGCCGGCCATTGGCGCGGCTTTGGATTTGGGCAAAACCCAAGAACCCTATTGGCAACCGCTGTTTGCTGGCTATGAGTACGGCAAGCAATGGATGAAAGACAACAAACCAGACGTGATTTTTTTGGTCTTCAATGATCACGCGACAGCGTTCAGTTTGGACATGATCCCCACGTTTGCCATTGGCACGGCTGACCAGTTTCAACCTGCCGATGAAGGTTGGGGCCCTCGTCCAGTGCCTGTCGTGAAAGGGCACCCTGATTTGGCCTCGCACATTGCGCAGTCTGTCATTCAACAAGACTTTGACCTCACCATCGTCAACAAGATGGATGTGGACCACGGCCTGACCGTGCCACTCTCCTTGATGTGCGGCCAACCGCCTGCTGACAAGTTTGAATGGCCTTGCCCTGTCATTCCGTTTGCCGTCAATGTGGTGCAGTATCCCGTGCCCAGCGGTCAACGCTGCTTGAACTTGGGCAAAGCCATTCGCAAAGCGATCGAAAGCTATGACCAAGACATCAATGTGCACATTTGGGGCACAGGCGGCATGAGCCACCAGCTGCAGGGCGCACGCGCAGGCTTGATCAACAAAGAGTTTGACAATGCCTTTTTAGACAAGTTGATCAGCGATCCCCAAGCCGCGGCCGATATTTCGCACATCGACTATGTGCGTGAAGCGGGCAGCGAAGGCATTGAGTTGGTGATGTGGCTGATCGCCCGGGGCGCCATGAATGACCTGAACGGTGGCAAAGCGCCGACCCTGAAAAATCGTTTTTACCATGTGCCCGCATCGAACACAGCGGTGGGCCATGTGATCTTAGAAAATCAATTTTGAACTGAGGAAAAATCAAATGTCTCAAACAATCAAAGTCGCGTTGGCCGGAGCTGGCGCATTCGGTATCAAGCACTTGGATGGCATCCAAAACATCGATGGTGTTGAAGTGGTCTCCTTGGTGGGTCGTGAATTCGATAAAACCAAAGAAGTGGCTGATAAATATGGCATTGGCCACGTCACCACAAATTTGGCGGACAGCTTGGCGATGCCCGAAGTCGATGCCGTCATTTTGTGCACGCCCACCCAAATGCATGCCTCTCAATCGATTGCTTGCTTGCAAGCGGGCAAACATGTGCAGGTTGAAATTCCGTTGGCGGACAGCTGGAAAGACGCCGACGAAGTGGTTCGCTTGGCCAAAGCATCTGGCAAAGTGGCCATGTGCGGTCACACACGCCGCTTCAACCCCAGCCACCAATGGGTCAACAAAAAAATCAAGGCAGGTGAATTCAACATTCAGCAAATGGATGTGCAAACTTACTTTTTCCGTCGCACCAACATGAATGCTTTGGGTCAGGCCCGCAGTTGGACCGATCATTTGTTGTGGCACCATGCCGCCCACACGGTTGACTTGTTTGCCTACCAAGCGGGCAGTCCCATTGTGAAAGCCAATGCAGTGCAAGGCCCAGTGCATCCCACTTTAGGCATTGCCATGGACATGAGCATTCAGTTGCAAGCGGCCAACGGTGCCATTTGCACATTGAGCTTGTCCTTCAACAACGATGGTCCCTTGGGCACTTACTTCCGATACATCGGTGACACGGGTACTTACTTGGCGCGTTACGACGATCTGTACACCGGCAAGGAGGAGCAAATCGATGTCTCCAAAGTGGACGTGTCCATGAACGGCATTGAGCTGCAAGATCGTGAATTTTTTGCCGCTATCAAAGAAGGTCGGGAGCCTAACTCGAGCGTGGCGCAAGTCTTGCCTTGCTACAAAGTACTGCACGATTTGGAGTTGCAACTCAACGCCTGAGTCACTTCGTAACCGTTCACATCAGGGCCGATCGCTGTGCACGCAGCGATCGGCCTTTGACGTTTTAAAAGACTTGATTTGACAATTAACCAAGTGGTACATTCGGCGCATGAAAAAAACCGCGCCCTCAGCCGTACGCAAGACCAGCACCACGCGAACCAACGATCCAGAACGGACGATGGCCGAGATCTTGAGTGTGGCGACCACTGAATTTGCCGACAAAGGCCTGGCCGGTGCCCGCATCGATGAGATTGCTGCGGCCACCCGCACCAGCAAGCGCATGATCTACTATTACTTTGGCAGCAAAGAAGGTTTGTATGTGGCTGTGCTGGAGGCCGCTTACGGTCGCATGCGCCAAATTGAAGCAGATTTACACCTGAGCGACTTAGAGCCGGAACTGGCCTTGAGGCGCTTGGTTGAATTCACGTATGACCACCACCAGAGCAACGAACAGTTCATCCGTTTGGTCATGAGTGAGAACGTGCAGCGGGGTGAGTATTTGGCGCAAAGCCAGGAAATCCAAAAACTCAACGGTTCGGCCCTTCAGACCATCCAAGACCTTTATGCCCGTGGCGTGAAGCTGGGTGTTTTCAAGAAAAATCTGACGCCCCTCGAAATCCACTCTGCCATTTCAGCACTCACGTTTTTCAATGTGTCCAACCAACATACTTTTGGGCTGATCTTTCAAGGCAAGGCCCCACAGGGCAAAGCGCAAACCCTGAAAAAAGCGCAGGTGGTGGCCATGATGGTCAGCTATGTGTGTGTCTAAGTTGCTCCCGCTTGGCTATTCAATATTGATATAACAGCTAGGCACTTATCGATAGATGGACGTAGGGTAATTACTTATCAGTAAAAACTAACTAGTTCGTACATTACTGTCTGAACCCAATTTCAAGGAACCCGCAGATGACCCGCTTCTTCGACATCATTTGTAAAACGATTGAGTATTTGATCGCCGCCTTCATGGCCTGCATGGTGGTTTTGGTCTTTGGCAACGTGCTGTTGCGATATGGCTTTAACTCAGGCATTACCTTGTCCGAAGAGTTGTCGCGTTGGTTGTTCGTCTGGATGACTTTCTTGGGCGCTGTTTTGGCGCTGCGCACGCACGAGCACTTGGGGACCGACATGTTGGTGGGGCGTTTGGGCCCTGTTGGTAAAAAAATCTGCATGGCTTTGTCGCAAATCCTGATGATGTTGGCCTGCTGCTTGTTGTTCAAGGGCGCCTATGAGCAAGCCGTCATCAATTGGACCAGCACCAGTGCCGTGATGGAAGTTTCTCTCAGTTGGGTTTACTTTCCCGGCATTATTTTTGCCGTTTTGGGGGGGCTGTTGATCGCACTGGATTTCATCAAGTTGCTCACAGGTCAAATGAAGGATGAGGATCTGATGATGTTCCAAGAATCCGAAGAAGCCCCCCATGGCGAAAACCACTAAGCACACCTCTAGAGAGACATTCAAATGACCATCGCTGTATTCGTTCTTTCTTTGTTGGGTGCCATGGCACTCGGCGTCCCCATTGCATTTTCATTGCTCATTTGCGGCGTGGCCTTGATGGTCCACCTCAACATGTTTGATGCACAGATCTTGGCGCAAAATTTGATTGAAGGCTCCAACAGTTTCCCTTTGTTGGCCGTTCCCTTCTTCATGTTGGCCGGTGAGGTCATGAATGCGGGTGGCTTGTCACGCCGCATCGTGAACTTTGCCATGGCTTGCGTGGGCCACATCAAAGGCGGCTTGGGTTACGTGACCATCATGGCCGCTGTGATCATGGCGGCATTGTCGGGATCTGCTGTGGCCGATGCTGCGGCCCTGGCGTCACTTCTCTTGCCCATGATGGTGGCAGCCGGACACGACCGCGCGCGTTCTGCTGGTTTGATCGCTTCTGCAGGCATCATTGCGCCGGTCATTCCACCGAGCATTGGTTTCGTTATTTTTGGCGTGGCAGGCAATGTCTCTATTTCCAAATTGTTCATGGCAGGTATCGTGCCGGGCGTGTTGCTTGGCGGCGCGTTGTGGATCACTTGGTGGTGGCTGGCACGCAAGGAAGTGGTGGAAGTGCCTCCCCGCAAATCGATGGCTGAAATCAGTGTCGCACTGCGTCAAGCCACATGGGCCCTCGTGTTGCCCCTGATCGTGGTGTTTGGTTTGAAGTTCGGTGTGTTCACACCCACTGAGGCTGCGGTCGTGGCTGCTGTCTATGCCTTGTTGATCTCTGTCTTTGTGTACAAAGAGTTGAACTTCAAAACTGTCTTTCCTTTGTTTGTCAACTCAGCCAAAACCAGTGCCATCGTCA
The DNA here is from genome assembly GCA_947373185.1 of Comamonadaceae bacterium. Taxonomy (GTDB): domain Bacteria; phylum Pseudomonadota; class Gammaproteobacteria; order Burkholderiales; family Burkholderiaceae_C; genus Limnohabitans_A. The sequence goes on along the minus strand of CANBWP010000025.1, from coordinate 10,499 downwards.
TGTTCTTGGTGGCAGCCGCCATGGTCTCTGCATGGTTGATCACCGTCGCCAATTTGCCCGCTGAATTGATCGCAGTGTTGCAACCCATGTTGGACAGTCCTCGTTTGCTCATGTTGACCATCATGGTCATTACCATGGTGGTGGGCACGGCGCTTGACATGACGCCCACCATTTTGCTGTTGACGCCTGTGTTGATGCCCGTTGTCAAAGCCGCTGGCATTGACCCGGTTTACTTTGGTGTGCTCTTCATCATCAACAATGCCATTGGCTTGATCACGCCACCTGTTGGCACTGTGCTCAATGCGGTGGCAGGTGTTGGCAAAGTCAGCATGGATGAAGTAACGCGTGGCGTGATGCCTTTCATGGTGGCGCAGTTTGCCATCATGTTTGCCATGGTGGCCTTTCCAGCTTTGGTGATGGTGCCAGCGCGCTGGTTTTATTGAAATTTATTGAAATTTTTCTTTCCACTGCCTTCACGGGTACGCAAGACAGTGGAATCTTTGTTCGGCGTACGACCATTTAATTCATCAGGAGACACTGACATGAAACGTGTTTTGATCAAGACTGTTTTGGCCGCTGTGGCTGTTGCAGCAATGGGTGTGGCCTCTGCACAAGAGAAAACCATCAAGTTTGCCAACCAAAATACAGCGGGTCACCCCATTGTGTTGGGGATGGAAAAATTCAAAGAAATCGTTGAAAGCAAATCGGGTGGCAAGATCAAAGTCAACCTGTTCCCAGGCGGCACTTTGGGCAGCGACCAAGCCAACGTGGCTGCCATTCAAGGCGGCGCCCTTGAAATGGTTTCGTTGAATTCTGGCATCTTGGCCAGCCAAGTCAAAGACTTTGAAGTGTTTGACTTCCCCTTCATGTTCGCCAATGTGAACGAGGCCGATGCCGTGGTCGACGGACCTTTCGGTAAAAAACTGCATGCCAAATTGTTGGACAAAGGCATTGTGGGTTTGGGTTATTTCGAACTGGGTTTCCGCAATTTGACCAATGGCAAACGCGCCATCAACAAAGTCTCTGACATCGAAGGTTTGAAACTGCGCGTGATTCCCAATGCCATCAACGTGGACTGGGTCAAAGCCTTGGGTGCCAACCCGACACCGCTCCCATTCCCAGAACTGTACGCCGCTTTGGAGCAGGGTGCCGTGGACGGCCAAGAAAATCCAGTGGCCACCATCAACTCTGCCAAGTTGTACGAAGTGCAAAAGCACATGGTCTTGAGCAACCACCAATACAACCCACAATCTGTGTTGATGAGCAAAAAGTTCTATGACGGCTTGTCTGCTGCTGAAAAGAAAATTGTGGAAGACGCCATGGTTGAAGCTTCCAAATACCAGCGCGCCCAGTCACGCAATTTGGCTGCCAGCATCACTGACAACTTGAAGAAAAATGGCATGCAAATCACCTCATTGCCAGCTTCTGAAATGGCCATCCTGCGCGAAAAAATGAAGCCAGTGATTGCCAAACATGGCGATGCCATTGCCGCAACCGTTGCCGAACTGCAAGCTGAATTGGCCAAGTTGCGCAAGTAAGTTTGACACTTTGTGCAGGGCCGTCATTGGCCCGTCAGCAAAGTCTTAAGTTCAATTGCGAAGTCTCTGAGCTCGTCTTGGGGCTTCGCTTTTTTTTGATATGAAAACCATGAACATCGACGGCAATACCGAGTTGATCGCCCACATCGGCTATCCCACGCACAGTTTCAAATCCCCGCTGATTTACAACCCCTATTTCGAACAAGAAGGCATCAATGCGATGGTGGTGCCAATGGGCTGCCAAGCCGAACATTACCCGGCTTTTTTGAAGTCGGTGTTCAATTTGACCAACATTCGGGGCGCTTTGATCACCATGCCGCACAAGGTCACCACGGTGGCTTTGTTGGACGAGGTCACGGCCACCGTCAAAGTGGCAGGGGCCTGCAATGCCGTCAAATTGGACCCACAAGGCCGTTTGGTCGGTGACATGTTCGATGGTGCCGGTTTTGTGCGCGGCGTCCAACGCAAGGGCTTTGACCTTCAGGGCAAACGCGTTTTGGTGGTGGGGTCTGGCGGGGTAGGTTCCGCCATTGCGGCCTCCTTGGCGGCCGAAAAAATTGCTGCCATCAGTTTGTTTGATGTCAATACGGCAGCTTGCGAAGCCTTGGGTCAACGCCTGAAATCGCAATACCCTGAGATCCAAGTCCAAACCGGCTCCAACGATCCGGAGGGCCACGATTTGGTGGTCAACGCCACCCCGATGGGCATGAACGAAGGCGACCCCTTGCCCATGGACGTCAAGCGCATTGCCCCTGAGGCCTTTGTGGGTGAAGTGGTCATGCGTCAAGAGATGACGGCGTTCCTGCTGGCGGCACAACAACGTGGCTGCCGAGTTCAGGTAGGCTCTGACATGTTGTTTGAACAAATCCCCGCTTATCTGGAATACTTCGGGTTTAAAACCACGACCGCAGAAGTGCTGCGCAGCGTGGCCCGTTTGGCCTAATTTTTCTCCTTGGAGTTCGCCATGAATTTACGCACTGTTGACCGCGAAGCTGTCCCTGAAATGCCCAACCGTTTGGGCATTCAAGGCATCGAGTTCATTGAGTACGCCACCAATCGTCCCCAGGCTTTGGGTCAAGTGTTGGAGTCCATGGGCTTTCGACCAGTGGCTCGCCATCGCTCACGCGAAGTGACCTTGTACCGTCAAGGTGACATGAACTTGGTGGTCAATGCCAATCCGGACGATGCACGCGTGGCAGCCACTGCGGATGGGCAGGCCGAAATTGCTGCTGTTGCCTTTCGTGTCCAAGATGCACTGAAAGCGCACACCCGCTGCATTGACTTGGGTGCTTGGCCCGTGACCAGCCACGCCCAGGCCATGGAATTGCATATTCCCGCGATACACGGCCCCGGCGGTACCCGTTATTACTTTGTCGACCGCTGGCAAGAATTTTCGATCTACGACATCGACTTCAAACCCATTCCAACCGTCGATCAACATCCCGTCGCTGTTGAGGGCATGAGCTATTTTGGCGTGGTGCAATACATTGGTGCTGCGCGCAGCGAGGACTGGTTGGCATATTACGAGCACATGTTTGATTTCAGCGTGATTCCCGATGAAGAGCGCTTTGGCATTTTGCCCAAAGGCAAATTGATGAAAAGTCCTTGTGGCCATTTCTTGTGGCAACTGGTTGAGCCCGATCCCTGGATGGATGGCGACCAAACCCCCGAGTCTCTCAAGCGCATTGGTTTTGGCGTCAAAGATGTGGCCAAAGCGGTCCAAACTCTCAAGGCCAATGGCGTTGAGTTTGTCGAGTCCAAAGCCTTGCACCCTGAAGACCGCGGTGCCTTGACGCGCAGCGCATTGGGCTCGGTGTCATTCGAGTTGGTTCATCAAAATACATAAGGATTGGCCATGAACTTACTGGACGGTTATGGCATGGACACCATCACGATGGCTGGGCCACTGGAAGCCAAGCTCGAAGCCATGAAGGGCGCCGGCTTTTCGCAAGTGATGCTGATGGCACGCGATTTGGTCAGCCACCCTGGTGGCGTCAAAGCTGCGGTGAAAGCGGTGCAAGAAAGTGGACTGCGCCCTACAGGTTTTCAAGTCCTGCGGGATTTTGAAGGCTTGTCGGGTCACCTGCACAGTTACAAAGTGGACATCGCCAAATCGATGTTAGAGATGTGCGCCGCGACGGGCAGCAAAGTCTTGTTGGCTTGCTCTTCGACGTCGCGCCATGCCACTGACGATTTGAACCTCATTGCCAAGGATCTGAAAAAGCTGGCCATGATGGCCATTCCTTTGGGTATCAAAGTAGCTTACGAAGGTTTGTCTTGGGGCCGCACTGTCAATGAGTTCACCACGGCTTGGGATGTGGTCTGTCGCGCCGATTGCCCCAACCTGGGCATTGGCATTGATTCGTTTCACATTTTTGCGGCCAACTCCTCCTTGGACGACATTGAAGACATTGATGCCGATCGCATTTACTTGGCGCAGTTGTCTGATTTCATGTGGCACGAAACGCCCACCTTTGAAGAACGCATGACCACCGCACGGACTTTTCGTGTATTTCCAGGTGAGGGCGTTCACAGCGAACAGTTGGCTGACTTGGTGCTGCGCATGGAGCGCATTGGTTACCGAGGTGACTACAGCTTTGAAGTCTTCAACGACGACTACCAACAACTTCCCCTAGAAACAGTGGCAGAACGTGCCCGCAAAAGCGCCACTTGGTTGCACCAAGATGTGCTTCACCGCTCAGCACCGCTGCCTGCTTGGACCAAACAAACTCATCACACATCATGAACAACAGAAAACTCGGCCCCTTCCAAGTCAGCGAAATCGGCTTGGGCTGTATGAATTTGAGCCACGCTTATGGCGCACCCGTGACTTTTGAGCAAGCCGAGCGCGTGCTGTTGGCGGCGCTCGATGCGGGCGTGACGTTCTTTGACACGGCCGCTTTGTACGGCTTCAGCGCCAATGAAACCTTGGTGGGCAAAGTGTTAAAAGCCCATCGTCAAAAGTTCACCCTGGCCAGCAAATGCGGCATGACGGGTGTGGATGTCAATGGCGACGGCAAACTGGTGCGCGTCATTGACGGCCGCCCTGAAACCATTCGCAAAACCTGTGAAGACGCGCTCAAGCGTTTGCAAACCGATGTCATTGATCTTTACTACTTGCACCGTTGGGACAAGAAAGTGCCCATCGAAGACAGCGTCGGCGCCTTGAGTGATTTGGTGCGCCAGGGCAAAATTCAAACCATTGGATTGTCAGAAGTGTCTGCCAGCACGCTGCGCAAAGCGCATGCCGTGCATCCCATCACTGCTGTGCAAACCGAGTATTCGCTGTGGACCCGCAATCCAGAGATTGCCGTGTTGCAAGCGTGCAAAGAATTGGGCACCGCTTTTGTTGCATTCAGTCCTGTAGCGCGCGGCTTCTTGTGCGGCGCCTTAGACCTGGCTGCTATGGATGCCAAAGACATTCGAAAAGCCATGCCCAGGTTTGAGCCTGCCAATTACGCCGCCAACTTCAAACTGTTTGCCCCTTACCAAGCATTGGCCCAAGAGGCCAGTTGTTCGCCTGCCCAATTGGCCTTGGCCTGGTTGCTGCACAAGGACGCACACATCATTCCCATTCCGGGTACCACCAGCGTGCCGCATTTGCTGGATGACTTAGGCGCAGTGAATGTCAAGTTGAGTGCAGACTTGATCGCCAAGCTCGATGCCCTGATCAACGAACACACCGTTCAGGGCGGCCGCTACAACGCACAAGGCACATCCGAAGTCGACACCGAACAATTTGCGTGAGAAAAAGTCAAGCGCCAAACGCCCCTTGAATGACTGACTTGCTTCACAATTGATCTGAATCAAACAAGTTTGACGAAGGTTGACCATGAAGCTTCGAAGTGTGCTGGTTCGGTGGGTGTTGCCTGTGTGCGCAGCTCTTTCTTTGGGGGCGCCATCAGGCTATGCCGCCCCTGCCAATTTAAGTCTGATCGTTTCGGCTTCACCCGGCACAGGCTTGGACATCTTGGCCAGAACCCTCAGCCAACACTTTGGCCTGAAGGGAAGTTACGCCACAGTGGTGGACAACAAGGCGGGCGCCAGTGGCAACATTGCGGCAGACCAAGTTGCGCGTGCCAAACCCGATGGGGCTACGTTGCTGGTGGTGGGCACCACCTTTGCCACCAATGCCGCCGTCAACCCCAATTTGTCGTTTGACACCGTGAAAGACTTTGCGCCCGTGGCTTTGCTCGGCACCGGTACCTTGTGCTTGGTGGTCCCTAGCAGTTCACCCGCCAACAATTTGCCTGAGTTTTTGCAGATGGCCAAAACCAGTGCCAAAGGCATTGATTACGCTTCACCCGGAAACGGCACGCCGCAACACTTGGCCATGGAATTGCTCAAGTACGAAGCCAACTTGAATTTGTTCCATGTGCCTTTCAAAGGCACAGCAGGTGCTGTCAACGATGTGGCAGCAGGCCATGTGGCCGCCATGATTGCACCGGTTCACACCGTGATGCCTTTGGTCAAAGCGGGCAAACTCAAAATGTTGGCTGTGCTCAGTGCGGAGCGTGTGCCTCAACTGCCTCAAGTGCCCACCTTCAAAGAACAGGGCTTGCCCAAGGTTCAGGTTGACATTTGGTATGGCTTGATGGCACCCAAAGGCACTTCACCCCAAGTCATTCAGTCCCTCAATCAAGAGGTTAACCAGGTTTTGAAAAACCCTGAGGTCGTGGCCAGTTTGGCCAAGCAGGGCATTGACGCTGGCGGCGGCGTGCCGCATGTGATGGCGGACACCTTGGCGGCCGAACTCAAACGCTGGCCGCCGGTGGTCAAAGCGGCGCAAATCAAAGCCGATTGAATTCACCCCCTCTATTTTTTGACGACTCGATTTTCTTGAAAGTTCACCATGCCTGATACTTCTTCTAAACCTCAAAATTTGACCAAAGCCTGGAACGATTACGACGCGCCACATTTGGATCTGCGCGAATTGCTGGCGCGTGCAGAAAAAGCCGATGAGGTCTTGCACATCTCTGGCGCCGATTGGAATTTGGAAGTTGGCACCTTGGCGGAAATTGTCAACTCTTCCCGCAAGGGCGAACCCAAAGCCATTTTGTTTGACAACATCCCCGGCTACCCACCAGGTTTCAGATTGCTTTCAGGGGCCACCAACTCATCTGCACGTTTGGCCTTGACCCTGGGTTTCCCTGTGCCCAGCGGCCCCATGGATGTGGTGCAGGCCTATCGCAACCGCATGCGCCAGCACGAACCCATTCCACCGCGTGTGGTGGAGACGGGCCCTATTTTGGAAAACGTTGACCGTGATGAAGAGGTCGACATCTTCAAGTTTCCCATCCCCTTGTTGCACGAGTTGGATGGCGGTCGTTACATCGGTACCGACGACTTGGTGATCATGCGCGATCCTGAGTTGGATTGGATCAACATCGGGACCTACCGCGCCATGGCGCACGACAAAAACAAAGTCGGTTTGTGGACGTCACCGGGCAAACATGGTCGTCAAATTCGCGACAAATACTTTGCCCAAGGCAAGCCTTGCCCTGTGTTGATTTCTTGTGGTCACGACCCCATGCTGTTCTTGGCGGGTGGCAACGAGTTGCGTTTTGGATTGTCCGAGTTTGACTACTCGGGCGGCCACCGTGGCTTGCCCTTTGATGTGGTGCTGAGTGAGGTCCACAAGTTGCCCATGCCAGCGCACAGCGAAATTGTGTTGGAAGGCGAGATGTACCCAGACGAGACCTTGCCTGAAGGACCCTTTGGCGAATTCACCGGATATTACGCAGGCGGTAAAAGCAAACAACCTGTGGTGCGCATTCAGCGCGTGTACTACCGCAACAACCCCATCATGACGATGGCCACCCCCTTGAAGCCGCCTTCTGATTTTTCATTCTCCAAATGCGTCATGAAGGCCGGCATGATTTGGGATGAAGTGGAACGCGCGGGATTGTCTGGCGTCAAAGGTGTGTGGTGCCATGAAGCTGGTGCAGCACGCATGCTCAACATCATTTCGATCAAGCAAGCCTACGCCGGCCATTCCAAACAAGCCGCCATGATGGCGGCCAATTGTCAATCGGGTTCATATCTAGGTCGCTTTGTGGTGGTTGTGGACGAAGATGTTGATCCCACAGACTTGTTTGATGTGATGTGGGCCATGTGCACGCGCTGTGATCCTGTGGAGGACATCGAATTCATTCGAAAGGCGTGGAGTGGCCCGCTCGATCCACGCATTCCACGGGGTACCAGCACCAACTCACGCGCTGTGATTGATGCTTGTCGACCCTTTGAAATGTTGAAAGAGTTTCCGCCTGTTGCCTGTGCCAGTCCTGAGCTGAAGCAGCGTGTGGCAGAAAAATTCAAGTCTTATTTAGTGGGACTTTAAACTGAGAAGGCAACGCCCAACATGTATTCCTTGAACGTCAATGGCAAAGTCCAAAAAATCGATGCAGAACCCGAGATGCCTTTGCTTTGGGTTGTGCGGGAAGTGTTGGGCCTGACAGGCACCAAATTTGGTTGTGGCATTGCGCAATGCGGCGCGTGCACCGTGCACGTCGATGGTCAGCCTGTGCGGTCTTGCTCGGTGCCAGGCGCTGCCATGACAGGCCGCAAAATCACCACCATCGAGGGCTTGTCCGCCAACAGCAGTCACCCTGTGCAAATGGCCTGGGCACAAGTCGATGTGCCGCAATGTGGCTACTGCCAATCCGGTCAAATCATGGCAGCTTCTGCGCTGCTTAAACGCAAAGCCAAGCCGACCGACAAAGACATCGATGAGGCCATGACCAACATTTGTCGTTGCGGTACGTACCAGCGCATTCGGGATGCCATCCATGTGGCAGCTGGCACCAAAAAATTGGCAAAGTCAGATGAAGTGTCTGCTTTGGTTCAACAGATCAAAGCCTGAGGAGCGACACCATGACGACCCTTGAAAAAACGACTTCACACTTGTCACGCCGCACCTTCATGCTCGGTACCTCGGCCATGGCCAGCGGTGGCTTGGCGTTGGGCTTGAACTTGCTGACCAGCGAAGCCGCCATGGCACAGGCCACCAACACAGATCCCGAAGTCGGGGTGTGGGTGTTGGTCAAGCCTGACGACACCTGTGTGATTCGCATTGTTCGCTCTGAAATGGGACAGGGGACACGCACCGGCTTGGCGCAATTGGTCGCCGAAGAATTGGCGTGCGATTGGTCCAAAGTGACCACCGAGTCGCCCACACCAGGGCAAAACTTAAAACGCAAACGCGCTTGGGGTGACATGAGCACCGGCGGCAGCCGTGGCATTCGCACTTCGCAAGACTATGTGCGCCGTGGCGGTGCCGCTGCGCGCATCATGTTGTTGCAGGCTGCGGCCAATGAGTGGGGTGTCAGTGCATCAGAGTTGACTGTTGCCAAGGGTGTCATCTCGCACGCGGCATCGGGACGCAAAACCAGCTACGGCAAAGTGGCGGCAGCGGCAGCCAAATTGCCCGTGCCAGACGCCAAGTCCATTGTGCTGAAAGATCCTCGCACCTGGACCCTGGCTGGCAAGTCATTGCCTCGCCTTGACACGGCCCCCAAATTGAACGGCACCAAGACGTATGGCATCGACGTCAAGTTGGAGGGCATGCTTTGCGCAGCGGTCTTGGACTGCCCCGTCTTTGGCGGTAAGCTGACCAGCTTTGACGACAGCAAAGTCAAAAGTCTTCGCGGTGTGAAAGCGGTCATTCGTGTCGATGAATCGACCGTTGCGGTGGTGGCCGACACGTGGTGGCGTGCCAAAAATGCTTTGTCTCAATTGCCCATCGTGTGGGACGAAGGACCCAACGCCAAAGTCAACAGTGCAGCCATCGCGGCCCATCTGAAAGAGGGCCTGACGGCCCCAGGCGATTACGCGGGGCGCAAAGAAGGCAATGCCCTTGCGGCGGTGTCTGGCGCTTACAAAAAAGTCGAAGCCACTTACAGCACGCCTTTTTTAGCCCATGCGCCCATGGAGCCTATGAATTGCACAGCGCGAGTCACAGCCGACCGCGCAGAGGTCTGGACGCCCACCCAAAATGCAGAAGCATCTTTGGCGGTCTTGGCTGAAACTGCCGGCTTGCCCTTGGAAAAATGCGATGTGTATGTCACCGATTTGGGCGGTGCATTTGGTCGCAAAGGCGGTCAACAAGACTTTGTGTCGCAAGCGGTCAACATCGCCAAACAATTTCCTGGCACACCCATCAAATTGATTTGGACTCGCGAAGAAGACCAAACTCACGATTACTACCGCCCCTTGTCGCAATGCCACATGACGGCTGGCTTGGATGAAAAAGGCAATTTGGTGGGCCTGACCGTGCGCTCCTCAGGTCAGTCAATCAATGCCTGGGTCAATCCATCGGCCATCAAAGACGGCAAAGATGAACGACAGTTGCAAGGTTTTTGGAAAGAGCCTGGCGATGCGCAACTGGGCTACACCATTCCCAATTTGTTGGTTGAGTATGCCATTCGCAACACCCACGTGCCTGTGGGGCCATGGCGTGGTGTCAACACCAATCAAAACGGTGTGTACATGGAGTGCTTCATTGAAGAAGTGGCGCGCGCAGCGGGCAAAGATTCTTTGGCCTTCCGCCAATCGCTGATGCAGAACCATCCCAAGCATTTGCAGGTGCTCAACGCCGCTGCCGAAAAAGGCGACTGGGGCAAACCCACGGCGCCTGGTGTCTTTAGAGGCATTGCGCAGTTCATGGGCTATGGGGCATATTCAGCGGCAGTGGCAGAAGTCACGGTCAGTCCAAAAGGTGAGGTCAAAGTCTTGCGCATGGTCTTGGCCACCAATGCAGGTCATTTTGTGAACCCCCATCAAGTGGCCGCTCAAGTTGAAGGCGGTGTGGCCATGGGTTTGAGCGCCACCTTCTTTGGCGAATGCACGGTCGAAAACGGCCGCATCCAACAAAAGAATTTCGACACGTACCAGCTCTTGCGTTTGGCGCAGATGCCCAAAGTGGAAACCGTCTTGGTGCCAACCTATGACTTCTGGGGCGGT
>CANBWP010000024.1 GCA_947373185.1 Comamonadaceae bacterium | reverse complement strand
ACGCGGCCATGTAAACCATTGGCACTTAGCAAGTTGCGAACATCCTCTTCAATTTGTCCCATAGCAGGGCAGCCGCTGTAGGTGGGCGTGATGACCACTTCCAATTGTTCACTGCCATTGCTTTTGGCCAAACGCACATCTCGCAAGATGCCCAATTCGCGCAACGTGACAACTGGAATTTCAGGGTCAGTTAAAGACGCCAACAATTGCCAGACTTGTTCAAGCGCTGAATTGACTTGCATGCGATTTACCAAGTGGCATTGGGATGCGCACGCGGCAAGCTTTGCATCTCGGCCAACATGAAACCCAAATGCTCGGAGTGAACGCTGTGCTTGCCAGTGGGCACAAAGCCGCCAGGGGCCGGTCGCTTCAGTGTGGCTTCGGCCAAAGCCTGGTCCACAATTTGATGCCAATCGTTTTGCAAACTGGCCATGGCTAAACCTGTGACTTTGGCAGCCTCTGTTTCGTAGTCGCTGCTTGTCCAGAACTCTTGCGTGTAGGGCATCAAGTGATTGATGGCCGCTTGTGCACGGCCATGCGATTCGGCAGTGCCATCGCCCATGCGCAGCAGCCAATCGCGCGAATGACGCAAGTGGTAGCGCACTTCTTTGAGCGACTTGGCGGCAATGGCGGCCAATTGTTCGTGGGGTGCATGTTGCAGTTTGTCCCACACCAACACCATCAGTGCGCTGTACAAAAAGTTGCGAACCAAGGTGGTGGCAAAGTCGCGTTCGCTGGCCGATGTGCCAGCCAGCGGTGCGTGATGCGGCAACTCTAGCAAGTTGTAGTTTTTGAAATCGGGCACATCGCGAAAGAAGGCCAGTGTGTCTTCTGTTGCGCCATTGCCCATTTGCGCTGCGGCTTCTTGATAGAGCAAGCGCGCTTGGCCCACCAAGTCCAAACTGTTGTTGGACAAAGCAATGTCTTCTTCCAGAATGGGACCATGGCCACACCATTCCGCATTGCGTTGACCCAACACCAAAGCGTTGTCGGCCAAGTGAAGCCAATAGTCGATGGGCAATGTGGCGTTCAAAGTTGCTTGCGCCGCAGACATTACATGTGCCCCACTTCAGAGGGAATGTCGTAGAAGGTGGGGTGACGGTACACCTTGTCGCCGGAGGGCTCGAAGAATTCCGATTTGTCCTTGGGCTCACTGGCTGCAATGGACGAAGACTGCACCACCCAAATGCTCACGCCTTCTTGGCGGCGCGTGTACACATCGCGCGCCATTTGCAATGCGTGCTGTGAATCGGACGCATGCAAACTGCCGCAGTGCTTGTGCTCTAGGCCTTGCTTGCTGCGAACGAAGACTTCCCACAAGGGCCACTCTTTGAGGGCTGCAGGTGAGGCTGAAGAAGCGTTGGCACTTGAAGTACCTGCTTGCGAAGCTGATTGAGTTTGATCGGCGCTCATGCGGCCTCCTTCAAATTCTTTGGCGCTTGTCTTGCCGCTTGTTTGTTGGCGTGCGCCAAAGCCGCATCTCGAACCCATTGACCATCGTTCCAGGCCTTCACGCGCGCACCCAAACGCTCTTTGTTGCAAGGGCCATTGCCATTCACGGTGGCCCAGAATTCGTCCCAATCAATCTGACCGTAGTCGTGGTGTTGACGATCTTCGTTCCACTTCAAATCGGGGTCGGGCAAAGTGACGCCCAAGATCTTGGCTTGCGGCACTGTGGCATCGACAAACTTCTGGCGCAAATCGTCATTGCTGATGCGCTTGATGCCCCAGCGCATGCCTTGCAAGCTGTTCGGGCTGTCGGCATCGGGCGGTCCAAACATGGCCAAGCATTTCCACCACCAACGATTGACCGCGTCTTGCACCATCGCCTTTTGTTCGGCGGTGCCTTGCATCATCACCATTAACGCTTCGTAGCCTTGACGTTGGTGAAAACTTTCTTCTTTGCACACACGAATCATGGCGCGTGCGTAAGGGCCGTAGGAACATCGGCACAACGGAATCTGATTCATGATGGCCGCGCCATCGACCAGCCAACCCACCACCCCCACATCGGCCCAATTGAGCGTGGGGTAATTGAAGATGGAGCTGTACTTGGCTTTGCCGGTGTGCAATGCGTCCAGCATTTGATCGCGACTGGTGCCCAGTGTTTCGGCCGCGCTGTACAAATACAAACCATGACCGCCTTCGTCTTGCACCTTGGCAATCAAAATGGCTTTGCGCTTGAGGCTGGGTGCGCGGCTGATCCAATTGCCTTCGGGCAGCATGCCCACAATTTCGCTGTGTGCGTGCTGGCTAATTTGTCGCACCAAAGTTTTGCGATACGCATCGGGCATCCAATCGCGCGGTTCCACTTTGCCGTCGGCATCGATGCGCGCATCGAACTGCGCTTGCAGAGTCACTTCGGTTTCGGTCAGAGGCTTTGGGACCGATTTGAGGGCGGCCATTGATACAGCCTGAGGTGCTGCGGTGTTGGTGTCCGGCGCGTCCGGCACATTGAAGGATTGCGTGTACATGGGCTTCTCCTCGCTTGTTAAGCGTGTTCGAAGCGCAGTATATCAATTAACCGACCGATCGGTCGGTTAATTAAATGTAATAGCTGTAGGGGTTTTCCTAAACCCGTCCAGCCAATCGAAGAGAAGCACGCAGGGTTTCGTTGATGCGTGTTTGCCAGCCGTCGCCTGTGGCCCTTAGGGCAGCCAATACATCCGCATCCAATCGCAATTTGACTGGTTCTTTGGGAGTGGATGACTTGGGCCTGCCTCGGGCTTGTATTTTGTTGCCCTTGTAAAGCGTGGCTTCCTGAAAAAATGCTTCAGTTAACTCGGGTGCATCTTCTGGGTCAACCCAAGTGGTTGGCGTATATAGCTTTTTCGCGGTCATTGGCTTTCCTCATGCTGATGATGCGGCGAGCCTCGCCGCGAGGTGTCCAAACCATCACAATCAAACGGTCATCCAAGTAGCCTACTGTGATGAAGCGATGTTCTTCGTAGCTTTCTCGGTTGTCTTGCCCAGTGAAATGAAAACCAGCAAAGATTTCATTTGCACGAGCAAAGTCCAAGCCTCGTTCATGCAGCGTTTTGTCTCGTTTGACTTTGTTGAACTCAAGGTTCACGAATTATTGTACCCCCATAAATATTGACAGGACTTTATTCATCCTAATCAATATTTAACTTTCAGAGGGTTACATTTTGAAGCTGGGTGTACTTATAGAAGTCTTAACTGTGCTCAACCGCCCAGCTATGCCCCGTACCGCGCGCCAAAGCAGGTCCCACCACTTCCATCGCTTCGCGCAGTTTGTCCTTCAGCGTAAAAGGCGCATTGACCACAAACATGCCACTTGCTGACAAACCGGCCGAGCTACCGTCTGTGTTGCGGCCAATCGACAAGGTGAGGTTGAGCCAAGGCTTTTGGGATTGATTACTCAAAGTGCGCAAACGTTTGGGCAAATCGTGCGCTTCAGGCCTCGCAATGATGGGATACCAAACCAAGTAAGTACCCGTCGCAAAGCGCTTCAAGCAGTCTTGTATGTTAGCGGCCACTTTGCTGTAATCGCTTTTGATTTCGTAGCTGGGGTCCATGAGTACCATGGCGCGCTTGGAGCCTGTCGCAGAAGGCGGTGGTGGCAACAATTTTTTGAGCGACTCAAATCCGTCTTCGCGTGCAATCATGATGCTGCGGCCTGCATCGAGCTGGGCCACATTGGAGGCCAAGGCTTTGCTGTCGGTAGGATGCAATTCAAACAAACGCAACTTGTCGCGTGCATCTTTGCGCAACATGGCGTGAAGAATAAAGGGCGAGCCGGGGTAGAACTTGGCTTGGCCGTTGGGGTTGAAGCTGGCAATCATGTCCAGATAAGCCTGAAGTGCTTCTGGCACGGGCTTGGCGTCCTTTTTGCCGGCAGCTTCGTCTAATGTGCTGAGCAACTTGAAGATGCCGTCTTTGGCTTCCCCGCCCGTTTCGGAATAGTCACCGTCAAGCCGGTACAGGCCAGCACCGGCATGGGTGTCCACAATGGTGATGCCGCCCTCTTTTTGCTGCAGGTGCTGCAAGGTGGCAATCAAGGTGAGGTGCTTGATGACATCGGCATGGTTGCCGGCGTGAAAGGCGTGTCTGTAACTGAACATGGCCTGATGGTAACGCCTCCACCCGCATAAATGCCCAAAAACCCTTGCAAAACAACAATTTTGTCGTTTAGAATCGAGGGCTTCGCAGCGCATTAGTGATCCCGCGGCGAAGGGCCGTCAATTGTTGATTCACGTCAACGTTCAAGCCAACCCCACCTAAGAGGTTCCCAGAAGAGGAACACCGACCGTGGAAAAGGATCCAACAAACCTTCTTTTAAAGAGAAAACTCATGACCAAAACGTTCAGCGCAAAACCCGCTGACGTGACGCACGAGTGGTTTGTGATTGACGCGACCGACAAGGTCCTCGGACGAGTAGCCAGCGAAGTTGCTCTCCGTTTGCGCGGCAAACACAAGGCCATTTACACGCCTCACGTCGATACTGGCGACTTCATCGTCGTCGTTAACGCAGCACAACTCAAAGTGACTGGCACCAAGTCTTTGGACAAGGTGTACTACCGCCACTCTGGTTATCCAGGCGGCATCACAGCCACTAACTTCCGTGACATGCAGTCCAAGCACCCTGGACGCGCGCTCGAGAAGGCCGTGAAGGGCATGTTGCCCAAAGGTCCTCTGGGCTACGCCATGATCAAAAAACTCAAGGTGTACGGTGGTGCAGAGCATCCCCACACCGCCCAACAGCCTAAAGTGCTGGACATTTAAGGAGCCTTGAGAATGATTGGTGAATGGAACAATGGCACCGGCCGTCGCAAATCTAGCGTCGCCCGCGTGTTTCTGAAAAAAGGCTCTGGCAAGATCACGGTCAATGGCAAGGACATCCAAGCCTACTTCGGCCGCGAGACTTCGATCATGATCGCTAAGCAACCTCTGTTTTTGACAAACAATGTCGAGTCTTTCGACATTCAAATCAATGTGCACGGTGGCGGCGAATCTGGTCAAGCTGGTGCAGCCCGTCACGGCATCACACGTGCCCTGATTGACTATGATGCTTCTTTGAAGCCCGTACTCAGCCAAGCTGGTTTTGTCACACGTGACGCCCGCGAAGTTGAACGTAAAAAGGTCGGCCTGCACTCTGCTCGTCGCCGTAAGCAGTTCTCTAAGCGTTAATTCGTTTACAGCCTGTTTCAAGAAAACCGTTCTGCTTGCAGAGCGGTTTTTTTTCGTCAGGTTTTTGGGTAAGTGCTTTTTTTCTGGGCGGCCCAAAGCAAACCCCTTCTACCAAGGCAGTTATTAGAAGTTAATTGTTGACCAATCCACTATACTACTCACCCAGTAGCCGGAGAAAAACATGAGCGCCTTAGCCGAAACAATCCCCACAGAAATGCCCGAAGCCATTGTCTTCACAGACAGTGCCGCTGCCAAAGTGGCCGACCTCATTGCCGAAGAAGGCAACCCCGATTTGAAACTGCGCGTGTTTGTGCAGGGTGGCGGTTGCTCAGGCTTTCAGTACGGTTTTACCTTTGACGAAATCGTCAACGAAGACGACACCACCATGACCAAACATGGCGTGTCATTGCTCATTGACGCCATGAGCTACCAGTACCTCATTGGCGCAGAAATTGATTACAAAGAAGACCTGCAAGGTGCGCAGTTTGTGATCAAGAACCCCAATGCCACCAGCACCTGCGGCTGCGGCTCTTCTTTCTCAACCTGATCAGACCCGATTGACACGGGGCTATCTGGGATAGATCGCTCCCAACACACGGGCGCCTCGAGCGCCCGTGACGCTTTCTAGGCTGCCAGTTTCGCGCCGCATGGCTTTGGCGGCCAGCCATGCAAAGGCTGCGGCTTCGACTTGCAAAGGCGGCAAACCGTGCGCTTCGGTGGACGCCACCCAGACTCCTGGCGCATGCGCTTGGAGGCGCGACATGAGGTGGCCGTTGAATGCGCCACCACCACACACCCACAAGGCTTTGGCATCAGACGCATGGCGCTTTAAATCTTGGGCAATGGCCAATGCGGTGAACTCGCACAGCGTGGCTTGCACATCGGCTGGCGACAAGTTCCTTGCTTGATTCGCCTCCAATTGCAAATGCCTTTGAAGCCAGGCTGGATTGAACAAATCTCGGCCGGTGCTTTTGGGCGGCGTTTGGTGCAAGAAGGGTTCCGCCAACATGCTTTGTAAAAGCGCTGGCAAGATGTGTCCTTGCGCAGCCCAGGTGCCGTTGGCGTCGTAGTCGAGGCCTTGGTGGCAATGAATCCAATGGTCCATCAGGGCGTTGCCGGGGCCGCAATCAAAACCAGAAATGGCAGGACCGCGCAAGATGCTGAGGTTGGAGATGCCGCCAATGTTGACCACGGCCACAGTGTGTGCAGGGTGGCCAAAAACTTCGGCATGAAAGGCCGGCACCAGCGGCGCGCCTTGGCCGCCTGCAGCCAGGTCGCGTGTGCGAAATTCGGCGACCACGTCGATGCCGGTGAGCTCAGCCAGCAAGGCAGGGTTGTTGAGTTGCAGGGTGTAGCCCACAGCGGCTTGGCCGGTGCTGGGGTTTGCGTCAAACTCAAGTGGGCGATGGCGAACAGTTTGTCCGTGCGCGCCAATGGCTTGAATGTCTTGGGCTGCTAATCCGCTGGCTTTGAGCAGGTCATGCACCACTTGCGCGTAGTGTCGAGCCAGGCGATTGCCCGCCAATGCGGCCCGATGCAATTCGTTGTCACCCGGTGTATTGAGGCTGAGAAGTTCTGCCCTAAATTCGGCATCAAATGCCTGAAAGACATGCTGCAGCACTTGCAAACGCGGTGCCTGATTCACACCAGAAGGAGAGACTTCATGCGGCATTGAAAGCAAGACGCCATCCACGCCATCGAGCGAGGTGCCAGACATCAGGCCAATGAAGTACTGCGGAGAACTCGGCAAGGGCTGAGGCAAAGTGCTTGTCGTTGCCGAAGTCAACCTGGCCCCTGCCAACGGTGAGGATTATTGAACGTTGCTTTGGCGCATTTGCGCCGCGGCCATCAACTGTGAACGGGCAAATTGTGCACGCTGGTTGAATTGAGGACGCAAGGCGGCAGAGACGGGCTCGGTGGCGCCTTGCTGAGCCAAGGTGAGGGGGTCAACGTGGCGGCCGTTGATGCGGAATTCAAAGTGCAGGTGAGGCCCTGTGGCCCAGCCTGTTGAACCCACGGCGCCCAAATTGTCGCCTTGTTTGATGCTCTGGCCCTTGCGCACGCCAATGCGGCTTAGGTGGGCGTAGACCGTGCTTTGGCGGGCGTTGTGTTGAACCACCACCATGTTGCCGAAGCCGCCTGAAAAACCGCTTTCGACCACCACACCATCGGCCACCGAGATGACGGGGGCGCCCGTAGGGGCTGCGTAGTCAACGCCCATGTGGGCGCGTTGGGTGTGAAAGATGGGGTGCTCGCGCATGCCGAAACCGCTGGTGCGGCGTGAGTATGGCATGGGCGACGCTAAGAAGGCGCGGCGCAGACTGTCGCCCTTCATGGTGTAGTAAGCACCTTTTTGGCCAGGTTCTTGGAACCAAACGGCGTCGTAGGTTTTTTTGTCGTTGGTGATTTCGGCGCTGAGCAAACGGCCTGCGCGCAGGGGTTCGCCTTCGGCCTCAAGCGTTTCGTAAACCACAGAAAACACGGCGCCTTTGCGCAGCGCGCGGTGGAAGTCAATTTGGCCAGAGAACACGTCGGCCAATTGGCGGGTGACGGTTTCGGGCAGGCGGGCTTCGTCAGAGGCTTCGTACAAAGAAGAAGAGACTGTGCCGCCAGACATGCGCACGCTGGCCGTTAAGGGGGCCGTGTCGGTGCGGATGCTGAATTTGTTGTCAGCGCCGCGGGAGATGACCATCCGCTGGAACTGAGTGTCGTTGTCGTTTTTGAGCCAGCGTGTGGTGAGGGTGAGCAGTTGCTGTTGCTCGTTGGCTTCGACCGACACGTTGCGGCCAGCGCGGTTGAGCAGGGCTTGCCGCGCTTCGGGCGTTTGACGAATGTAGGTGGCCGCGGCTGAGTCGACCAGGCCCAGACGGCGCAACAGGCTTTCGGCGGTGTCAGAGCCGCGTGTGATGTCGTTGCGATACAGCCTGAGGGTTTGCTGCTCAAGCGCTGCCACTTGGGCTTGCAAGTCGGGTGTTTCTAAGGTTTCAACCAGGGTGCGCACAGGCAAGTTGGACGCATCAGGGCCGAGATTGGCCACCGCAAATGCACCGCCGCCGCCGCCCAGCAGCACGGCTGCCACGACGGCAGTGAGGTGCTTTGGATGACGCGCAACAAAGGCCCGCAGCATTTCGCTGTGGCCTTTGGCCGTGGCCAACAGCTCGAGGCTGTAGGGCTTGGCGGTCGTCAATAACTGGTTAAAGAAATTCATTCGGTCCGTTAAAACTCAGCCATCTTGTCAGAATGCTTTGACATGGCTTGGAACAATAGCAAGGTCAGCCCTTAAAATAGGGCAAACAATTCCCGCCATTCTAACGGCAAACTTGCCAGGCGGATCATGGAAAACCCTTATGAACTCACCCGTTTCGACCCCCTATCCCGTTACAGAGGCTGTCAAAGAGGCATTGGCGGTCACTTTGCGCGGCTGTGAAGAGCTGATTCCGCAAGAAGACTGGGTCAAAAAACTGGCCAAATCGGAAGCGACCGGTGTGCCTTTGCGCATCAAGTTGGGCTTGGACCCGACCGCGCCCGACATCCATGTGGGTCACACCGTGGTGCTCAACAACATGCGTCAGTTGCAAAACTTGGGTCACCAGGTGATCTTTCTGATTGGCGACTTCACCAGCCTGATTGGCGATCCTTCGGGCCGCAACACCACGCGCCCGCCTCTGACCCCAGAGCAGATCAAGGCCAATGCCGAGACTTACTACCGTCAGGCCAGTTTGGTGCTGGACCCCGCCAAAACTGAAATCAGGTACAACAGTGAATGGAGCTTGCCCTTGGGTGCCATGGGCATGATTCAGTTGGCGGCCAAGTACACCGTGGCGCGCATGATGGAGCGCAATGATTTTCATGACCGTTTCAAGGCCGGTACGCCCATCAGCGTGCACGAGTTTTTGTACCCGCTGATGCAGGGTTATGACTCCGTGGCTTTGAAGTCCGACCTGGAGCTGGGCGGCACCGATCAGAAGTTCAACTTGCTCATGGGTCGTCATTTGCAGACCGAATACGGCCAAGAGCCGCAATGCATTTTGACCATGCCCTTGCTGGAAGGCTTGGACGGCGTGGACAAAATGTCCAAGTCCAAAAACAATTACATCGGCATCAGCGAAGCGCCCAACACCATGTTTGCCAAGGTGCTGTCAATCTCTGATGTGCTGATGTGGCGTTGGTACACCTTGCTGTCTTTCAAGTCCATGGCCGACATTGAGGCTTTGAAAAAGCAGGTGGCAGACGGCCTGAACCCCAAAGAAGCCAAGGTGGCGCTGGCCAAAGAAATTACCTCGCGCTTTCATGGCGCGGCTGCGGCTGAAGCGGCTGAGCAAGACTTCATCAACCGCAGCAAGGGCGGTGTGCCCGATGAAATTCCTGAAGTGAACCTCAGCGGTGCACCTTTGGGCATTGGCAATTTGCTCAAGATGGCGGGCTTGGCGCCTTCGGGTTCTGAAGCCAACCGCTTGATCGACGGCGGCGGTGTGCGGGTCGACTCTGCGGTGATCAGTGACAAGGGTCTGAAACTGGATGCCGGCACCTATGTGGTTCAAGTGGGCAAGCGCAAATTTGCGCGTGTACATTTAAGCGCATGACTACAAAACTTCCTGCTTGGTCGCCGCGCACGATGTTGTGGGCATCGGTGGTGGTGGCCATCATCACCATCACGCTCAAAACATGGGCCTGGTGGATCACAGACTCGGTGGGTCTGTTGTCCGACGCCATGGAGTCACTGGTCAATTTGGCCAGCGCCATTTTTGGCTTGGTCATGGTCACGGTGGCAGCCCAGCCTGCCGACGAAGAACATCCTTATGGCCACCACAAAGCGGAGTATTTTTCTTCGGGCTTTGAGGGCATTTTGATCATTGTGGCCGCCATGGGCATCATTTGGGCGGCCAGCCATCGCATTTTTGATCCGCAGCCCATTGAACAAGTGGGCTGGGGTTTGGCCTTGTCGGTGGGCAGCTCGGCTTTGAATGGTTTGCTCGCATGGGTGATGTTTGGCGCGGCCAAAACGCATCGCTCGATTGCGCTCGAAGCCGATGCCAAACATTTGGTCACCGATGTGTGGACCTCCGTCGGCGTGGTGATTGGCATTGGCTTGGTCAGCGTCACAGGCTGGCTGTGGCTGGATGCTGTGGTGGCCATTGGCGTCGCATTGAACATTCTGAAGGAAGGCTTTCACCTGATTTGGCGCTCGTCGCAAGGCTTGATGGACGAAGCGGTGGAGCCAGACGTGATTGCGCAAATTCAAGAAACCTTGGCGGGCTTTGCGCACCACCGTGATGATGTCTCGATCATTCGCTTTGACCATGTGACCACGCGCAAAGCGGGGCAACGCCGGTTTGTCGACATGCACATGCACATGCCGGCTTCGTGGACCTTGGGTCGCGCTGCGGCGCTGCGGGCCAGTGTGGAGCAGGCTTTGATGAGCGCCGTGCCGGGTTTGCGTGCTTCTATTCAATTGCTGCCATCGGATGTAGAAGCGCACTTCGACTCAGAAAGAGATTTGCTGTGATGGGTGTGGCGCAACGCGTGTTGCAGGCGCGTGTGTTGGTGGATGGTCAAGTGGTCGGGCAAATTCAAAAGGGTTTGCTGTTGTTGCTGTGTGCTGAGCAAGGCGATACTTCGGCCAATGCGGACAAGATGCTCAGCAAGCTTTTGAAGTTGCGCATTTTCAGCGATGAGGCGGGCAAGATGAATCGCTCGTTGCAAGACATGGATGGCAATGGTTTGCAGGGCGGTTTGTTGATCGTGAGCCAGTTCACCCTGGCTGCCGATGTGAGCAGCGGCAATCGACCCAGCTTTACGCGTGCTGCGTCACCGGCAGAGGGTCAACGCTTGTACGATTACTTCGTAGCGCAAGCCCGTGAGGCGCATCCCATTGTGCAAACCGGCCAGTTTGCGGCGGACATGAAAGTGCATCTTGTGAATGATGGACCTGTGACCATTCCGTTGCAAATGTAATTGGGGTCAGATCAACATTAATTTTTTGTGATTCATAGACAACTATGCGGCAAGTAAATTAATGTTGATCTGACCCCAATTAAATTTTTCCCACGTTGATAATCAGAGCATGAACGAAAACAAAAATGATTTTGCGAAGCTGAGTTTGTCGGCTTCGATGTTGGGCAATTTGGAACAGCTGGGCTATTTGCAAATGACGGCCATTCAGGCAGCCAGTTTGCCTGTGACTTTGGCGGGCAAAGATTTGATTGCGCAGGCCAGCACCGGCAGCGGCAAGACGGCGGCGTTTGGCATTCCCTTGGTCGAAAAAATTCTGCCCGCAGACTTTGCAGTGCAGGCCATGATCTTGTGTCCAACCCGTGAGTTGGCCGATCAGGTGAGTCAAGAGATTCGCCGCTTAGCGCGCGCCGTTGGCAATGTCAAAGTGGTCACCTTGTGTGGTGGCGTTGCGTTGCGTGGCCAGGTGCTGAGTTTGGAACATGGCGCGCACGTGGTGGTGGGCACACCTGGCCGAATCATGGACCATTTGGAGCGCGGCTCTTTGAAGCTCAAAGGCCTTAAAACCTTGGTGTTGGACGAAGCCGATCGCATGCTTGACATGGGCTTCTTTGACGACATTGCCACCGTGGCCAGACAGTGTCCGCAGAATCGTCAAACCTTGTTGTTCTCTGCCACCTATCCTGAAGGCATTGCCAAGTTGGCCACGCAGTTCATGAAGGACCCGCAAACTGTGAAAGTGGAAACACAACACAGCGCCAACAAAATCAAACAAATTTTTGTGCAGGTGAAAGAGTCTGAACGCCTGCATGCCGTCTCGATGGTGTTGAACCATTTTCGACCTACCTCTACGCTCGCCTTTTGCAATACCAAAGTGCAGTGCCGCGATTTGGTGGCGGTCTTACAAGCGCAAGGTTTCAGCGCGCTGGCGCTGTATGGTGAATTAGAGCAGCGTGAACGCGACCAAGTGTTGATTCAATTTGCCAACAGAAGTTGCTCCGTGTTGGTGGCAACCGACGTGGCAGCGCGCGGCCTAGACGTGGCACAACTCGAAGCAGTCATCAACGTGGATGTCACGCCCGATTCAGAAGTTCACATTCACCGCATTGGCCGCACAGGTCGCGCTGATGCAGAAGGCTTGGCCGTGAGCTTGGCCAGCATGGACGAGATGGGTTATGTGGGCAAGATTGAAGTGCTGCAAGGCCGCGAGTCAAACTGGCAAGAACTCAGCACATTCACGCCTGCAGGCAAAGACATGCTGGTACCCGCCATGGCCACCTTGCAAATTGTGGGCGGTCGCAAAGAAAAAATTCGCGCGGGTGATGTTTTGGGCGCACTCACGGGCGATGCAGGCTACACGCGTGAGCAAGTGGGCAAGATCAATGTGAACGAATATTCCACTTACGTGGCTGTTGCGCGTGAGATTGCACATGAAGCTGCTGACAAGTTGTCGCGCGGTAAAGTAAAAGGCAAGTCGGTGAAAGTGCGTTTGCTGGAAGATGCTTCTGGTGTGGACAGCGAATAAGCGCTGTTGTTGCTTTAGTTATTTTTAATAGATTTACTAGATTGCAAAGACGATCATTGATTCACTGATACTCAATGTAGGTCCATGAAGTTGAGGTCTCAAGCATCATGACTTGATGCTCTTTACATGTGATCCCACTAAAAGCCGTGCAAATTATTTCAAACATGGCATAGTGCTTGAA
Source organism: Comamonadaceae bacterium (assembly GCA_947373185.1). GTDB lineage: Bacteria > Pseudomonadota > Gammaproteobacteria > Burkholderiales > Burkholderiaceae_C > Limnohabitans_A. The sequence goes on along the minus strand of CANBWP010000024.1, from coordinate 25,540 downwards.
TTCGCTCAATATCTTGATTGGGATAAAGCTTTCATTTTTGAAGACGAGCGCCGAAATTACAACGAGACTCGCATACATGGACTGGTCCCGTTAGACGGCAGACTTTATAGTCTGATCTATGTTCTGCGAAATGGTTCTACCAGATGTATCAGTTTGCGGAAAGCAAACAAACGGGAGGTTAAGCTCTATGAAAAGAATCAATAAAAACACCCAGAAAATTAAAATCATCATGCCAACGGATGACGAAGACTATCAAATCACTTTGGCAGCCATGAGCGATCCAGATAACCCGCCTTTGACTGATGCTGATTTTGAGTACATGGAAAGGCATGGCGTCTTTGGCGCGCCTTGGACCAAGCCTGGCTATGGTCAAGTCAAAAAAACAAACTGACCTCTGAAATTAATACGGGTTCTTAAACCCTAGCCTGTGCATGATCTCAATCTCATGCGCCTCCATGGCCTCTGCATCGGCCTCACTCGTCTCATGATCCCAACCCTGCGCATGCAGCGTGCCATGTACCAGCAAATGCGCATAGTGCGCCTGCAATGTTTTGCCTTGCTCGCGGGCTTCCTTGGCCACTACCGGCGCGCACAACACCAGGTCTGCCATCACCACAGGTGATTGCATGTAATCAAACGTCAGCACATTGGTGGCGTAATCTTTCTTGCGAAACTCACGGTTCAAGCGCTGACCTTCTTCGGCATCCACAATGCGCACCGTGATTTCGCCGTCATGCGCCAGGCTGTGACGAATCCAGCGGGCTACTTTGTGACGTGGCAGGGCAGCGCGATGGCGCGCAGCGTGCGGGATGTCGCCAAATTGCAAAGACAAACTGAGTGTAGGTAAAGCCATATTTTTTCAAGCGTCAATCGATCTGCTGCGCACCGTGGTTCGCTGCGCATCATAAGCATCCACAATGCGCGCCACCAAAGGATGTCGCACCACGTCTGCACTGGAAAAACGCGTCATGGCGATGCCTTTGACGCGCCTTAAAACTCGCTCTGCATCAATCAAGCCGCTGAGCTGCCCTTTGGGCAAATCGATTTGGCTCACATCGCCCGTCACCACCGCCTTGGCACCAAAGCCAATGCGTGTGAGGAACATTTTCATTTGTTCGGGCGTGGTGTTTTGTGCCTCGTCCAAAATCACAAAGGCATTGTTCAAGGTGCGGCCTCGCATGAAAGCCAAAGGCGCAATCTCGATGGCGTTGCGCTCGAAGGCTTTTTGCACTTTGTCGTAGCCCATCAGGTCGTAGAGGGCATCGTACAAAGGGCGTAAATACGGGTCGACCTTTTGCGACAAATCGCCCGGCAAGAAGCCCAAGCGCTCGCCCGCTTCCACAGCTGGGCGGGTTAGCACGATGCGTTGCACACTGGCGCGCTCCAATGCGTCGACCGCGCAGGCCACTGCCAAATAAGTTTTGCCGGTACCCGCCGGGCCAATGCCAAACGTGATGTCGTGGGTGGCAATGTTCTCCATGTACATGGCTTGCACGGGCGTGCGGGCTTTCAGGTCAGCCCTGCGCGTTTGCAAGGTGGGCACATCGGGGTTGTTGGCCACCTCGGGGTCACCCGTCATCATGAGTTGAATCGAGTCTTCTTTAAGGGGGCGGTCGGCCATTTCATAAAGGGCCTGCAGCAGCTCCAGCGCCTGGTTGGCACGTGCCTTGGGGCCATCAATTTTGAACTGCTCATGCCGGTGCGCAATTTTGACTTGCAAGCCGGCCTCGATGGTGCGCAAATGGGCGTCCATGGGGCCGCAAAGATGCGTCATGCGGATATTGTTGTGCGGCGTGAAGTTGTGTCTGACAATCAAGCTGATAATCCTCAGTAGAAAATAGGCGCCTCAGCCCTTGGCTGATGTGTCCTACCCCGTAATGATAGGCACTTATCTGCAGAAGAAGAACGGCACGCCATGATTGGTCAGTTAACAGGCACTTTGATCGACAAAAACCCACCCGAAGTGATGGTGGATTGCCATGGCGTGGGCTACGAGGTGAGTGTGCCCATGAGCACCTTTTACAACTTGCCGGCGCTGGGCGAGAAAGTGAAATTGCTCACGCACTTTGTGGTGCGAGAAGATGCGCAGCTCTTGTATGGCTTTGCCACGACTGAAGAACGTGCGGCTTTTCGGCAGTTGATCAAAATTTCTGGCGTCGGTCCTCGCACTGCTCTGAGCGTGCTGTCGGGCATGGGTGTGGCCGATTTGGCGCAGGCCATCACGCAACAAGAAGCGGGTCGCCTGGTGAAGGTGCCCGGCATTGGCAAAAAAACCGCCGAACGTTTGCTGTTGGAGTTGAAGGGCAAATTGGGCGCCGATTTGCTCACGCCTGCTGGCACGTCGCACGACCATGCCAACGACATTTTGCAAGCGCTGGTGGCTTTGGGCTACAGTGACAAAGAAGCCGCTTTGGCCCTCAAAGCCTTGCCCGCCGATGTGGGCGTGAGCGATGGCATCAAAATGGCGCTCAAGGCCTTGGCCAAATAACTTGAACGAAACATGAGCATTCAAACCGACGACTTTGGAACGCCACCTCCGCCACCCGTGCGCATGGTCGATGCCACGCCCGAAACACCGCAAGAAGAAGCCATCGAGCGGGCCCTGCGCCCCAAGCTGCTAGACGACTACGTGGGCCAAGCCAAGGTGCGCGAGCAGCTTGAGATTTTCATTGGCGCCGCCAAGATGCGCGGCGAGCCTCTCGACCATGTGCTCTTGTTTGGCCCGCCTGGTTTGGGCAAGACCACCTTGAGCCACATCATTGCCGCCGAGCTGGGCGTGAACCTGCGTCAAACCAGTGGCCCCGTGCTTGAAAAACCCAAAGACCTGGCCGCGTTGCTGACCAATTTGGAAAAGAACGACGTGCTGTTCATTGACGAGATTCACCGCTTGTCACCCGTGGTCGAGGAAATTTTGTACCCCGCGCTCGAGGACTACCAAATCGACATCATGATTGGGGAAGGGCCTGCTGCGCGCAGCATCAAACTCGATTTGCAACCGTTTACCTTGGTGGGTGCCACCACCCGTGCGGGCATGCTCACCAACCCATTGCGCGACAGGTTTGGCATTGTGTCGCGCCTTGAGTTTTACACGCCCGAAGAATTGGCGCGCATTGTGACGCGCAGTGCCAGCTTGCTCAAAGCGCCCATGGACCCAGCAGGGGGGCAGGAAATTGCCAAACGCTCACGCGGCACGCCGCGCATTGCCAATCGATTGCTCCGGCGCGTTCGCGATTACGCCGATGTCAAAGGCGTGGGCCACATCACGCACGACATTGCCAAGCGTGCGCTGGCCATGCTCGATGTCGATCCAGAAGGTTTCGATTTGATGGACCGTAAGTTGTTGGAAGCGGTGATCCACCGCTTTGATGGCGGGCCTGTGGGCCTTGACAACATTGCCGCCAGCATTGGCGAGGAGCGCGACACGATTGAAGATGTGATCGAGCCGTATTTGATTCAACAAGGCTTCTTGCAGCGCACACCGCGCGGCAGAATGGCCACCTTGGCAGCCTATCGTCACTTGGGCGTGACGCCGCCCAAAAGTTTCACGCAAGACTGAAACACTGACTGAAGTTTCAGAATTCGTCGCGCGTGGCTTCGTCCAAATGCGATGTGTCAGCCCAGCCCACCAAGGACACGCTCTCAGGCGTCCACAGCAAACGGTTGACGGCGGTGTTGGTCAGGGTCCAAGAGCGAGGGGCTTGCAAGTCTTGGCCTGTGGCAATGCGGTACAGCAAGTCCATCACGCCGCCATGTGCAAACAGCGCAATGTGTTGCCCCACATGCTTGGCCGCCAGTTCATCGAGCGTTTGGCGCACGCGTTGTTCCATCACCCGCAAAGATTCACCACCTTGTGGCGGCGTCCACAGGGGATCGCGCTTGCGCCAGCGCATGGAATCTTCGGGCAAGTCTTTTTCTATCTCGGCAAAGGTTTTGCCTTCAAATGCGCCAAAGCCGCGCTCGCGCAGGCCAGGGTGGCTGATGGCCTGTAAGCCTTGCTGCACGGCCACTGCCGTCGCAGTTTGATGCGCGCGCTTTAAATCACTGGTGTACACCGCGTGCAGTGGGTCTTGCGCTGCCAAGGCCTTGGCCAATTGCGCGGCCTGCCACTCGCCTTTGGCGTTGAGGGGGATGTCGAGTTGACCTTGGATGCGGGTGTCGACGTTCCAAGCGGTTTCGCCATGACGAATGGCAACGATGCGAGTGGCTTGCATTTATCGGGCGATGCTGGTGTTGACGCTTCGTTTCACAGCGCTTGGGCTGGGGAAACCTTGTAAGGCTGCACCGATCATGACGCGAACAATGGTGGCGTGATCGGCCCATGGACCTTCGTGGGTGGCTTTGGTTTGGTACACCACGTTGCTGGTTTGGAGATCGCGAATGAGGATGCTGACTTCTTGGGTATAGCCTAGGGGCGCAGGAAAACCTGGGCGCACGCCGGGGTAGGGCACATTGCTCATGCCGATGCCCCATCCGACCCCCACACCTGTGCCGCGGGGGCGATAGCCATTGCCCATGCTCACATGCACTTGGCTCACCCAAGGGCCTTGCACTGGGCGGCCCCATGGGTCGGCAATGAACTCGGCGGCGCGCACGCCAATCCAAACGCTGTACTGCGCCTGGGCATCGTTGCGGGTCCATCCCAGTGGCGCAAGCGCCGATTCCAATTCGACTTCGGCCCAACCTGCTTGCAGGTTATGGGCATCGGCTGGCAGACGCTCCAAACGAAACAGCGCTTGCGTGGGCGCGGCGGTTGTCCATTGGGTGCTGGTTTGAACCTTGCTTTCAATGACGCGCATGCTGCTGCAGCCGCTCAGAAGTGACAAGCAAGCAGTGGCGAAAGCCAAAGTCCAAAACTTGAAATGACGTGTCATGTGAAGCACCTCGTGTTGACGTGAAGGCTCAGAGTTGAACCACTTGCACACCTTGCAAGCTGGCCATCACATTGGGCGCGTCAAAGCTTTCTTCGTCAAATGCTTTGTCGCCATCGTCGCTTGGCATGCCAGTGATTTTCAAATGTTTGAAGTCGTGCAACTGGGTGTCCATTAAATGAGAAGGCACCACGTTTTGCAAAGCGGCAAACATGTTTTCAATGCGGCCCGGAAATTTCTTTTGCCACTCGCGAATCATGTTGCCAATTTGTTTGCGCTGCAGGTTTTCTTGGCTGCCGCACAAGGTGCAAGGAATGATGGGGAACTGTCGGTGCTCGGCCCAGCGCGTGAGGTCGGCTTCGGCCACGTGGGCCAGCGGACGGATCACCATGAATTCGCCGTTGTCACTCAGCAATTTGGGGGGCATGCCTTTGAGTTTGCCGCCAAAGAACATGTTCAAGAAAAAGGTTTGCAACATGTCATCGCGGTGATGGCCCAAGGCCAATTTGTTGCATTTGAGTTCGCGAGCGACTTTGTACAAAATGCCACGGCGCAAACGACTGCACAAACTGCACATGGTTTTGCCTTCAGGAATTTTGTCCTTGACGATGGAATAGGTGTCTTGCGTTTCGATGTGAAACGGAATGCCCACGTTTTTCAAGTACGCCGGCAAGATCTCTGCGGGAAAGCCGGGTTGCTTTTGGTCCAAGTTGACGGCGATGAGCTCGAAGTCAACAGGCGCGCGGGCTTTCATTTTGAGCAAGATGTCGAGCATGCCGTAGCTGTCTTTGCCACCTGACATGCAGACCATGACGCGGTCGCCTTCTTCAATCATGTTGAATTCGCTGATGGCTTGACCCACTTGGCGGCACAGGCGTTTTTCGAGCTTGTGCGTTTCGCGTTCAATTTTGAGGGCCTTGGCTTTTGCTTCGGCCTCTAACGCGTTGTCTTCGGCTTCTAGCCAGCTGTTGGGGGTGGGTGCATTCATGGGGTCACCATTGTCCTGTTTCCATGCGAATGGCAACTTCGCAATCTTCAAAAATTTCTAATTTGGCAATTTTCACGCGCACGCCTTTGACACCATGCAATTGCATGAGTCGGTGCGCCAGTTTGCCAATGAGGCTTTCCAGCAAATTGACGTGCTCGGCAGTGCATTCGTCGATGATGATTTTGCGCACTTTGCGATAGTCCAGCACGTTGCTGATGTCGTCATCGTGCGGCAACAAAGGTTGCGGGCCGAGGTTGAGCTCGGCGTCCACCTGAATCGGTTGGGGGGCTGTTTTTTCGTGTTCCAAAATGCCCAAGTTGGCATCGAACCGTAAACCAATCAGGGTGAGTGTTTGGTTGCCGGAATGGACCGTGGAAGTGTTTGTGGCCGTCATGGGGTGCTCACATCAAAGAAAAGTCGCGCTCGAATTTCATCAAGTGCTGTCCGCCATCGACCAACAGGGTGGTGCCGGTGATGGCGCGGTTGTGCATGGCAAAGACCACGGTGCTGACCACATCTTCTACAGAAGAAGAGCGGCCCAAAGGGCTCAGGGTGTGCAGTTGTTTGAATTTGTCGTCGTCCAGCATGTGGCTGGTGAGGGTCAGGCCAGGCGCTACGCCCACCACACGCACCCGAGGCGCCAAGGCTTGGGCCAGCAAGGTGTTGGCGGCTTCCAACGCGGCCTTGGACAAGGTGTAACTTAAAAAGTCGGGGTTGGGGTTCCACAACTTTTGATCGAGCATGTTGATCACGACGGCGTCTGCGGCTTGTGCCGTGTGAGCTTGAGTTTGAGCAGCACGTGCTTGGCAGTGCTGGTGCAAGGCCTGCGCCAACAAGATGGCCGCACCCGTGTTGGTGGCCCAGTGCTGCGCCATGTTGGCGTAGCTGAAGCTGTGCGCATCGTCGTGCTCAAACAAAGCGGCGCTGTTGACCACCGCGTCGACCGTGCCCAACTGTGCAATCACTTGGGGCAGCAGTTGGCGCGTCGCGGCTTCGTCAGCCAAATCAGCTTTGAAAATAAAGTCATGGGGGTCGGCTGCCAGAGAGGGGGAGCTCAAGTCAGCACTGGAAGAACGCAGCGCCAAACAGTCTTTGGCTGTTTGCAGCGCCTCGGCCGCCGAGCTTCTGTAGTGCACGGCCACGCGCCACCCGGCCTTGGCCAAGCCCAAGGCAATTTCGCGGCCTAGGCGTTTGCCGGCGCCTGTGACCAGGGCCGTGCGGGGGGCAGAGAAAAAAGGAGCCGACATTCGGGGACAATCTGGGGACATGACAGAAGCTGATAGTTTAACGACCGCGATGCTGGCGCGGGTGCACAAGGCCATTTTGGCGGCCCAAGGCTGGCTGCCCTTTGATCGGTTCATGGCCATGGCTTTGTACGAGCCAGGTTTGGGCTATTACGCCAATGAGCAACCCAAGTTTGGCGCCATGCCCCAATCGGGCAGTGATTTTGTGACGGCGCCCGAGTTGTCGCCCTTGTTTGGCGCGGCCCTGGCCCAGCAAGTGGCCCAGGCCTTGGAGGCCACAGGCACCGATGAGGTCTGGGAGTTTGGCGCAGGCAGCGGTGCCTTGGCCCATCAGTTGCTGAGTGAGCTCAGAGCCTTGGGATGCCCCCCTGTGCGTTACAACATCATGGATCTGTCGAGCACACTGAAAGCGCGGCAGCAGGCCCGCTTGGCCGAGTTTGGCGACCAAGTGACATGGCTGCAGCAATGGCCGGACAGTTTGCAAGGCGTGGTGGTGGGCAATGAGGTGCTCGATGCCATGCCCGTCAAGCTCCTTCACAGAATCAAGGGCCAATGGCACGAACGTGGTGTGGTGTGGCACGAGGGTGCCGCAGGCTTGGCCTGGCAAGACCGGCCCACGGCGCTGAGGCCACCCCTTGAGCCTCTGGGGGCGCACGACTACCTGACAGAGATTCAACCTCAAGCCGAGGCCTTTGTCGCCAGTTTGGCGGAACGGTTGCTGGCCAGCAAAAAAGGCGGCGCTGCCTTTTTCTTGGACTATGGCTTTCCAGAGTCGGAGTACTTTCACCCCGAGCGTCACATGGGCACTGTCATGTGCCATCAAGCACACAAGGCCGACCCTGACCCCTTGGTGGCGCTTGGTTTGAAAGACATCACGGCCCATGTCAACTTCACAGGCATTGCCTTGGCGGGACAAGATGCTGGCTTGCAAGTGCTGGGCTACACCAGCCAGACCCGGTTCTTGTTGAACTTGGGCTTGGCCGAGCGCATGGCCCAGGCCAGCTTGGGTGAAAGAGCGCAGGCCTTAAAGCTGATCAGCGAACATGAGATGGGCGAGTTGTTCAAGGTGGTGGGTTTTGCCACCCACCCACATTGGCAGGCGCTGGGTTTTGCCGCGGGCGACCGCAGCCACAGGCTTTAAACCATGCTGCGCTGGCTCATCGTGACCTTTTTGGCGCTGTTGCTGATCAGCTGGGTGCGCCCTTGGCTTGAAAAGTTGGGTTTGGGCAAGTTACCGGGCGATTTGCACTTCAAAATTTTTGGCCGCGAATGGTTCATTCCCCTGAGCAGCACCCTGTTGTTGAGCTTTGTTTTGAGTGTCTTGACCAAATGGTTATAAAAAAACGCACAACTTTTAAAACATTTGTGTTAAAGTCCGGCTTCGTTGCCAAGCTTTGAAGCCAACTTTTTTTGCGGCAACGACAAGCGCGGTCCCTGCAAGCCGCCTGAATTTCTCGTGTTCAGGCCCCAGCAGAAGAGCGGCGCACCCCCAAATTCGGGTGGGTTTGATTTCACGCTTCCCCCTTTTTTCAGTGCTCAGAACCAGGCCATTTGGATTCAAATGCCAGTGCATGTTTGCATCGGCAAGTATTCAGGTGTTGCGCTGCGCACACCAATTTTTTAGCTTATTAGATGATTCATACGATTACTTTTGAAAATATCCCCGTCACCGTGGGAAAATACCGTGTTGCCGCATGTCCGCGTGCATTGCCCTGTGGCCGCTTTGCGGCGCAGGTGTCAGTGGCCAGCGGGCGCGGCAGTGCCAGTACCGATCGGGTGATGTGTTTTACCAACGACTTCGCCACCCGCGATGCTGCTGCCAGTTTTGCACTGGCACAAGGTTTAGATTGGGTGCGCTCCACCACGCAAGCTCACTGAACCCCCGAGAGAGTACCTGAAAGGAAAAAATGGCGAAAGAAGATTTGATCGAACAGATGGGCGTTGTGAACGAGGTTTTACCTGACACACGTTTTCGTGTGACCTTGGACAACGGACACCAGTTGATCGCTTACTCAGCAGGCAAGATGCGCAAAAATCACATTCGCATTTTGGCGGGCGACCGCGTCACGCTGGAGTTGTCACCGTACGACCTGACCAAAGGCCGTATCAGCTTCCGTCACTTGGCGGGTCGTCCACCGGCTGCGCCTCGCACGCCTCGCACACCTTCACGTTAATTGGGGCTGTGCCTTGAGTTAAGTGCCTAGGCCTTCAACAGGTCAATGGCATGCACTCTGGCTGCGTGAATTTTTTCGCCAACTGCAGGGCCCGTGAGGCCCTGTTTTTGCGCCTCTGAAGCAATGTCGGCTGTACTGACCGACTGTGCCGCTTGCAACACCTTGAGCAATCGCTGTGCGGGCGCATAACTTGTATTTTCAAAACCCAGTCTGCCCCGCGCATCGCACTCACACGCCCGCAAAATGTCGGGCCATCGCGTTGGTTTGCGAATGGCATCACAACGTTCAAGCAAGCGCATCAGCGCTGCGGCATTCAAGTCTTGGCTGCGGTGAATGTTGCCGTGTTCTCGCGCCACCACATCGGACAATTCTTTGCATTCCAAGGGAATGCGCAAGCGCTCGCACACTTGCTTGAGTAATTTGGCGCTGCGTTGTTCGTGGCCAATGTGGCGAGGCCATTCACTTTGCGGCGTAGTGCCTTTGCCCAAGTCGTGCAGCAGGCAAGCCACGCGCACAGGCAATGAGGCATTCAGTTGTGCACTCATATCGAGCACCATCATGAGGTGCACACCGGCGTCAATTTCAGGATGGTATTCGGCGCGTTGGGGCACACCCCACAAGGCATTCACTTCGGGCAACAAGACTTTGAGTGCACCACAATCTTTGAGCACTTCAAACATGCGCGACGGTTGAATGGTCATCAGGCCTTTGGCGAGTTCTTGCCAGACGCGCTCGGGCACCAAATGCTCAACCTCACCCGCGTCCACCATCTCTTTCATCAGCTTGGAAGTTTCTGGCGCAACGCTGAATTCTGGAAAGCGCGCCGCAAAACGTGCTACGCGCAAGATGCGAACGGGGTCTTCTCGGAAGGCCGTTGTCACATGCCGAAGTGTTTTGGATTGCAGATCTTTCAAGCCGCCATAGGGGTCGACGCCGTGCGCTGCAAAGACTTGTTCAAACGCATCGCTGGCGTCTTCACTCTGCCCTTGGGTCAACATGCTTGAATGCGCTTGCGGCAAAGCCAATGCATTGATGGTCAGGTCACGCCTTGCAAGGTCTTCTTCTAGGCTGACATCTGGCGATGCGTGCACCACAAAGCCTTTGTAGCCTGGCGCTGTTTTGCGCTCGGTGCGCGCCAAGGCATATTCTTCGCGCGTTTGCGGATGCAAAAACACAGGAAAGTCTTTGCCAACCGTTTGATAGCGCTGCTGTGTCATTTGTTCGGGCGTAGCACCCACCACCACCCAGTCTTTGTCTTTGACCGGTTGGTGAAGCAATGCGTCCCGAATGGCGCCGCCTACGCTGAAGATTTGCATGGTCATGTCGTGCTTCAGGGGCGACCCTTGGCGCGTAAAACATCCAGTTTGGCACATGCACCGCTGTGGCCTAAATAAGCAGGGGCAACGCTGCTGACACTGCTGGCATGAATGTTCATGTCTTTGAGTTCAAGGGCTTTGCCCGATGCGATGTTGTCAACTTGCATAGAGCTCAGATTGTCGCGGCTCATGAGGGGCTGGCCCGGTGCTAACTCCATGAGAAAGGCTTGTAGCCAAGCAATGCTGTTGGGAATGCCAAAGACCCAACGGCCATGGCCACCTTGTACACCTGCCCACTGGCCAGATTTTTGGACCAGTTCCTTCAAGGTCAGGATGTCGGGGCCACAAATTTCGTAGGTGTGACCTCTGGTGTTGGGGTGCGTCACGCAGTGCACAACAGCCGCAGCAACATCCTCTACCCAAACGGGCTGAAAGCGCGTGCTGGCGCCTGCCAAGGGCACCACTGGCGTCATTTTTTGAAGCTGGGCAAACAAGTTGAGGAATTTGTCCTCAGCGCCAAAGATGACGCTGGGTTGCAAAATCGTTAAATCCAAACCGGCTTGTTGCAGCACTGACTCGCCTTGTGCTTTGCTACGCTGATAAAGCGAAGGGCCTTGCGCGTTGGCGCCCAAAGCGCTGATGTGAATCAAACGCTTAACGCCGCTTTGTTGGCAAGCCGCAGCAATGATTTTGGGCAATTGCACATGCGCTTTTTCAAACGCGGCTTCAGAGCCGTGCAAGATGGCAATCAGGTTGATGACCACATCGTGCTGTGCCATGCACTGCGCCAGAAATGCTTGGTTGTAGACATCGCCTTCTAGCACCCGCACTCTGGGCATGCTTTGAATGGCCGCAGCTTGCGAGGCACGGCGCGTGATGACGGTCATGCGACAACCCATGCGCGTGAGTTTTTCGCAAACATGGCGGCCCACAAAGCCGGTGCCGCCCAAAATTAATACGCGTGTTTGATTCATCATCTCAATCCCTCAGGGCGTGAAGCCCAAAGAGAGATGATACGCATGGAATGATGGCTTGTTATTTGACCGTGGGATTGGCCAACCATTGGGTGGCCAATTCGACCCAGTACGTGCCGCCCAAAGGGATCAGGTCGTCGTTGAAGTCGTAGCTGGGGTTGTGCAAGGTGCAAGGCCCTGCACCATGTCCCATTTCGCGGTGCGTGCCGTCGCCGTTGGCAATGAACACATAGGCGCCAGGCTTGGCTTGCAACATGAACGAGAAGTCTTCTGCCCCCATGGTGGGTTCTTGGACATTCACATTCTCGGCACCCACAATGCCGGCCATGACTTTGCGCGCAAATGCTGCTTCGGCGGGGCTGTTGATGGTGGGCGGATAGTTGCGGTTGAAATGAAACTCTGCCTTGGCGTCAAAGGCCGCGCACAAGTTGTCTGTAATTTGGCGCATGCGCGATTCAATGAGGTCGAGCACTTCGATGCTGAAGGTGCGCACGGTGCCTTGAAGGACACAGAAGTCGGGCACCACGTTGGTGGCCTCGCCAGCGTTGATCATGGTGACCGAAATCACACCCGCATCGACTGGCTTTTTGTTGCGCGTGATGATGGTCTGGAAGGCTTGTACCAATTGGCAAGCCACAGGCACTGGGTCAATGCCGTTGTGGGGCAAGGCGGCATGGCTGCCTTTGCCGCGAATGGTGATTTTGAACTCATTGCTGGACGCCATGACCGGGCCTGGGCTGACCGCAAAGGTGCCGGCCTGAGCGCCTGGCCAGTTGTGCATGCCGTACACGGCTTGCATGGGGAACTTGTCGAACATGCCGTCTTTGATCATTTCGCGGGCACCGCCACCGCCTTCTTCGGCGGGTTGGAAAATCAAATAGACCGTGCCGTCAAAGTCTCGGTGTTTGGCCAGGTGCTTGGCTGCCGCCAACAACATGGCGGTGTGGCCGTCGTGGCCGCAAGCGTGCATCTTGCCTGCGTGTTTGCTGGCGTGCTCAAAGGTGTTGAACTCTTGCATGGGCAAAGCGTCCATGTCGGCTCTCAGGCCGATACCGCGTCCGCAGGCACCGCCATCGCGGCCCTGCACAATGCCGACCACACCGGTGGTGCCCAGGCCGCGCTCGATGGGGATGCCCCAATCGGTCAGCTGCTTGGCGACCACATCGGCCGTGCGCACTTCTTGGAAACACAACTCAGGGTGGGCATGGATGTCTTTTCGAATGGCCGCAATGCTGGCTGCGTCGGTGAGGATGGAATCGATGATTTTCATCACCACAGTCTAGCGAGAGTCGTGTCGATGCGCTACAACCCCTTTGAACTTGGGGGACATTCGATTTCAGGGTTATCCCCAAAAATACCCTTTTAGAATGAAGCCATGACCGATTCAGTGCTTGAACTCAATGCGGTGGTGCGGGGCTTGTGTCCGCATGACTGTCCCGATACCTGTGCCTTGCTCACCACCGTGGAAAACGGCCGTGCAGTCAAGGTGCAAGGCAACCCCGATCACAAACACACGCAAGGGGTGTTGTGTACCAAGGTGTCGCGCTACACAGAGCGAACCTACAGTGCCGAGCGCATCAACCAGCCTTTAAAGCGTGTGGGCCCCAAAGGTTTGGGGCAGTTTGAGCCGGTGACTTGGGACGAAGCCATTGCGGACATTGCGGCCAAACTGAAAGTCATTGCGGCCGACAACCCGGAGGCCATCTTGCCCTACAGCTATGCCGGCACCATGGGCTGGGTGCAAGGCGAATCGATGGCCTCGCGCTTCTTTCACAAACTGGGCGCCTCCTTTTTAGACCGCACCATCTGCGCCTCCGCTGGGGGCGAAGGCTTGAATTACACGCTGGGTGGCCGTTTGGGCATGCGGGCTGAATTCTTCGAAGAGAGCCAACTCATTGTGATTTGGGGCAGCAACCCGATCACCAGCAATGTGCATTTTTGGCGCCGCGCACAAGTGGCCAAACGTCACGGCGCGAAACTCATTTGCATAGACCCCCGCTACAGCGAAACCGCCGAAAAATGCCATGTGCATTTGCCCATTCGACCCGGCACCGATGCGGCACTGGCCTTTGCCATCATGCGCGAGTTGGTGGTCCATGATTGGTTAGACCACGCTTACATTGATCAATACACTTTGGGATGGGAAGACTTGAAAGCGCGCGCCATGACTTGGACGCTGGCGCGGGCTGCAGCGGTGTGCGGCATCGATGAAAACCTGATTCGCGACCTGGCCAAAGACTGGGGCACCACGGCCAAAGCCGCCATTCGCTTGAATTACGGGATGCAGCGCGTGAAGGGCGGCGGCAATGCCGTGCGTGCAGTTGCGTGTTTGCCCGCCCTCACGGGTGCTTGGCGAGACCGTGCTGGGGGCTTGCTGATGAGCAGTTCCAGTTCATTCAAGGCCAACAAGGCGGCCTTGTACCGCCCCGATTTGCTGGGCCCGCGCCGGCCGCGCATGCTGAACATGTCGACCTTGGGCAATGACTTGAACCATCCGGGCAGTCCCACCTGGGGCCCGCAAGTCAAGGCCTTGTTGGTCTACAACAGCAACCCCATGGCCGTGGCGCCTGATTCAAGCCAAGTGGCCAAGGGCTTTGCGCGAGAAGATTTGTTCACGGTGGTGATGGAGCATTTTTTAACTGACACCGCCGACTATGCCGATTACGTCTTGCCCGCCACCACGCAGCTCGAACATTGGGATGTGCAGGGCAGTTATGGGCACACCGATTTGCTGCTCAATCGCCCCGCCATTGCGCCGGTGGGTCAGGCCCTGCCCAATACCGAAATTTTCAGACGCTTGGCCAAGGCCATGGCTTACACAGAGCCTTGCTTTGAAGAGGATGACTTGAGTTTGTGCCGCACAGCGGTGGGCCAGGAAGTCGACTTTGAGGTTTTGTGGACCCAAGGTTTTGTGGCCATGCCTGTGCCTGAAGCGCCGTTTGCAGAGGGTGGCTTTCCGACACCCTCAGGCCGTTGTGAATTTGTGAGCGAGCGCTTGGCAGCCATGGGCTTGGACCCTTTGCCGGATCATGTTGCGAATTACGAAGTACCGGTGTCTGGCGACCCATATCCCTTGGCCATGATCTCGCCGCCTGCGCGCCATTTTTTGAACTCTTCCTTTGTGAACGTGGCCAGTTTGCGCGCCATTGAAAAAGAGCCTTTGCTGGAAATCAGTGCCGAGGACGCCGCCCCGCGCGGCATTGCCAGTGGTGACACCGTCAAAGTTTTCAATGGCCGGGGTGAATACCACTGCAAAGCCGAGGTGACGTCGCGCGCGCGCGCTGGGGTGGTCAATGGCCTGGGCATTTGGTGGCGTAAGCTCGGCTTGAACGGCACCAATGTGAACGAGCTGACCAGTCAGCTGTTGACTGACTTGGGCCGTGCCCCTGTGTTTTACGATTGCCAAGTCGAAGTGGCATTGATGGAAAAGGCTGAACAGCATGTCTGAAATTTTGATTCAAAGAGCGCACACCTTGGGCATGGCAAAAGCCCGAGCTGTCGCCGCGCAGTGGCAAAAAGAAGCCGAGGCCGACTGGGGCATGGACTGCACCTATGTGGCCAATGAAACCAATGAAGCGGGTGAAGCGCAAGACCGCTTGAACTTTGAGCGAGCAGGGGCTTCTGGTTATTTGTGCGTGACGGCGTCGCAACTCACCATGAAGTTGGAATTGGGTTTTTTGATGGCGGCCTTCAAGGACAAGATCGAAGAAAAAATCACCAACAATTTGGACAAGTTGTTGGCTTGAAACTTCTCTCAGGCCCTTCAAGGCAAATCAGCGTTCTCTTCTGGCGCCTGAGCATTGCGCGGCCCCACAGTCCCTAAGCGAGCTTTCAAAGACTGCGGTTGGCCCGTGAGGATGGCGGCATAGTTGGTGGTGTTGGACAACACTTTCTTCACATAATCCCGCGTCTCATTGAACGGAATGTTTTCTGCCCAAATGGCCGCTTCCAATACCGGTCCTTTGCGCCAAGCGCGTGAGCGGCTTGGGCCAGCGTTGTAGGCCGCTGCAGCCAAAGGCATCGAGCCATCGAAGTCGTCCAGGACCAGTTTCAAATAACCGGTGCCAATGGCCACATTGGTTTCGTGCTCATTGAGTTGCTGCACTTGAAAATTGCTCATGCCAATTTTCTTCGCGGTCCATTTGGCTGTCGCCGGCATCACTTGCATCAAGCCTGCGGCACCGACCACCGATTTGGCATCCATGACAAAACGACTTTCTTGGCGAATCAGGCCGTAGACATAGGCGGGGTCCAATTGCACGTCTTTGGCTTTGCGCAAGACGGTCTCTTTGAGGGGCATGGGAAAGCGTTGGTCAAAGTCGATGGCGGTTTTGGTGCGATCGCTGGTGTTGATACAGCGGTCCCAAACTTGTTTGCTGCATGCGAAATCTGCAGCTGCCAACAACTCGCGCTCGCTCATGCCGCCGGGCGTGTGCAAGTTGGTGTTGTAGTTCCATTCTCGATTGCCCTCAGAGCGCAATCCCAAACTCAGGGCCGTGAGGGCACGTTGCAAACCGGTGTGCTGAGAAGCGGCCAATTTTTCGGCGGGTGTGAGCGGCGCGGGTTTGGCAGGTGCCGTGATGCTTTGACCCAACTCTTCCAAGGCCAATTGCTCGTAAAAACCCTTGACGCTCGCTATGTTTTTGAGTGCGTTGTTGGCCTCTGCGCGCTGTGCCTCTGAGGTGCTTGTGGCCAAGAGGGCGCGGGCTTTCCAGTAAATCCAAGTGCTCTCGTTTTTGGCGTCTTCCATGGCGTCGACCGCAGACAGGACGGCCTTCCAGTCGCCTTGGCGCAAGGCTGTCCTGGCTTTCCAGCTGAGCAGTTCATCGTTCAAATCTTGGTTGCGCGTGACTTTGCTGTAGTACTGATGGGCGTTGTCTTGTAGTTTTTGTGCAGCTTGTTTGCCAATCACAGCCCAGGTCCAGTTGTGCTCTTCTTTGGAGAGCATCAGGCCCCATTTTTTGTCCAGCAATTGCGCGGCTTTGTCGGGGTCGGTGTTGGCCACCCGAATGAGGGCCAAGACCGAAAGTTCTTTGCGTTTTTTGGTGAATGCCAAAATTCGTTTGTCCAGGTACTTTTGCGGATCGGCGTGAATCAAGATGGCTTGTTTGCCAAGTTCTTCCGATTCAATGTTCAGGGCCGCTTGTGCCACCCGCGGCCGGTTGTTGTCCATGGCCAAACGTGCTTTGCGCCACAAGTCCAGGGTGTCCAGCTTTTTGGCATCGTGGAGTTTTTCTGCCACAGTGGTGCAACCGTCTTCCGAATCTTTGAGGGTGTACCAAAGCTTTTTGAGCTCAGCCGGAGTGTCTGGTTTTTGGAGGTTGGCCTCTGTGCCCAAGGCATAGCACCGGACCTCGCGGTCGTCGTTCATGCGGTAGCGGGGGTACTCTTGCGCGAAAGTGTTCCAGTCGCGCTGACGGCCCAATTGCAGCAGCCAGTCGTTGCGCAAACGGTCTTCAACATAGGTGCCAGCGTATTGCGTTAAAAACCCTTGGATTTCAGTGGTGCTGGCTTGGTCCAGTCGCACGCGCAGTTCCCAATAAGCCGCCCAAGGCTCCATCGGATGACCTTTGGCTTTGGCCAAGAGGCGTGAGAGTTGGGCTTTGTCGTTCTTCTTGAAGGCCTGGTTCATCTCCAAAATCACATCGTCAGCCTTGTTTGGAACCCCACTTTGACCAAAAGCAGGCGCGCTGAGTGAGAAAATGAGGACGGATGCCCCAAGCGATGTCAAAATCTGTGTCAATTGCATAGGTCGATTATGGACAAATCAGAAGCCAAAAAACAGATTCGCCAAGACTTGTTGAATGCGCGCCTCAACATGCCAGACAGACAGGCAAGCTGCGACGCCTTGCAGCGGGCCATGCGCATTTGGTTGTTTGGCCGCACTGAGCAGGTGATCGGTGCCTATTGGCCGATCAAAGGGGAGTTTGACCCCTTGCCCGCCTTGCACCGTTGGAAAGAAGATGGCGAATTGACGGGTGAAACACAGTTACGCCGCATTGGTTTGCCTGTGGTGGACAAAGTCCACAAAACCCTCACCTTCCATGCGTGGTATCCCGGTTGCCCCATGGAAGACGATGCCTACGGCATTCCCAAACCCAAGGACACCGAAGTCATTGTGCCCACGCTGTTGTTTGTGCCTTGTGTGGGGTACAGCGCTGGGGGCTATCGCTTGGGCTATGGTGGCGGTTTTTACGATCGCACCTTGGCCACTTTACAGCCCAAGCCCTTCACGGTGGGTTTGGGGTTTACACAGGGTTATGTGGATGACTTTGAAGCAGAGCCACACGACGTCCCCTTAGATGCCATCTTGAACGACAACGGTGTGGTGTGGCCGGTGGGCTGATGCCCTTGTTTGTGAGACTTTGAAATTTCATGGCAAGACCTAAATCAGCGACACACGACATCAAACGCGATGCCATTTTGGACATTGCGGCGCAGTCCTTTGCCGATCGCAGTTACCCTGCTGCCAGCATGAATGAGATTGCCACGGCGTGTGGCACCTCCAAAGCCCGGCTTTACCACTACTACGACAGCAAAGAAGCCATTCTGTTTGACTTGCTGGACCGCTACACGCAGCGTTTGTTGTCCCTGATTGCGCTGACCGATGCCACGGCGCAAAGACGCAACCTGGACGATCGCGCGGCTTTGCATGAACTCATTCGGGCTTTTTTGCAGGAGTATGAAAGCTCTGCCACACGGCACGTGGCCTTGCTCAATGACACGCAGTTTTTAAGCGATGTACCCGATGCACATTTGGGCTCGCCGGCGATATCGCCGCGTGAACTCATTTTGAATCGCCAGCGCGATGTGGTGGCTGCCGTCACGCGCGCGCTGCGCCGTGCATATCCTGAACGCCTCAATGCCAGCAACCAAACCGCTATCACCATGATGCTGTTCGGTATGATCAACTGGACCTTTACATGGCTTCGTCCTGGCGGCCCCATCTCGTATGTGGCCTTTGCTGAAGAAGTCATTGCCCTTCTGGAGAAGGGTTTGAATTAATTTAATTGGGGTCAGATCAACATTAATTTCCAATCAGTGTGGGCAGAGGCCAAGGGCGGGCTTCCTCATGCTGGGGTACCAGAAATCGTCAGCCCGCCCTTGGCCTCTGCCCACACCGACTGACCAAATTAATGTTGATCTGACCCCATTTAAATTTGTCTGTACAACGGAGAGAGAAGATGAACCAACCTACCAAAGCATTTGCGTCACAAGCCGACTTGGCCGACAAAGTCATCAAGTTTGAGCAACTTAGCAAGCACTGCTGGGCCTATACCGCTGAAGGTGATCCCAACTCAGGGGTGATCATTGGTGAGAAGTTCATCATGGTCAGCGATGCCACGGCCACGCCTGGCATGGCGCGTGATTTGATCAAGCAAATTCGCACCATCAGCGACAAGCCCATCAAGTACGTGCTGCTGACGCACTATCACGCGGTGCGTGTGTTGGGTGCCAGTGCTTATGCCGCTGAAGGCGCTACGGAAGTGATTGCCAGCCAAGGCACTTACGAGCTGATCGTGGAGCGCGGCGCGCAAGACATGAAGAGCGAGATGGAGCGCTTCCCCCGTTTGTTCCGCGGTGCTGAAGAAGTGCCTGGCCTTACATGGCCCACCATGGTGATTGGCGGCGGCGATGCCACGAAGGGTGAAGTGCCCGGCAAATTGGAGCTTGATTTAGGTGGCGTGAAGGTTCAAATCTGGAGCCCCGGTTACGGCCACACACGCGGCGACACGATTGCTTGGGTGGAAGAAGAAAAAGTTTTGTTCTCTGGCGATTTGGTGGAATACGAAGCGGGCGTGTACACGGGCGATGCGCAATTGGCCGAGTGGCCCGCTACGTTGGAAGCCTTGCGCGCATTGAAGGCCGAAGCCATTGTGCCTGGCCGCGGTGAAGCCATGAAAGGTCAAGCCGATGTGAACAAAGCTTTGGATTACACCAAGCGCTGGGTGGAAACTTTGTTCAATGCCGGCAAAGAAGCGGTGGCTGCCAAGATGGATTTGAAAGCCGCCATGGCCCACACGCGCAAAAGCATGGACCCTGTGTTTGGCCATGTGTTCATTTACGAACACTGCTTGCCCTTCGATGTGACCCGCGCTTACGACGAAGCCTCTGGCATCAAAAACCCCCGCATCTGGACTGCGGAGCGCGACATGGACATGTGGAAAGCCTTGCAGGACTGAAGCAGAATAATTGGGGTCATTTAATTGGGGTCAGATCAACATTAATTTCCAATCAGTGAGGGCTAAACCCAAGGGGGGCTGAACGATTTCTGGTACCCCAGTATGAGGAAGCCCCCTTTGGGTTTAGCCCTCACTGATTGACCAAATTAATGTTGATCTGACCCCAATTATTTAAATCAAGTCGCGAATGTCTTTTTCGTATGCGCGCAAACGGCGTTGCGCTTTTTGGCGCTGCGCTGGGGTGGTGATGTTGTGGAACTGTGAGAAGTTCAAGCACGCTTGTTGCTCAAGTTGAAGTTGCAAATTGAGCAAGGCAGGGTCTTGGGGGCGGACCGCTTGCAGGCTGAGTTGCAAAACAGTATTTTCGGCTTGCGCCACATTGAACCCCGGCTTTGATGCGTCTTGAGTCAGGTTCTGCAAAATCAGCAATTGCGATTGTTGGCGCTTGATGCGGTTTTGAAGGGCCACCTCGGGCGACCACATTGACTGTTCAATTTGCAGACGCAGCAGCTTGATTTGCTCGGCACTCAAGTCGCCATAAAAATCTGAAAATCGATCGACCGTGGCATCAAGGCGTTTTTTCAAACGGTCATCGGCGCTGGGCTGCAGCCAATCTTTTTTCCATTCTTCGTTTTTAACCGTCCACTGCTTTTCCAAATGACGCAGTTGCCTAGGTGTCAGTTGCAACACAATGGGCGTGGCCAAGCGAGAGCTTTCCAGTGCGACAGACTCGATGCGGTTTTCTAACTTGCCCCAAACCTCGCAAGCTTGTTGGGTTGAAATATTTTGCGGCGCCATGTTTTGGGCTTGCACCAACAAATCGGCCACCAATGGCAGCTCTTCTTTGCGATGCCAGGCTTGGAGTTTTCTCAGGGCTTGCTTGGCTTGAGCTGCTTGGGTGTCGGTGAAGTTGACATAGTTGTCGAGCCACCACGAACTGATCTCGGGCAGTTGCTTGTAGCCCAATTTGATGGCGCTGCAGCCACTTAAGCTGGCACTGACCACCACAGCTGCCACAGAAGCCGCGATAATTCGTACCCAAAAGGAAATTTTCGCCATGTCGGACACCTCAACAAACCAATCAGCATTGTCACCTCAACAGCCCTTGGACGTGGTTGTCATGGCGGCGGGTAAGGGTACTCGGATGAAAAGCCGTTTGCCCAAAGTGTTGCAACGATTGGCGGGCAAGCCCTTGCTGGGCCACGTGTTGGCAACTGCTGCGCATCTTCAAGCCCGATCTGCTGTGGTCATCACCGGACATGGTGCTGAAGAGGTGGAGGCCGCCGTGGCCAAGCAAGCTTCTGGCTTGGCGGTGAAGTTTGTCAGGCAAGAACCTCAGTTGGGCACAGGCCATGCCGTGCAGCAAGCCGTGCCTGTGTTGGCAGATGACGGCTTGGTGGTGGTGTTGTCGGGCGACGTGCCCTTGACGCAAGCCGACACGCTGAAAGCTTTGATGGCATGCGTTCACGCTGCAGGCGCAGATCGCTTGGCTTTGCTCACCCTCGACATGCCCAACCCCACAGGCTACGGCCGCATCGTGCGCACCGCGCAAGGCGATACCGTGCAAGCCATCGTGGAGCAAAAAGACGCCAGCCCTGCGCAATTGCAAATTCAAGAGGTTTACAGCGGCATCATGGCTGTGCCTGCGCGCCAACTCAAAACCTGGCTGGCCAAACTCGACAATCAAAACGCCCAAGGCGAGTACTACCTCACCGATGTGGTGAAGTGGGCCGTGGCCGACGGCGTGACGGTGGTGGCCCACCGTATTCAAGACGAATTGCAAGTGACGGGCGTCAACAGCCCGCAGCAACTGGCGCAACTCGAACGCGCTTTCCAAATGCAACAAGCCAACGCGCTGATGGTGCAAGGTGTGCGTTTGGCCGATCCTGCACGTTTGGATGTGCGCGGTGAATTGACCTGCGAAGCCGATGTGGAAATCGACGTGAACTGCCTGTTCGAAGGCCAAGTGCACTTGGGTGAAGGCGTGCGCATTGGCCCCAACTGCGTCATTGCGAATGCACGCATTGCCGCAGGTGCCGTCATTCATGCCTTCACGCACATCGATGGTGAAAAGCTAGGCGTGACCGTGGGCGAGGGCGCTTTGATTGGTCCTTTTGCCCGTTTGCGCCCTGGTGCGCAACTGGGCGCCGAAGTGCACATTGGCAATTTTGTGGAAGTGAAAAATTCCACCTTGGCCAAAGGTGCCAAAGCCAATCACCTGGCCTACTTGGGCGATGCCACCGTGGGCGAGCGCGTCAACTATGGCGCGGGCAGCATCACGGCCAATTACGACGGCGCCAACAAACACCGCACTGTGATTGAAGCTGATGTGCATGTAGGCAGCAACTGTGTGCTGATTGCCCCTGTCACGATTGGCGCAGGGGGCACTGTGGGTGGGGGTTCGACCATTTCCAAGAGCACCGAACCTGGCGCGTTGAGTGTGGCGCGCGGCAAGCAAGTGAGCATTGCGAATTGGAAGCGGCCCCAAAAAGCGCCAAAGCCTGCCAAGTAAATTTGCAGCCTTTGCGCTATTTCTAAGTCCTTAACTCCTTAACTACTTAACTCCTTAACTCCTTAAGGCATGGCGCTTGGCAACGGAATTTCAGTGCCAAACTTGGCGCGCTTCACGCTGAAAAAAGCCTTTACATTTCGCACATTGGCGTCTTGCGTCAGCAGCCTTTGGGTGAACGCCAAATAGGATGGCATGTCGGGCACTTGCACCACCAACATGAAATCTGGCCCTGGCGATACACGCCAACATTGTTGAACCGCCGCTTCTTGAACGGCGCGCGTTTCAAAGGCCTGCAACAACTCTTCGCCTTGCTTGTCCAAGCTCACCTCAATCAAAGCCGTGACGCTGTGGCCCATGAACCGCCCCATTTTGTCGGACGACAAAATGGCCACCTGCTTTTCAATCCAACCCTCTTGCTGCAAACGCTTGGTGCGGCGCAAGCAGGTGGGCGCGGAAATGTGCAATTTGTCGGCCAATGCAATGTTGCTGATGCTGGCATTGGCTTGCAAAATGGCCAGCAATTGAAGGTCAATGGCATCCAAGCTGCCGGATGAGTCGTTGGGTTCAAAGGAAGTGGTCATGTGAATTATTTCAATTTAATTCGATAAATGAAATAATAAACCGCACTTGGATATATATGAAATATTATTTCAATAAACCGCATAATTATTTCAGGTAATTTCTATTCAAGCCACCTAATATTCACGCACATTCAATTCAAAGGTTGATCCTATGTGCGGCATTGTTGGTGCAGTTTCCGATCGAAACATCGTTCCCATCTTGGTTCAGGGCTTGCAGCGCCTGGAGTATCGAGGCTACGACTCTTGCGGTGTCGCCATTCACGAAGCCAGTCTGAAGCGCGGCGTAGGCGGCTTGAAACGTGCGCGAAGCACCTCCCGTGTGGCCGAGTTGATGGACCAGATTCAAACAGACCATTTGGAAAGTGGCACCGGCATTGCCCACACACGCTGGGCCACACATGGCGCCCCTGCCGTGCACAATGCGCACCCTCATTTCAGCTCAGGCCCTGGCAGTTTGGAGAGCTTGAAAGACAAACCGGGTCGCGTAGCCTTGGTTCACAACGGCATCATTGAAAACCACGACGAATTGCGCGCCAAACTGCAAGCCAAAGGCTATGTGTTCACCAGCCAAACCGACACCGAAGTGATCGCGCATTGGGTGGACAGCGTGTACGACGGTGATTTGTTTGACGCCGTCAAACGCACCGTGAGCGAACTCAAAGGCGCCTACGCCATCGCTGTATTTCACAAAGACGAACCGCAACGTGTGGTGGGCGCACGTGCCGGATCGCCCCTCATTTTGGGCGTGGGCACATCACACCACGAAAACTTTTTGGCAAGCGATGCCATGGCCCTGGCGGGTGTGACCGATCAAATTGTGTACCTCGAAGAAGGCGACTTGGTGGACATTCAGTTGGGCAAGTATTGGATTGAAGACCGCAACCATCAGCGTGTAGAGCGCCCCGTCAAAACCGTGCACGCCCACAGCGGCGCTGCCGAGTTGGGTCCTTATAGGCACTACATGCAAAAGGAAATTTTTGAGCAGCCCCGCGCCATTGCCGACACCTTGGAAGGTGTGGAACACATCGTGCCGGAGTTGTTTGACGGCGTGAATGGTGGCCCGCAATCGGCCAGCGCATTCAAGGTCTTCAAAGAAATCGACAAGGTTTTGATCTTGGCCTGCGGCACCAGTTACTACAGCGGTTGTGTGGCCAAGTACTGGTTGGAGTCGGTGGCGCAGATCCCTTGCCAAGTGGAAATTGCCAGCGAGTACCGGTACCGAGATTCCGTGCCCGACCCCAAAACCTTGGTGGTCACCATCACGCAATCGGGCGAAACGGCTGACACACTGGCGGCTTTGCGCCACGCGCAAAGTTTGGGCATGCAGCACACGCTCACCATTTGCAACGTGGCCACGTCGGCCATGGTGCGTGAGTGCAAGTTGGCGTATGTGACGCGCGCAGGCGCTGAAATTGGTGTGGCCTCTACCAAGGCCTTCACCACCCAATTGGCAGGCTTGTTCTTGTTGACGCTGGTCTTGGCGCAAAGCAAAGGTCGTTTGAGTGAGGCAGACGAAGCGATGCACCTCAAAGCCATGCGCCACTTGCCTGCAGCTTTGCAAGCAGTGTTGGCACTCGAGCCCCAAATCATCAGCTGGTCACAAGAATTTGCATCGAAAGAAAACGCCTTGTTCTTGGGCCGTGGCACGCATTACCCCATTGCGTTGGAAGGTGCGTTGAAGTTGAAAGAGATCACGTACATTCACGCCGAAGCTTATGCAGCGGGAGAACTCAAACACGGTCCTTTGGCGTTGGTGACGAGTGAGATGCCTGTGGTAACGGTTGCACCGAACGATGCATTGCTAGAGAAGCTGAAAAGCAATATGCAAGAGGTACGTGCAAGGGGTGGTGTGCTGTACGTGTTGGCCGATGGCGATACGAAGATTGAGAGCAGCGAAGGTGTGAACGTGATTCGCATGCCTGAAAACTATGGGGTGTTGTCACCCATCTTGCACGTGGTGCCTTTGCAGTTGTTGGCGTATCACACGGCTTGTGCTCGTGGGACGGATGTCGACAAGCCACGAAACTTGGCAAAGAGCGTGACGGTAGAGTGATCTTCGAATAAATGGGGTCAGATCAACATTAATTTCCAATCAGTGTGGGCAGAGGC
Organism: Comamonadaceae bacterium; assembly: GCA_947373185.1. GTDB lineage: Bacteria > Pseudomonadota > Gammaproteobacteria > Burkholderiales > Burkholderiaceae_C > Limnohabitans_A. The sequence goes on along the minus strand of CANBWP010000024.1, from coordinate 591 downwards.
CAAGGGCGGGCTTCCTCATGCTGGGGTACCAGAAATCGTCAGCCCGCCCTTGGCCTCTGCCCACACCGATTGACCAAATTAATGTTGATCTGACCCCATTTATTTGGCTAGGAATCTTCACGCCAACAAAAGGTTTGAGTAGACAGGTAGGGGCGTCTGAACGATTTCTGGTACGCCAGTATGAGGAAGACGCCCCTACCTGTCTGCTCAAACCTCTCTCTAAACAGAAGTGACGCCATTCCCTCCAACCCCATGCGAAAATCCGACAAAAATTAGAAACAGAAAAGACAAATGCCAACAACCATCGGACTCATCGGCCTAGGCGTCATGGGCGAAAACCTGGCCCTCAACTTAGAGCGTAACGGCTTCAGCGTCACAGGCTTTGACCTCGACGACAACAAACGCAACAGCTTTGCCAAACGCACAGAAGGCCTGAACGCCTGCGCAGCCAATACTTTGAAAGATTTGGTCGCCAACTTGCAACTGCCCCGACGCGTCTGGCTCATGGTGCCTGCTGGCGCACCAGTTGATGCCGTCCTCAAAGAACTCACGCCCTTGCTGAATGCAGGTGACGTTGTCATTGACGGTGGC
>CANBWP010000023.1 GCA_947373185.1 Comamonadaceae bacterium | reverse complement strand
TCACAATCAGGCATGACAGTTGCTAATGTCTGGGTGAACAGTGAAAACCAGCGTGGATCTGGCGGAAACTCGACACCACGTCAAAACAACGGCTCTGACAATACAGTCAATGCCACAGTGACGGAAGTCGCAGCCACTGAATCTCGCATCAAAGATCTCCGATCGAACGATGCTTGGGACACACTGGCTTGATCAGTTAATTGAAACTCTGTGAAATACAGAGTGAACTTGTTTATATAGAGGTGACCTATGGCCACAGCAGCTCCAGAAGAAGAAGTCGTCGCGGAAGAGCCGAAAAAGAAGAAACCGATCGTCCTGATCATTGGCGGTGTGGTGGGCTTGATCGTGCTCATCGTGGGCATCGTGCTGGGAACCTTGTTTTTCACAGGCTACTTCAACCCCAAACCCCCTGTTGATCCTGAAGCTGCGGCAGAAGCAGCCGATGGCCATGGTGGTGGACACGGGGACGGCCATGGCGACAAAAAAGGCGATGGCAAACCTTCCAAGAAAGCCAAAGATTCACCCGAACTCACTCGCTTTGAGTACACCTACATGCAGATCGAGCGTGAGTTCTTGGTCAACGTGAGTGGCTCTAAAAAAGTCATGTCCGTGCAAATTGCTGTCATGACGCATTACGACGATCGCGTCTTTGAAAACGTCAAGAAACACGACTTTGCCATCCGCTCAGCCGTGATGGATGTCATGCGATTGACCACCGACGCTGATTTGGTGAAACCCGATTTCCGCAAAGATTTGGCCGCCAAGATTCGTGACAGTATCAACACCCTGCTGGAAAAGTACGAAGATTTTGGCGGCATCGAAGAAGTTCATTTCACGAACTTCATCGTGCAATAAACCCACTGACATTGAAGACACCGCTTTATTTGGATTGTTAGAGTTTCATGGCCACTTCTTTATTAACACCCGACGAACTCTCTGCTTTGGCAGAAGGCGTGATGGATGGTTCGATTCCAGTCGACACTGGTTTCAACACCACCGCACGGGTGAAGAAACACGACCTGGCCAGCGAGGACAGCAGCTTGGGGGTGAACATCACCTCGATCGACATGATCAACGAGCGCTTCATTCGCACCTTCCGTTTGGGCTTGGTCGAAATGCTTCGCACCAGCCCCAAGGTCAATCCGAACCAAGTTGAAATCGTTCGCTTTGGCGATTACCTCAAAAGCTTGAAAGCGCCTTTGTCGGTCAATGTGGTTCGCATGAACCCCTTGCGTGGCAACTCCATTGTGGTGATTGACCCCACGGTGGTGTTCAGTTCACTCGACAGTTTCTTTGGCGGCTTTGGCAAAGGCGTTGGCAATTTGCCACCTGGCCGCTTGTTCACACCGACAGAGTCCCGCATCATCAACATGATTTTGGAAGTCTTTTTCAAATCCTTGACCGATGCATGGTCCGCCGTGCTGCCCGTTGAGTTTGAATTGGTCAGCTCCGAAATCAACCCCCAGTTTGCGCAAATTGCCGACGAAAACGATTTGGTCATCTTGACCCGTTTCGAAGCCGAAGGCAACATGGACGCCCAAGGCTTCATTGACTTGGTCTACCCTTATGCCTCGCTCAAACCGATTCGCGAACTCTTACGTAGCCGCGTTCAATCGGGTGATGGCAACGACGAGTCCGACAAACAGTGGCGAGTGGAACTTGAGGAGGCGGTTGACAGCGCCAGCTTGGAAGCTCGCGTGTTACTGGGTAGCATTGAGTCTTCTTTTGGCGAAATCGAAGCCATGAAAGAAGGCGATGTGCTGTTCTTCAAGAAGCCCGAATTGGCGCGCTTGCTGGTCAACGGCTTGCCCGCATTTGATGTCCAAGTGGGCACCATTGGCGCTCAAACTGCCGTGCAAATAGAACGGGCTTGTATTCCCGGTATGCAATAAATTTTCAGGAAAAAGACATGACCGATACCTCCACCGAAACCGCCATCGCGAATGAAGCGGCTCAGCGCCAAATCAATCCTGAAGTCTTGCAAAACATCAGCGTGACTTTGTCCATTGAAGTGGGCCGCGCCATGATCAAAATTCGCGACCTCATGCGCCTGACCCAAGGCAGCGTGGTGGAACTCGACCGGATTGCCGGCGAACCCCTCGATTTGTTGGTCAACAACACCGTGGTGGCGCAAGGTGAAATTGTGCTGGTCAACGACCGCTATGGCGTTCGCCTCACGCGCGTGGCCCCCGCCTCCGAACGCATGAAAAACCTCTGAACGAGCGCATTCTCGCAACACGAAAGCAGACACCATGGCCCCCGGATTCGCAAGCGCCGACTTGTTTCGCATGATCGGCAGTTTTGCCTTGGTGCTGGCCCTGATGGCCGCATTGCTGTGGGCGCTGCGCAAACTGCAGTCGCGCATGAACACACAAAACACAGGCCGACGCATGCAAATCATCGAGTCGATGAGTGTCGGGCCCCGTCAAAAATTTGCGCTGCTGCGTGTCGGCGAACACGAAGTGCTGGTGGGCATCACGCCCACCCAAATGACCGCCTTGGCCCAATGGCCTGAGCGCAACAGTGTCGCAACGCCCCCAAGCCTTGATGCAACCCTATCCGCTCACGGAGACACGCATGTTGCGTAAATTACTCAAACAACCTTTTATCTTGGCCAGCGTCATCATTGCGCTGACCTTTTTGGCATTTCCAGTGGTCTCTTCTGCGCAAGGCATTCCCATGCTGAATGTCACGGGCGGCCCCAAAGGTCAACAGCAATACAGCTTGTCGCTGCAGTTGTTGGCCTTGATGACATCGCTCACGCTGCTGCCCTCTTTTTTGCTCATGATGACAGCCTTTGTGCGCATCATCATTGTGCTGTCGATTCTGCGCCAAGCCTTGGGCACCGGCCAAACACCGCCCAACACGGTGCTGGTGGGGCTGTCGCTTTTCTTGACGTTGTTCATCATGTCGCCCGTCTTGAACGACGTGTACACCAATGCCTTGGTGCCTTACATGCAAAAAGGCATGGCCTTTGACAAGGCCTTGGCCGCCGCAGAAGAGCCCATTCGCACCTTCATGATGAAGCAAACACGCGAAGACGACATTGGCCTCTTCATGCAAATGGCCAACAAAGGTGAGCCCGCCAATGCCGCGGCGGTGCCCTTCTCAACCTTGGTGCCAGCGTTTATCACCTCTGAGTTGAAAAGCGCCTTCACCATTGGCTTTTTGATCTACATCCCCTTCGTCGTCATTGACCTGATTGTGGCCAGCGTGTTGATGTCCATGGGCATGATGATGTTGTCACCCATGATGATTTCGATGCCCTTCAAACTCATGTTGTTTGTGTTGGTCGACGGTTGGAGCTTGATTCTGGGCTCATTGGCCGCCAGCTTTGCCACTTAATTCGGAGAACAATTCATGGACACCGCTACCGTTGTTGACTTAGGTCGTCAAGCGCTTTGGATGACCGTCTTGATTTCCGCCCCGCTCTTGGGAGTGGCTTTGTTTGTTGGCCTGGCCATTGGCATTTTGCAGGCCGCCACCTCCATCAATGAAGCCACTTTGAGCTTTATTCCTAAGTTGGCCGCACTGGCCATCACCTTGGCGGTGGTGGGCGGCTGGCAATTGACCACTTTGGTCGATTACATGCGCAGTGTGTTTCAGCGCATTCCCGGATTGTTCACCTGATGGACATCGCAGTCACCGAACTGATGGAGCGCTTTTATGGGCTCCTTTGGCCGATGCTGCGAATTTCGGCCTTGCTCGTGGCCGCACCTATTTTTTCTCTGAAAGCCCTCAACTTGCGCGTGCGCATTGTCTTGGCCATGGCCCTGACATGGCTGGTTTACCCCTTGCACGATTGGCCGCAAATTGACCCGCTCTCGCCCAGCGGCTTGATGGAAATTTGCAACCAACTCATGATTGGCATGCTCATGGGCTTGATGCTGCAGGTTGTGACTGCCGCCATCGTGGTTGCGGGCCAATCGATTGCCAATGCCATTGGTTTGTCGATGGCCACCATGATCGATCCCAACATGGGCAACGTGCCAGTCATCTCGCAATTTTTGCTGGTCATGGGCACTTTGATTTTTGTCGGCATGGGCGGTCATGCCTTGCTTTTGAGTTTGGTGGTGGAAAGCTTTAACAGCTTGCCCATTGGCAGCAACCTCATGAGCACCGTGGCCATGAAGCATGTGATCGCTTGGAGCTCGATGTTGTTCATGGGCGCCCTGCTCACAGCGCTGCCCGTCATGGTGGCCCTGCTGTTCATCAACATTGGCTTGGGCGTTGCCACACGTGCAGCCCCCAGTTTGAACATTTTCTCTGTGGGCTTTCCCGCCATGGTGTTTGCTGGTTTCGCTGTGCTGATCATGGCTTTGCCCAACATCGGCGCGCGCATTCAATGGCTTTGGATGCAGGGGTTTTTCCAAGTCCGCGCCCTGGTCGGCTTGACCTGAAGGATGTGACGCATGGCTGAAAATTCCAGCGCAGAGCAAACCGAAGAGCCGACGGCCCGAAAGCTTCGAAACGCCCGCGAAGAAGGCCAAGTGGCGCGCTCGGTTGAATTGCCCGCAGCCGCGGTCACCATTGGCGCCGTCTTGGTCATGTTCATGATGGGCGGCTATTGGATGAAGCAAGTGGCGGAGATTTTTGCGTCCGGTTTCAAATTCGATCGCAAGACCTTGGACAACCCCGACTTGATGGTGACCACCTTTGCGCACCATCTGGGCGAAAGCTTTTTGCTCATCGTGCCCATTCTCATGGTCACCGCCATCCTGGCCATTTTGTCCAGTGGTGCCACAGGCGGCTATTTGTTTTCACTCAAAAGCATCTTGCCTAACTTTGGCAAACTGAGCTTGATGTCCGGCATGGGCCGCATGTTTGGCGCGCGCGCCGCCATTGAATTGATCAAATCCATTTTGAAATTCTCATTGGTGGCCACGGTTTTGTGGGCCTTGGTCAGCCGGCAAATGGACAAGATGATGCAACTGGGCCAAATGGCCGTTGAACCCGCTTTGGTGTCTGCCGGTTGGATGATTGGCGAGTCGGCTTTGTGGCTGTCACTCAGTCTCTTGGTCATCGCCCTCATTGACGCGCCCTACCAACGCTACGCTTTCATGAAGCGCATGCGCATGACCAAGCAAGAGGTCAAGGATGAAATGAAGGACATGGAAGGCCGTCCAGAGGTGAAGCAGCAAATTCGCCGACGTCAACGCGAAATGGCCAACAACCGCATGATTCAAAAAGTCAAAGACGCCGATGTGGTCATTACCAATCCTGAACACTTTGCCGTGGCTTTGTCATACGACCCCACAGGCGATGGTGCGCCAGTTTTGTTGGCCAAAGGCTCTGACCACATGGCCGCGCGCATTCGGGAAGAAGCCAAACTGCATGGCGTTGAAATGTTTGCAGCCCCTCCGCTTGCGCGTGCGCTGTATTTCAGCACCGAGGTGGACCATCCGGTGCCAGAGTCTTTGTACTTGGCGGTGGCGCAAGTCATTGCGTATGTCTTTAGCTTGGCCGATGTCCGACCTGGGGTACCGCCCATGCCCAAACCACACCCCAAAGTGCCTGCATCGATGATGTACGACACCAACGGTCAATTGATGCCCCGTCAATGAACCCAATAAGTCAGGAAAATTATGAGTGAACATCCACATCCAGACGAGCCCTTGATCATCAAGACGGATCGCCCGCACACGGTCAGCATGCCCGAAGGCACCAACGTGGCTGTCGGCAAAAAAGGCGAGGCGATGGAGCCCTCCGTTCGCAAAGTCATGGCTGACGCCGATGCGCATCCGGTGGAGCACCTGGTCATGGACGGTGGTGTCAGCAAATCTGCAGACGACACCCACAGTGTCAACGTTCAGGACCCTGATTTCAAAGGTTATCAGAGCGCTGCAGAAATGCCGGATCGTTTTGTTGCGCAAGAAAAAACGGCCGCCATCCCCGCCCCAGTTCGCAAAACAGTTGATGTCAGCCAGCTTGACAGCATTCTGAAAACTCAAGTCAAGGCATCTGGTGCCGATGCTGTAGACAGTACCGCTGAAAAACCTGCGCCCCAAGAAGCTGCAGAGGTCTATGCGGCCGAGCCCGAAATGGACTTTCCGGCTCGCGTCATCAACATCAAAATCGAGAATGACCAGTTGCGTGCACGCCTGGACAAGCTTGAATAAAGGAACTCGACATGAGCACTCACGCAAGCACTGGTGGTCACGATCACGGCCACAACGATGCACACGCAGGGCATGAATCTGCGGCACATGCTGATGCCACGCCATTGGCTGACACGGATGAATTAGAAGGCGTGAAGATGTTGGCCCTAGAGTCTGCCGAATTGGCGACACGCTCGGCCAACTTGGCCGTGGGTGCTGGCGAAAACCTGAAAAAGGCCTCGCACAATTTAGAAACATTGATGGCGGCCAACAAGAAATACACGCAAATCATGCTGGGCGTTGCTGGCGGCTTGATGATGGTCGCGACCATCATTTTTGCCACCATGACATTCAGTTTGAAGTCGCGCATCAACCAGATGGACAGCATGCTCACGGCCCTCAGCAAACGGGTGGTTGAGTTGGATTCATCCCTAGAGTTAGTTGGCTCCGTGAACGATGGTTTGCAAGAGATGGTGTCCAAGCAAGACGACATGACCAAAATGCAAGGCTCGTTGGAGGCTCGCTTGAATGAAGCCATTAAAAATGCGGAGAGCGTGCCAGAAAAAACAGCGCAACAAGTGGGCGAAAAAGGTCAAATCCTGGCCGCTCAAATCAAGTCACTGGAAGGCCGCTTCGTGCAGCAGTCCAGAGCGCTCGATGCGCTGTCTGGCAAAGTGAATGGCCTGCATGGGGCCGTGGGTGAGACCGGCACCTTCAAAAAGGAAATGGAAACCTTGGCCCGCTTACAACGTGAGCGTCAAGCGTCAGAGAATGCAGCCGCCGCCGCTGCCAGTGCCAAAGCCACGGCTGCGGCCAACAATGCCAGTGCCGCTGCAGCAGCGCAGGCCAAGCAAAAAGAAAAAATGGTTCAGTACCCCCGCGTTCAGCAGGAGGCTTCGCCTGCTGGGTCGAGCGGCGTTTTGAGCAGCAAGCCCTGACGCAAGTCGTATTTGTTGAGTTTTTCAATCAGGGTGGTGCGCTGCAAGTTGAGCAAGCGCGCCGTTTGAGACACATTGCCATCGGTGCGGTTCAAGGCCTGCACAATCAAATCGCGCTCAATGTCTGCCAAACGGTCTTTCAAGGACAGCCCCTCAGGCGGCAAGCTGGGCAAGCCCTGCGCGAGCATGATGATGTCTTCCACTTCGTTGTGCAGGTCCATGGCCAATGGGGGCGCAGGATTGGCAAACGGGTTCATGACCTCGGCATTGGCACTGTGGTGACCTTCGTGCGCATGAAGGGGCGCCACAATTTCCAAAGAATCGACCAAAGGCGTGCTCACGCGTTCCGCTTGCAAGGCGCGCAAGCCCTTGGGCAACAAAGAGGAGGGCACCGCAGCCAAACTCAGTTGCTGGCCACTGAACAAGGTGTTAAAGCGGTCCACCAAATTGGAAAGTTCACGTACATTGCCCGGCCAAGCGTAGTCTTTCAAGGCCTCTAAAAAATCGGCGGTGAAGGTGATGGGCGTTTGCCCTTTGGCCGCGAAGTGTTCCGCAAAATGCGTCAGCAAGGCGGGCACGTCTTGCACCCTTTGGCGCAAAGACGGCGTGTTCAAGGGCAACACGTTGAGGCGGTAATACAAATCTTCGCGAAAACGCCCGGCTTCAATTTCTGCTTCTAAATCGCGGTGGGTGGCAGCCACCACCCGAACATCCACGGCGACAGATTTCAAGGCGCCCACAGGGTCGACCGTGCGCTCTTGCAAGACGCGCAGCAATTTGACTTGCATGTCCAAAGACAAGTCACCGATTTCGTCCAAGAAAATGGTGCCGCCATGGGCCAGCTCAAAACGGCCAATGCGGTCGGCCATGGCACCTGTGAAAGCGCCCTTGCGGTGGCCAAACAATTCGCTTTCTAGCAAATCTTTGGGGATGGCCGCGCAGTTGATGGGCACAAAATTTCCGCCACTTCGGTCCGACTGATCGTGCAGCGCTCTGGCCACCAATTCTTTGCCCGTACCGCTTTCACCCGTGATCAACACAGTCGCAGCGGAAGAGGCCACGCGCTCAATCAAGTGCCGAATCGCTTGCGCGCTGGCACTTGCACCGATAAAGGCTTTGGCGGGGCTCTTTTTAGCCATGGACGACAGAAATGGGGGTGATTGATTGCATCAAGACACCACTGTATTGCATATCACGGTATTTTGGTCTGCAAATGTCGGAAAACCGTCAGAAGGCATCGCCTTTTCACAACAACGCGCAAAAGAAAGCCCTCAAGCTTCTCAAGTTGATGCCGATTCAGAGCGTGAAGGACTTCGTGTCCCACCTCCCATAAGGAAAGCCCATGAAACGCGTGACCGCCCTCTGCCTGATTTTTGGTTTGACAGCCCTCTGCGGCTGTAAGTCTGTGAACTTGGCCATGCACAGCCCCGACGCTGAAGCCAAATCATTGACAGCCCCTTTGGTTGAAAAACGAGAAACCATCACGGCCACCGGCTATGCCGTGGTGACCGTGCAAAATCATAAAAACCCCGCCCAACAACGTCTGATGGCCATTCGCGCCTCGAAGTTGGACGCCTACCGCAATTTGACCGAACAGGTTTATGGCCAGCAACTGGACGCCAGCTCTACTGTGGCCGACATGGTGGTCACCAATGACACCTTTCGGACCAAAGTGGAAGGTGTGATCTACGGTGCCCGTTTGGTCAGCATCACCCCTGTGGGCGAAGACACCTACGAAACCACCCTGTCATTGGACCGCGATGTGGTGCAAGACTTGCGCGTGTTGTACATGAGCCAATTGGCTTCTAAAGCACGTTGATCATGCGCGCTGGCCAACGCAAATTCCAAACAGCGCGCTGGTGCTTGGGCGTGAGCCTTTGCCTGTGCGCCGGATTTGCGGCGCCAGCTTGGGCCCAAGGACCAGATGCGCCCCTCACCGCCCAAGAGCGTTTAGACGCCATTCGACAAAGTTTGGTGGAAGCTTCTTTGCAAACGCCGACCAAGGTGCTGACCACCAGTTGGATCGATGCACAAGGCAGTCTGCGCGAAAGCAGCAGCTTCAAAAACGGCATGGAAGTGCGCGGTGTTCGCGTCTTGGCCTATGGCCGTGATGAAAGTGGTCAAGCCAAAGCCCGTTTGCTCAGCCCTGCGCCTACCCCAACGGCGGTCGCTTCGACAGACAGCGCGCCGGCTGAGTCCGGTTTCAAGGCCCTGCTGGCCAAATTGAAACAGTCGATGGCGGTCAATGAAGCGCCAGTGCCACAAGCCCCCTCATGCAAGCCTCAATTGATTGCGCCTTTGAAACACTTGGTCAGTCTCGAACTGAACATGGATCGTTCTGCCAATCCGATTGTCTTGCAAGCCCTGGTGCCCATGGTGCAATCGCAATGGGTGCTGCACAACGCCCCCCAAGGCAAACAGCAAGCATGGCGCGCCGTCAATTCGATGCCGCAAGCTTCCATGGCCCAGCAGATGACCCCCTACGAGCGCGCCCTGATTGGCAATCGCCCCGCGTCTTTGCCTTGGCTGGCCACTTTAAAAATCAGCACCGAGCCCACCCCGGCCAAAGGCTTTGAGGGCTATGCGGGCTACCAAGCACCTGGCGTCGCATTGCATTTGGATTTCCAAATCATGGGCACGGAAGGCCAAACTGCCAAGTTTGAAGACCATGCCAATTTGACATTCGACCTGGATCGCCCGCAATGGTCTGCCGCACGCTTGAATGCTGAAACTGTGGACATGCTCCAAACGCAAATCGACCAATGGCGCGCGAAAGCTGCTGAGTGGTTAAACTGCCAGCCCCTTCAACCGACCGTGACGGCAGTGGCCGGTCAACAACTCCAAATCAACGCAGGCACTTTGGCCGGCGTTAAAAAAGGCGATGAGTGGATCGTTGCTCACCCTGCACGCTTTCCCGCTGAGCTGGCCAGCAAAGACGGCGCGCCTCAAACTTTGCTTGCCACTGTTCAAGCCGTCACACCCTACAGTGCACAACTGCTGGTCCTTGCAGGTCCTGCCAAAGCAGCCCAAGTTGAGTGGCGCGCTTGGCCCACAGAATCGCTGATGAAATCGACCCCCCCATGATCAAACAGACTCACTCGAAATTTTCTTTGCTGCCAGCTCACAAGGCTTGTTGGCTAAGCGCTCTGTCATGCTTCATGCTGGGCGCTGCTTTGGCCGCCGAACCGTCAGACGAACAAGCGGCCAGCACACCCGCGCCAAGCTACACGGTCGCGCAAAGCACGCCCATTGATAAGTTGGTTCACACCTTGTATGCCAACAGCCCCTTGAACACAACGGTGCTGCGTCAAGCCTTGGTCGATGCCAACCCCAAAATCATCACGGGCAATCCACAGCAACGCGTCAAAGCAGGCCTGAGCATTGTGGTGCCAGATCATGCACAAGTGGTGAAAGCAGTGCTCACCCCCCTTGCTGCGCCCGCCACAGAAACACAAGAACCCGGCCCCTCAGCCCGCGAGTATTCAGCTCGCAGGCAATGGGTCCGGTTCCCTTGATCTCTGGGGCCGAGGCGTATGTCGCGCCCGGCCGAGTTCACCCCATTTACCTTGAAGGCAAATTGCCTTTACAGGCCAGCACGGCTGCAGAATTGGGCCTGAAAGAAGGCCAAGTAGTTCAGGCGTCGGTCAAACTGGCGCACGATCAGCCGATGTTGATGTTGCAAGGTCGTAGCTTGGCCGCACCAGGTCTGCAAACGTCTCAAGTGGGTGAATCCATTTGGCTCAGAGCAGAAGGCGGCTCTTTGGTGCCCATCAACGCGCCGCCCTTGGTGTCAAGAATCGCCACACTGCTTTACAAACCTGACGTCAACGCCGTCTTGCCCGAGCTCTTGCAGCCGGGCTCGCTCGATGCCCTGCTGAGCAAAGTGCAACGCCCCGACCTGCAGGCGCAGTGGCGTGGTTTGCAACTGTCAATGGCGCAGCTCACGCCCGGGGCATTGCGACAAGCCATGATGGGCGCGATGGGTGCCGAAGTCTGGCTGGCAAAAGGTTTGCAGCCCCCCGTTCAAGACACCAAACAGTTGCTACGGAAACTCATCGCTGAGCTGAGTGTGTCGGGGACCGACGACAGCGCTGAATCAGACACGGGCATCGTCGAAAAATTAAGCAAAGCTGTGGACGACATTGAAGCCAGTCAAGTTCAGGCCGTTCAGGCCCAAGCGCAGCAAGAAGTGTTGTTCAGCATGACCTTGCCTTTTGCAGATTCCAATCCCGTTGAACTGACGGTGAGGCGAGGCCCCAGACAAGAAGGCGAGCAAGCTGTTTTGACGGTCAATGTGCATTCCAAAACCGAAGACCTCGGTCCAGTTTGGCTCAAAACACAATTGATGAATGCCCAGCAAATAGAGCTCACCATGTGGGCAGAACAAGCCGCCGTGGTTGAGCAAGCCAGGGCACGCTCGTATTTGCTCGGCGACGAATTGCGCGCGGCAGGTTTGAACATGCGCGCGTTTCATGTGGTTCATGGTTCGCGCCCAGCAGAGGTCAGTGATTGGACGCCGTCTGGCCGAGGCCTGGTGGTGGATGTGTCTGCATGAGCCGCTACATGCGTCAAGCCGTCGCACTGGCTTATGGCAAGCACCCTGTGCCGGTCGTTACCGCCAAGGGCGATGATGACTTGGCCTGGCGCATGATCGAAGAAGCGCGCAAGCAGGGCGTGTTCATTTCTGAAGATCCGCAATTGCTGGCCCTCTTGAGCCGACTCGATGTGGACCAGGAAATACCGCAAGAGCTGTACACCGCCGTGGCGGTGGTTTTGTCTTGGGTGTATTGGCTCAAGGGCATGCGCCCAGGTGATGAAAAAACGGCATCAAAGGATGAAGTGGAAGCGCCGTTGGCACCCATCGCTTCGGTGGAGCCCGCATCGCCTTGAGACGATGCGCATGGAAGATTAAACCTCTTGGTAGCCTCGGCCGCGGCTGAATCGAGCCACTTGACCTAAACGGTCATAGACTTCGACGGGGCTGCCCGATTCACCAACCCGCAAACTGTGAAGTGCGCCGCGGATGGTGTCGAGCTTGCGTTCAATCAACACGGCATTGCGCCGATGCAAATCTCGGCATTCAATGAGCCGCTCTCGCAGGGGCTCCCACTCAGGCAGGGCTTGAAGCTCTTCGGCGGCGGGGCAGAGGCTTGACAACTCGGCGAGCAAATCATTTTTGCCAGGCTGCAAAGATTCAAACCGGTCCAGGTCTTGGCTCTTGAGTGCTTCAAACTCTAAAGCCAACAGCTGGACCAGCTGTTCAGAGACAAAAAGTGCACGCTCACTCACGAATCATTTGCTCGATGGCATGGAAGCTCTCAGCAATTCGTCGGGGGTTCAGTGGGTACTGACCCTCCTGAATGGCTTTTTTGATCGATTCCACTTTGACACGGTCAAAGTCTGGCTCAGCCATGGCACGTGCGGCCACGTTGGTCAAGCGCAGTTCATCGGCGCCTGCCGACTTGGCGCTGCTGGCAGGCGCAGGTGTTTCGCTGCTGGTGGCGCTGCCTTGAGAACCATTCTTGCGGTTGGCTTTGTCCAATGCGCTGCGCAACGACGCGTCCGACTGGGCGCGCTGTCCATAGTTTGAAATTGCATCGGTCATACCTGGCTCACTTTCTTATTTCTACTCACATCAACCCACACTTTAGAGGGTTGGACATGCTCAGTATCGACAGTAGATTCTAGAACTTGAATCATTTTTTTAAAAATATGATGGGTTTTGGTCAAAAAACTTTGCATATTTAAAGTCTCACAGGCCCTTGGCCGTATTGGGCCCCGTCACCACCCCTGAAACTTGCTTGCCAGAGTCTGGGTTTTTAAGCTTCACTTGCTCCCCCATCCGGCCATCCTGCATGGCCTCCATGCGCACGGAGATTTGAAACTCAGCCTTGTCCCCAACGGTCAACATGACCGACTGCCCTTGTTTGACCAAGAGGGCACGTCGAATGTCCGACACACGAAGAGGCTGACCCGCGGCAATGTCACGGGTTAACTCAGCTTGCTGGGCATCCTTCAGGCTTGTCAGCAATTGAGTATCGGCATTGCCAGAGGAAGCTTGAACCTCTTCGAGCATATCAGGCTGCAAGATGACGCCTCTTTGCAACAATCGGCGAGCAATCACCATATTTTTGGCGGCACTTCCAGCATTTTGACCACTGTTGGCCACATTTGAGTAATTCCCGGCCGGCAAAGTCACTTGCAGATAAAGTTGCCAGACTGGCTCAGGGCAACGGACTCGAACCGTCTCTTTAGAAGCAAAGGGGTGGTCCACATTCAGGGGTTTTTGACAGGCCTGAACTTTCAAGCGTTCATCCAAGGGGGCAATCACCACCTCTTTGGGCGGCACACCATGGGTTTGACCCAGCCATTGGCGGACTTGCTGGCCCATGCTGTCAGCTGGTGTATTGGCGGTTTGTGCCGCAGCACCGAAGGGCAAGGCGCTAGCGACCAGCCAAAAAACCGTCAGGCACAAGATTTGCAACAAGCCTTGGGCAGGTGTAGATGTTTTGACACTTGAATTGAACATAACGGAGTTCATGCAATAAAGATGCCATCACCATGAGAATTGAGTCTAACTTCAACAATGCCCCCGCAGGCAAGGCCGCACCCCAAAGCGTGGTTCTGTCACGTCCTGGCTTTTCCCAAGCCTTCGACAAAGCCGTGGATCAGGCGCAGCCCGCTCAAGTCAAAGTCATTCAAGCAGGCGACACCTTGACCAGCATTGTGAAAGAACAAGCCCAACTGCAAGGCGTGAAGTTAAGCCCCTCCGAAGAGTTCCGCTGGGCCCAAACCTTGGCGGCAGACAGTGGCATCAAAAACCCCAACAGCATTTTTCCTGGGCAAAAGGTTCAACTGCAGGGCATGTTGGCGCAATGGCAGGCGGGCCAAGCCCAGAGCAACACAGCAGCAAATTCAGCCACAACACCTCAAGCCACGAGCACAGCCGCCTTGTCCAAAGGCAATTACATCAATGCTGTGGCCCATCCCGTGCTCAGCCAAACGCTGGACCGAGCCGTCTCTCGGGGCTTTATTCCCAAAGTGGAAAAGCAAGATGTTTATAACAAGGTCTTGCAAGTCGCTAACAAACACAATTTCTCGCCCGATGACTTTGCGCGCTTAACCCTGATGGAAAGCGATGGCATGAATCCGCAGGCGTCCAACGCCCGTTGTCACGGCATCATTCAATTTTGCGACGGCCCCGACCGCGGCGCTGCAGAAGTGGGGTTTGGCAAGGCTCCCAAACAGATTCTGGGTTTGAGTGTTTACCAACAATTGCATTTGGTTGACACCTATTTCGACAAAGTGGGCTTGAAGAAAGAAGGCCCCGTGCCTTTGGACGAACTCTATTTGGCCGTGCTGCAACCTGCGGCCCGCGGCGAAAAACGCCCCGAAGAACCTTTGGGCATTCCCGGCAAACAAGCCAAATACCTGTATGAGGGCCGCGACCCACAGGGCTCTATGACCCGGGTGTCGATTGCGCAAGGCTTGATGCAAAACGCCGTAGACCGTTTGGGGTTCAAGAATTTCAAGACCAATCAAGCAGCAGCCTCCATGGGCAATGCCATCAACAACGCTTTGAATCCAGCCTCCGACCCGGCCAGCAACGCCGCAGCTCGCATCCGCTTGCAAGTCCAAAAAGCTGCCGACTACGAAGCGCTGGAAGCACCCAAGGTCTGGTTGCGTTAAACACCCAACTCAGCACCGGCTCAAGCATCAAGCTTGGCGCGATCTTTTTCGCCCACTTGACTTTCACCCAAAGCGGCAAGAGCTTGCCGCCCCACTTGCACAAGCAACGCACCCCCCTCTCTGACCCGTGATGTGCCGTCAAACCCGCATCACGCCTTGCTGGCAGCCATTCCAGGCCCGTCAAAAAGTCATCAACTGACGGCAAGAAAAGCATGGCACGGCTCTTGCAATCGTCTTGCTTGCGAAGAACTTTAATTCTTTGGGCTGTCGGTAATCCGGCAATGACAGTAAAGCGAAGGGACCTTCATCATGAACATGATTGACAACGCACTGGGCGTCCACGCGCAGGCCTTGGGATTGCGCAGCAAGCGCATGGAAGTGCTCGCGCGCAACATTGCCAATGCCGACACCCCCCACTTCAAAGCCAAAGACATTGATTTCAGGTCAGTCTTGAAACAAACCCGTGAAGACGCTTTGAACACCACCAACAACTTGCACATGGCTTTGCCCATGCAAGAAAACGAAGCGGGCGAAAAATTCCGTGTGCCTTTCAATGCGTCCTTTGACGGCAACACCGTCGAGATGAACATTGAACAAGCCAAGTTTGGTCAGGTTGCAGCTGACTACCAAACCACTTTGAACATCCTTGAAAACCGCGTCAGCGGTATTCGCAGAGCACTGCGCGGAGACTGATTCTTATGTCACTTGATCGCATCTTCAACATTGCGGGTTCGGCACTCAATGCGCAGACCACTCGCATGAACACCACCGCGTCTAACTTGGCCAATGCGGGCACCGTGACAGGCAAAGAATCCGAAGCCTTCCGCGGCAAACGTCCCATGTTCAAAACCATCATGGAAGGCCAACAAAAGGCCCATGAGCAGGGTTACGCAGGCGGTGTTCGCGTTGAAAAAATCATGGATGACACATCGCCCATCCGAAAAATGCAAGAGCCTGGCAACCCCATGGCTGACAAAGACGGCTACGTCTATTTGGCCAACGTCAATGAAATGACCGAGATGGTTGAAATGATGGCGGCAGCCCGCTCTTACCAAAACAACGTGGAAGTGGTGAACACAACGCGTCAGATGTTGATGCGCACCATTGACATCATCAAAACCTGAACCAGGAAGCTTCCACCATGTATTTATCTGCCACCAATAGCAACAATTTGAATGCCGCTGCAGTTGCTGCAAATTCAAGTAAAACCATCAATGCACCCGCCGGCATTAAAACCACAGCGCAAGCTGCGCAAGAAACGTTAACGGCCAAGACAGGCACATCCGCTGGCATGGGTCAAAAAGACTTTCTGACCTTGTTCACCACACAGCTCAAATGCCAAGACCCCTTGGACCCCGTCAAGAATGAAGCCTTCGTGGCGCAATTGGCGCAGTTCTCACAACTCGAAGCCACCACCGGCATGGCCGACACACTCAAAGGCTACGTCGACAGCATGGCCGGCGAACGCATGATGAGCAGCTCCAACATGATTGGCAAAACGGTCGCTGTGCCAGATGCCCCTGCTTATATGACACAAGGCGGCAAGCCCGCACAAGGTTACGTGTCACTGCCAACCGGTGCAGAAGGTGTGAAGTTGGAAGTGTTCAACGACAAAGGTCAACTGGTGACCAGCCAAGTATTGGGTGCCCAAAAAATAGGTGACATGCCCTTCTATTGGGATGGCACCAGCGACGCCGGCGGTCAAGTGCCAGATGGCGCTTACACATTCAAGGCAACGATCACAAGCCAGGGCAAAACTTCCAACCCTTCAGTGAACATTCAATCCATTGTGACGGGCGTGAACCAACAAGCCGACAAGACGATTTTGCTAGAAGTTACGGGTGGCAAGTCCATCAAGTTAACCGATGTTCAGCGCGTGGGTGCTTAAGCACACGCACGACTTTTTCAATTCAAGACCCAACTCAAACCTAGGAGTTATCCACCATGTCTTTCTATACCTCGCTGACCGGATTGAATGCGGCCACTGCCATGTTGGGCGTGACCAGCAATAACATCTCCAACGTGGGCACCACAGGTTTCAAGCGTTCGCGCGCTGACTTTGGTGACATTTTTGCGACATCGCCTTTGCAGAAAGCCTCTTCCACAGTGGGTCAGGGTGTGTCACTGAAACAAGTGTCGCAGGAGTTCTCACAGGGTAATATTTCTTTCTCATCCAACGCCCTGGACTTGGCGGTGACCGGTGACGGTTTCTTCCCCATGCGCTCGGCCGACGGCTTGCAAGAACTCTACACACGCAACGGTTCATTCTTGCTGAACGAGCAGTTCAATGTGGTCAACTCTTCAGGCCAACGTTTGATGGCGGCGACCGTTGACTCGACCGGTTCTGCGAACGTCAATGAACGTGTGGTGTTGACCATTCCCCAAAAAACTTCGGGCGATGCCAAGCAAACTTCATTGGTGTCTTTGGGTTTGAACTTCCCAGCCGATGCGGCCGTGATTACCGAGCCCTTCAACCGCTCTAACCCGGCCACCTACAACAAATCAACCGCCTTCACGGTGTATGACAACGGTGGCAACGGTTACTTGGCCACCATCTATTACACCAAGACATCGAACGCGAACCAAAACGTGCCTTACAACAAATGGCAAACCAACGTGTTCGTGGGCGAAGACCAGGTGAACGCGTCATTGGTTCAAGCCACCGATGTGAACAACGAAAAAATCTATGTGAACCAGTACGGTCAGACGAAGCCTTACAGTGAAGTGAAGGACGAGTTGACCACCGCAAAAACGCAGTTGTTCTCATTGGACGAATTGACGGCCAAGAAGACTTCTGTGGCTGCGACCGTATCTGGCAACATCGTGCCAGAATCAGGCGCAAACAGTTATGACTGGGTGGCTGGTCTGCCCAATGGCGACGCCAAACTCACCAGCTTGTTGACAGCCAATGCATTCACCGTGGACATTGACAACAGCGGCTCACCCGTGACGGTTGATTTGTCCAAGTTGGGCAATTTGCCAGCTGGCACCAAGATCACTGGTGATTTGATTGCACAAGAAGCCACCAACCAATTGATCAGCAAATTTGGCGTGTCGCGTGGCACGGTGACAAGCAGCTCGACAGTTGCTGCCACTGGCACAACAACAGCCAGCACCAGCACCAGCACTGTGGGTAGCATCACAACCACTGTGGTCACCACCGCAGGCACCGCAGCCGCGCCAGGCACCATCACCACCACGGTGACAAGCCCTGCCAACAATCAGCGTTATGGCATGAAGGTTGGATTTGATGCGGTGAACAAACAGTTCTATCTTGAGTCTGGTACCACGGGCGATACCTCCAGCATCACGTTGTCTGATGTCAGCGCATCTGCTGGTTCAGCTCTGGGCTTGAAATCAGCGGCAGTGGGCACTGAAACAGTGGCCACGCGCGGTATTCCTTCTACAGCTGCTGTGACCTATGGTTCAACTCCTACAGTGAACACGGCCACCAACTTCAGTGTGGACGCCACCAACAATAAATTCATTGTGACCGTGGACGGTATTAAATCTACTGTGACCTTGGACATTCGTGAATATTCATTGGCTGAATTTACACAAGCCTTGCAAGACAAAATCAACGCCATGGCCGAAGCTCGCACGGACGGTCTCACACCCAAAGAAATCAACGGTGTGAAAGTTGAGTTTGACACCACCAAGAAGGCTTTCAAATTCACCAGCGGCACCACAGGCGCCGACTCATTCATCAAAATTTCTGGCGAACCGATTTGGGGCTTGTCAGCTGTGGAAGCGGGCCGTGGCGAAACCTCCACTTGGATTCAACCCACACAGCACGTTGACTATTCCAACGGCACACCGCAACCCAAATACATCGATGCGCAGGGCAATGAGACCACCAGCACCGACGGCTATGTCGGCCTGCCAGCTTGGTCACCCGTTTACTTGGACAAGGGCGAGCTGACCTTTGACACGGGCGGTAAGTTGGTCTCGCCTATCGAAGGTACGCAGTTGGAAACTGTTTACCTTGCGGGTGGTAAAGGTGCTTTGAAAATTAACATCGACTACTCTGCCTCGACACAATACTCCTCAGCGTTCGCTGTGTTGTCACAGTCTCAAGACGGCGCCCCAGAGGGTGACTTGGTGGGTGTGACGATTGGCAACGACGGTTTGGTGAGCGCTTCATTCTCCAACGGTTCCCAAAAATCTTTGGCCAAAATTCTGCTGGCCAACTTCTCAAGCCCCGTGGGTTTGCGTCAGATTGGTGACTCTAGCTTCTTGGCTTCTGCCGCTTCTGGCAAACCCATTTTGGGCACACCAGGCGCCGCAGGTTTCGGTACCTTGCGTGCCGGTGCGACAGAACGTGCCAACGTGGACTTGACACAAGAATTGGTGGACTTGATTACCGCACAGCGTAACTTCCAGGCCAATGCCAAGGCCATTGAAACGTCCAGCACCATGACGTCGGCCATCATTAACTTGCGCTCTTGATTTTTCAACTTCGCTTTAACACCAGGACTTCCCCATGGATCGTTTAGCCTTTAATGCCGCGGCAGCCATCAATGAAATGCGGACTGGCCGCCAGATGACCACCAACGAATTGGCCAACGTGGCCACGCCTGGTTTCAAGCGAAGCTTTGAGTCAGCCATGCTGACTTTGAAAGTACAAGGCGCAGGCTTTGAATCGCGCTTGCAACCCCAAGCTTTTTCAAGTGACAACATCAACATGAAGCCCGGTGTGATCATGAAAACGGGCCGCAATTTGGATGTGGCCATGGACGATCAAGCCGTCATGGGCGTGACCGCCCCCAATGGCGAACTGGCGTTTACACGTCGTGGCGATTTGAAACTCAGCGGCACAGGTGTTTTAGAAACTGGCAATGGCGCGATTGTTCGCGGTCAAAACGGTGGGGCCATCACCATACCGCCAGGCTTTCTCATTGACATCAGCAAAGATGGTTCAGTGTTTGCCACCAATCCCGGACAAGCAGGCGTAGCCGTTTCCGTTTTGATTGACAAAATTTTGCTGCGCGACGCCAGTCAAGTGAACATGGAACGCCGCGAAGACAGCTTGTACCGCGTAGTGGGCAAGCCCAACGAAGACATTCCAGTGACCGGCAAATTGACCACCCTGTCACCGCAAACCCTTGAAGGTTCTAACGTCAACGCCATGGAAGTGATGGTGAAGTTGATGGACCAAAGCCGTTCATTTGAAATGCAAGTGAACGTGATCAAACAAAGCAAAGACGTTGATGAGTCGGGCGGCAGCATGATGCGCGCTTCTTCTTAAACCTCGTCATCGACTTCAACATACACCAAAGATTAAAAGGAGCTTGCCATGGACGCTAGCATGTGGGTTGCCAAAACTGGCTTGGATGCGCAGCAAACGCGCATGAACGTCATTTCCAATAACTTGGCCAACGTCAACACGACCGGCTTCAAACGTGACCGCGCTGTGTTTGAAGACTTGTTGTACCAAAACATTCGCCAGGCAGGTGGTCAAACCGGTGCCAACACCCAAGCGCCTACCGGCTTGATGCTCGGTACCGGTGTGCGGGTGGTGGCGACTGAAAAGCAGCACGGCCAAGGCAACATGGTCAACACCCAGAACCCTTTGGACGTGGCCATTGCCGGCGATGGATTTTTCCAAATTGCACAGCCAGATGGCACCATCGCTTACACACGTGACGGCAACTTCAAGTTGTCCAACACGGGCCAGCTGGTGACGGCCAATGGCGCTTTGCTGCAACCTGCCATCACCATTCCCAACACCGCGTCTAGCGTGACGTTTGGCCGCGACGGCACAGTGTCTGTTGAATTGGCAGCGGGGGGTTCGCAAATCATTGGCCAAATTCAATTGGCACGCTTCGTCAATCCAAGTGGCTTGCAGTCCAAAGGCCAAAACTTGATGAAAGAAACGCCTGCATCTGGCGCGCCTCAAGTGTTGCAACCAGGCGTTACAGGGGCTGGCAATTTGATGCAAGGCACCTTGGAGGCCTCCAACGTGAATGTGGTGGAAGAAATGGTCAACATGATCGAAACCCAGCGCGCTTACGAAATCAACTCCAAAGCCATCTCCGCAGTGGACGGCATGTTGAAGTTCATCAACAACAACCTCTAAGGCAATTGATCATGACCTTGCTGGCAAAAACGGCTCACAAAGTTTGCGCATCTTGCGGCCGCGCAGGTGCTGTGTTGGGTGCCATCGTGATGGCGGCCAGCATGACAGCCTGCACCAACGTCTTGCCGCCTCAAGCCATGACGCACTCACCTCAGTTCGAACCTGTCTATCCTGTGGTCAACACGCGCGAGTCGATGGCCACCGGTGCCATTTATGTCGGCCGTCAAAGCGACAGCTGGTTTGGCAAAGGCCGCAACTTTCAAGTGGGCGATGTCATTACTGTGTTGCTGAACGAATCAACCCAAGCAGCGCGCACTCAAAACGGTT
Organism: Comamonadaceae bacterium; assembly: GCA_947373185.1. Classification (GTDB taxonomy): domain Bacteria; phylum Pseudomonadota; class Gammaproteobacteria; order Burkholderiales; family Burkholderiaceae_C; genus Limnohabitans_A. The sequence goes on along the minus strand of CANBWP010000023.1, from coordinate 17,679 downwards.
CAGTCACTCGCGACTCTTCCAACACCTTGGTGCCCACCGGTTTGCAAAATTACGGCGCCGGCTTAGGGGGTCTGATGAAGGGCATCAACATGACAGGCGGCTCAGTCTCTAACAAAGGCACGGGCGCAGCTGACCAACAGGCGAGCCTGAATGGCTCGGTGGCCGTTGCAGTGGTAGAAGTCATGCCCAACGGCAACTTGGTGCTGCGCGGTGAGAAGCAATTGGCGTTGACCGAGGGCTCAGAAATCATTCAAGTGGCCGGCATCATTCGACCGGATGACGTGGCCCCCAACAACACCGTTCAATCACGCCGCTTGGCCAATGCCCAAATTGCTTACCGTGGCTCTGGCGACTTGGCCAACGCCACGCGCGCTGGCTGGGGCACCAGTGCCTTGCTCAAATTGTGGCCTTTCTGATCCGAAGCCATCTTGCTTTGGATAGACATTTTCGCTCAAACACTGTTATGAAAAAATTCATTCAATACGTCAAGGCCCCTTGGCTGGTCCTGATGCTGGCACTCTCACTGAGCTGCACCAGCGCCATGGCCGATCGCATCAAAGACTTGGCCAGTGTGGCTGCCATGCGCTCTAACCAATTGATTGGTTATGGCTTGGTGGTGGGCTTGCAAGGCACCGGTGACGGCGCTGACGTGTCCTTCACGGCGCAAAGCATGAAAACATTGCTGACCCGTTTGGGTGTCAGCATGGAAGGTCCTTTGTCTGACTTTGAGACAGCCGCCAGCACTGGCAAGATGGACATCAAAAACGTGGCCGCCGTGATGGTGACCGGAGAACTCCCAGGCTTTGCCAAGCCCGGTCAAAAAATTGACATCAATGTGTCAGCCATCGGCAAGGCCAGCAACTTGCGCGGCGGCACTTTGTTGCTCAGCAGCTTGCGCGGTGTGGATGGTGAAATCTACGCCTTGGCCCAAGGCGCCTTAACGGCCACCGGCATTGATGCCGCCGCCGCTGGCTCTAAAGTGGCTGTGGGTGTGCCCACTGCGGCCCGCATTCCAGGTGGCGCGACCGTTGAGCGCGTGGTCGACAACCCTTTTGACAAAGCCGATCGCATTGTGCTGAACGTGCGTGAAAGCGACTTCACCACCACCAATGCCATCGTGAACGCCATCAATGGCCGCTTTGGCGACGATGTGGCCCGTGCTTTAGATGGCGTGTCCATCACACTGCAGGCCCCTCAAGATTTGACCCAACGCGTGGCTTTCATGAGCATGGTGGAAAACATGGACGTCATGCCAGGCGAGCCGACCGCCCGTGTGGTGGTCAACGCCAAAACTGGCACGGTGGTCATCAGTCGCAATGTGCGCGTGAGCGCCGCTGCCGTCACACATGGCACCATCTCTGTGTCGATTGCCGCCACCAACGAAGTGTCTCAACCTGGCGCATTCAGCCAAGGACAAACCGCTGCGGTTCAAAATGCCGAAGTCAAGGTGAGCGAGCCCAACAAGCCGATGTTCTTGTTCCAGCCAGGTGTCGATTTGCGTCAAATTGTGGACGCGGTCAATCAAGTGGGTGCCTCCCCCTCCTCCTTGATTGCCATCTTGGAAGCGCTCAAAAGTTCGGGCAGCTTGCGCGCCGAACTGATCGTGATCTAACTGGCACAAGATTTGCTGACTCTTTGTTAAAAGCAAATACCGACACACCATGGACGCCGTCAACAATCCCTCTACCAGCTCCTACCTCGACTTTGATGGTCTAGGTCAGTTGAAGGGTCAGGCGCGCCAAGATGCCAAGGGTGCCATCAAAGAAACGGCCCAGCAGTTTGAAGCCTTGTTCCTGCAAATGATGATGAAATCCATGCGGGAATCCATTGTGAAGAGTGACTTGACAGAGTCAAACACAGTGGACACCTATGAAGGCATGTTCGACAAAGAAGTGTCGGTGCAACTGGCCAAAAAGAACAGCATGGGCCTGGCCGATATGCTGGTCAAAAACTTAGAACAACAACAAGCCAACATTGCCACCACGGCAGACATGTTGAAACAGCGGCAAGATCCTGCCGCTTTTGCCGCTAAGCCCATGGCTTTGAATCCGGCGCAAATGGGCATGTCCTTGGACAAGCTCAACCCCAAACAAAACGGCTTCACTTTGCCCAAGCCGCAAATGCTGCCACTGCACTTGCCACCCAAACCCCTTAACGGGAGCGGCACATGACCGACTTAGTCAGCGTCGCCTCGAATGCGGTTCAGTCGTACCAACGTGCACTGGGCACGGTCTCGAACAACATTGCCAACGTTTCCACCGACGGCTACTCACGCCAAGAAGTGGTGCTGGCCGCCAACCCGGTGGCCAAGGTCGGTACGGTTTACTTAGGAACAGGCGTCACGGTAGACACCGTGAAACGTCAGTACGATACTTTTGCCGAAGCCAACCTTCGCAACAGCAACAGCCAACTGACCAGCCAAGAACCCATGGTGAATTACGCCAACCGCGTGATTGACATCATGGGCAGCACCTCCATGGGCTTGAGTGGTGCGCTGGATCAGTTTTTCAACGCAGCGCGCGACTTGTCATCTGACCCCGCCTCCACCGTGATGCGCGGCAGCTTCTTGCGTGACTCCGAAAACTTGGCCGCCCGATTTGGCGAGCTGTCGGGTCAATTGGATTTGGTTCAAAACGAAACCGACGAAGCCGTCAAAGGCTACGTCAATTCGATGAACACCATCTTCAAGCAATTGGCCGCGGTGAACACACAGTTGACCAAGCAAAAATCTGTCGATGCACAACCTGCAGATTTGCTCGATCAACGCGACGTGCTGTTGAAAGACTTGTCCAGCTATGCACACATCAACACAGCCTTTGCAGAAAACGGCGCTGTGTCTGTCAGTTTAGGCCCATCGCTGACCCGCGATGTGGTGGTCGACGGCGTGAACTCCTTCATGCTGGGAACCAATTTCAACTCAGCCGCCCCTGAAAAAGTCAGCTTGGTCCTTGACCCCTATGGCTCGCCCACACCCCTCACCGGTTTGAGTGGCGGCAAACTGGCTGGCATCATGAGCTTTCGCGAGCAAGTGCTGGGCAGCAGCCGAAGCTCATTGGACACGCTGGCCAACAATTTCGTGAAGGAAGTCAATGCCATTCACACCAGCGGCATTGACGCCTACGGCAACACGGGCACCGACTTGTTCAGCATCGACAAAAGCACCGTCGGTTCAGCCGGCACCGTCAAGGTCAACATCACCGATGCTTTGAAGGTATCGGCTGCAGCCCAGTTTCGCGTCATTGAAGCGCCCAACAACACAGGGGGCGCAGACGCTGGCATTTTGTATGTGGGTGAACCCACCAATGGACCACCAGACATCACCACCACGCTGGTCAACAACCCCAGCTCGTCTGCCGCCATCACCGTCAAGCCCACTCTGTCACGTCCCGTCGCGGCCGTGGCCACCATTCCCAATGGTTTGGAAAACATCAGTGTGATGATGGGTGAAGCCGATGCAGGTCAGCAGCTGCAAATTTTCACGCGCGATGGTCGCCAATTGGTGGGCGCCGCTGTGGATGCAGACACTCAAAAGCTGATCATGACGGACGCCAATGGCTTTGCCGCCAATGCCAATTACAGCAGCGCGTATTTGAACGTGAATGGTGCAGACGGCTACAAAGACATTCGGGTTTTTTATGGGGCCAAAGCCGATAGCGGCATGGTTCTGCAAGCCGACACGTCAGAAACCGACCCCACCAAACACACCACGCTGGCCAAAGTGGCCGTGGCAGCCACCTTGCAAAGCGATCGCATTCAAACGGGTCTCACATCCATTTCCGGTGGTTTGTTCAAACTCAATGGCGTCACCCTGAACGGCATGTCTGCCATCGCTGGCAGCACACTTCAAGCCTCCGACATTGCCGCCAGCATTCAGGCCAATGGCATCGTGGGCATCACCGCCACGGCCAAAAACGAAATTCGCATTCCGGTGAACCAACTGAAGTTGGATTTGCCCTTGTCTTTGAAGAGTGGCAATGACGCCGCCTACACCGTCATCAAAGCTGTGCCCACAGGTTTGACCAGCGTGCAAAGCTTGATCGATGCGATCAACTTGAAAAGCACAGCGTCTGGCGTTCAAGCGTCTATGGGCGACGATGGTGATTTGGTCTTGACCAACACCGCCGGCAATGAAGGCAAAAATATCGCCATTGACAGCTCTGCTTCGCCCAATGCCTTGGGTTTGAAAGCGGGCACCTATGGCGGCAAGATCAGCATCACGCGAGCTTTGGTGGACGGCGCTGACACCCCCGTGGAACTTGGCTTTGCCAACGGTGCACCCGCCGATTTGGCCCAAATGGGTTTCAAAACAGGCGCCTATTTGTCGGGCACGGGCAACGAAGATTTGCTGGTGTTTGTGACGGGACCTGGCGAAGCCAAGATTTCAACGGGCTACACAGGGCAGCCTGTCGGAGCCAAGCAAGCCTTGCGAACCCAACCCCTGCAAGTGACGTTTGATTCGCCCACCCACTTCACCATTGTGGACTTGAACACCAACACCACGGTGGCCGATCGCAACTTTGACCCCAACCATTTAGAACCCGCATTGATTTATCAAGGCATTCAGATTTCATTGTCCAATCCGCCTAAAACAGGCGACACCTTCACCATCGACGGCAACAAAGATGGCACAGGCAACAATGAAAACATGCTGCAGTTGATTGACTTGGAGTCTGAGCCGGTCATGGGGGGCGGCAAAACGTTCTCGGCCTCGTACATCGACAACGTGAACGACATGGGCAACATTGCCCGCCAAGCCACCATCTCCCAATCGGCCTTGAAAGTGGTGTACGACCAAGCCGTCACGGCGCGCGATCAAGTCTCAGGCGTGAGCCTGGATCAAGAGGCTGCTGACCTGGTGCGCTATCAGCAAGCCTACCAAGCGGCCGCCAAAATTTTGCAAGTGGCCAGCCAGTTGTTCGACAGCGTGCTGCAAGTTCGTTGAAGTCCGTGAAAGCTAAAACATCATGAAAATTTCAACCCACCTTTTGTTTGACAGAGCCTCTGCTCAAATGAGCAATGTGCAAACCAACCTGACGCAAACGCAAGCGCAGTTGGCACAAGGCAAGCAAATCATCAACGCCAGCGACGCGCCCAACCAAGCTGCAACCATTCAGCGTTTGAAATCGGTTTTGAACAAACAAGACAGCTATCAAAGTTCATTGAACACCATCAAAGCCCGCTTGGAAGGCGAAGACACCACCTTGAAAAGTGTGAGTGACTTGCTGGTTCGCGCCAAAGAAATTGCAGTGCAAGGTGCCAACGACACGCTGAGCGCAGCTGATCGCAAATCTTTGGCCACTGAAATGCAAGCCTTGCGTGATCAGCTGTTGAGCTTGGCCAACACCAAAGACAGCAACGGTAACTACTTGTTTTCTGGCAGCCGCGTGAAACAACCCGCCTTTGTAGAAACCGCCAATGGCAGCCCTGTGTACATGGGCGACCAAACCCGCATGAACGTGCGTGTGGGCGATCAGCGCAGCATTCCGATCAACCGCACAGGCACAGACGCTTTCGTGCCCGTTGCGCGGACAGATACCAACGGCAAAGCGACAGGGGTTGGTTTCTTTGAATCCATCGACAACCTGATTGCAGGCTTGAACCATTCAAATGGCAACGATGTGCGCCGCGGCGCAGGCGAGCTTGACGCCTTGCAACTGGGCGTGAGCTTGGCCCAGGCTCAAATTGGCACCAACTTGAATGTCGTAGACCAGCAGACATCTGTGCTCGAGGACACCACCCTCAATTTGAAGACCACACTGTCTTCGATTGAAGACTTGGACTACGCCAGCGCCATTACCAAAATGAACCAACAAATGATGAGCTTGGAAGCCGCACAAAGCAGCTTTGCCAAAGTGAGTCAGTTGAACTTGTTCAACTTCATCAAATAAACGAAGTTGAAGTAAATCATGGTTACCGCCACATCGTCCACCACATCAACCGCGGCAACAACGGCAGCCACGACAGCCAAAACCTCGGCGGCGAGCATCATCAGCACGCTGGGTGCAGGGTCTGGCGTGGACGTCAATGCCTTGGCCAATGGTTTGGTGGCCGCGGAGAAAGCGCCGAGACAAACTGCCATTGAAGCCAAAGTCACGAAAGCTGAAGGCGGCATTTCCGGCTATTCGGCCATCAAGTTTGTATTGAACGACTTGCAAACCGCGTTTACCAATTTAAAAAACCAAAGTTCATTCAGCACTTTGGTTCCGCAAATCAGTCAGCCTTCTGCGGTGAGTGTGACCACGACGGCATCTGCCAGTCCTGGCAGCCATTCGGTCACAGTGACTCAGCTGGCACAGCAGCAACGCAGCATCTCTGCAGACAATGTGCCGGGGTTTGAAAACCCGCTGTCACAGGTGAACAATGGTGAAGCGTTTAGCTTGGTCCTCAAAAAAGGCATCGACCCTACACCCACCCAAGTTTTCACACAGGGAATTGCGGCCGACGTGGCCAACAACATCACAGGCACACCGTCCACCATCTCCCTGACCTTGAAAGCCATGAACAAGGGCGATACCGTCACCGTGAATGGTCTGACCCTGACTGCGAACAAAGCATTGAGCGCCTCTGAAGTGGGACAAATGTTTGAGCAATTGGGCAGCGGTGGTGTTGACAGCACCAACATCAACAGCAATGACCTGGCCACTTACGGCACCTTCTCTGGTACTTTTGCTGCCGGATATGCCTCGGGCACCAACAACAACGGTTCACTCACTTTGACCTCGGCCGCCATGGGCGCCAGCAGCATTGCGGCTGCTACCGGTACGCAATTGAGCAACAGCATTTCAGTTGCACCGAACGACACCACCCCGGCTGGCATTGTGGCGGCCATCAACTCTGCCAACCTTGGCGTGACGGCTCAATTGGTCAATACCGGCAATGCCGCCACGCCCTATCGCATCATGGTGACTGGCACCATGGGTGGCACCAATGCATTTTCTTTGACCAGCGCCAAAACTGGCGGTGGAGAAGTCACGGGCGTGAGCTTTGGCAAACAATTGCAAGACGCCAAGGACGCCATCTTCAATGTAGACGGTATGGCCATGAGCGCCAGCAACAATTCAGTGACCGATGCCATTGCAGGTACCACGCTCAATTTTGCGACTGTCACATCTGGCGGCGTACCTGCAAGCCTCATCTTCTCGCGTGACACCTCGTCCGTTTCCGCCAAGCTCGACGCGTTGGTCACCGCCTACAACGACGCCAACACCATGTTGGGCGTGGTGTCCGACCCCAAATCTACCGTGCCAGACTATGGCGCCACATTGGTCGGCAACTCAATCGTCAGCACCGTTCGCAATCAAATGCGCCAATTGATCACGGGCAACTCCACCACCCCCGCCGGTGGCTTGACAGCGCTGCGCGACATTGGTTTTACGCTGGACCAAACAGGCGTGCTGTCGATTGACAAGACCAAACTGGACACCGCACTGCAAACCAAGTTTGACAATGTAGTGACCCTGGTCACCGGAAACCGTGAAAACCAAAGCAAATTCAGTGTGTTGCCCTCCGGCACCGCAGGCGAAGCCGTCAAAAAACTGACCGCCCTGCTGGACACCTCAGGCCCCTTGACGGCCCAGAGCAACAACCTGACCACCAAAATTACCGAGTACAAAAAGCAGCTGGCCGACCTGGACACCCGGATGACCGCCCTGCTGGCCCGGTACAACAAACAATTTGCCGCCATGGAATCCATGGTGGGCCAATCGAAGAGCCTTCAGACCAATCTGAAGAGCACTTTTGACGGAATGATGTCTGTTTACACAAAGAACTAAATAGACCCTTTCCCTCTCACAGCCGCTTTTTTTCAAAAAAACTTGAAATTTGTCCTCAAGTTTGGCTTTGCCCTGCCGATTCACCAACCACTGAACTTCTCTTGACACCTTCTGGGTGCAGGAGACCGGTGGTATTCGGCGGGTTCAGCATGCTTATGAAGAAAAGGACGGACAACCATGGTTTCCGAAATCGGCAATATAGCGGCAGGGGGAGCAGGCGTTGCAGCTGCGCGGCCTACTGCGCCAGCACATGCGAGCTCACAAGCAACTGGCGGTTCAGCCATTCAAATTCCTGACACACCCAAAGTGCAAGCCCCAAAACCGGTGGCTATCAAGTTTGATGCGTCAGAAGTTCGGCAGAACCTGCAAGAAGCAGTGAGCATGCTCAATCAACAAATGTCATCCACCAAGCGTGGTCTGGGCTTTCAAATGGACGAGGCCGTTGGCGGCCCCGTGGTCACCGTGCGAAGTGCAGAGAGCGGTGAAGTGGTCAGGCAAATACCCAATGAAGTGGTGGTGCGTGTTGCGCACAACATTGAAAAGGTCAAAGGCCTGCTGTTTAGCGCAAAAGCTTGATGTGAAAACAAAAACTTTTTGCACTAATTGAATTAATTCACTCAAGTTCATTCCACAACAACCGAATCAGCAAGTAACAAGATTTCAAATTGGATTTCTTGTAACTTCGTTATAAACCCCTGAAGGAGAAAATCCATGTCAGTTATCAACACAAACATCAGCGCGCTTTCAGCTCAAGCTTCATTGCGCAAAACTGGTATCAACTCTGCGACATCCATGGAGCGTCTCTCCACTGGTATTCGCATTAACTCAGCCAAAGACGACGCGGCTGGCCTGGCCATCAGCACACGCATGACTGCCAACATTCGCGGTATGGCTGCTGCCATTCGCAACTCCAATGATGGCATCTCTTTGACGCAAACTGCTGAGGGTAGCTTGTCTGCCATTCAAGACAACTTGCAGCGCATTCGTGAATTGGCTGTGCAATCTGCCAACTCGGGCAACAGCGAGTCTGACCGCAAGTCTTTGAACTTGGAAGCTTCGCAACTGATCAATGAAATTGACCGTGTAGCTTCCAACTCAGCATTCAACGGCAGCAAACTGTTGGACGGTACATTTAAAGATGCATCGTTCCAAGTTGGTTCTGGTAATGAAACAACAGACCGTATTTCTATTTCTATTGGCAATGCCAAAGCTTCTGCCTTGGGTGTTGTCGGAGCCACAACAGGCACGTCAACCAAAGAGTCTGCCGTAGTTACAACTGGCGCTTTGCTGGCCGGTGATCTCGCCATTAACAACTTTGCAATCTCAGGATCGTCTACTGATGGCGTTTCTTATGCCGAAGCTTCAGCGAGTGCCATCTCCAAAGCCAATGCTATCAATGCTTCATCTTCACTCACTGGCGTAACCGCTACTGCTTTGGCTAACACAAAGACATCAGACGCCATCACTGGAACTGGTGCTGTAACAGCAGGTGATTTGTTAATCAACGGAGTTGACATTGGCGCCTTAACCGCCACTAGTGACGCAGCAGGTCGTGCTTCACAACTGGTTTCTGCGATCAATGCCAAAACAGCGCAAACAGGCGTTTCCGCTGTAGTCAATGGAACGAATACGGCAATGGTTGACTTAACAGCCAATGACGGTCGCAACATTACGACAACCTTAAGTGCAAACGGCTTGGCAGTAGGCTTAACTGGTTTTGACTCGGCAGCACAGACAGAGACAACATTTGCCAAGATGAAGTTAACTTCTTCTACCGGCGCTGCAACTATTTCGTTGGCAGGTCCTGGCGTAGCCAAGGCAGGTCTCACTGCAGACGCAAGCACTGCAATGACAGCCTCAACTGTTACGGGCCAAACAGTGAGTTCTGTTGATCTGTCAACTCAAGAATCCTCACAAAAGGCACTTTCTATCTTGGACGCAGCTATCGATACTGTGACCAACAGCCGTGCGAACTTGGGTGCTTATCAAAACCGTTTTGAAGCTGCCATTTCCAACCTGGAAACAACTTCTACCAACTTGCAAGCATCACGTAGCCGCATCTTGGATACTGACTACGCTAAGGAAACAACCAACTTGGCCAAAGCTCAGATCGTTCAGCAAGCTGCTACTGCAATGTTGGCTCAAGCTAACCAGTCTTCACAATCTGTGTTGGCATTGTTGAAGTAAATCCAGTCCTTTAGTTGGCCTAACAGCCAACTCCCAAAAGGTCACTTCGGTGACCTTTTTTTTTGGCATTTTTTTTGCTTACCTAATGCCTTAGGTGTCAAATTGTCAATAATTTGGACCCCTCTCCGTATTTCCGGCTAGAAATGTTTTACCGAAAATTATGATAATGCAAGTGGTACTTTCCGATTGGACTCAAACGGATGACAGTTAATGAGAAACATTGGCCCTCCATTGCGGTGGTCCTACACTTATTTCACCTAGATTTATGGCCTCAATTTAAAGAGCGCTTGGCCCAACTGCCTATAACAACAGACCTGTTCATCACTACGCCTGATTTTCAAGTTGCGAATGTCAACCGCCTTGTACTCTCAGACTTCCCACGTGCAAATATTTTCGGATTTGAAAACAAAGGGCGCGATGTAGGTCCCTTGATTGAATTGGTTCGTTCAGTGCCATTGCATGCATATGACTTAGTCTTAAAAATTCACAGCAAGAAATCAACTCATAAAAAAGGCTCACAAGGTGATGAGTGGCGGGATGATCTTTTAAATGGCTTACTCCCCACTGGCCGAACTCATTTAATTTTTGACTACTTTTCAAGCAACCCTGAAGTTGGCATCGCTGGCCCCGATCAATTCCTAACACCACTTGCTCAATCCTTCTACCATCCCGACACAATTGCACATTGGAACCGTATTACGGCAAGCCGAACCGAATACCCAGCTGGGGCTCAATTCTTTGCAGGTACTATGTTTTGGACACGTGGCGCCATATTCCATGAACTTGCAAAACTCAATATTCAACAGTCAGATTTTGAAATCGAAAGTGGACAAATTGAAGGGACTTTAGCCCATGCATTGGAAAGATATTTCCCCTTATTGGCATTTGATCAAGGCCTGACAATCTCAGGTTTTAACTTTAGCGACGCCAGCAGGTGGGCATCGAAGCGTTCACTCACTGAATCACAAATCATCAAGTTTTCACAATTTTTTGCAAAGTTCAAAGATCCAATTAAGCTACATGTGATTATCAAGACAGCGGATCTGGATTCCCCTGCCAAATTGGATCTCACCACGAACTCGCTGAACATAGCGGCATCCGGATTAATTTGCACAAGCACCGAAGTATTGGTCGTTTCAAGGGCAGTGGCAAAGTTGGATCGGCTTGTTAATATTTGCGATAGATCTAATTTTGACTGGCTACTTTTCGTTAATGCTGGAGATGAATTTACCCGGAGTGGACTCCTGCTCTGTTTGTCACAAATGGTTTCCAATCATGAAGTCAAAGCGGCCTACTCCGACAAATTAATACTTTCACCCACTGGCAGTGTTGAAGCAGCATTGCTGCCTGACTTTGATTCAGATTTGCTATTGAGCTTTCCATGGCTGATGTCAAATCATTGGTTTTTTAGAACGTCAACACTTCAAAAACATGGCCCTTTAAAAGAAAGTGTTGGCGGTTTTTTTGAACTGGATTTCATTCTTAGACTGATTCGAAATTGTGGTGTTGCAAATATCTTGCACATTTCAGAACCACTTCTCATTTCTGCCGAACCGAGTGCATCAGAAAGTGAAAGTCTTGAATTGGCTATTCTGAATGAGCACATTCAATCAGTGACAGACCATGCATCTCAAGCAGTTACTTTAAAGCCAAGACTTTACCGAACCATTTACAGTCATTCATGCTCACCTTTAATCTCCATCATCATTCGAAACGAGGATTTATCTGAGACTCAAAGTTGTATTGAATCGCTGCTTGAATTTACAAGTTATAAAAACTATGAGATTTTAATTGTTGAAGCAGCTACAACAGACAACGCATCTTCAGAATGGATCAAGGGTTTTATCGAAATTGATCCTGTTCGTTTTCGTTTTGTCGCGGTTGAACACTTAGGAAATTTTGCTCACGCGTCTAATCTAGCTGCGACCATCGCACGAGGATCACACCTCTTGTTTGTCAATTGCGCCACGCGTTTTATTGAGCCTTCATGGCTGGATGCGCTACTCAATCACGCACTCAGATCTGAAGTTGCTGTGGTTGGCGCAAAAATCATCAATTCAGATTTATTTGTCGAGCAGTCTGGCGTCATATTAGGATTGCACGGCGTTAGCGGAAACGCCTTCAAAGGTGAACATTGGACTTCTTCTGGCTACATGCAACGGCTCAATTTAGAGCAGCAATTCCATGCGATCTCATCGGACTGCATGATGTTTTCCAAACAATACTTCTCTGAGTTGAAGGGCTTTGATACATCGCTTAAGAGCACACAACTTACACAAATTGATTTGTGTCTTCGGTTACATGCAAGAGACATCAAAATCATTTGGACAGCACATTCAATTGTTGCAACGACCCATTCAAGCCCCGATCCCGCCTTAGGAAAAACTGAAGAATACTTTTGCCAATCTCGTTCAGAAGAAGAGCATAAATTCTTCAAACAATGGCTACCTCAACTTGCTAGAGATTCTGCTTACAACCGTAATTTTTCATTAAGTGGTCCGTCTTTTTCGTTAGAACCAGATTCAGAAATTTCATTTCGACCCGTTACATGGCGACCCGATCCGGTGATTTTGATCCATCCATCAGACAATGTTGGTTGCGGTCAATATCGGCTTATACAACCATTGAGCGCAATGGAGGCGGAAGGATTGGCTGATGGAGTTTGTACCTTCCGACCCTTGCTACCGGTTGAATTAGAGCGAATTCAACCTGACACCATCATTTTTCAGAAGCCTTTTGAAAACTCGATGTTGGAATACATGAAGCACTCAAAAACACATTCCAAGGCTTACAAAATTTTTGAAATTGATGATCTTATTCACAGACTTCCTATGAAAAATCCAGATCGTAAAAAGTTTCCCAGTGACTTATTAAGAAAAATCAAAGATGGCGTTTCATTGGTAGATAAGTTGATTGTTTCCACGCCGGGTTTGGCTGAAGCTGTGCGTGACTGGCATCCAAACATCCAAATTCTTGAGCTGCAATTACCTACTGATTGGTGGCTGAAATTAGACACTCATAAAACTGAACATAAAAAACCTCGCGTAGGATGGGCCGGAGGCAGTTCACATCGAGGCGATCTCGAGCTTATTTTTGATGTGGTAAAAAATCTCGCCAATGAAGTTGACTGGGTATTCTTAGGTATGTGTCCAGAACAACTTCGACCTTACGTCAAGGAATTCCATTATGGCGTGGCAATAGATGCCTATCCGCAAAAGCTAGCGAGTCTAGATTTAGATTTGGCTTTAGCACCGCTTGAGAATAGTCAATTCAATGATTGCAAAAGTAATTTGCGTCTCCTTGAGTATGGCGCATGTGGCTATCCCGTAATTTGTAGTGATACGAGGGCGTATGTCGACAGCGGGCTGCCCATTCAAATTGTGAAAAATCGCTACAAAAACTGGGTTGATGCAATTCGACAACATGTCAATGATCTGCAGACATCTTCGACACGCGGCCATGCCCTCAAAGCCGAAGTCCATGCTAAATGGATGCTTCGAAGTGACGCTCTTGATAAATGGACGAATGCCTGGCTGAGGTAATCACACTTTTTCTTCAGGAAGTTGTGATGGCAATTTGTTGCCATTTTCGGCCTACAAAAGCATTCACTTTATTAAAAATTGTCGTTTTTTTCTGGCTTAAATATTGCTTGATTGAATGAGCTACTACTGCTTGACATAGTTGCACTTACGACTTCAAACGAAGTCAACTCAGCGAGAAAAATGTTTAACGAGGGTTAAATGCTTAACATTTTCATTGGTTACGACACCCGAGAAAGTATTGCGTATCACGTTTGTGTACAAAGCATTATCGGCACATCGTCGCAGCCGGTTGCAATAACGCCCCTGGTCCTTGACCACCTTAAAGACTACCAAGAATCACACCAAGACGGTAGCAACCAATTTATTTACAGCCGTTTTTTGGTCCCACATCTTATGCGTTACAAGGGATGGGCGCTGTTTGTAGATGGTGACATGATTTTTCGAGAAGACATTGCAAATTTGTGGAACTTACGCGACGACAGATTTGCCGTCATGTGCGTTCAACACGACTACATCAGTAAGGCAACTCAAAAATATTTAGGTGCTACGAACTCAAACTACCCTAGAAAAAATTGGTCTAGCGTTGTACTTTGGAATTGCGCTCACCCTTCCAACCGATCCGTAACACCAGAGTTCGTTAGACAATCAAATGGTCCTACATTACACAGATTCAAGTGGCTTCAAGATCATGAAATTGGTCAACTACCGATCGAATGGAATTGGTTACCCGACGAGTTTGGGGCTAACCATCAAGCGAGATTGCTGCATTGGACATTAGGCACACCTTGCTTTAATGAATATGCCAATGCGCCTATGGCAAATGAATGGCATCAGGAATTGAAGCGTACGACCTATTCGGCACAACTTAAACATCCCATCAGTGCATTACCTGCTGTATGAATTTTCTTTTGTGCCTTGATCCGCAATCTTTGACTGACAGTCAAAGATTGCATCGCGTCCCTGTGTTCCAAAAAATTTCGGCTTCATTAATTCAGGCTGGACACAAGGTAACCATTTACGGCACAGACAAAATAAAAGAAGACTTCTTATCTTCCGCACTTCAAGTTCAGTATGTCATTGCATCACCCAAGTTTGATGACTTCAAGCTACAAGCTGACCTTAACAATGCGCTGCTTTATGTGAATCAAGCCTCAATCGAAATTGAGGATTTAACAATCAATGATCTTCATACAAATGGAGTAGAGCCAGACATAGTTATCTCCACGGCGCCGACCTCAATATATAGAAAAATTTGGCCAAATAAGCTTTTCTTGCATTACGAATTGGGCATTTTTAATCGACATCCTTTTCCTATTTATCACCAATTTGATCCGGGCGGATATCACCACAAAAGTGTTCTTTCAAAATATCCAACCTTCAATTTACCAATTAATCAACAGGCCCTTGTTCAGTTAAATACGAAGGCTGACGAATGGTTGGTTAACTTGGGGATAGGAAAAGATAAAGTCGGACACTGGAATGTCGTTTATGTCCCGATACCTTCCTATGAAAACTGGACGGTCAAATCAGAAATTTCATATAAAAATAGGCTCGATTATTTGCGATCTTTTGCGCTTGCAAATCCTAACAAAAAAATTGTCTGCAATGAAAAGCCACAGCACCCTTTAACATTGCAAGAACGTCATGAAATTAGTGAACTTACAAATGTTCAATTGCTTGAGAATAAAGACTCAAATGGTATCGGCAATTTGTTAGCAATTTACTGCAAAACAACTTATACATTTAGCCCTTCGTTGGCTTTACAAACCCTCTTTTGGGGGAATGAACTCATATCCCATCCAGATACTTCGATGAGTACTTGGGCTACGAGCCCTAACGCAAGGGAACACCTTGCTGGATATTTTTCAACTTTCAATATTCAGGATTTTTCCGAAATTGATTCACGAATTGAGACGTGGCATGAGTTCAATCCATACCAATAATCATTTGTTAATGATTTATTTTCGATATGACATCCAAATCCAACTATCAAGCCTTTGAGCATTTATCGGACCTAGATCTAGCAGTTCTTAACCGACTATTACCATGGAAGTGCTTCACAGAAGATTCACTTGGTCGCAAGCTTGGTCAGCAAGCTTGGGAAGGCAAGCGTTCTGAGAGTCAAGAGATTCCAGATTTAAGAATCATTAAACTGAATGAAGTTATAAACCTAGCCAACAAATCAGTACTGGAAGTGGGCTGCTTTGAAGGCGTTCACACAATAGGGCTTCTATTACATACATCTACTGTTGTGGCCGTAGACTCACGAATTGAGAATGTTACAAAAACTCTGTCACGCTGCGCCGCATACGGAGTTTTTCCTAAAGTGTATGTTCTTGATATAGATGACGAGGAGCAAACAAGTTCACTACCTGATTTTGATGTTCTACATCACGTTGGCGTTCTCTATCATTTGTTTGATCCAGTCACCCATCTCAACACACTTCTTCCAAAGATCCAAACTGCCGTCCTTCTTGATACCCACTACGCGACGGATGAAATGGCTATTCAAACGCATGAGACAGGCTACAAATACTATGAATACAAAGAGCTTGGCTACGACGATGTTTTTTCAGGCATGGCACCTACTTCCAAGTGGTTACTGAAAAGTCACTTATTGGAACTTTTGATAAAAAACGGATTTAGTTGTATACAGGTTCTATCTGACAAGTTGGAACGAAATGGACCAAGAATTTCCTTAGTAGCTAGCAAATGAACACTAGCTCTGATGCATCTTGATTTGGAAATTGGATTAAATTTTTTCTACGATCATCCAAAATCCTCGACCCATTTTTCCGTGTGATTCGAGTTGCAATACATTAAAGTGCTCGCAAATTCTTCTAAGCCACCAATGGTCTTGACCCTGTAATCCAGTACCGCCGGTATGTTTAAGTTACCGATCGTTTCTCCCTGAACAGTGTTGGTGGCAAGTAACCAAGTGCACTGTGCGGGTGATACGAATTGTAGTCATCGAACCAATCTTTCAGCTGAGCCATCACAGTTTTTGAATCTGGCCGGTTAGCCAATTTGGCGTAGTCCCGTTTCAGTGTCTTCACAAAGCTCTCAGCCATGCCGTTACTTTGAGGGCTTGTCACCGGTGTTGTCACAGGCTTTAGACCCAGTTCTTTGGCAAAGCTTCTGGTCTCTGCAGCGGTGTAACAACTGCCGTTGTCCGTCAGCCACTCAATCGTTTTAGGCGGCTTGCCGTTTGATCCGAATCGGTTCTCCACAGCCTGCATCATCAAGTCTCCAACCAGTCCCGCATCAATGCCTTTGGTGGTGGCTACCCAGCTCATGATCTCTCTGTCGCAGCAGTCCAGCGCGAATGCCACGCGGACTCGTTCTCCGTTGTCGCACGACAGTTCTAATCCATCTGAGCACCAGCGAGTATCGCTTTCTTTCACGGCCACTGTGCCTTCGTGTTTCCTGGTATCCAAAGGCTTTTGACCTTGTCTAAACAGCAGCCAGCCCTCATCGCGCATTACTCGGTAAACGCGCTTATGGTTGATCTGGCGACCATCGATCTTCAGCCTTGCCCAGACCCTTCGATAGCCATAGGTGGCTCGATCTTTAACCACGCAGGCAATGGCATCCTTGAGGTCTGCGTCGTCAGTTCTAGGTGGTGACTTTCTCAAATCAGACCAATCAGTTGAGCGGGCCTTCTTGGTCAACACATTGCTGCGCGATACGCCCAGTGCCATGCACACCGCCCTTATTGCTCGTCCCCGGGCAATACAGGCGAGCGCACAATCCACTTTTTTGCTTTGGCAAAGTCCACAGCCTCCTTGAGAATCTCGTTCTCCAGAGTCTTGCGTCCAAGCGCACCTTCAAGTTGTTTAATGCGTCTCATCGCTTCTTGAAGTTCAGAGGCCGGGACAACGGTTTCATTGGCACCGACTGCGACCAAAGAACCTTCCAAATAAGCTTTGCGCCACTGAAACAACTGTGCTGCAGTCAATCCATGTTGGCGGGCAACCAAAGAAACAGAACTTCCTGGTTCATTGGTTTGTTTGACGATTTCAAGCTTTTGTTCCGGAGTCCAGCGCCTGCGGCGCTGAACACTGGTGACCACTTCCACCCGGTTAGGTCTTATTGATGACATAGTCATATCCATAGTCGTATTCCTAGTTGTTAGTTTAAGGAATACCGATGGGACTGTCATTCAGGGGGCTAACTCA
>CANBWP010000022.1 GCA_947373185.1 Comamonadaceae bacterium | reverse complement strand
TCTGTTGGCAAATCTGTGCGCATTCGCATCTTGGCGCGTGATGTGAGTTTGGCAACGTCCGAGCCGCAAAACACCAGCATTCAAAACCAACTGCGTGGCCACATTCAAAGCATCACGCCCGATGCGCATCCTTCGCAGGTGATGGTGGTGTTGAAGTGTGGTGCCGAAGAGGTGCTGGCCCGCGTCACAAAACGTGCGGTGGACGCGCTAGCCCTGCAGGTGGGCCAGCCGGTGTGGGCGCAAGTGAAGTCTGTGGCTTTGGTGGCGTGAGTTGAATGTCACGCTTGACTGTCTGTAAGTACCTGTTTTTAAAGGAGTCACATCCTTTATATGCATTTTTGTAATTAACAACTGATAATTAAGTAGTTCCGGTTTTAAAGAAAGACTTTCAGAATTCATTCATCTTATTTTTTAGATGTATTTCTGAGGACTTCCATGAAAACTAACCGTCGATTCATCAGCCGCCTTTTAAGCGCATTGGTCTTGGCCAGCGCGGGTCTCTCCAACTTGGCTTCTGCCCAAGCTGTCAGCTTATTGAACGTCTCCTACGACCCCACCCGTGAGTTGTATGTCGAGTTCAACGCTGCCTTCGCCAAACATTGGAAAGCCAAAACCGGCCAAGACGTCACCATCAAGCAATCTCATGGCGGTTCAGGCAAACAAGCCCGCTCTGTGATCGACGGCATCGATGCCGACGTGGTCACCTTGGCCTTGGCGGGTGACATTGATGCGTTGAACAAACAAGCCAAGTTAATTCCCGCCGACTGGCAAAAGCGCTTGCCCCACAACTCATCGCCCTATACCTCCACCATTGTGTTGGTGGTGCGTGAAGGCAATCCCAAGGGCATCAAAGACTGGGACGACCTGATCAAGCCAGGCATCAGCGTCATCACACCCAACCCTAAAACATCGGGTGGTGCACGTTGGAATTATTTAGCCGCATGGGAATTTGCCAAACGCAAATACGGCAGCGAAGCCAAGGCCAAAGAGTTTGTGCAGAAGCTCTACAAAAACGTTCCCGTGCTGGACACCGGTGCGCGCGGTTCTTCCGTCACCTTTGCACAACGCAACCAAGGCGACGTGTTTATCTCTTGGGAGAACGAAGCCTATTTGTTGGAAAAAGAATTCAGCAGCAAAGTGGACGTGGTCTATCCCTCCATCAGCATCTTGGCGGAACCGCCCGTGACGGTTGTTGACAAAACAGTTGACCGCAAAGGCACTCGCGCCGTAGCTGAAGCCTACTTGCAGTACCTCTATACCGATGAAGGTCAAGACATTGCGGGTAAGAATTTTTACCGTCCCATTTCAGCTAAAGCACAAGCGAAATATGCCAAGCAATTGCCTAAGTTGCCTTTGTTCACCATTGAGCAAGCTTTCGGCGGCTGGGAAAAAGCCGACAAAGATCACTTTGCAGACGGTGGCAGCTTTGATCAAATTTATCTGAAGAAATAAGGTCCGCCCCCCTTCAGTGGCGTCCATTGGAGAACCTAAAAGGCACAAGTCAAGTGCCTTATATGTGTTTTTCGTATAAACAAACAACAAATGATTCGTTTGAGTTTTGAAGATGGACTCTGACAATCGTGCCCTTACTCTTTTGAGATGCCCCATGAACAAGATCAAAACCATTGCTGTCACCGCCCTGTTGGCGCTTTCAGGCCTGAGTGTCTCCGCGCAAACTTTGCTCAACGCCTCTTACGACGTGGCCCGCGAGTTTTACAAAGACTACAACGCCGCCTTCATTGCCAATTACAAAAAGACCACGGGCAAAGACATCAAGATTGACCAAGCCCATGGTGGCTCAAGCGCTCAAGCCCGCGCGGTGAACGACGGTTTGGACGCCGATGTGGTCACCATGAACACCACCACAGACATCGATTTCTTGGCCAGCAAAGGTGTGGTGGCAGCTGATTGGACCAAACGCTTTCCTCACAGTGCATCACCCACCAGTTCCACCATGCTGTTCTTGACGCGCAATGGCAATCCCAAAAACATCAAAGACTGGGACGACTTGATCAAGCCTGGCATTCAGGTCATTGTGGTCAATCCCAAAACCGGTGGCAACGGCCGCATGGCTTATTTGGCGGCTTGGGGCTATGTGCGCAAAAAAGGTGGCAGCGACGCTGACGCCGCAGCCTTTGTTGCCAAGCTCTACAAAAACGTGCCTGTCTTGGCCAAGGGCGGCCGCGATGCCACCACCATCTTCTTGCAACGCAACATTGGCGATGTGTTGGTCACGTTTGAATCCGAAGTGATTTCAGTCGACAATGAATTTGGTGAAGGCAAAGTGGACGCGGTGCATCCCTCCATCAGCATCGTGGCCGAAAACCCAGTCGCTGTCGTTGAGCGTACCGTTGCAAAGAAGGGCACTGGCGATTTGGCCAAGGCTTATCTGAACTATCTCTACTCTGATGAAGCGCAAGAAATTGCAGCCAAGCATGCCCTGCGCCCCATCAACCCAGCCATCTTGAAAAAATACAGCAAGACCTTCAAGCCTTTGCAGTTGTTCACTGTGAACGAAGTCTTTGGCTCCTTTGCAGAAGCGCAAAAAGTGCACTTCAACGATGGCGGTCAGTTCGACAAGTTGTACACCGTTAAGTAATTCATGCTCCCTACTTCCGCTGCGGCGGCGCCTGCCAAGCGCAGAGCGCCCGCCCGGGTTTTGCCCGGTTTCAACATCACCTTGGGGTACACCTTGATGTACCTCTGTTTGATTGTGCTCATTCCTTTGTCAGCCCTGGTGTTCAAAACATTCACACTCACGTGGGATCAGTTTTGGGCAGCCGTCACAGGCCCTCGCGTGATGGCGTCTTATCGCCTGACCTTTGGGGCCTCCTTGATTGCGGCCTTGGTCAATGTGGTGTTTGGTTTGTTGGTGGCTTGGGTGCTGGTGCGCTATCAGTTCTTTGGCAAAAAGGTGGTCGATGCGTTGGTTGATTTGCCATTTGCATTGCCCACTGCTGTGGCTGGTATTTCTTTAACGGCCTTGCTGGCAGGCAATGGTTGGGTGGGGCAGTACCTTGAGCCCCTGGGCATTCAACTGGCCTTCAATGCCAATGGCATTGTGATTGCGCTCATCTTCATCGGCTTGCCCTTCGTGGTGCGCACGGTTCAGCCCGTGCTGGAGGATGCAGAAAAAGAATTGGAAGAGGCTGCAACCTGTTTGGGTGCATCGCGCTGGCAAACATTTACCAGGGTGATCTTCCCCTCCATTGTACCTGCCTTGCTCACTGGCTTTGCCATGGCCTTTGCACGGGGCATGGGCGAATATGGTTCGGTCATTTTCATAGCCGGCAACATGCCCATGATTTCGGAAATCACACCGCTCATCATCATTGGCAAGTTGGAGCAATACGACTATGCCGGCGCCACAGCGGTGGCCACGGTCATGTTGGGCATCTCCTTTGTCTTGCTCTTGATCATCAACGGTCTGCAGGCTTGGCAGCGTCGTCACACAGGAGCGCCGGCATGAGCAAGCCAGTGATTCGCCGCGCCGAAGCCGGTACCACCGAACCAACATGGGTGCGTTACACCCTGATTGGTATTTCGTTGATCTTTTTGTTTTTGTTCTTGGCGTTGCCTTTGGCTGCTGTGTTCACAGAAGCCTTGCGCAAAGGTGTTGACGCTTACTGGGAGGCCCTCAAAGAGCCAGACGCTTGGTCGGCCGTCAGACTGACACTGATCACCGCCCTCATTGCGGTACCCCTCAATTTGGTCTTTGGCATTGCGGCCGCTTGGTGCATTGCCAAGTACGAATTTGCAGGCAAATCGGTGCTCACGACCTTGGTGGACTTGCCTTTCTCGGTGTCGCCCGTCGTGGCCGGTTTGGTCTATGTGTTGATGTTTGGCGCGCAAGGTTGGTTCGGACCTTGGCTGCAAGCACACGATGTCAAAATCATTTTTGCTGTGCCAGGCATTGTGTTGGCCACCGTGTTTGTCACCTTCCCCTTCATTGCGCGCGAGTTGATTCCTCTCATGCAATCGCAAGGCAATGAGGAAGAGCAGGCCGCCATTGTGTTGGGTGCCACAGGTTGGCAAACCTTTTGGTATGTCACGCTGCCCAACATCAAATGGGGTTTGATCTACGGCGTTATTTTGTGCAACGCGCGCGCCATGGGCGAGTTTGGCGCGGTGTCGGTGGTGTCGGGTCACATTCGCGGGCAGACCAACACCATGCCTTTGCACGTTGAAATTTTGTACAACGAATACCAATCGGCAGCCGCATTTGCCGTGGCTTCTTTGTTGGCTTTGCTGGCGCTCGTCACCTTGGTGATCAAGTCGGTGGCCGAGTGGCGCCACGAACGCGAGATGAAAGCCATTCGCGATTTACCGCCAGAAAATATCAAGACAGCGCCTTTTGGCGAATCAGTCAAAGCAGCTTGAACGCTGCAGGAAAGCATCCTCATGAGCATCGAAATCAGAAACGTTCACAAGCAGTTTGGCGACTTCCACGCTTTGCGTGATGTCAGCCTTGACATTGACTCTGGCGAGTTGGTCGCGCTACTGGGCCCTTCGGGCTGCGGCAAAACCACTTTGCTGCGCATCATTGCGGGTTTGGAAACAGCCGACACCGGCAGCATTTCTTTCAGCGGTGAAGACACCACGCATGTGCATGTGCGCGAACGGCAAGTTGGCTTTGTGTTCCAACACTACGCCTTGTTCCGCCACATGACGGTGTTTGAAAACGTGGCCTTTGGCTTGCGCATGAAGCCCCGCAATCAGCGTCCATCAGAAGCTGTGATCAAGCAAAAGGTGCACGACCTCTTGGGCTTGGTGCAACTCGATTGGTTGGCCGACCGTTATCCATCGCAGCTCTCGGGTGGTCAGCGTCAGCGCATTGCCTTGGCGCGCGCCTTGGCCGTAGAGCCCAAAGTCTTGTTGCTCGATGAACCCTTTGGTGCCCTCGATGCCAAAGTGCGCAAAGAATTGCGCCGTTGGTTGCGCCGCCTGCACGACGATCTGCATGTCACCAGCATTTTTGTCACGCACGACCAAGAAGAAGCTTTGGAAGTGGCCGATCGCGTGGTGCTCATGAACAGCGGCCGGGTGGAGCAAATTGGTTCACCCCAACAAGTCTGGGACCATCCCGCCAGCCCCTTTGTCTATGGCTTCTTGGGCGATGTGAACTTGTTCCATGGCCGCGCCCATGAAGGCGAAATGATCATTGGGGGTGACAACGCCGTCAGCCTGGACAGCCCTGAGCATCAACATGTGCAAGACAGCAAAGCCTTTGCCTATGTGCGACCGCACGACATTGAGGTCAAACGTTACAGCGCAGGCGATGCCGGCATCAAAGCCAAGTTGACGCGCGCCATTGTGGTCGGCCCCATTGCGCGCTTGGAGTTTGAGCCCGTCGATCACCACGACTTTGCCAAAGACACCGTCATTGAGGCCCAGTTGTCAGCCCATTTGTTTGCTGAGCAACAGTTCAAAGAAGGCGAGACCTTGGTCTTGACCCCTCGCAAGGCGCGCATTTTTGTTGAAAGTTAATCAGGCAAAATAAGGACATGTACCAAGACATCGTCCTTCAATCGCCGGCCAAAGCGGCACAATTGTTTTTGCTGTTCCATGGTTATGGCGCCGATGCCCAAGACATGCAGCCCTTGGGTCAACGCTTTGCCAAAGAGTTTCCCAATGCATGCATTGTGTGTGTGCAAGCACCAGAGCCTGCAGAGGCGGGCTTTGGTTGGCAATGGTTTCCCCTGCAAGGTGTGACGGAAGAAAACCGAGCAGAACGTGTCGAGTTGGCCATGCCAGGTTTTGTGGCGCTGGTGCGTGCTTGGCAAGCTAAGGTTGGCGTCAATGCGGCCTCAACCGCATTGATTGGATTCTCGCAAGGCGGCATCATGGCCTTGGCCGCCAGCCTGCAAGAAAAAGAACTGTGTGGTCGGGTCTTGGGCTTTAGTTCTCGCTTTGTGCAGTTGCCTCTTGAAGTGCCCGAAACAGTCACCTACCACTTGTTCCATGGCAAATCAGACAACGTGATTCATTATGGCCATGCCGTGAGTGCCGCAGAACGATTGGTGGCCATTGAGGCCGATGTCACGGCCGATGTGTTGCCCTACATTGGCCACGAAATTCACCCTGACTTGCTCGACTTGGCCATTGAGCGGCTCACCACGCACTTGCCCAAGCGCTTGTGGCATCAAGTGCAAGAGGCCGATCCGGGTGATTCACCTTTGAAGCACTGAGCCCGCTAGAATTCAGACTTTATTTTGAAGCCCTGCTGGCCCTCAGCATCGGGCGACTCATCTGAGAACATGCGTATGAAACTCTTCTTGGCAATCGCGGCTTGTTTGGCCCTGCAAGGCTGTGCCGTTGTGGCTGTGGCCGATGTGGTGGCCTCCACCGTCATTTACACCGGCAAGACGCTCATCAATGTGGTCGACGCTGTCACGCCAGACATCGTCAACAAAAAGAAAAAAGACTGAATTTAAATACCGAGCCAGCCGTTGGTTCTGGCAAAGTGCAGCGCTTGCGTGCGGCTGTTCACGCCAAGCCTTCTGAACAAGCGCCAAAAGTGAACCTTGACGGTGTGCTCGCTGATGCTCAGCTTGTCGGCAATGTCTTTGTTGCTCAAGCCTTGGTCGAGCATCAAGATCAGCTGTTTCTGCCGTTTGGACAGCTTGGTGGGTGCGGCCACTGCGCCGTCAACGGCCGCTTCTTCAATGGGCGAAGGCAATAGGGTTCGCAGGCCTTCAATGATGGTGTTGGGGGGGCTGGCTTTTTCCAAAAACAAATTGGCACCTGCTTCCAAGCAAGCGGCTTCACATTCGCTGGCCTCAGAGCCCGTGACCACGACCAAAGGCACATCCGGAAATTTGGCTTTGACGGCATGTACGCCCGACAAGCCCAAAGTGTCTGGCAGTTTCAAATCTAAGCAGATGAGCTCTGGCGCACCTTGACGCTCGACGGTGGATTCCAAACTGTTGAGTTTGGCCACCGAAACCACCTTCAATCCAGGGCGCACCCGCTGGACCAACATGGTGAGGGCATCGCGCATCAGGGGGTGGTCGTCAATGACGTAAACGGTCATGGTGTGCTCAAGAATGAAACTTAAAGTATGAGAGTATCAGCAAAGTCTGCAACAAATCAAGCAACTTTTGTGAAATTTGAGCACTTCTACAAAATCAAGACTTGGATTTGGCCTTTTCCGCCAGTTCCGCTCTGAGCGAAGCCAAGGATTCGTTCACATCAGACAAGCTGACGCCATCGCCCAAGGCCACGTGTTGACCCAATTGGGCCATTGCCTGAGCCTCGTCTTGCTGCAATTGACCAATGGCCAGGCCTGCATCTTTCGGCGATGTAAAACCCATGCTTTGCAGCAACACACGGCCTTGTGGGTCGACCAATTTGAAATAAAACTGGCCGTCTTGTTCTCGGTATTGCTTGAAAGCAGGCACAGCAACGCGTGCCGTTTTTGCGGGGGCTTGCTGGGTGCATGCGCTGGCCAAGGAACGCAAACCCACGGCATGCCGCAATTCTTGGATGAACGGTGTCGCCAACTCGCGCGCTTTGGCAGCGCCCTTGAGCAAGATGGCATCGACTTGTGCAGGGTTGTTGACCAATGCTTCGTACTGCGCGCGCATGGGGGCCACTTCGCGGTCAATCCGCTCGAACAGAATTTGTTTGGCATCGCCCCAGCCAATGCCATCGGCATAGGCCTTGGCCAACGAGGCGCTTTCTTCTGCGCTGGCAAAAGCTTGGTAAATTTGAAACAAGGCTGAGCCTTCAGTGGCTTTGGCTTGACCCGGTGCACGTGAGTCAGTGACGATGCCAGAGATCAATTTCTTCAGCTGCGCGCTGGACGAGAACAATGGAATGGTGTTGTCGTAGCTTTTGCTCATTTTGCGACCGTCCAGGCCTGGCAGCAGGGCGACTGATTCTTCAACGACGGCTTCGGGCAGTACCAAGTGTTCGCCATACAAATGGTTGAAGCTAGACGCCATGTCGCGCGCCATTTCAATGTGCTGAATTTGATCGCGACCCACGGGCACCTTGTGCGCCTTGAACATCAAAATGTCGGCGCCCATCAACACGGGGTACATGAACAGACCAGCCGACACATCGGCATCAGGGTCATTGCCGGCAGCATGATTTTTGTCCACGGATGCTTTGTAGGCGTGCGCACGGTTCAGCACGCCTTTGCCCGTCACGCAAGTGAGAAACCAGGTGAGTTCTGGAATTTCTGGAATGTCGGACTGGCGATAAAACATGACGCGCTCTGGGTCCAGACCGGCGGCAATCCAGCTGGCTGCAATTTCCAACGTGGAGCGTTGAATGCGCACGGGGTCATCGCATTTGATGAGCGCGTGGTAGTCGGCCAGAAAATAAAAGCCTTGGGTCGCTGGGTTCAGACTGGCCCGAACTGTGGGGCGAATGGCGCCCACATAGTTGCCCAGGTGAGGGGTGCCGGTGGTGGTGATGCCGGTGAGAACGCGAGTGCGCTCCGTAGTCTGTGTGCTTGTTTGGGTTGTCATCGCAAATCAGCTTTAAGAAATTGTTTTCAACATGAGCTCGATCAGGCCAAAGGTGGCGCTCATCACAGGGTCGAGCCACAAGTGATTGACGACGCCAGTGATGGCCAAGGCCATCACAATGTAAAAGCCGTAGGGCTCGATGCGAGAGAATTGGTAGGCTTGTCGCCAAGGCAAAAGCCCCACCACAATGCGTCCGCCATCCAGAGGCGGCAAGGGGAAGAGGTTGAAGGCAAACATCACCACATTGCTCAGCACGCCGGCTTTGCACATGGCCAAAAAGAATTTTTCAGTCACACCGACATCGTTGTAGATCACAAACAAGATGGCCCACAAAAGGGCTTGCAACAAATTGACCGCAGGGCCGGCCAAGGCCACCCAGACCATGTCACGTTTGGGATGGCGCAAATTGCCAAAGTTAACAGGCACAGGCTTGGCATAGCCAAACAAAAGCGCGCCGCCGGTGCTGAAGTACAACAGCAAGGGCAGCAAGATGGTGCCCATCAGATGGATGTGCGAAAACGGATTGAGGGTGACCCGGCCCATCATGTCGGCCGTGCGATCGCCAAAGTATTTGGCGGCATAGCCGTGCGCAGCCTCGTGCAGGGTGATGGCAAAAATCACCGGAATGGCATAGACCGAAACAGTTTGAATGAGGTTAGAGGTGTCCACGGCGTGATTGTCTCAAAGTCCTAGAAGGGCGACGTTGCCCAAGCCCTGCCGCACCACCTCAATGCCATCACCAGTGCAATCCACCACAGTTGTGGGTTCACGGTTGCAAGCGCCTGCATCGATGACGCCCGCAATCAGTTTTTCATATCGATCGCGAATGTCTTCTGGGTCGTTCAAAGGATCGGACTCGCCGGGTGGAATGAGCGTGGTGGCCAAGAGGGGGGCGCCATGCAGCGCCAACAATTCTTGCAGCACCGTGTGCTCTGGTACCCGAAGACCGATGGTCTTGCGCTGGGGATGGCTGACGCGGCGAGGCACTTCTTTGGTGGCTTCCAAGATGAATGTGAAGGCGCCGGGCGTGGCTTGCTTGAGCATGCGAAATTGTGCGTTGTCCACCTTGGCGTAGTTGGCCAGTTCGCTCAAGTCACGACAGAGCAGGGTGAGGTGGTGCTTGTCATCCACCCCGCGTACTTTGCGCAAATGGTCAGCGGCCGTTTTGTCGTCCATGTGGCACACCAATGCATAGCTTGAATCGGTGGGCACAGCCAACACGCCGCCTTGATTGAGCAGGGCAACAGCTTGCTTGAGCAAACGCTGCTGTGGATTTTCGGGATGAACTGAGAAATATTGGGCCATGAGGGTTCAGACGCTCAGGATTCGACGGGCATGAGTTGAATGCGACTTTCGCGCACGGTGAGCCAAGCACCCAGTGCCCCGCACAAGGCCACAATGCCGATGCCCACCGTCGTCCAGTGATCGGGTACGTGGTCAAACATCAACCAGCCGCCCAACATGGCAAAGCCAATTTGAATGTAGAAGTAGGGTGTGAGCACCGTGGCCGGCGCTTTTGAAAACGCCATGATCAACAGGTAGTGACCGACGGTGGCAAAGCCCCCCATGATGAGCAGTTGCATCCAAATGTGCCAATCTGTTGGCAAGTCCCAGACGAATGGCAAGACCAATGCGCCCATGCCGGTCCCCACCCAGCCCGTCAAAATGTTCATGGTGATGGGGTTTTCGGTGCTGGTCATTTTGCGGGTGAGCAATTGAAAGCCTGAATTGGTGAGAATCAGCATCAAAGGAAAAATCAAGACCCAATCAAAGTGCTGACTGCCCGGCCTCACAATGACCATGGTGCCGGCAAACGCGCCGATCACCAAAGCCCATCGGAGCTTTCTGACCTTCTCACCCAAAGACATGGCGGCGAGGAGGGTGACCACCAAAGGGGTGATGGAAGCAATGGCCGTGAATTCGCCAACGGGCAAATATTTCAAACCATAAAACGCACACATGCTGCTGCCAAACAAAAGCACGCCTCGGACCAATTGAAACTTGGGGTGTTGGGTTTTGAACAGGCTCATGCCGCGCTTGGGCAAAAAGAACACCGTACTGAAGAGGGCCTGAATCAGGTACCTGAACCACAGGGCCAACATCAAGGACACGCTGGTGCTGACGTTTTTGGTGACCGTGTCTAAAACGGCAAAACAGGCCACCGACAAAATGACGTAGCCAATTCCGGCCAGGGTGTTGGCAGATGGGTGTTTCACTGGATTTTGTCTGCCAGCAATTCCCACACGGGTGTGAGTTGCCCAGGCAACCAAGGCAAGGTGCCTAAGTCGGTGTGGCTTTCGTCAGGGCTGTGGAAGTCGCTGCCGCGGGAGGCCGCCAGTTCAAACTCTAGCGCGGTGTCGGCGTAGCGCAAGGCTTCTGCACTCGAGTGACTACCGGTGATCACTTCGACCGCGCGGCCGCCGTGATTTTTAAATTCAGTGAAGAGTGCATATTCTTCATTGGCTGTGAAACCGTAACGTGCGGGGTGCGCAATCACTGCCACGCCGCCAGCCTGGGTAATCCATTTGACAGCATTCTCAAGGGACGCCCAGCGATGCGGGACAAAACCTGGTTTGTTTTCGGTGAGGTATTTGCGAAACACTTCGGACGTGTCCTTGCAGACGCCCGTTTCTACCAAGAAACGCGCAAAGTGAGTGCGAGAAATCAATTCGTGGTTGCCTGCGTATTTGAGGGCGCCTTCGTAGGCGCCATGGATACCGACCTTGGCCAAGCCATCTGACATTTCTTTGGCACGCTCACCGCGACCGCCACGGGTGTTGCGCAAGCCTTGCACCAGGTCAGAGTCCTGGTGGTCAAAGCCCAGACCGACGATGTGCACGGTCTTGCCTGCAAAGGTGATGGAAATTTCGGCGCCGGTGAGGTACTTCATGCCCTCTGCTTTGGCAGCGGCGATGGCGCGATCTTGGCCGCCTACTTCGTCGTGGTCTGTCAGCGCCCAGAGTTGCACACCATTGGCTTTGGCGCGCGCGGCCAAGGCTTCAGGCGTGAGGGTGCCATCGGAGACCACAGAGTGGCAATGTAAGTCGGCGTTGAGTAGGGGTTCCACAAGGGTATTTTAGGGCAGGCGCGAGGAGCCGCCACCGCTGCACGATAATTGGACCTGATTTAAGCGAGATTTTGATGGCCTTGATGATCACCGATGAATGCATCAATTGCGATGTCTGCGAACCTGAATGTCCCAATCAGGCGATCTACCTCGGCCCGGAAATTTACGAAATTGACCCTGCCAAATGCACCGAGTGCGTGGGGCACTTTGACGAACCGCAGTGTGTGCAGGTCTGCCCCGTGGCCTGTATTCCGGTCCATCCACAGCACGTGGAAACCAAAGAGACCTTGTTTCAAAAGTACCAGCGCTTGCAAAACGCGGCTTGAAGGCAGGGGCCGCGGTCTTTAAACCCCTTCAGGGCGGGGTGGCTTGGGACGGGGTGGTTTGCTGGTGTGAATTTGCACCATGGCTTTTTCCATGTTGCCCTCCATCAGCAAATCAGCCGCTTTGACCGAGCGTGCAATGCTCTCGTGAATCAAATCGCGTTGTTCGGCCATGGGCTTTTTCAGCACCCAATTGGCCACTTCTGATTTGGCGCCAGGGTGACCAATGCCCAAACGCAAGCGCCAATAGTCGCCCGTACCCAATTGGGCGTGAATGTCGCGCAGCCCGTTGTGGCCGGCATGGCTGCCGCCAAACTTCAACTTGGCCTGGCCTGGCACCACATCGAGTTCATCGTGCACCACCAAAATTTCTTGGGGTGCAATTTTGAAAAATTTGGCCAGAGCGCCCACAGACTTGCCTGACAAGTTCATGAAGGTCTGAGGCTCTAGCAACCAAATGGTTTGCCCTTTGACTTGGGTGCGCGCCACTTTGGCGAAATAACTTTTGTCGGGAACCAGGTTGGCATTGAGTTCGCGTGCCAAGGCGTCGATCCACCAAAAACCAGCGTTGTGGCGGGTGTCCTCGTATTCGGCGCCTGGGTTGCCCAAGCCAACAAACAGTTTGATCATGTGTGAGTATAAAAACAAAACAACCCGCACAAGGCGGGTTGTTTGAAACACAAAAAGTGTTGAAAGCGTGCGAAGAATTACTTCTTCTTGCCTTTAGCGTCAGCAGCAGGTGCTGCAGCTTCAGCAGGCGCTTCTTCAGCAGCGGGAGCCACCACAGACACCAACACGGGGTTTTTCTTACCGTGTGTGACTGCTTTGACGCCCTTGGGCAATGTGATGTCGGCCAGGTGCAATGAAACACCTTTCTTCAAACCAGACAAATCAACGTTGATGGCTTCTGGCAAGTCAGCTGGCAAGCAGGTGATTTCCAATTCGTTCATCACGTGGTTGATCAAGCAGGCGTCCACTTTCACGGCGGGAGATGTTTCTTCGCCAGAGTAGTGGAAAGGCACTTTACGGTTCAAAGTGGTTTTGGCATCGACACGTTGGAAGTCGATGTGCAAAACCAATTGTTTGTAGGGGTGCATTTGGAAGTCACGGAGCAACACTTTGGTTTCTTTACCGTTCAGTTCCATGTCCAAGATGCTTGCGTGGAAAGCTTCTTTTTTCAGGGCGTGCCACAGGGCATTGTGGTCGAGTTCGACCAATTCGGGTTGTTGATCCACACCGCCGTAAACAATACCAGGTGTACGACCTGAATTGCGCAGACGGCGGCTCGCACCCGTACCTTGCATAGAGCGCTCAAAAGCGACAAATTTCATAACTAACTCCAAGATGAGCCGACCGCGACCAGTGCGACTCTGTTTTTAAAAGGCTTGCCAATCAGCAAGCCACATTGATGTTCTAGATCAGTCTTGATCAGAGAACAAACTCATGACCGACTCGCCGTTGGCAATGCGCTGAATGGTGTTGGCCAAGAGCGGTGCCACAGTGAGTTGGCGAATTTTGGGGCAGGCCGCAGCAGACTGCGACAAGGGAATGGTGTTGGTCACCACCACTTCATCGAGGGCGTCGCCTTTGGCAATGCGGTCAATGGCGGGGCCCGAGAAAATGGGGTGCGTGCAATAAGCGTAGACTTTTTTGGCGCCTCGGGCTTTCAAAACTTCAGCGGCTTTGACCAGGGTGCCTGCGGTGTCAATCATGTCGTCCATGATGACGCAGTTGCGGCCTTCGATTTCGCCGATGACGTGCATCACTTCGCTGACGTTGGCCTTGGGACGGCGCTTGTCAATGATGGCCAAATCGCAGTTGAGTTGTTTGGCCAATGCGCGAGCACGAACCACACCACCGACGTCGGGCGAGACCACAATGAGGTCTTCGTAATTCTTTTGGCGCAAGTCGCCCAAGAGCACGGGGGAAGCGTAAATGTTGTCGACGGGAATGTCGAAGAAGCCTTGAATTTGGTCGGCGTGCAAGTCCATGGTCAGGACGTGATTGACACCCACAGCTTGAAGCATGTTGGCAACCACTTTGGCCGTGATGGGCACACGCGTAGAGCGTGGGCGACGGTCTTGGCGGGCATAGCCGAAGTAAGGAATGATGGCGCTGATGCGACCTGCCGAGGCGCGCTTAAGCGCGTCGACCATGATCAGCAGTTCCATCAGGTTTTCGTTGGTGGGCGCGCAAGTGGACTGAATCACGAACACATCGCGTGCGCGCACGTTTTGCTTCAGCTCGACGGTAACTTCTCCATCGGAAAAGCGCCCCACATCTGCCAAGCCAAGAGAGATGTCCAGTTCATAGGCGACTTCGGCGGCCAAAACAGGGTTGGCGTTGCCGGTAAAGACCATGAAGTCTGAATTTGAATTTGTGTTGGATGGCTGCATGAGCTTCTCAGCGAGATCAATGATGGGCCGATGCGTGTGACCGCATAAATATCTATCACTGCGCGAATCAACGCGCCTTGAAACATGGTGCAGTCATTTTGAGGATGACTGCACATGAATCATTTGGCAGGGGAAGAAGGACTCGAACCTTCGCATGCCGGAATCAAAATCCGGTGCCTTAACCAACTTGGCGACTCCCCTACACGGGTTGCCAGCTTTAGAAATCTAGAGCTAGCGACCGATCAATCGTCGCTGGACGCCCAACCCTTTTGGGGATGAACTTCCAAATTGCCACACATTCGAATTTTCCAATTTTGCCAAGTTGCTGGAACTAAAGGCATTTGACTTAAATCCGTGCCGCGTGGCACTTGCGCAAACACTGCACTCCCGGAGCCCGTCATTCTGCCTTTGACAACAGCTTGCTTGAGTCTGGCTGTTTCAAGCCATTCCATTGCTTCGCTGATTTGGGGGCAGAGGCACTGGGCCACTGGTTGCAGGTCGTTGTGGCCAAAGCCATACGGGTCTGCTGCAAAGAGCGAAATTGTAGCAGGCTTTGTATCGCGCTTTAAGGACTCCGAACCAAAAATTTTGCCTGTTTCTAGACCTTCAGCTGGTTTGACCACCACAAACTGGGCTGGCGGCAATGAAATGGGCGTGATTTTCTCGCCGACGCCCTCGACCCAAGCGTTGTCGCCCCTTAAAAAAAAGGGGACATCGGCGCCCAGTTGCAGACCCAAAGCGGCCAGTTGATGGACGGACAGTTTCAGTCCCCACAACTTATTCAGGGCCAATAAGCAGGAGGCCGCATCAGAAGAGCCGCCGCCCATGCCCGCTTGCGCAGGAATGGATTTTTCAATGGCGATGTGTGCACCCAACGGCGTGCCTGTGGCGGACTGCAAGAGACGCGCCGCACGAGTGATCAGATCGTCTGGCGGTAGCGGTGTGGTCAGATCTTCCCGACTGATGTGTCCATCAGTGCGAACATCAAAGTGCAACGTGTCGTACCAATCAATCAGCATGAACGCCGATTGAAGCAAGTGGTAGCCGTCTTCGCGCCGCCCTGTGATGTGCAGGAATAAATTGAGTTTGGCGGGCGCCAAGACGTGGTGCACAGAGGTCATGATTCAAAGGCAATGCGAAGCACTGTGCGCGGCGCAGGCATGACGCGCTCCAAGACCAAGCGGTGTGAATGCCATTCGCTGACGTCCACATTCCAGCCTTCTGCTGGGGTTGGTTTGCCGCTGAGCCAATCGATCAAAGCGGCTGTGGGAATGGTGGTGCCGGTCAGTTGAAAAATGAGTTTGTCGAGGCTGGCGGCTTCACGGGTTTGCTGGCCTTGTACGAGGCGTGCACTTTGGGCGGTCCATTCCACGCGGGCCATTTGCATCCCCAGCGGGTTGTAGATGGTCAAGATGCCATCGGGCCAGCCACCGCTCAAGTCAAACGATGACAAAAAAGATTGGGGCGGCTGTGTGTCAATTTGCAATGCAAATCGGCCCGACCGCAATTCGGTCGCAGGCTTTTCTGACTCAAGGGCCGCAGCATGAAGCGAGGCAACAGGCGCCGTGTTGAGCTGCGGCGTTGGCATCGAAGCACATCCGGCAAGGGCCAAAACCAAACTGATGCTGAGTGTGTTGCACCAGCTGTGCATGCGTGTCATGCAGTCACTTGACATGCCAAGGCTCAAGGTTTGAAGTTGAAAAGCTTGAGCGTCTCAAGCAGCGTTTCGTTGTCTGATTTGAGCATCAGACCTTCGCGCCAAATGGCGCCGGCTTTGTCCTGCTTGCCATCCGTCCAATAAACCTCGCCCAAATGTGCCGCGATTTCTGCATCAGGACGTTCTTTGAAGGCGGCCTCCAAAATGCGAATGGCTTCGCTCAGGTTGCCCGAGCGGTATTCAAGCCAACCCAGGCTGTCTTGGATGAACGGGTCGCGTGGGGCCAATTGAATGGCTTTCAAGATCAATTCGCGTGCTTCATTCAAGCGCACTTTGCGGTCAGCCAAGGAGTAGCCTAGCGCATTGAATGCGTGAGGATCTGTCGGCTTGGCTTTCATGATGCCGCGCAACAAGTTTTCCATTTGTTCAAAGCGACCTAGTTTTTCGCACAGCATGGCCAATTCAGATTGAAGCTCGGTGTCGGCTGGAAACTTGGCCAAGGCTTCTTCCATGGTGCTCAATGCTGCCGAAATTTGTTTGTCGTCTCTCAACCATTGCGACAAGGCCAAAGCCTTGAGTCGACCCTCTTGGGGCGAGCTGACCTTGACTTGCTCTAATACTTTGAGGGCGTCCGCTTTGCGGCCTTGTTGCGCCAGCAGGGCGGCGCGCCGAGTGGCCACCTTCAGGGGGTCGGCTTCGGGCGGAATGCGCGAGAGCCATTCATCGGCTTGTGCCCACAGGCCTTGTTTTTGGGCCATTTGCGACAAGGCCAAATAGGCTTCAGATTGGCCGCCCGACAAATCGGGGTCTGGATTTTGATCGGCCATGTCCAAGTAGTGTTTGAGCGATTGCTCTGCCTGCAAGACTTGGGACAAGTCGGTTTGCAAAAGGCCCAAGAACAGCCAACCCGGCGCAAATTCAGGGTGCTGTTGTGTGAGCTGCTTCAGTTGAAGCAACGCGGTTTGCATGTCATTCAAGTCAATCAAGGTGCGGGCATAGCCCAAGCGCAAGTCTGGCAATGCGTCGCCAGCCATGTACTGCGAAATCAGGGGCTGGACTTCGTTGGGCACAAAACCCAACAGGCTCATGGCCAACATGATGGGGCCAGGCGAAACACGGTTCGCCGCGTGACCTGCGCGGGCAGCTTCGGCCGCCCCTTGAATGTCGCCCGCATCG
Organism: Comamonadaceae bacterium; assembly: GCA_947373185.1. Lineage (GTDB taxonomy): Bacteria > Pseudomonadota > Gammaproteobacteria > Burkholderiales > Burkholderiaceae_C > Limnohabitans_A. Next base: position 23,033 of record CANBWP010000022.1, on the reverse strand, counting down.
CGTTTCATGCGGCCAATCGTCGTCCATGCGGAACCCGCTGTTTCAGGATTCTGAACGGCCGGCGACAGGGCTTGTTCCACCACTTTGGCGGCAAAGTTTTTGTCTTGCACGCGGCTGAACACGCGAGGAATGGAGCCGATGGCGGCCGATTGCTCTTTGAGGGGCAACTCGGTCATGCTGTTTTTAAGGGCGCGACCAGCTTCTTCAACCCGGTTCAAGGCCAACAAAATTTGAAGGATGTAACGGTTGGCCTCCAAGGACTCAGGCAGACTGGTCTTCCAGTTTTTAGCGGCTTGAAGTGCGGCTTCACCTGATCGAGCCTGGAGGGCCAATTCGGTAGCGCGTTGGAACAAAGCTTCGTCTTTGGTTTTACGCGCAGCATCTAACAAAATGGCAAAGGCTGCACCTGGTTCGCCAGCTTGCACATTGAGCTCGCCCAGCAGCAGCTGGTAAAACAGAGGTGCATTGAGGTTTGAGTTTTGCACGGGCGGCTCGGCACAAACACCTGTGGCGGCCCAGACTAATGCAATCGAAGAAAACCAGTACTTCATAGACCCATCATAATCGACACGCCGTCTTGAGGTCGCCCTGAATCCTCAATTAATCCCTGACTTTGAAGTAGATTGCATGCCCGAATTGCCAGAAGTTGAAGTCACACGACTGAGTTTTGCCAGTCAGATTTCGGGTGCGCGCATTTTGGCTCTGAACATGGGCAAACCTTTGCGCTGGCCCCTCGGTGTGGCGCCTTCTGTCTTGGTTGGGCAGACTGTGCTGGGTGTGCGCAGGCGGGGCAAGTACTTGTTGCTGGACACAGACCGGGGTGTGTTGCTGTTGCACTTGGGCATGTCGGGGAGCTTGAATTTTGCGCCGACGCAAGCCAGCGCTGGCAAGCACGACCACATGGACCTCGTTACCACGCAAGGTGTTTTGCGTTTGCATGACCCCCGTCGCTTTGGTGCAGTAGTCTGGTCTGAATCTGAAAACCATGAGCCCGCTTTGAAGTTGTTGGGCAAGTTGGGCATGGAGCCTTTGACCGACGGCTTTGTGTTGAAACTTTTCCAGCAAGGTTTGAAAAAGCGAGCGGCGCCCATCAAGCAGGTGCTGTTGGCCGGCGATGTGGTGGTGGGTGTGGGCAACATCTATGCGTCTGAGGCGCTGTTCATGTCTGGTATTCGGCCCACTGTCAAAGCGCAGAAAATAAGCGGCCCCCGTGTGGCCAAACTCCATTCGGCCATCCGTCAGGTGCTGGCCAGAGCCGTGTCGCAGGGTGGCAGCAGCTTGAAAGATTTTGTCAACGCCCAAGGCAAGACAGGGTACTTTCAGTTGGAAGCGGCCGTCTATGGTCGCACCGGTTTGCCCTGCCGTGTTTGTGAAACGCCCATCAAGCACATGGTGCAAGGTCAACGCGCCACGTTTTATTGCCCTGTATGTCAAAAGTTGTGAAAGCCCCCGCGTCGTTTTCGCAAACCATGGTGGCTTGGCAAAAGCGCCACGGTCGGCATCATTTGCCATGGCAAAACACCCAAGACCCCTACCGGGTGTGGTTGTCAGAAATCATGTTGCAGCAAACGCAGGTCAGCACGGTGCTGGCCTACTACGCCAAGTTTTTGGAACATTTCCCAGCGGTGGCAGATTTGGCCGCTGCGCCGCAAGACCAAGTGATGGGCTTGTGGAGTGGCTTGGGCTATTACAGCCGCGCACGCAATTTGCACCAATGCGCCAAGGATGTGATGACGCGCTTTGGCGGCGCCTTTCCGCAAACGGCACAAGACTTGATGACGCTGCCTGGCATCGGCCGGTCGACGGCAGCGGCAGTCGCCTCCTTTTGTTTTTCAGAGCGCGTGGCCATCATGGATGGCAATGTGAAGCGGGTGCTGACACGTGTGTGGGCATACGAGGCCGATTTATCAGTCAGCAAAAATGAAAAAACTTTATGGCAGATGGCTGAGGAGGCCTTGCCCACGCAGCAGCTGAAAACGGCCATGCCGCGCTACTCGCAAGCACTGATGGATTTGGGTGCCACGATTTGCTTGCCGCGCAAACCCAAGTGCGACGTATGCCCGGTGAGCGGCGAATGTCAGGCGCGTGCATTGGGCGAACCTGAAAAGTTCCCAGTCAAAACCCGCAAGCTGAAACGCACCAGTGAGGTCTTGTGGCTCTTACTGGCGCACAACCAACAAGGCGAGGTGTGGCTGGAAAAGCGGCCCGCTCAGGGCATCTGGGCCAGCCTTTACAGCGTGCCTGTGTTTGCATCAGAAGAGGCCTTGAAAGAGGTGCTGCCGGGCCATGGCGTGCGGCTAAAGGTTCAAGCACTGCCGACCTTCAAGCATGTGCTGACACACAAAGATTTGCATTGCCATGTGCTCAAACTCGAGCTGAAGAGGGCGCCCTCCACCCCACACTCAGGCGGATGGTGGGCAGAGAGGGATTGGTCGGTGTTGGGCTTGCCCACACCTGTACGTCACTTGCTGTCTAATTCTCTGTGACGTTGGAGGGTGAGCCAGTTGGCGCTGAAATACTGGCTGAGTTTTTCGACCAAATAGACAGACCGGTGCTGCCCGCCCGTGCAGCCAATGGCCACTGTGATGTAGTTGCGGTGGTCCCTTTCCAGGGCTGGCAACCAGTGTTCCATGAACGTTTGAATCTGTCCCTGCATCGTCTTGACGTCGGGATAATTTTCTAAAAACTTTTGCACAGGTTCGTCTTTGCCGGTGAGGGGGCGCAAGGCTGTTTCGTAGTGCGGGTTGGGCAACATTCGGACATCAAACACATAGTCTGCATCGATGGGAATGCCACGCTTGAACCCAAAGGACTCAAAGACCAAGGTGAGTTTGGCGCCTGAAGAGTTGACCAAAGATTTGACGTAGCTTTGCAACTGGGGTGCGCGCAAAAAACTGGTGTCGATCACGTGCGCCGTTTCCCGCAATCGGGACAGCAGCTCGCGCTCGTACTCAATGGATTCGGTCAACGCCAGTTCGCCCTCAGACGCATTGCGTCCCGACAAAGGATGGCGTCTTCTGGTTTCTGAGTAACGGCGAAGCAGCGTGTCTGAAGAGGCATCCAAGTAAATGGACGTGATCTTGAACCCCAGACTTTTGAGAACATCCAGTTGCCCAGGCATCAAGGGCAAAGAGCTGGCGCTGCGCACATCAATGGCAATGGCCACACGTGCTTCATTGCGATCGTGCTCGAGCTCGGCAAAGGGAATGAGCAACTCGGGCGGCAAGTTGTCGACGCAATAGAAACCAGAATCTTCCAGCGCGTTCAACGCCACTGATTTTCCTGAACCTGACATGCCTGTGATTAAGACGATTTCCATCATGCCTAGACTTCAGAAATTGATTGGGTGAGCATCTCGCGGGCATGTGCCAACGTGGTTGCCGAGAGTTTTTCGCCGCCCAACATGCGTGCAATTTCAGTCACGCGTTGTTCGCCAACAATGGGCGTGACGCTGCTGCTCACGCCTTCTTTGGCGCTGGTTTTACGGACCCACAAATGGTGGTCAGCGCAGGCGGCTACTTGGGGCAAATGTGTGACGGCCAGGACTTGACGGTGCAGACCCAATTGCTTCATGAGTCGACCAACGGTTTCGGCCACAGCGCCGCCCACACCTGAGTCCACTTCATCAAAAATCAGGGTGCCGGCTTCGCCCAGTTCACTGGTGGTGACGGCAATGGCCAACGCGATGCGCGAGAGTTCGCCGCCAGAGGCCACTTTGCCTACGGGCCGTGGCGTGCTGCCTGCGTGACCCGCCACCAAAAATTGAATGTCTTCTAAGCCATGTTGCGCTGCTTGCGCTAGGCCCAACAACGCCACTTCAAAGCGGCCGCCTTGCATGCCCAAGTTTTGCATGGCCTGCGTGACGGCCTGTGCCAATTTGGGCGCTGCTTTTTTGCGTTGTTGCGAGAGCTTCTTGGCTTCGGTTTGATAGGCTTGCGCCGCAGATTTTTCTTGCGCTTCAAGGCCTTGCAAATCGCTGGCGGCCTCGAGGTCCTTGAGTGCTTGCTTCCAGCCCGCGAGCAAGCTGGCCAGTTCATCAGGGGGCCTTTTGTAACGGCGCGCCAACGACAACCACTGCGCCATGCGTTGGTCCAGTTCGTTCAAGCGGTCAGGGTCTAAATCTGTTTTTCGCAAATAGCTTTGCAGGGAGTGTGCGGCGTCTTCGGCCTGCGCCAAGCTTGACTGCAGCACGTTGGCAATGCTTTGAAACTCAGGCTCGACATGCGCTTGGTCTTGCAGGCTGCTGATGGCCTGCGTCAACAAGGTGGTGGCGCCTTGGATGCTGCCCAATTTGGCAGAGTCTTCGCCATCTAAAGCACTCACAGCGCGTTGGCCCGCGTCGATCAGGGCTTGGGCGTGAGACAAGCGGGTGTGCTGAGTGTTGAGCTCGTCCCACTCATCGAGTTCGGGCGCTAATTTGTCGAGTTCGCCAATTTGCCAGGCCAAGCGCTCTTGCTCGCGGCTTAAAGAATCTTGGGCGCTGCGCGCTTGTTGCACCACTTGTTGGGCTTGACGCCAAGTGAACCAGGCTGCATGCAAGGCGTCGGTGTTGAGGCCCGCATAGGCATCGAGCAAGCCGCGCACAGCCTCGGGGCGAGTCAGGCTTTGCCAGGCATGTTGACCATGAATGTCCAGGAGCATTTCGCCCAATGTGCGCAATTGTGTGGCTGTGGCCTGACTGCCATTGACCCATGCGCGGCTTTTGCCTTGTGCGTCAACGCTGCGCCTTAAGAGCAGTGTGTCTGTGACCTCAAAGCCTGCTGCTTCAAGCACCACATGGGCTTGGGCAGGACAGTCAAACTCGGCTGATACCTCGCAGCGGGACGCGCCTTCGCGCACCACACTGGCATCAGAGCGTTCACCCAAGGCCAGTTGCAGGGCGTCAATGAGAATAGATTTTCCAGCGCCTGTTTCGCCTGTGAGCACGCTGAAACCAGAAGACAGGTCAAGGTCGAGTTCGCGAACAATGACAAAGTCGCGCAGGCTGATGTGTCTCAGGGCCATGGCTTAGGCGCCCCCTTCGTTCCAGTGCATTTTTTTGCGGAGTGTGTCAAAGTAGTTCCAGCCCTGTGGGTGCAAGAAGCGAACTTTGTGGGACGACTGCTCAACGGTAATTTGATCGCCAATCATGAGGCTTGCCAATGACTGCATGTCAAAGTTGGCGCTGGCGTCGCGACCCGACACCACCTCAATGCTGATCTTGGACGTGTCTGGCAGCACGATGGGCCGGTTGGACAATGTGTGCGGTGCAATAGGGGCAATGACCCAGCCCCCTAAATTGGGATGCATGAGCGGGCCACCGGCCGACAAAGAATAAGCCGTAGAGCCTGTGGGCGTGGCCACAATCAAACCGTCAGCCCGCTGCGTGGCCACAAAGCGACCATCGACTTCAATGCGCAACTCCACCATGCCCGAGGTGGCACCGCGGTTGACCACCACATCGTTCATGGCACAAGCGTCAAACACCCGGTGCTTGTCGCGCCAAACTTGCGCATGCAGCATGCTGCGCTGCTCTTCTTCAAACTGGCCCAGCAACATGGGCTTGAGGGTCTGCGAAAAGTTATCAATGGGAATGTCGGTGATGAAGCCCAGGCGTCCTTGGTTGATGCCAATGAGGGGCAAACCGAAAGGTGCCACTTGGCGGCCTATGCCCAACATGGTGCCGTCGCCCCCCACCACCAAACCCAAGTCGCATTGCTGACCAATGTCGGCCATTTTGAGGGTGGGGTAAACGTTCAGGCCCAGGTGCTCGGCGGTGCCGGCTTCTAAAACCACCTCAGCGCCAATGCGGCTGACAAATTGAGCAACGTCGTCTAGCACCCGGCGCGAGCTCTCCAAAGCGGCTCCCGTGACCATGGTGTGGTATTTGCCAAATAAGGCGACGTGACGAAATTTCGATTTCATTCGCAAATTACATCATTAAAATGACCGAATGCTAGATGATCGTGCCAAGTTATTACTCAAAGCGCTGGTTGAACGCTACATTGCGGACGGCCAGCCTGTGGGCTCGCGCACGCTTTCCAAGGCGTCCGGCCTTGAATTATCCCCTGCCACCATTCGCAATGTCATGTCCGACCTGGAAGAGCTGGGCCTGATTGCCAGCCCGCATACATCTGCTGGCAGGGTGCCCACCAACAGGGGTTACCGCCTCTTTGTCGACACCATGCTGACGGTTCAGACGGGTGAATTGCTCACGCAGCGGCTGGCCCCAGACCAACCTCAAAAAGTCATTGCCAACGCCGCCAACATGCTGTCTAGCTTGTCGCACTATGTGGGCGTGGTCATGGCGCCCAAACGCGCCTCGGTGTTTCGGCACATTGAATTTTTGCGATTGTCCGAAAAGCGCGTGCTACTGATCATTGTGTCGCCCGAAGGCGATGTGCAAAACCGCGTCATTTTTACCGAGGCCGACCATTCTCAAAGTCAGCTCATTGAAGCTTCTAATTATTTGAACGCGCATTACGCGGGCATGGCCATTGAACAGGTTCGGATGCGCGTCAAGCAAGAACTGGTCAATTTGCAATCTGAAATTGCCAAGCTCATGCAGGCTGCGGTGCAGATGAGCTCGGAAGCTTTGAGTGAAGACGAAGGCGATGTCGTGATCTCGGGAGAGCGCAATTTATTGTCTGTCAGTGATTTCTCCAGCGACATGGGTAACTTGCGTCAGGCCTTCGATTTGTTCGAACAAAAAACACAGCTCATGCGTTTGCTCGACGTGTCCAGCCAAGCCGATGGCGTGCGTATTTTCATCGGTGGTGAAAGCCAGTTTGTGCCCATGCAAGAGTTGTCAGTGGTGAGTGCGCCTTACGAGGTGGACGGCCATGTGGTGGGCACGCTGGGCGTCATTGGCCCAACCCGCATGCCCTATGAGCGCATGATTCAAATTGTGGATATCACGTCCAAGATGGTGGGCAACGCTTTAAGTCAGTCGAAGTAAATCGGGTTCTTGCTGAGCTCGCTATGTGAGGATGGGGTGGGTGGGTTCCTCATGCTGGAGTACCAGAAATCGTCACCCACCCACCCCATCCTCACACAGCTGCGAACAGCAATGTTGGTACTCAGAAGTTTCATGCGCACTGCAAGTTGACGAAAGCTTCATTGCAAGCAAATGTACATTGACATGGTCTTTTAAAAGACTATATTAAGTTTACTTCAAGGTGAACCCCATCATGCTTAACACTGCGCACATCAAACCCATTAGCTACCTCAAGGCCAACGCGGCCGAGGTGTTGCAGCACCTCACGGAGTGCCGCGAGCCCATGGTCATCACTCAAAATGGCGAAGCCAAAGCTGTGATTCAAGATGTGGCTTCCTACGAAAAGACGCAGGAAACTTTGGCTCTTCTCAAAATCCTTGCCATGGGTCAAGCAGACGTCGATGCTGGGCGTGTTCACACCATGGACGAGGTGATGGACATGATCCGCGCTAAAAAGAAAAACAAGTGATGGTGAGTCGTTTCGCTAACTCACATCAAATTCGCATTTCAACCGCTGCAGCCAAAGACATCCTTGAAATTTATGACTACGTTGTTGAGTTCGATTCAGAAGCCAATGCAGATCGCTTGATTGCCAAAATCAAAGCCAGCATTGATACGTTGGCAAATTTCCCCGAGCGTGGAAGCATGCCAAGCGACTTGTTAGACATTGGCATTCGAGACTACCGCCAAATATTTTTCAAACCCTATCGCATCATTTATCTGGTGAATGAAAAATTTGCCACCATCAATGCGGTACTCGACGGGCGAAGAAATCTGCAGACTCTCTTGAGCCGTAGATTGCTCCGGCCCTAAAACATTCAGCCCGGTTCATGCATCCAAGCGGCATGCTTGGGCGCGCGTTTGGTGTTGCTCCACTCGTTCAGCATGTCCCATTTCACTTCGTCCAAGCGCTTGTGCATCTCGGGTGTGCCCGTGTTGGTGGCCAGTTCCAAGCGGTGACCGTTGGGGTCGAAAAAGTAAATGCTTTTGAAGATGGTGTGGTTGATGGGGCCAATCACCTCGACCCCGTTGGCCACAAGCTTTTCTTTGGCGGCCAACAAATCTGCCATGCTGTCGACTTCAAAGGCCATGTGCTGAACCCATGCGGGGGTGTTTTCGTCGCGGCCCATTTCGGGCGAGTTGGGCAATTCGAAAAAGGCCATGACATTGCCGCCTCCCGCATCCAAAAAGATGTGCATGTAGGGGTCGGGCGCTTTGGTGGAGGGTACCAAGTCTTCGGCAATGGCCAAGACAAAATCCATGTTCAAATTTTTGGCATACCACTCGACGGTTTCTTTGGCGTCTTTGCAGCGGTAGGCGGCGTGGTGAATTCTGCTGATTTTCATGGCGGTTCCTATTGCGCCATTTGCTTGGCGCCATGCATCATTTGATCATGGAAACGCCTATTTCCTCAAGCGTCCTGCAGTGCTTGCCGCACGTTAAACCCTGCAGTGCTTGCCGCACGTTAAACCAATGGTACCTCTGACCAGTCGGTGGTGTAGTGGGGCGACCTTCTTTCTTGCCGCATCTGCCACTCACTGTACGCGCCTTGCGTTGAGACCTTCACGGCGCCTCGCCCAAAGCGCTGGTTCAAGGCATCCAGCGTTTGCATGAGCGTGCCCTGCGCTGGCGCAGGCTCTTCGAGCAAGTCGCCTTGGTAGTGCGTCACTGGGCTGATGTCGCTCAGCACAATGCCGACTTTTTTGTATTGGTACTCGGGCTTGTACATGCGCTCGCACAGTGCATCCACCCATCTGAAAATCACCAAGCTGTCGTTGGTGGGGTAGGGCAGTGGTACGGCCAAACTGGGCGAGTACTGCGGCAAGTCTTTTCTAAAACGGTTGGTGTGCAAGAACGCTTGAATGACGGCCGCCTGGCTGTTTTGTGCGCGCAGTTTGGCGCAGGCGTTGGCCACAAACGTCGACAGTGCGTCTTTCAAAACGGGCAGTTCGGTGACCATGTTGCCAAACGACCGGCTGGAAATGATTTGTTGTTTGTCGGGTGTGATTTCTTGCAAATCGACGCAGGGAATTTCTTGCAACTCGCATTGTGTTTTTTCAATCACCACGCCAAAGTCTGCGCGCAAGGTGGGCGTGTGTGCAGCCTTTAAATCTTGCACCGTGTGAATGTTGTACTCGGCCAAACGCTGGGTGAGCTTGCGGCCCACGCCCCACACTTCTTCCACAGGCAACTGCGTCAGCAGCTTTTCTTTTTGCACATCGGTGAGTGCGTTGAAATTGAAAACGCCTTGCGAGCGTGGATGCTTTTTGGCCACATGGTTGGCCAGCTTGGCCAGTGTTTTGGTGGGGCCAATGCCCACACAGACCGGAATGCCTGTCCATTGCACCACCCGCTGGCGCATGGCGTAACTCACCTCGCGCAAGTTGGGCGTGCCGGTGAGGTCAACAAAACATTCGTCAATGGAATACACCTCCGATCGCGGCGAATACGCGCTCAAAATTTGCATCACGCGGTTGGACAAGTCGGCGTACAAAGCGTAGTTGCTGCTGAGTGCAAACACGCCATGCTGGGCTACCAAAGATTTGCACTCAAACCAAGGCTGGCCCATTCGCACGCCCAAAGCCTTGGCCTCGTTGGAGCGCGACACCACGCAACCATCGTTGTTGGACAGCACCACCACGGGCACGTTGCGCAGGTCGGGGCGGAACAAGCGTTCGCAGCTGACGTAGAAGTTGTTGCAATCGACCAAGGCCAGTTGCTGGACGGGCGCTTGTGTGACAGAACGCATGGCGATGTACGGCAAGCTGATGAGGTGTCAATACAGCTTGTGCAAGTTGTAAGTGACCACCCCCCAAATGCTGAGCTCCTCGCCGCTCTTGACCACAATGGGCGGGTACAAATTGTTCTCGGCCACCAACTTGACCACACCGCCGCGCTTGTACAAACGCTTGACGGTGAACTCGTTGTTGAGCACGGCCAACACAATGTTGTTGTGCTTGGCTTCAATCGAGCGATCGATGACGAGCGCGTCGCCTTCGTAAATGCCCGCGCCCACCATGGAGTCGCCCTTCACTTTGAAAATGAACGTGGCTTCTTTGTTGCGAATGAGGTGGTCGTTGAGGTCAATGCGTTTTTGGGTGTGGTCGGCTGCGGGCGAGGGAAAGCCGGCGGGCACTTTCCAGGCGCACATGTTGAGCCACAGCTTGGGGGCGGTGGCGTCTAAGGGAACGGGGTGAGGGCTTGTCATACCCGAATAATACTGTATAAAAATACAGTGTAAAAATGCAGTATTTTGAGTGTCTTATTTAAACTCGCCAATCAACTGACACATAAGCCGACCAGTACAAGCCGACCTACAAAGCGGTTTGATCGCCTGAGCGTACTTGAGCCAGTGGGCACTCCCTATTGGCTCGACGAGGAGCGTCTCTTCAAACGCCCACAGCGCCCTTGGCCATTAATTTCTCAGCCACCTTCACGCCCAATTGCGTCGCCAATGCCAGCGCGTTGGCGCTTTGCGGGTCAAGCGCGCATTGGTCTTCGGCTTGGATGAGCGGGGCATGGCTGTTCAAAGGGTCACCCCATGCCGCCGAGATAGACAAGATGCCGTTGTTCAGCTTGGCGTGGGCGGCCAATGGCATCGAACAGCTGCCCCCCATGGTTCTGCTCACCCCCCGCTCTGCGTACACAGCAACGGCGGTGTGCAAATGATTCAAGGGTGCCAGGACTTCAAGCAAATCGGGTCGATCGGCGCAGATCTCAATGCCGATGGCACCCTGACCTGCTGCAGGCAGCATCTTGCGCAGATCAAAACTGTGCTTGATGCGATCGGAGAGGCCCAAACGTTTCAAGCCAGCTGTCGCCAATACAATGCCAGCGTATTGGCCTTCGTCTAATTTGCGCAAACGGGTGTCTAAATTGCCCCGCAGTGCTTCTATTTTTAAATCAGGACGCAGCGCATGCAGCAGCACGGTTCTCCGCAAGCTAGAGGTGCCCACCACCGCACCCTGCGGTAAATTTTCTAAACTGTCGAAATGCGGTGACACCCAAGCGTCGCGAGGGTCCTCTCGTTCTAGGATGCATGCCAATGAAAACCCCTTGGGCAGGTCCATCGGGACATCTTTCAGAGAGTGAACGGCAATGTGTGCAGATCCCTCAGCCAGGGCCACCTCCAACTCTTTGATAAACAAGCCCTTGCCGCCTACTTTGCTCAAGGGTTGGTCCAGTATTTGATCGCCCATGGTCGTCATGCCGAGCAGTGACACTGTGTGCCCCTGCGCTTCAAGCAATTGTTTGACGTGATGGGCTTGCCACAAGGCGAGTCGACTTTCGCGCGTTGCGATGGTGATGTGTGTAGACATAAGCAATGGGTGTGCAGGTTAGCGTGAAGACTTGATGTGTTGGGCGGCATCCATGGCAAAGTAAGTCAAGATGCCATCGGCACCTGCACGCTTAAAGGCCAGCAAACTTTCCATCATGACGGCGTCATGATCTAGCCAACCATTTTGAGCGGCAGCTTTGAGCATCGCGTACTCCCCCGAGACTTGGTAAGCAAAGGTCGGGACTTTGAACTCGTCCTTCACACGCCGCACGATGTCCAGGTAGGGCATGCCGGGTTTCACCATCACCATGTCAGCACCTTCAGCAATGTCAAGCGCGACTTCGCGAAGCGCTTCATCCGAATTGCCAGGGTCCATTTGATATGTTTTTTTATCGCTCTTACCCAGATTGGCCGCAGAGCCAACGGCATCGCGGAACGGCCCGTAAAACGCACTGGCGTACTTGGCGCTATAGGCCATGATGCGCGTATGGATGTGGTCATTTTTTTCCAATGCCACTCGAATGGCGCCGATTCGGCCATCCATCATGTCGCTAGGGGCCACGATGTCGACGCCTGCTGCTGCGTGCGTCAGTGCTTGTTGCTTTAATACTTCAATGGTCAAGTCGTTGAGGATGTAGCCATTCGCATCTAACAGGCCGTCTTGGCCATGACTGGTGTAAGGATCCAGCGCAACGTCAGTCATGATGCCCAAAGTCGGAAAGTGTTTTTTGAGCGTCGCAACGACTTTGGGAATCAAGCCGTTTGGGTTGCTTGCTTCCTGACCATCCGGTGTTTTCAAGTGACTGCTGATGACCGGAAACAAAGCCATGACGGGGATGCCCAATTCAACACATTGTTCAGCAACGCCGAGCAATAAATCGAGGCTCACCCGATCGACCCCCGGCATGGAAGCAACCGCTTCACGGCGATTGTCACCCTCGAGAACAAACACAGGGTAAATCAAATCATTGACCGACAAGGCATGTTCTCTGACGAGTCGTCTGCTGAAATCATCCCGACGCAAGCGACGGGGACGGTTAAGCGGAAAAGGTGTTGTCATTGGATGACTTTCATGGAATGTGATGACGTGTTGACAAAGTGCCAGGCCTATAGCCAATCACGCTTGACGATGAAGCGCTGCATCAAGTCATGTTCGGGCGTTCCGACTTCAGGTTGCTGTTGGTAAGACCAACTGACCAAGGGTGGCATCGACAACAAAATAGATTCAGTCCGTCCGCCCGATTGAAGTCCGAAATGGGTGCCCCGATCCCATACCAAGTTGAATTCGACATAACGCCCGCGCCGGTACAACTGGTGATTTCGCTGGCGCTCACCATAAGCTAAGTCCATTCTTTTTTGGACGATAGGCAGATAGGCTCTTAAAAACGAATCGCCCACACTTTTTAAAACTTCAAAACTTTTCTCGCTGCCAAATTCGGAAAAGTCGTCAAAGAAGATGCCGCCAATACCCCGTTGTTCTTGTCGGTGCTTCAGGCAAAAATAATCATCACACCAATTTTTAAAGCGTGGATACAGGTCTTTGCCATGCGGCAACAGTGCGTCATGGCAAGTTTGGTGAAAGTGAACGGCATCTTCTTCAAATCCATAGTAAGGCGTTAAATCCATGCCACCACCGAACCAAGCAACAGGGCTGCCATTGGCGGCCCTGGCTGACAACATGCGCACATTCATGTGAACGGTCGGCACATAAGGGTTGCGCGGGTGAAAAACCAAAGACACCCCCATGGCCTCAAACGGTGCGCCTGTTAATTCAGGGCGCCCTTGTGTGGCTGAAGGTGGCAGTTGGGGGCCAGTGACGTGGGAAAAGCCACAGCCTGCACGCTCAAAAACAAGGCCGTTTTCCAATATTTGCGTGATGCCGTTGCCCTGCAGCATGTCGCCGGGTGATTTTTGCCAGTGATCTGAAAGAAATGGCTTGCCATCCATGGCTTCTATGCTGCTTGTGATGCGACTTTGCAACGAGATGAGGTAGTCTCTGACTTGACTTGTGTCCATTTTTATTTTTTCACTTAGACGGTGCCATGAATGATCTGCTGATTTCGCAGGCTTACATCTCTTTCAAACTTTGATGTATGCGTTGGATCATTTTCCAGCTCACGAACAAAACCACGGGTGTCACCAGGCCTGCGAGTATTTCGGGATTGAGGTTAAATCCCAATGCTTTGAGCGTCTTTCCAAAGTAGAGGACCAAACTCACAACGTAGTAAGTGATCGCTGCAATGGAGAGACCTTCAACCGTTGATTGCAACCTAAGTTGCAAGGCTTGTCCTCTGGTTAATTTTTCAAGAAGTTGTTGGTTTTGCGCTTCTGCAGCAATTTCGACACGGGTTCTTAACAAGGCGCTTGCCCTTGAGACCCTCTGAGCCAGTGCGGCCAATCTTTCAGACGTTGCGTTGACGGTGGCCATGGCTGGCGCCAATCGGCGCTGCATAAATTCTCCGACCGTTTGAATGCCTGATAAGGGGCGCTCACGCATCTCACTGATGCGTTCTTTGACGATGGCGTCATAGGCCCGTGCAGCAGAAAATCTGTAACTGTGTTCGGCGGTTGTACTTTCAATTTGAGCGGCTAAGCCTGCCAATTCATTCAGCAAAACCTCATCACTGTCTGTCTTTGTTTCAAGCCGCGAGGTGAGCTCCACCAACCGGACTTCTGTTTGCGCCAGTTTGCTGGCCAAATGCTTGGCAACGGGCAAGCTCAGCAAAGACATGATTCGATAAGTTTCAAGCTCAAGAATTCTTTGTGCAATTCGGCCGGCACGATTTTCTGAGGTGCTGGATGCCGCCATGACCAAAATACGTTCAAAGCCATCCGATCCGATTCTCAAATTGGTAATCAAATGTGAATGTGATTGGTCATCTGATGTTCTGCCCATCCTGGCGCCGATGACGGTTCCCTCACCCAGCCAAAGTTTGGATTTGTAGATGGCATCAGGGTCATGCATGCCCTCTTTGATCATGGCCAAGTGAATGGCTGTGATGGTTTTGCCAGGGATGCCCTGTAACCAATCTGTGCCAGTCGCAACATGACTTGCAAATTCGGGCAAGGTGCTCCCCCACTGTGCATGAGTGGGTAGCGGCTGAACGATGGTGTAACGACTGAATTCAGTGTGTCTTTCCCAAATGATTTTGTAGTCGCCAATCTGCAACTGCAAAAAGTTCCCTTTCATCTGATCTAAGTCCAGCTTGTCCTGCCCCAGGAGCTTTTTTAAATGCGCACATTCCTCAGAAATGCTGATGCCCGCGTTCAAAACCGCCACATACACGATGAGCGCGGGGAGCTTGAAGGTTGCCGACGGCCGGGTGTGAATCTCGTTGTGCAGGACGAAACGCTGCGCGTCGTTGGCTGGCAAATACGGAGAAGTCTTGTCATTCATACATTTCCCAGTCGATCTTTTACGCCACAGGAGTATCCAAGTTTCATGTAAAAACACACTAAGTGTCAACATCTATTGACATTTATCAGCGTATGAATATATTGACATCAAGTTCTGTCACTTTTTCTGGACAGATGACTTTGGGGAAATGTCATGAGTTTGATTGCACGCACCGAACAGGCGCTGAGCCAGCATTTTGAGTTGGCCGTGGGTATCGGCGCGCCCCAAAAACTTCAAGCAGCCATGAAGCACGCGGTATTTTCTGGGGGTGCACGAATTCGGCCCCAGCTGTGCATGGCCGTTGCGGTGGCGTGTGGCGAAGATGAGCCCGATTTAACCAACGCCGCCGCTGTGGCGCTGGAGTTCATGCACTGCGCCTCGCTGGTGCACGATGACATGCCGGCCTTTGACAATGCAGATTTCCGCAGGGGTCAAGCCACGGTTCACAAGGCATTTTCTGAGCCCTTGGCGCTGCTGGCAGGTGACGGCCTGATTGTGATGGCCTATCAAGTTCTATTGCAGGCGGGTCGGCAGCACCCTCAGCGTTTGATGGGCTTGATGGAGAATCTGACAAGAGGCGTGGGTTTGCCCGACGGCATCGTGGCCGGTCAAGCCTGGGAGTGTGAAACCACGGCCGATTTAGGCCAATATCAGCGCGCTAAAACGGGTGCCTTGTTTGTGTCTGCCACTTGTGCTGGCGCCATTGCAAGCGGTAAGCCCTCTGAGCCATGGGCGCCACTGGGGGCATTTCTGGGTGAAGCCTATCAGGTGGCTGATGACATTCGCGATGTATTAGGTGACATTGCGAGTTTGGGCAAACCGGCCGGGCAGGATGTTTTGAATGCCCGCCCCAGCTCTGCGCAAGCCTTGGGTTTGGAGGGGGCGATCCAGCATTTTGATACCTTGATTGCCAAGGCTGGAGATGCCATTCCAAACTGCAACAGCCGAGACATGCTGCGGCAATTGGTCTTGTTGGAGTCTGAGCGCTTGGTGCCTAAGTCGATGTGCGATGGGTATCGCAAGAGGAATGCGCACGTCAAATTCGTGAAGCCCGCAAAGTCCTCGTCTTCGATTGCCAAAGTGCACAAGTCAAGCGTGACTTCCAGCACACCTCATTCACAGCGCTAAGCAGGCTCCAGTCATGAACCCCAAACTGGATGTGGCCAGACTGTCTGCCCTGCAGGGCGAAAGCTCGTGGCGCGACAGCTTTTTGCAATGGCTAGAGCGCCTCTATGCCAGCCCCAAGCTTTACAGCTTGTCGCTGACCAACCCCTTGACGCGTTGGGTCACCCGCAGGCGCACCCAAAAGCTCTTTGACTTGATGGCGGGCTTTGTGCATACCCAGGTCATGCTGGGGTGCATTCGATTGAATTTGTTCAAGATGCTGCACCAAGCACCTGCTGATTTGAAGCAAATCGCGCAGCGAGTGAACATGCCCGAGCCTGTGTTGCAACGCTTGCTGTTGTCCGCAGTTTCCTTGGGCTTGCTGGAATACAGAAGTCTGTCCCGGTTTGGGCTGGGGCCATTGGGCGTGCCCTTGGCCACTCACGATGGCATTGCGGCCATGATTGAACACAATCACCTGTTGTATGCAGACATGCAAGACCCCCTGGGTTTCTTGAGCAATGCATGGCAGGGCAGCATGGCGGCTTATTGGCCCTATGCGCACGACGCACAGGCTGCCACACGAGCAGCGCACGACAAGTTCAGTCGCTACTCTGATTTGATGGCGGCCTCACAAGGATTTGTGGTTCAAGAAATCTTGTCCAGCTATTACTTTGACGAGCACCAATGCGTGTTGGATGTGGGGGCTGGAAAGGGCCGATTTGCATGTGACTTGGCTGTACATGCGCCTCACTTGCAAGTCCAGCTATTTGATTTGCCACCCGTCTTGGCGCTTGCGAAAAACAATGTTGAACAGCGCGGCATGAGCGAACGGATGAATTTTCATCCAGGAAGCTTCTTACACGATGAATTGCCCCTTGGTGCCGATCTCATCACCTTGGTTCGAGTCGCACATGACCACCCGGATGAGGTTGTCAAGCAGTTGCTTCAAAAAATTCATGCTGCACTGCCACTGGGGGGTGCACTTCTCTTGGCCGAACCGATGGCGCAAACACTTTCTGAGTCATTCAAAGGGCCCACGCAATCCGATGCTTATTTTCATTTCTATTTGCTGGCCATGGGCGCAGGCAGATTGCGCACGCCAGAAGAAATCATGCAATTGATGGCAGAGGCTGGATTTACCCAGATCGAGCACTTGCCCAACGCCATGCCCATCCATGCGCAGCTCATTGTGGGCAGAAAGTCTAAGTGTTTACCCTTATAAATCACAATAAATGTAAACATAGTTTGACACAAGTTGATGTAACGCAAAGAATACACTCATGAAAGCCACCGCAGTCGTTTTTGACAACCCCAAGCAATTGTCGCTTCAGGCCTTGGATTTGCCTTCCTTGCAAGAAGGCCAAGTCGAAGTGGCTGTGCAATACAGCGGCATCAGCACGGGCACAGAGCGCATGCTGTGGGATGGCAGCATGCCGCCCTTTCCCGGCATGGGTTACCCCCTTGTGCCAGGTTATGAAACCGTGGGTCAAGTGGTGCGTGCCCCCCAAGGCGCCAAGCTCAAAGAGGGGCAAACCGTTTTTGTTCCCGGTGCCAATTGCTTCACAGGTGTGCGCAGTTTGTTTGGCGGCGCTGCGTCGCGTTTGGTGGTGTCTGATCAAAAAATACTGCCTGTGGCCAACGACCTCGGCAGTGATGCTGTGCTGTTTGCATTGGCCGCTACGGCTTATCACGCTGTATCGGGTGGCGGTCAGCAAGAGCCGTACAACCCGCCCGATTTGATCATTGGTCACGGCGTGATGGGCCGCTTGCTCGCGCGTCTCACTGTGGCTGCTGGCTTTCCACCCCCCACCGTTTGGGAAACAAATGCTGAGCGTGCAAAGGGTGGAGAAGGCTACAACGTGATCAACCCTCAAGACGATGATCACAAAGGGTATCAGGCCATTTATGACGTCAGTGGTGACTCGTCATTGCTCGACAAACTGATTCAAAGAATTCGTCCCGGCGGTGAAGTGGTGCTGGCAGGTTTTTACAAAGACAACTTGCAATTTGCCTACGCACCCGCCTTCATGCGTGAAGCACGCATTCGCGTTGCTGCCGAATGGAAGCGTCCCGATTTATTGGCCGTCAATGAATTGGTGAACTGCGGGCAACTTTCCCTCAAAGGTTTGGTCACACACGTCCAAACCTCCCACTCTGCCACCGTTGCGTATGAGACCGCGTTCGGTGATGTTTCTTGTCTCAAGATGGTCCTTGATTGGAGCGCACACGCATGAACACACAAACTACCACCGAGCACACCGTTCAATTTGTTGATCGACTTCGCAGTGAGGCCGCAGAGCCTCTAGAGCCCATCAGCACCAAAGAGGTGACCAAGGAAACGCAAATCATTGCGATCTATGGCAAAGGCGGCATTGGTAAAAGTTTCACGCTGGCCAACCTCAGTTACATGATGGCGCAGCAAGGCAAAAAAGTTTTGCTGATTGGCTGCGATCCTAAAAGCGACACCACCAGTTTGTTGTTTGGTGGCAAGGCTTGCCCCACCATCATTGAAACCTCTTCACGTTTGAAACTGGCCGGTCAAGCCGTCAGTATCAGCGATGTGTGCTTCAAGCGCGATGGCGTGTTTGCCATGGAGCTGGGCGGCCCTGAAGTGGGTCGTGGCTGTGGGGGTCGCGGCATCATCCACGGTTTTGAAACACTTGAAAAATTAGGCTTCCACGATTGGGGCTTTGACTATGTGTTGCTCGACTTTTTGGGTGACGTGGTGTGCGGCGGCTTTGGTTTGCCCATTGCCCGCGACATGTGTCAAAAAGTGATTGTGGTGGGCAGCAACGACTTGCAGTCCCTGTATGTGGCCAACAACGTTTGCTCTGCGGTGGAGTACTTCCGCAAGTTGGGTGGCAACGTGGGTGTGGCCGGTATGGTCATCAACAAAGACGATGGCACTGGCGAAGCGCAAGCGTTTGCCGCCAACGCTGGCATTCCTGTACTGGCCGCCATTCCTGCCAACGAAGACATTCGCCGCAAGAGTGCCAGCTACGAAATCATTGGCAAGCCCGACAGTGAGTGGGGCTCCCTGTTTGCTGATTTGGCGAAGAACGTCGCTGAGGCGCCACCGATGCGTCC
Source organism: Comamonadaceae bacterium (assembly GCA_947373185.1). Taxonomy (GTDB): domain Bacteria; phylum Pseudomonadota; class Gammaproteobacteria; order Burkholderiales; family Burkholderiaceae_C; genus Limnohabitans_A. The sequence goes on along the minus strand of CANBWP010000022.1, from coordinate 4,187 downwards.
CAAGCCACAAACGCAAGATGAGTTGTTAGGTTTGTTCAGCGCAGACACCGTGGGCCGCAATGTGGTGTTGGAGCCAGCGACTTTGTTTGACATGGTGGGAAAAGACGAAGTCATCAAGCCCAGCCTCGAAGTTATTTACGACCAGGCCTAAGCACCATGGCACGCACCATCCCTATTCAAGCTGTGTCTGCGCAAGCAGCGCAGGCACCCGCAGACGGCTTAGGCTGTCACGCAGGTGCAGACCAAATGCTGGAAGCTGCACGCAGCGCTGGCAAGTCAGAGGTGCTGGACCAATACGCCAAAGACTATCCCCGCAAAGCCGATGCGGGCCCGCACGATCAACCGCAGAGCATGTGCCCGGCGTTTGGTTCATTGCGTGTCGGCCTTCGCATGAAGCGAACGGCCACCATTTTGTCGGGCTCTGCATGTTGTGTGTACGGACTTACCTTCACCTCACACTTTTACGGTGCCAGACGCAGTGTGGGCTATGTGCCTTTCAATTCTGAAACACTGGTCACTGGCAAACTGTTTGAAGACATTCGCGAAGCAGTTCATGCGCAAGCCGATCCTGACAAAGTTGACACCATTGTGATCATCAACTTGTGCGTCCCCACCGCCAGTGGCGTGCCGCTTCAGTTGTTGCCCAAAGAGATCAATGGCGTTCGCATCATTGGCATCGATGTACCAGGCTTTGGTGTGCCAACGCACGCAGAAGCCAAAGACGTGTTGGCTGGCGCCATGCTGAAGTACGCACGTGAAGAGGTCATGAATGGCCCTGTGGCTTCGCCTAAAGGTGGACGCTCTGCAGTGCCGACAGTTGCCTTGCTGGGTGAGATGTTCCCGGCCGACCCCGTCATCATTGGTCAAATGCTGGCGCCCATGGGATTGGCAGCAGGACCTGTGGTTCCCACACGCGAATGGCGCGAGCTGTATGCGGCGCTTGACTGCTCAGTGGCTGCTGCCATCCATCCGTTTTACACCGCCAGTGTGCGTGAGTTCCAAGCAGCAGGCCGACCTGTTGTCGGTTCTGCACCTGTGGGCCTAGAAGGCACACAGGACTGGTTGCAAAACATTGGTATTTCTGCAGGCATTGCCCAAGACCAAATTGACGTGGCACGCAATCAACAACTGGGCGCCATGCGCGGCTTGTTGTCGCAAAAGCCCATCAAAGGCCGCATCACCCTCAGTGGCTATGAAGGCTCTGAATTGCTGGTGGCACGTCTTTTGGTTGAGTGTGGCGCAGACCTTCGATATGTCGGTTCAGCTTGCCCCGCCACACCTTGGAATGAACTCGACAGGCAATGGCTGGCAGCACACGGCGTGCAAGTGCAAATGCGCGCATCGCTTGAGCAAGACATGGCGGCCGTTCACGAGTTCCGTCCTGACTTGGCCATTGGCACCACCCCCTTGGTTCAAGCTGCCAAAGAACTCAGCATTCCATCTTTGTACTTCACCAACCTGATTTCTGCACGTCCTTTGATGGGTGTGGCAGGTGCGGGTTCTTTGGTGCAAGTGGTGCAGTCGGCCATTGGCAATCAGCATCGCTTTGACGAAATGAAAGCCTTCTTCGGTGAAGTGGGCTTAGGCCCTAACGCTGGCGTTTGGGAGTCTGTGCCCGTCGATCGACCTGAGTTCAAAAAAGAAACACGCCGCTTGCTTGAGAAGCAGATTCAAAAACGCAAATCGGAGGCGATGGGAACATGAGCACCGTCAAGTCTCCCCTCATTTTGGACCATGACCGCGCAGGCGGTTATTGGGGCGCTGTGTATGTGTTCACCGCCATCAAAGGTTTGCAGGTGGTCATTGACGGCCCTGTGGGCTGCGAAAACTTGCCAGTCACCTCTGTGCTGCATTACACCGATGGTTTGCCACCGCACGAGTTGCCCATTGTGGTGACCGGCTTGGCAGAAGAGCAGTTGGGCCGCGAAGGCACAGAAGGCGCCATGAAGCGCGCTCACGCAACATTGGATCCTGATCTGCCAGCTGTGGTGGTGACAGGCTCCATTGCCGAGATGATTGGTGGCGGTGTCACGCCAGAAGGCACCAACATTCAGCGCTTCTTGCCCCGCACCATTGACGAAGACCAATGGCAATGCGCCAACCGCGCCATGTTTTGGTTGTGGAGCGAATATGGCCTGCGCAAAATACCTGCGCGCAAACCTTTCAGTGAGCGTCCAGCAGGCGAAAAGCCTCGGGTCAACATCATTGGTCCCGCCTATGGCACCTTCAACAGTGCCAGCGACTTGGCAGAAATTCGCCGATTGGTCGAAGGCATTGGCGCTGAAGTCAACATGGTGTTTCCTTTAGGAAGCCACTTGGCCGATGTGCCCAAACTGGCCGATGCAGATGCGAACATTTGCATGTACCGAGAGTTTGGTCGCATGTTGTGTGAAGCCTTAGAGCGACCCTATTTGCAGGCGCCCATTGGATTGCACACCACCACCCGTTTCCTGCGCAAGCTTGGGCAAATGCTCGAGATCGATCCCGAGCCCTTCATCGAACGTGAACGTCACACCACGCTCAAACCGCTTTGGGATCTCTGGCGTTCGGTGACGCAGGACTTTTTCAGCACAGCCAGCTTTGCCGTGGTCGCAGGTGAGACCTACACAAGAGGGCTGAAGAACTTCCTAGAAGGCGAGATGGGCTTGCCTTGTCGCTTCAGTGTGTCACGCACTGCGGGCAACAAAACAGACAACGCCAAAGTGCGTGAGTTGGTGCACACCCAGACACCGCTCATTTTGTTTGGCAGCTACAACGAGCGCATGTACATGAGCGAAATGGCAGGTCAAGGCCCCATGAAGCCCTCGTACATTCCTGCGTCCTTTCCTGGCGCCATCATTCGTCGCCACACAGGCACGCCTTTCATGGGCTACAGCGGCGCAACCTACCTCATTCAAGAGGTTTGCAACGCCTTGTTTGATGCACTCTTTCACATTCTGCCGCTGGGCACCGACATGGACAAAGTCGAAGCCACGCAGGCGCGTGGTTTGGTCACGCCCAATGCCACTTGGCAAGACGACGCCCAAAACCTGTTGCGAGACCTGATTCAGCACCAACCCGTGTTGGTTCAAATTTCTGCAGCCAAACGCTTGCGGGATCAGTCAGAGCAAATTTCTCGCATCACGGGCAGTGAAACCGTCACACGCGAGCATGTTGAAGCAGCAGGACACGCCCTGGGCATGGGGGTCACTGCATGACGCACAGCTTGAAAGTGGACTTGAAGACATTTGACACCGCCGCTTTGAGCGGCGCGTCAACCGAGATGTCGTGGCCTTTGGGTTGCGGCTGCCTATCTGCGCGGGCTGTGCGCACTTTGGCCGCAAGGCCGTATTGAAGGGAGCAAATATGTCGAATAAGGCATCCATTTCAGGACTGTCCGACGAAGAAGCTCAGGAGTTTCACCACTACTGGATGCAAGGTGCAGTGGGCTTTACGGCTGTGGCTGTATTGGCACACATCTTGGTTTGGGCGTGGCGACCCTGGTTCTAAGTTAGATATTTTTTCATCCGATTGAAGGAGAAACTTCATGCAAGACACACCGTCACTCAACTCTGTGCAGTCATCTGAGACTGAATCACAAGCGTACTGGACCATCTTCATGGTGGGCTTTGCGTTTTTGTTTGTGTTGGTTCTTTTTGGCAACCTCTTGGGCATTCATTGGCGAAATTATTTGCCCGGTGCTGAAGATGCAAAGAGCATGAGCCAAGGTGTGAAATCTGCGGTTTATACCTTCATGTCCCACATCATTTAGGAGATACATCATGTGGCGAATTTGGCGACTTTTCGATCCCCTGCGAGCCATGGTGGTTCAAGGGATTTTCTTGTTTGGTCTGGCAGCAATGATTCATCTCATTTTGCTCAGCACCAACAAATTTAACTGGTTAGACGGTGCAAAGAAACCTGTTGCAACATCGGCGCAAAACGCGCCCATGCCTGCTGCGGTTCCTGCTGCAAAGTCCTGATCGGATTAAAGAAGTACGGGTGCTGTTTGTGTACGTCCTGCGCAAATAGCACCTGAGTGAGTTTTTAAAAGCTGGAGACCGAACCATGGCCATGCTGAACTTTGAAAAAAAATATCGCGTCCGAGGGGGTACCTTGGTGGGCGGGGATTTATTTGACTTTTGGGTCGGTCCTTTTTATGTGGGATTTTTTGGAATCACCACCATCTTTTTTGCGTTCTTAGGAAC
>CANBWP010000021.1 GCA_947373185.1 Comamonadaceae bacterium | reverse complement strand
AGGCCTTTGGCATCGATGGTTTTTTGCGCTTGAAAATCTGCGGGCACTTTGCCAATCGCCACAATTTTGCCGGCCGAGATGGCCACGTCGGCCACGTTGTCGGTGTTGCTGGCGGGGTCGATGACGCGGCCGCCTTGAATCAAAATTTTCATGGTCTGTTGTCTTTCTTCTTCTGCTTCTGCTTTTAGGCTTCGTTGCCTGCCACGATGCTCATCACGGCCATGCGCACCGCAATGCCAAAGGTCACCTGCGGCAAGATCACACTTTGCGGGCCGTCCACCACCGCCGATTCAATCTCGACGCCACGGTTGATGGGGCCTGGGTGCATCACGATGGCATCGGGTTTGGCCAGTTGCAACTTTTCTGTCGTGAGGCCAAAGCGTTTGAAATACTCTTGGCTGGAGGGGAGCAAGGCGCCGCTCATGCGTTCGTTTTGCAGGCGCAAGGTGATCACCACGTCGCAGTCTTTGATGCCTTCTTCCAAGTTATGGAAAACCTTCACACCCATTTGCGCCATGTCGGAGGGCACCAAAGTTTGCGGCCCCACCACGCGCACTTCGGCACAGCCCAAGGTGGTGAGGGCGTGAATGTCGGAGCGCGCCACGCGCGAGTGCAAGACGTCGCCCACAATGGCCACGGTGAGGTTGGTGAAATCTTTTTTGTAGTGGCGAATGGTGTACATGTCCAGCAAACCCTGTGTAGGGTGTGCGTGCCGACCGTCACCGGCATTGACCACGTGCACGTGCGGTGCGACGTGCTGCGCAATGAGGTAAGGCGCGCCCGACTCGGAGTGCCGAACCACAAAAATATCGGCCGCCATGGCCGACAGGTTGGCAATGGTGTCGAGCAGCGATTCGCCTTTGGAAGCAGACGAACGGGCAATGTCGAGGTTGATCACGTCGGCCGACAAACGCGTGGCCGCAATTTCAAACGTGGTGCGTGTGCGCGTGCTGTTTTCAAAAAACAAGTTGAAGACGCTCTTGCCGCGCAGCAAAGGCACCTTTTTCACTTCGCGGTCGCTGACGCTCACAAAGTTGGCCGCCGTGTCTAAGATGTGCGTGAGGATGTCGCGCGACAAACCCTCGGTCGACAGCAAGTGAATCAGTTCACCGTTTTTGTTGAGTTGGGGATTTCGTTTGTAGAGCATTCTTATTTTTTCCCTGCTGTGCTGTTGTCTTCTTGAACTTCAAAGCTGAACTCGCCATTGGCCAGTTGCGCCAGCGCCAGCGATTGCGTTTCAGGCAATGCCACACGTGCCGCCGCGTAATCTGCTTGAATGGGCAATTGGCGACCACCGCGGTCGACCAAAACGGCCAAACGCACGCTGGCAGGACGACCGTAGTCAAACAATTCGTTGATGACGGCGCGGATGGTGCGGCCGGTGTAGAGCACATCGTCCAAGATCAGCACATCGGCACCTTGAATCTCAAACGGCAAACTGGTTTGACCGCCGGCCGACAAACCGCGCTGTGCAAAGTCATCGCGGTGCATGGCCGAAGAAATGCTGCCGTGTTTGCCGCTCAAACCCAAATCTTTTTGCAGTCGCTCGGCCAACCAAGCACCACCCGAGGTGATGCCCACCAAGCGAGTTTCAGAGGTGCACATGGTTCGCACACCGCGCAAGAGTTCGCTGTACAGCGCCTCTGCATTCAAAGCCAATGCACTCAAGGCAGACTCCTTAAAAATTGTTCCAAAATGATGCAAGCCGACGCAGCGTCGGCATCTTTGGCACCGGTCGAAATGGCTTCGGTGGTGCTGTAACGTTCGTCCACTTCGTAGACATTCAAAGCAAATCGGCCGCGCAATTGACGTGCAAATTTTTGCGCGCGCAAGGTGTTTTCATGCGAGGCGCCATCGGGGTGAAATGGCACCCCCACCACCAAGGCATCGGGCGTCCATTCTTTGATGCGTTTCTCGATGTGCGCAAAACGCGCATCACCTTCGGCCACCACCGTGGCTTGCGGTGTGGCTTGACGCAGCATGCGATTGCCCACCGCCACGCCCGTGCGCTTGAGGCCAAAATCAAACGCCAAAAAACGCTGCTGCGACGCAGGCACAGTGGGCGCCTGATCCAGGCTCATGCGTGCCCCGCCTCTGTGGAAAGCATCCAAGCTTGCAAACCCAGGAGGCCCAGGGCCTTGTCGTAGCGTTGCTCAATGGGGGTGTCAAAAATCACAGCAGGATCGGCAGGCACTGTGAGCCAGCTGTTTTCGCCAATTTCAGATTCCAACTGACCTTCGCCCCACGAGGCATAGCCTAAAGTCACGATGACTTTTTGGGGACCCGATCCGTTGGCCAGGGCTTCGAGCACGTCCTTGGAGGTGGTCATGGCCAAGCCGCCAGGTACGCTCAGGGTAGAGGCGTAGATCGTGTTGGCTTCTTCGTTTTTGTCTGAAGCTGCACTTTGATCAGAGGCTTCAGAATTTTGAACCTGTATCGGTTCATGCAAGACAAAGCCACGCTCTGTTTGCACGGGGCCGCCGTTCAATACATTGGATTGCAAGAGGTCTTCGCGGCGCAAGGAAAGGTCGACTTTGTCGAACAAATGCTTCAGACTGAGCTCTGAGGGCTTGTTGATGATCAGGCCCATGGCGCCCCGCTCGGAGTGTTCGCACAAGTACACCACACTCTTGGCAAATGTAGGGTCCTCCAAACCGGGCATGGCAATCAAAAAATGATGCGAAAGCAGAGTGGAGGCAAAATCGGCAGACATGTCCCAATTTTAACGGTCTCAAACCCATGCACAAAACCTTTTCTACCGGCTTGGTCTGGTTTCGGCGCGATTTACGCGTGGCAGACAACGCCGCGCTGTCTCACGCCCTGAAAAACTGCCACAAAGTGCACTGTGTCTTTGTCTTTGACACCGACATCCTCCAACATTTGCCCACCCAAGACCGGCGTGTGGCTTTCATTCGCGAGTCTTTGGTCGAATTAGACCAACAACTGCGCGAAGTGGCCCAAGCAGCTGGCATGGAGGCCGCACTGGCCGCGCAAGTGGGACTGATCGTGTTGCATGGCAGCCCGCTCAAAGAGATTGCGCATTTGGCCAAGCAACTCGAGGCGCAAGCTGTTTTTGCCAGCCACGACGACGAGCCCGCGGCCCTCAGCCGCGACGCCCAAGTGCGAGGTGCGCTGGCCAATGCAGGCATTGCCCTGCACACCTACAAAGACCATGTGGTGTTTGAACGTCAAGAAGTGCTGACGCTGGCCGGCAACCCTTACACCGTGTTCACCCCCTACAAAAACGCATGGCTCAAAAAAGTACAGGCTCAAGATTTGGCGCCCCACCCCGTGGCCGAACATGCCGCGGTGCTGGCACCCCGCCCCGCCCGCTACCAACAAGCCGTTCCCACCCTGCCCGATTTGGATTTCGAGGCCATTGACCTCTCGGCCTTGCATTACAAAACCGGCGTGTCCGGCGCCCAGGCCTTGCTGCAAGACTTTTTGCAACGCATAGACCGCTACGAAGAAACTCGCAACTTCCCGGCTGTCAAAGGCCCCAGCTATTTGAGCGTGCACCTGCGATTTGGCACGGTGTCAGTGCGGCAATTGGCCCTCGAGGCCTGGCGCCGCTCCAAAACGAGCGAAGGCGCCAGCGTTTGGCTGGCCGAGCTCATTTGGCGCGACTTTTACGCCCAAATTTTGGCCAACTTCCCCCATGTGGCCGAGCGCAGCTTCAAGTCCGAGTACGACGCCATCCAATGGGACCACGGCCCCCACGGCAAGGCTTTGTTCGCGGCGTGGTGCGAGGGTCGAACGGGCTACCCGCTGGTCGATGCGGCCATGGCGCAAATCAACCAGACGGGCTACATGCACAACCGCTTGCGCATGGTGGTGGCCTCGTTCCTCACCAAAGATTTAGGCGTCGATTGGCGCTGGGGCGAAAAGTACTTTGCCCAGCACCTCATCGATTTTGATTTGTCGGCCAACAATGGCGGCTGGCAGTGGGCCAGCTCGAGCGGCTGCGACGCCCAACCCTATTTCCGAATTTTCAATCCGGTGACGCAAAGCCAAAAATTTGACCCGCAGGGCAAGTTCATCAAACGTTATGTGCCGCAATTGGCAGGATTAGAAGGGGCCGACCTGCACGCGCCATGGGAAGCCAAGCCGCTGGCACTGCAAGCGGCGGGTTTGACTTTGGGCAAAGACTACCCCCTGCCTGTGGTCAACCACGCAGAGGCCCGAGAGAAAACCTTGGCGCGTTACGCCGTGGTTAAAAAAGCAGCTTAAGACGGCCCCTGGGGCGGGCTTCATCCGCTTAGATCGCCACCATCTCAAAGTCTTCTTTGCGGGCGCCGCACTCTGGGCACGTCCAGTTCATGGGCACGTCGGCCCAAGCAGTGCCGGGGGCAATGCCATCTTCCGGACAACCAGCGGCCTCGTCATAAATCCAGCCGCAAATTAAGCACATCCAAGTTTTAGAATCTGTCACAGTGGGTCACCGGTGTCGAATAGAATGAAGCGATTGTATCGGGCTTCACTGTACCCATGACCACCCACTTACCTCCGTCAGACGCCAACGACACAGCCCCCGACAGCGAAGAGGAAGCGTCCATTGCGTGCGTGTTGGTTTTCAATGCCAGCGACCCCAGTGGCGCCAGCGGCATCAGCGCTGATGTCCTGGCCATTGCGTCGGTCGGCGCACATGCGCTGCCCGTCCTCACCGGCGCCTACGCCAGAGACACGGCCCAAGTGTTTGACTTTTTCCCATTGGATGAAGAGGCCGTGGGCGACCAAGCGCGGGCCATCTTGGAAGATGTGCCGCCGCAAGTCATCAAAGTGGGTTTTGCAGGCAGCGCCGAAAACTTAAGCCTCATCGCAGAACTCACAGCCGATTACGACGGCGTGCCGGTGGTGGCCTACATGCCCAATTTGTCTTGGTGGGAAGACGATCAAATTGACCAGTATCTAGACGCCTTCCGCGAGTTGTTGCTGCCGCAAACCAGTGTGCTGGTGGGGCATCACAGCACACTGCGGCGTTGGCTTTTGCCCGATTGGTCCAGCGAGAAAAACCCCGGACCGCGTGACATTGCCAAAGCAGCGTCCGAGTTGGGTGTGCCCTATACCTTGGTCACGGGCTTGTCCTCGGCAGACCAACAAATCGACAACGTGCTGGCGACACCCGAAACAGTCGTGGGCCACGAAAAGTTCGAGCGCATTGAAGCCGTCTTCAGTGGTGCCGGCGAGACCTTGTCGGCCGCTTTGGCGGCCTTGCTGGCCACGGGCCTTGATTTGTCGGCCGCCGCCAGTGAAGCTTTGCATTATTTAGACCGCTGCCTCGACGAGGGTTTTCGCCCAGGCATGGGTCATGTGATTCCCGATAGACTCTTTTGGGCCCTGCCCGAACCCGATGAAGAGGGCGCAGACGGCGAAGCCGTTGGCCCTGACATGAATGCCGATTTTTTTGAAATGCCGATCAATGAAACCAAACACTGACCTCAACGACACCCTGTTCGAACGCGCTCGCCAAGTCATTCCGGGGGGTGTCAACTCGCCGGTGCGTGCCTTTCGTGCGGTGGGAGGCACCCCCCGTTTTGTGAAGCGCGCTGAAGGCGCTTACTTCTGGGATGCCAACGGCAAAAAATACATCGACTACATCGGCTCGTGGGGCCCCATGATTTTGGGTCACGGCCACCCCGCTGTTTTAGAAGCTGTGCAAAAAGCCGCCCTTGACGGCTTCTCCTTTGGTGCTCCCACCGAGCGCGAAGTCGAGTTGGTGGAAGCCTTGCTCAAGTTGGTCCCCTCTATGGACATGGTGCGCTTGGTCAGCTCGGGCACCGAAGCCGGCATGAGCGCATTGCGTTTGGCCCGCGGTGCCACAGGTCGCAGCAAAATCATCAAGTTCGAAGGCTGCTACCACGGCCACGCCGATGCCCTGTTGGTCAAGGCCGGTTCGGGCTTGGCCACCTTTGGCAACCCCACCAGTGCCGGTGTGCCCCCTGAGGTGGTGCAACACACCTTGGTGCTCGAGTACAACAACATCGAGCAACTCGAAGAAGCCTTCAAAATTCACGGCAACGAGTTGGCGTGTCTGATGATCGAGCCCATCGCCGGCAACATGAACTTTGTGCGCGCCAGCGTGCCCTTCATGAAACGCTGCCGCGAACTGTGCAGCCAATACGGCGCCTTGTTGGTGTTTGACGAAGTGATGACCGGTTGCCGCGTCGCCTTGGGCAGCGCGCAAAGTGTTTATGCCAAAAGCATTCCTGGCTTCGAGCCCGACATGACCGTCATGGGCAAAGTGATTGGCGGCGGCATGCCTTTGGCAGCCTTCGGTGGCAAGCGCGCCGTCATGGAGCAACTGGCACCTTTGGGCCCTGTGTACCAAGCCGGTACTTTGAGTGGCAACCCTGTTGCTACCGCATGCGGCTTGGCCACTTTGGCGGAAATCAGCAAGCCTGGTTTCTTTGATGCGCTGAGTGCCCGCACACGTTCATTGGTGGATGGCCTGTCGGCTGCAGCAGCGGCAGAAGGTGTGCCCTTTGCAGGCGACTGCGAAGGCGGCATGTTTGGTTTCTTCTTGTTGCCCACCCTGCCCAGCAACTACCCTCAAGTGATGAAAACCGATGGCAGCAAGTTCAACACCTTGTTCCACGGCCTGCTAGACCGCGGCGTGTACATTGCGCCAGCGCTTTACGAAGCGGGCTTTGTGAGCGGCGCACACACTGCGCAGGACATTGCCGACACAGTGAGCGCAGCGCGCGAGATTTTCAAGACGCTGGCTTAAGACTCTCGGGTAATGCCCGTTTCCTTGACGATCTTGGTCATCAGATCACGGTCGGCAAGGAACACTTTGTTGAAGGCGTCCAGGTTCCACTGGGGTGAATCCATGCCCAGGGCCAACAAGCGTTCCTTGACGTCTTTGTTGACAATGATTTTGTTCACGGCCGCATTGATCTTCTCTTGAATGGCAATCGGTGTGGCGGCCGGCGCCAACAAACCGAACCACGATTCAAAGTGAAACCCTGACAAACCCGATTCGGCCAAGGTTGGCACATTGGGCAACAAGGGCGAACGTTTCTTGGAAGTGATGCCAATGACGCGCAATCGCGTGTCTTGCAAATACACGCCCACGCCCGCTGTTGGCACCACCACCGCATTGCCACGGCCACCCGACACATCGGTGGCCGCTTCTGCGGTGCCTTTGTAGGGCACATGCACCATGTCGATGTCGGCTGACTTGGCAAAGTAAGCCATGGCCAAATGCGTCGAGCTGCCCACGCCTGCAGAGTTGTAATTCAAGACGCCGGGTTTGCTCTTGGCGTATTGAATGAATTCGGCCGCTGTTTTGGCAGGCACACCGGCGTTCACGATCAACACATAGCTTTGATTGCCAATGTTGGCCACGGGCGCAAATTCTTTGACAGGCTCGTAAAAAGGACGCGCGCCCATGGCCGCCGTCACGAAATGACTGGATGCGGCCATCAGCAAAGTCTTGCCATCGGGTGCCGCCTTGGACACAAAGGACGTGCCAATGGCGCCACCGGCGCCGGGCTTGCTTTCAATGATCCAGTTTTGGCCGGTTTCTTGAGACAGCTCGTGCTGAATGGCACGGGCTGGCATTTCACGTGCACCGCCTGCGGCAAACGGCACGATGATGCGCGAGACACCACCGGCTTGCGCAAAGGCTTGGTCCAAACCGGCCGACAACAAAGCGGCCAGCATCAGCTGACGACGGCCCAAAAGATGTTGATCAGGTCTCATGATTTTCCTAACAAGTCACGGGTTTCGTCGAACAACTCGTCCACCGAGTAAGGCCTTGGAATCAGGCCTTGTTGGTAGGTGTAACGAATCAGCACCTCAAGGGCTTTGCGGTTGGGCTCAATGCCAAAAGGTGTGAGGTCCATCTCGCCTTTCACAGCGTGCACGCTTCGGCGAGGGTTGTCGTGTGTGGCCATGGCTTTGCTTTTGGCCAGCACTTGGTAAACCTCTTTGATCACATCGGGGCGGTCTTTGCACAAATCCATGTCGATGGCCATCATGTGATTGATGGGCAGCATTTGCAAACGTCGACTCCAAGCTGGCGCGGCATCATGAGGATCGGGCAAGACCGGCTGCAAGCGCGGGTCATCGGGCAAGTCGCTGCCAATGATGGCGGCATCCAATTCACCCGACAAGAGCATGTCAACCATCTTGCTGCCTTCAGGCGCGCGCTCAAAGCCAGGGGGGTCGGGAAACTCGGCCAAGTGGCCGTGCTCAAAGGTCACCCATTGCACTTTGGGCAGTTCCACGCCGTAGTCGTTGGCCAACACACCGCGCACCCATGTCACGGTGGTTTGCGCATGTGCACGAATGCCCACGCGCTTGCCATTGAGTTGGGCCACCGTGACTTTGCCGCGCTCTGCGTTGTAAACCAGGCAGTGGTGTTGGAAGCGACCTTCGCCCACCACCGCTGGCAAGAGCGCCAAGGGTTTGCCGTAGGCTTTGGCTTGCAGGTAGGTCACCAAGGCCAATTCGGCCACATCAAATTCCAATTCACGCACCACGCGTTTGAAAGCGCGATTGGGGGTTTTGACGGGGTCAAATTCAAAGTCAAACAGCTTGGGGCGCAACACGCCGTTTTTCAGCGCCATGGTGTTGGGGTAGTCGCCCAACAGGGTTTTGAGTTTGAGTTTTTCGGGTTTCAGCGTTGTGGCCATGTTGTTCATCTTGTTGCTCATTGTTCAGGCCTGGTTCAACTCAGGATACAGGGCGTGCGCTGTGCCAGAGTAAATCCAACGTTGGTCTTCCAAGGTCAAGGACGCCGTGGCTTCAAGGGCTTCTTGCAAATGCTGGGTGAGGCCTCCTGCAGACGCTGGAAAGTTGGAGCCCCAAGCGATGCGCTTGGCACCGAAGGCGCTGACGACTGCTTTGCAAAATTCTGCTTGCGTGGATTTGCCTTCTTTGGACTCCCGCACATTGTGGGTCGTGAACTTGAAATTCAAATTCTCGTACTTGGCCAAAGCAAACAAACTGGCTGCTTGCGCATAGGGTGCGCCTTCTTCCAGCAAGGGACGGGCAAAGTGGTCCAAGAGCACGGTGGCTTTGGGGAACTGCTTCAACAGCGTTTCAAGTTGGGGCAAGCCGTCGGCGCGCAATTGCACACACATGGGAATGTTGTGCTCGGAGATGTATTCCCAAACTGGAAAACTGCGGGGATCGTCTAAGCGCACACTGTGGTCAGCTGCAGCGGTGTGTCCTGCAATGAACACGCGCATGCCGCTCAGGCCCGCGTCTTTCCAATGTTTCACTTGCGCCACGGCATCGGGCTGCAAGGTGTCGACAGAGTAAACACCCACAAATTGGGATGTGTTGGCTTTCACGCAGTCGAGCGTGTAGCTGTTGTCATGGCCATAGCACGTGGAGGCTTGCACCAAAATGGACTTGGCCACCCCAGCCTCTTTCATGGCCTGTGCCATGCCCGCACCATTGACGGGGCGCTCTTTGGACCAATCGGATTGTTTGCCGCCCATAGGGGCCAGGGGATAGCGAACGGGGTCGTCTGCGATCACGTGGCTGTGCGAGTCCACCACGGGCACGCCCAGTGAAATGGACGTCAAAGGGGAAGATGTAGATGCAGTCATGGGGCCTTGGATGCGAGATTTCGCTTGAGTCTGAACAGCCTCACATCATGCCTTTTTTCAAAGGCATGTTGCTCTACAAAATTTCACATCTCAGTGACGGAAGTGGCGCACGCCCGAGAAGACCATGGCCACACCGCGCTCATCGGCCGCCGCAATCACTTCGGCATCGCGCATCGAGCCACCTGGCTGAATGACGCAGTTGGCACCGGCGTCCACCACCACGTCCAAACCGTCTCGGAACGGGAAGAAGGCGTCGCTGGCCACCACGGTGTTTTGCAAGCTCAAACCAGCATGACCGGCCTTGATGCTGGCTATGCGTGCAGAGTCCAAGCGGCTCATTTGGCCTGCGCCCACGCCCATGGTCATGCCATTGGCGCAGAACACAATGGCATTGCTCTTGACGTACTTGGCCACTTTCCAAGCGAACAACAAGTCTTGCAGCTGCGCAGGTGTGGGCTGCACTTTGGTGACCACTTTGAGGTCGGTCAATTGCAGCTCGTGGTTGTCGGCGGTTTGAATGAGCAAGCCAGAACCCACGCGCTTGATGTCTTGGGCATTGCGTCCTTGCTCAAATGCATTGCCGCCAGCTTTGAATTCAGGCAAGGCAATTTGCAAGACACGCACGTTGGCCTTGGCTTTGAAAATCTCCAATGCCTCCGGCGAGTAAGCAGGTGCCATCAGCACTTCCACAAACTGTTTGCTGATTTGCTGCGCGGCCGCAGCGTCCACGATGCGGTTCAGGGCGATGATGCCGCCAAAGGCAGACGTCGGATCGGTTTGGAACGCCTTGCTGTAGGCGCTCAGCGAGTCAGTGCCAACGGCCACGCCGCAAGGATTGGCATGTTTGACGATGACGCAAGCCGCTTCTGAAAAGCTCTTGACACATTCCCAGGCGGCATCGGCGTCGGCAATGTTGTTGTACGACAGTTCTTTGCCCTGCAATTGCACCGCCGTGACCAAGGAGCCCGGTGCGGGGTACAGGTCGCGGTAGAAGGCGGCGGTTTGGTGGGGGTTCTCGCCGTAACGCAGGTCTTGCAACTTGACAAAACGGCCGTTGGCTTGCGCAGGGTATTCGGTGCGTGTGCCGTCTTCCAAGTTGTAAGACGACAAGTAATCGCTGATGGCGGCGTCGTAATTGCTGATGCGGTTGAAGGCGGCCACAGACAAGGCAAAGCGTGTTTTCTCAGACACTTTGCCGCTGGTTTTGAGCTCTTCAATCACGGTGGCGTATTGCGATGCATCGGTGAGCACGGCCACGTCTTTCCAGTTCTTGGCGGCGCTGCGCACCATGGCGGGGCCACCAATGTCGATGTTCTCAATGGCATCTTCCAAGGTGCAACCGGGCTTGGCCACGGTGGCTTCAAAGGGGTACAAATTGACGATGAGCAGGTCAATGGTTTGAATGCCGTGTTCTTTCAAAGCGGCCATGTGCTCAGGCACATCGCGGCGAGCCAGCAAACCACCGTGTACTTTGGGGTGCAAGGTTTTGACACGGCCGTCCAGCATTTCAGGAAACTCCGTGACTTGCGCCACTTCGGTCACGGGCAAACCTTGTTCGGCCAACAACTTGGCGGTGCCCCCCGTGGACACCAACTCCACTTTGAGCGCATGCAGCGCTTGGGCCAGTTCAACGATGCCAGTTTTGTCGGAGACGGAAATCAGTGCTTTCATTTTTTTCACTTCAAAAGTTTGTGTTCAATTAATTTTTTACGCAGGGTGTTGCGGTTCAGGCCCAACCAATCCGCAGCACGCGATTGGTTTTGTTCTGCGCGCTGCATCACCACTTCCAACAATGGTTTTTCAACGGCATTGAGCAGCATGTCGTACATGCCGTTCGGTTCTTCACCGCCCATGTCGTGAAAGTAAGCATTCAAGCTGTCACGAATGCATTCATCAATTTTTTTCTTGCTCATTCCATCGTCTCCAAAGCAGTTTCGGCATGACAGCCTGACACCGCTTGAGGCATGCGCTCCATGCGCGCTGCCATGTCTTCAAAAAAATAGGCCACAGCGCGAGATTGCAACTCGGCCGATTCCAAGGTGTTCATGTGGTCTCTGAACACATCGCCTCCCGGCAAATCACGCACATACCAGCCAATGTGTTTGCGCGCAGAACGCACCCCAGTTAATTCACCATACAAGCCATAGTGGTCTTGCAAATGGTCCAGCAACGCGCGCTTGACTTCAGCCACCAAAGGCGGCGCCAGATGTTCACCCGTGTTCAAGAAATGCACGATCTCGCGAAAGATCCAAGGACGGCCTTGGGCGGCGCGGCCCACCATGAGGGCGTCGGCGCCGGTGTACTTTAAAACTTGCAAGGCCTTTTCAGGGGAGTCAATGTCGCCATTGGCCACCACCGGAATTTGGAGGGCGGCCTTGACCGCCGCCACGGTGTCGTACTCGGCAAAGCCTTTGTAGCCTTGCTCGCGGGTGCGACCATGCACGGTCACCATTTGAATGCCCACGCTTTCAAAGGCTTTGGCCAAGGTGAGTGCGTTTTTTTCTGTGTCGCACCAGCCGGTGCGCATCTTCAATGTGACGGGCACGCCGCGCGGCGCACATGCAGCCACCACAGCCTGTGCAATTTCAATGGCCAAGGCTTCGTTTTGCATGAGCGCCGAGCCCGCCCATTTGTTGCAGACTTTTTTGGCGGGACACCCCATGTTGATGTCAATGATCTGCGCGCCCTGGTCGATGTTGTAAGCCGCGGCCTCGGCCATCATGGGGGCATCGGTGCCGGCAATTTGAACCGCAATGGGGCCGGGCTCGCCTTCGTGATTGGCACGGCGCGAGGTCTTGAGGCTCTTCCACAAATCTTTGCGCGACGTCACCATCTCGCTCACAGCATAGCCCGCGCCAAACTGTCTGCACAGTTGGCGAAACGGCCTGTCAGTGACGCCGGCCATGGGCGCCACAAACACAGCGTTGGGCAATTTGTAGGGTCCGATTTGCATGAACAGCGCTTGAGCGAAAAGTGGGAGCTTGCTTAAAAAGGAGGCACGATTGTAATTGCTTAAATTTTGAGCAGGGGCATCTTTAAAAAAAGAAATTTCAAAATAGAAACCTTTGGCTACACTCTGAGCCACATGGAAGAATGGCTCGCCCCTCACATCACGCTGCTTTTGGCCTGGCTTGCGTTGCCCGAACACGGTTTGTCGACTGTGTTTGTGATCTCGTTCATCTCAGCAACCCTGTTGCCATTGGGCTCTGAGCCTGCCGTTTTTGGCTTGATCAAGCTCAACCCCGATTTGTTTTGGGCCGCCATTTTGGTGGCCACGGCCGGCAATACCTTGGGCGGCTTGGTCAGCTGGTGGATGGGGTATGGCACTCACCACGCGGTGGATTTGCTGCGGCAACGCAAATCAGATGCGGCCTCTGAGCCCCGCAGCATGGGCGACAAAATGAATTCACGCGCCCTTCAATGGCTTGAACGCTTAGGGCCGAAAGCCTGCTTGCTCGCTTGGTTGCCAGGTGTTGGCGACCCGCTGTGCGCAGTCGCCGGCTGGCTCAAAATGCCACTGCTGCCTTGCGCCCTCTACATGGCCATTGGCAAATTTCTGCGCTACGTGGTGATGACGTCGTTGTTGCTGTGGGTTTTTTAAATCTCAGCGCAGTACCAAAAGCGTGGCCACAAAAATCAAAAAGCCCAACAGTACTTTTCTGAAGGCTTCTTCACTCAAGCGGTGACGCAGTTTCTGCCCGACTTTCAAGCCCAGCGCCATGGGAATGAGGGCCAACAAGGAATAACCCAGGTCCACAGTTTCCATCCGGCCAAAGCTGAACATGGCCAGGTACAAAGGCCAGGCCGCGTTCAGATAAATGACGCTGATGGCACCGACAAACTCATCTCTTTGCATTTTCAAAGACATGGTGTAGCTGATCAAAATGGGCCCCATCAAGGACGACACACCGCCCAGCATGCCCGACAAAGTGCCCACCAGCGCCCCCACCACTTTTTCTTTTTCTGGGGGAATGTTGAAACTGGGTTTGAACAGCATGGCCACCACGGCCAAGACCACTGCAAAAGCCACGAGCATGTTCAGCTGCTTGACGCTGAAGGACAAAGTCCAATGAACAGCCAAGACGGTCATGATGCCTTGCGTCAGCATGAGCGGCCAAAAGCGTTTCAGGCTGGGTTTCCAGTTGCCCTCTTGCCATGCTTGCCAGACATTGGACACCAGCACAGGCACCGCCACCAAGGCGATGGCCTGTGTGCTGCCAATCATGAGTGACATGATGGGCACGGCAAACAAGGGCAAGCCGACACCCAGTGTGCCTTTGACAATGCCCCCCAACAAAATGGCCAATGCGCAAGCGGCAATGACCAGCACCACGTCGGTGCTGAGTGCGAGTTCCATGAGGGGCTCTTTTCTGGCAGTTGTTTAGATTTTGAAAGCTTCGAGCGACTCGGGGGCAAACAATTCTTGAGGGCTGAGCTTACGGGGCGACAAGCCTTGCTCGTGGTGATAGCGCGTGAAGGTTTCCAGCACGTCGACATTTTTCTCGAGGCCATACGACCACCAGTCGTTGCCAAACTCTTTGCGCGCGTCTTCCACGTGGGCCGTCAGCCAAGGCAACATGGCCTTGAGGGCCGCTGTTTCATACAAGTCTTCGTAGGTTTTGCGCTGGGCTTCTATGAAAGCCTTGGTCAAAGACTGCGCAATCCAACGATTGGCTTCATACACTTCGCGGCGAATCACGACGGTGTGCATGATGGGGAAAATTTTGGTTTGACGGTAATACGCACGCTCGATGTCGACGTAGTTTTCAAACAAACGTTTGACCTTGCCATCACCCTTTAAGAACGAAGAAGGCATGCGCGCTGTGTAAAGCGCATCGAGCTCACCATCGTGCAACATTTGTGACAAAGTTTGATGCGGCTCAATGGGGTGAACTTGAATGTTGGGCGGCAGATTGAGTTTTTGCTTTTCGATGCGGCCGGTTTCTTCTTCGCCGCCAAACAGGTAGGGCTGTGCATCGACAGGCACCCCATAGTGGTCTTGCAGAATGCCGCGAATCCAAACTGGCGCCGTCATTTGGTACTCTGGGCTGGCAATGCGTTTGCCAATCAAATCCTTGGGTTCGTTGATGCCGGAATTGGCATTCACGTAAATGCAGGAATGACGGAAGAAGCGGGAAGGAAAAATAGGGATCGCAATGAAGGGACGCTCTGGTTTGTGCAAAGACACACAGTACGAGGACAGCGACATTTCACACACATCAAACTCGCGAAAACGTGCCATGCGGAAAAAAGTTTCCTCCACCGGCAGGTTCAAATAGTTCAAATCTATGCCGTCGACTTGGACGCTACCGTCCATCAGGGCACGGGTGCGATCGTAGTTCCAGCAAGCAAAGCTCAGGGGCAGTTTGGCCATGGTATTTAAAAAAGTAGTTTGAAAAAATTATTCGGGTTTCAAGCCAGCCAAAGCCACTGCTTTGGCCAAACGTTCGTTTTCAGCTTGAATGGCTTTGCCGTAGTCGGCAGGCGTGCTGCCAACGGGGTCAATGCCTGCCGTGCCCAGCGTGGCCAGCAATTCAGGGTGACGGTTGACAGCAGCAGCCTCGGCACTCAGCCTGGCCACCGCACCGGCTGGGGCGTTGGCCGCAGCCAAAGCGCCAATGATGACGGCAAAGTCAAAGCCAGGAATGACTTCAGAGATGCTGGGCACTTGCGGCATCAGTGCCGAACGGTGGCCCGCATTGCTGCCCAAGATTTTCACTTGGTTGTTTTTGGCAAAACCCGACAAGGAGGGCAAGGCGGAGAACAGGCACTCGACTTGGCCACCAATAAGGGCTGGCACGGACTGGCCTGAGCCGCGGAATGGCACGTGGCGAATGTCCAAATTCAAGGCCGCTTTGATGGCTTCCATGGTCAGGTGGTGGCTGCTGCCAATGCCTGAAGAGCCGTAATTGAGTTGATCGGGCCTGGCTTTGACGTATTGGAAAAATTCTTGCAAGGTGTTGACGGGCACTTTGGGATTGACCGCCAAATACAAAGGCGAGCGGGCCAGCAAAGACACCGGCACAAAGTCACGCTTTAAGTCATAGGCCAAACTCTTGTAGATCAATGGATTGATCGAGAACATGGAACCATCGGTCACCAAGAAGGTGTGGCCGTCGTTGGGGCTGGTGGCCAAAGCTTGCGCCGAGACCACGCCATTGCCACCGGGCTTGTTTTCAATCACCACACCTTGGCCAATGCGCTCCCCAATGCGCTGCGCGAACACGCGCGCCACGGTGTCAGGCAAACCACCTGGCGCATAAGGCACGATGAACTTCACGGGCTTGGTGAAATTGAATGTGTTTTGTGCCGATGCAGTGCCTTGAAGGCCAGCCAGCATGGGCGCCGCAGCGGCCACCAAAAGATCACGACGTTTCATGAATAGGAATCCTCAGGTTGAAGTAGCGTTTATACCGGCTGCGCCGCGTGAGTGCGCCAGTCAATGGTCTTGGGAACGATGGCTTGGTATGAGCAAACTTCACGCGGCACGGCCTTGCTTCCTGTACCAATGGGTGTTGCACCCGCCATGAAGTCGCGGACCGCTTGAAGCATGCGTTGACGAAAGGCCACAATGGCCATGTCGCTGGCGCCAAGACGGTCATTGGTTCTGTCCACAATGGGGCCCATGGACACCCACATGGCCATGTCCTGATTGGGAATGCCTTGAATGCCTGTGAAATTACCAGCTTTCATGGCGGCACGGTCTTGACCAAACAGATTGGCGTGTGAGCGTTTGGGGTTGAACTGCGCGTCCAAATCGGGACCCACTTCAGCATGCAAAAATGCGCGCCACGTGGCACTGTCGGGGGTGGACTCGGGCGAACCCCAAGCCATGAAATGGAAGGCCGTGTGGTGATCGTCTACGGGCACATTCATATTGGCCACGTTGTACTGATCGTTGGGCGGAATCAAGGCCGAGGCAGGCGCCAAGAACACGGTGCTGCGAACGTAGTCATGCGTTTGCGCATCTTTGAGAGGCCGGCGAATGGCGGCATACCGGAACCCGTATTCGGTGCTTTCTACTTGCATGCGCGGCGACTTGTCGGTCGAGGGTCGCAGCCACTGGGTGTCAGTGGCCTTGGCACCGTCCACGCGTGCAGGCACCATGTCGGAGGAATGCAAGCTGGAGCTGTGGGCCGAGTCAATTTGACCCTCCAAGACCTGCGCCCAATTGCACGGAATGATGATTTTGGCAACGGCCAATTTGGTGTCTTCGGTCGGCGCCCACACAGGCGGCACAAACTCAGGCTGGTGTTCGGGGGGGCCCATGTAAGCCCACACAAAACCGGCCCATTCTTTGGTTGGATAGGCTTTGTGTTTGACCTTTTGCACCAAGCCACTGCCAGCTGGCTCGGAAGCCATGTCCACCACGTTGCCCACGACATCCATCTTCCAGCCGTGATAGAGGCAGCGCAAACCGCAGTCTTCATTGCGGCCGTACACCAAGGAAGCCTTGCGGTGCGGACAGTATTCGTCCATCACACCCACGCGGCCCAACGTGTCTCGAAAAACCACCAGGTCTTCACCCAGAATGCGCGCCTTGATGGGGGTGCCATCAGGCTCAGACACTTCTTCGACCATGCAAATGGCCAGCCATTGGCGGCGCATCAGTTGGCCCATCGGGGCATCACCGCTGACGCGGCAGAGCAATTCATTCTCTTCGGGTGTGATCATGGTTCTCGTTTTTTGTCGTTGAGAAAAAACAAAGTGCTTTCAAAAATACTTGCACGAATATTCTTAGAGCCCTAAGATAATGGCAAACCATGATCTTTGTCAAGTTTTGACAAATCACTGCATCCCCAATGTGGACATCTAACTTCTTTTTTGCGACCTGACATGCAACTTGAGCCCGACCTGTTCCCCCTTCGTGTGATTGAAAAGCGATCGATTGCACGTGACATCTATTTGTTCAAACTGGCGCATCCCAAGGGCCATGCCCTGCCCGCCTTCACAGCCGGTGCCCACCTCACGGTCAAAACACCCAGTGGTCAAAAAAGAAATTACTCGCTTTGCAACGACCCGCACGAGACGACCTATTGCGAATTGGCCATCAAACTCGAACCCCAAGGTCGCGGTGGTTCAAGGAGCATGGTCGAACACGTGCAAGTGGGCGATCTGCTGCCCGTGAGCACCCCCAAGAATGATTTTGGTCTCCAAGACAATTTGGCCGAAGTCATCTTCATCGCGGGTGGCATTGGCATCACCCCCCTTTTGTCCATGGCGCGCAGCATGTGCCACCCCGCTTCTGGGCCAGGTCGCTTTCGGTTTTACTATTGCGCGCGCGATGCAGCCGGCGCAGCTTTCTTGCCCGAGCTCAAAGCCTTGGAAACGCAGGGCGTGGTGAGCGTTCATTTGGATGGCGGCAACCCCGATGAGGGCCTCGACTTGTGGCCGGTCTTAGAAAATCCCACCGCCGCGCACATTTACTGCTGCGGCCCGCAGGGTTTGATGGATGCGGTGCGCGACATGAGTGGCCATTGGCCGCAAGGGCACGTGCATTTCGAGAATTTTGGTGCCAGCGACAGCGCACAGACCGCCCCTTCTGTGCCGTTTCAAATCAAACTGAACAAATCAGGCAAGCTGCTCGACGTCGGCGCCCAAGACAGCATGTTGGCGGTCTTGCGCAAGGCGGGTCACAGCGTGCCCAGCTCTTGTGAGAGTGGCACCTGTGGCAGTTGCAAAACGGCTTTCACATCTGGCGATGTCGATCACCGCGACTTCGTTTTGAACGACGAAGAAAAACAACAGCACCTGATGGTCTGCGTGGCCCGCGCCAAAGCAGGCGTGATTGAACTGGAACTCTAAAGCGCATGAACCTTCACGCCAACCTGTCCAACACCACGCCCATCAAAGTGGGGGTGGCCGGCCTTGGCCGGGCTTTCACCCTCATGCTGCCCACTTTTTTGCAAGATGGCCGCGTGCAACTGGTGGCCGCCACCGACCCGCTCGAGCAAGCCCGCACGCAATTTGAAAAAGACTTTCAAGCGCCAAGCGTCTTGTGCATGGAAGCGCTTTGTGCCTTGCCAGAGATCGAAGTGATTTACATTGCCTCGCCCCATGGCCTGCATGCTGAACATGTGCAACTGGCCGCCAAGCATGGCAAGCATGTCTGGGTTGAAAAACCGATGGCCATCCGGCTGGCAGAGTGCCACCAAATGATCGACGCTTGCCGCGCTGCCGGCGTGCAATTGATGGTCGGTCACAGCCACAGTTTCAATGCGCCTGTGCTGCAAGCCTTTGACCTGATTGAGTCGGGCCAACTCGGCCGCGTGCGCATGATCACGGCCTTGAATTACACCGACTTTTTGTACCGCCCAAGAAGGCCCGAAGAACTCAACACCGAATTGGGTGGCGGCGTGATTCACAGCCAAGCCGCACACCAAATTGATGTCGTGCGTTTACTGGGGGGCGGTCAAGTGACCCAGGTGCAAGCCTGCACCGGCCAATGGGATGCGCAAAGACCAACAGAGGGCGCCTACAGTGCCTTGTTGCAGTTTGAAACGGGTGCATTTGCCAACGTCACCTACAACGGCTACGGTCAATTCGACAGCGACATTTGGATGGGCGACATCGGTGAAATTGGCAACCCCAAGCCCCTTGCCGAAAGCGCCAAGCGCTATGGCGCTGCCAAGCAGCGCTTGGCCACCACCCACACAACAGAAGAAGAAGCCACGCTCAAAGCAGCGCGCAATTACGGTGGCAGCTTGTACAAACCCACGGCGCTCAATGAAGCGGCCTACCAACACTTTGGCCCCGTCATCGTCAGTTGTGAGCAAGCAGATTTGCGCCTCACACCCACAGGCGTTCATGTGTACGGCCCCGCGCAAGAGCGTTTCGTGAGCTTGCCGCCGCCTTCCTACCCCAGACAAGAAGTGATCGACGAACTATGGGCAGCGCTCAGGCTAGACACGCCCCTGCTTCACAATGGCGAGTGGGCCCGTGCCACCACCGAAGTTTGTTTGGGATTGCTTGAAGCCGCTCAAACAGGCCAAGCCGTGGCCATGCAGCACCAAGTGAGCGTGCCACATGGCTAAAAAACCGGCAGGCGATACCCAAAGCATTTTGCGGCACTGGCGCGAGTCGGTGCCCGATGATCGCCTGGCGCATTTGGTGCGAGACGCAGGCCGTGCCTTCAACAAGCGGCTTCAGGTCAGGCTGCAAGAACACCAGGTTTCATTTGGACACTGGACCTTTCTGCGCATTCTTTGGACCGCAGAAGGTCTCACACAAAAAGAGCTCAGTGACTTGGCCGGTGTGATGGAGCCCACCACCTTCAGCGCCATCAAGGCCATGGAAGAGTTGGGTTATGTCGAGCGGCGCCAGCGACCCGAAAACCGCAAAAACATGTACGTCTTCCTCACGGCCAAAGGACGCGCTTTGAAAAAAGTACTGGTGCCTCTGGCCGTTGACGTCAACCATGTGGCGGTCAAGGGTGTGAGCGCAGCCGACCTGCTCACCACCCGCCAAACCTTGCTGGCCTTGATTGAAAACCTAGCGCTTGAAGAAGCGCAGGGTCTCAAAACCTAAAGTGAGGCTTCAGGGACATGGTTTGCCCCTGAGCGCTTTCATTCTCTTAGGCGCTGAACAAGAAGTTCATCACGTCGCCATCTTTGACGACGTACTCTTTGCCCTCGGCGCGCATCTTGCCCGCATCCTTGGCGCCTTGCTCACCCTTGAAGTTGATGAAGTCTTCGTACGCAATGGTTTGCGCGCGGATGTAGCCTTTTTCAAAGTCGGTGTGAATCACACCCGCAGCTTGTGGGCCTGTGTCGCCGACATGAATGGTCCAAGCGCGGACTTCTTTCACACCCGCGGTGAAATAGGTTTGCAAGCCCAGCAGTGCATAGGCAGAACGAATCAGGCGATTCAGGCCGGGCTCGGTTTGACCCAGCTCTTCCAAGAACATTTGGCGGTCTTCGTCCGACATTTCAGACATCTCAGCTTCCAACTTGGCACTGATGGCCACCACCGGTGCATTTTGCGCAGCGGCGTATTCTTTGAGTCGGTCCAGCAAGGGGTTGTTTTCAAAACCATCTTCGGCCACGTTGGCCACAAACATGGCGGGCTTGGCGGTGATCAAGAAAAACTGTTGCAACAAAGGACGTTCTTCTTTGCTGAAGTCGATGGTGCGAACGGGTTTGCCTTCGTTCAACGCGGTTTGGCATTTCTCCAAGATGGCCACCAATTTGATGGATTCTTTGTCACCTGAGCGCGCGGTTTTGTTGACACGGTGCAAGCCTTTTTCGACGGCTGACAAGTCGGCCAAGCACAACTCGGTTTGAATCACTTCAATGTCGGAGATGGGGTCGACGCGGCCCGCGACGTGAATCACGTTGTCGTCTTCAAAGCAGCGCACCACATTGATGGTGGCGTCTGTTTCGCGAATGTGCGCCAGGAATTTATTGCCCAAGCCTTCGCCTGTGCTGGCACCCGCCACCAAGCCAGCAATGTCAACGAACTCCACAATGGCGGGCACGATGCGCTCTGGCGTGATGATGGCAGCCAGTTCTTGCAGACGAGGATCGGGCACTTCCACGACGCCGGTGTTGGGCTCAATGGTGCAAAACGGATAGTTTTCGGCCGCAATGCCCGCTTTGGTCAGGGCGTTGAAAAGGGTGGACTTGCCAACGTTGGGCAAGCCCACAATGCCGCATTTGAGGCTCATGAGGGACTTTCTTGGATTCTGCGAATAATCCGTGATTTTAAAGGGTGTGCGTGGTCTAATTTCAGACCATGACCGATGTGAACGTCCATTGCAGCCTTCCCACCCCCTGCCCTCGCCTGCGCGTGGTGGCCGTGGTGCTGGCTGCAGGCACCGCTTCCAGAATGGGCGGTCGCCCCAAATGCCTGCTTCAAAGGGATGGCCAGAGCCTGCTGGCACGCCTGCTTCACAACCTGCAAAACGCCGGCATCAACGAAACCGTGCTGGTTCTGGGGCACAACGCCGACCGCATCGAAGCGTCGCTGCGCCAAAGTGGATGGGCGCTAGACACCGCCAGCAAAGGCTGCGACATGCCTGTGCACAGGGTGCTCAACCCACAGCCCAGCGACGGTCAAAACAGCTCGCTCCATGTGGGTTTGGCCAAAGCGCAAAGCTTGACCCCCCAATGGCTGATGGTGGCATTGGCCGATCAGCCCCTCCTTGAGGCCCAAGATCTGCGCGATTTGATGGCGGCGGTCAAACACAGCCCCCACACCACCCAATTTTTGCAACCCTTGGTCAAGGGTCAGCCTGGCAACCCCGTCATGCTGTCTGCCCAGGTCATGCAAGATTTACTTCAAAGCGGCGCCCATCAAGCCGCGCAGGCCTTGCCTGGTGGCAAAGCGTGGCGCCAACAGCATCCAGAGCAGGCACTGCTTTGGCCAACGCCCAACACCCATTACTGCGTGGACATGGACTCGCCTGACGACATGACCCGCTTGGCCCAGCTGCATGGCATTCAACTTGAATGGGGCTCACCCGCTGAACAAGGCTGAATCAACGCGCACGGCAGCCCGAACGCCTTCTACAATGCCCCACATGGCCACCTCTTCCACACCCTTTGACGTTTGCATCCGTGGCGCCGGCATTGTCGGCCGCACCCTTGCGCTGCTGTTGGCCGCGCAACGTTTGCGGGTGGCATTGGTTCACAAGACCCCATCCGAAAAACCAGCCTCAGGGCACAGCGATGTTCGCGCCTATTCATTGAACTCGGCCGCCAAACAATTGCTGACCGATTTGCGCTGCTGGCCAGACGGCACAGACTGCACCCCCATTCTTCAGATGCACATCGAGGGCGATCAAGGCGGCAGCCTTGACTTCAGCGCCGCACAACAAGGTGTGGCCGCACTCAATTGGATGATTGACGTGCCCGCCTTGGAAGACAAATTGGCCACCGCCGTGCGATTTCAACCATTGATTGAAGAGCTCAGTGAGGCCGTCAACGCGCCCTTGACCGTCATTTGCGAAGGCCGCGCCAGCCAAACGCGCCAAGAACTGGGTGTGCCATTTGAAGTGAAACATTACGCGCAACATGCCTTGGCCTGCCGTATTCAAACAGCAGCCCCGCATGGCCAGGTGGCTCGGCAATGGTTTCAAAACAGCTACGGCCCCGAAATCTTGGCCTTCTTGCCCATTGGGGGCGAAGACAGCCATGCGTGGGCCATTGTGTGGTCGCTCACCCCCGAGCGCGCCCAAGAACTTTTAAAAGCCGACGAAACTGATTTTTGTCAGCAACTGTTCACCGCCAGCCAAGGTGTGGCCGGCCCGATTCAGTTGCGCAGTGAACGCGCCGTATGGCCCTTGCAACTGGCACGCGCTGAGACATGGACGGGTCACATGCCCGCCAAGAACAGCACAGAACATGCGAACGCCTTTGCGTTGGCTGGCGATGCCGCCCACGCCATGCACCCATTGGCTGGCCAGGGCCTGAATGTGGGTCTGGGCGACGTCATGCGGTTGGCCCAGGTGATTGAAGCCAAAGAGTTTTGGCGCCCCTTGAGCGACCTCAAACTCTTGCGCCGTTACGAACGCGCTCGCAAAGCCGAAGTCTTGGCCATGGGCTGCATCACGGACGGCTTGCAAGTCTTGTTTGCGCAGCCTGCGTGGCCCCTGCAAAAAATTCGCAATTGGGGCCTGTCAGGTTTCAACCAACTGGCGCCCTTGAAAAAATGGATGGCCGGCCACGCCATGCAAAGCCCTTCAAATTCAACAAGCAACTCTCACCACACTGATTGATTCAGAGGATATCCACCGCATGCGTTTGATCCCCGCCTTCACGGCAGCCTTGATGCTGATGGCCTGCAGCAATGTGTTGGCCCAAGATGCCAACTTGAAAAAAACCTTGACCGAACGTCTGCCCTCTTTGCCCAAAATTGAAGAGATCAGCAAAACGCCCATGCCGGGCGTGTTTGAAGTGCGTGTTCAAGGCAACGAGTTGTTTTACACCGACGCCAAAGGCGACTTTCTCATTCAAGGCGCTTTGATTGACACCAAACAAAAACGCAACCTGACTGAAGAGCGCACGGACAAACTCTCGGCCGTCCCCTTTGACAGCATTCCCACCAAATACGCCTTCACACAAGTCAAGGGCAATGGCAAGCGCAAACTGGTGGTATTTGTTGACCCCAACTGTGGCTATTGCAAACGCTTTGAAAAAGACCTGCAAAAAATTGACAACGTGACCATCTATCACATGCTGTATCCCGTGTTGGGCGAAGACTCCAAAGTCAAATCGAAAAACATTGCTTGTGCCAAAGACCGCCTCAAAACTTGGAACGACTGGATGCAGCAAGGCATCACGCCACCTGCGGCAACCTGTGACAACCACAACATTGAAGCCATCCTTGAGTTTGGCAAGAAAAACAGAATCAACGGCACACCCACCTCATTCGCCGCTGATGGCACGCGCGTGCCTGGCGCCATCGATGCGGCACAAATTGAAACCCTCTTGAACGCGGTCAAGTCATGAGCGCCCATCCAGATCAAACGCGCAAACACGTCAAGTTATTGGCCTATGCGGGGCTCATTCCGTTTGTCGGACTGGCCGTGTTGTTGTGGCTGATCGATGCCGACTTGCATCCCTTTGTGGCCTTGGCCTTGACGGGTTATGGCGCCGCCATTGTGTCTTTCTTGGGCGGCATTCACTGGGGCATTGGCTTTCGCAACACCACGCGCATGCACAATGCGCCACTGTTTCATTTTGGCTGGGGCGTGGTGCCCTCCTTGATGGCATGGATCGCCATCACCATGCCCGCCTATGCCGGCTTGCCATTGCTGGCTGTCATCTTGGGCATTTGCTATGCGGTGGACCGCAAAACCTACCCAGAGGCAGGCCTGCAAGAGTGGTTGCCGCTGCGCAAGCACCTCACCATCGTGGCCGTCCTCAGTTGCCTGATTGGCGCAGCCGCCACCTGATCTCCCTTCAGCGTTTTTGATTCATGACCTCCCCTGTTCATTACACCGTCGACGCCAGTCACACCCACGCCCATTTGTTCAAAGTGTCTTTGCACATTGCCAAGCCCCAAGCGGGCCAAGTGGTGTCACTGCCGGTGTGGATTCCTGGCAGTTATTTGGTTCGCGAGTTTGCCAAGAATTTGCAAAACCTCAAGGCCTACCAAGGCGGCAAATCGGTGGCGGTGTTTCAGAACCACAAAAGCCAATGGCAAACCGATGCCAAAGAAAACCTCGCCTTGCAACTGACCTACGAGGTCTATGCCTTTGACAACTCGGTGCGCACCGCATGGCTAGACACCCAGCGCGGTTTCTTCAACGGCACCAGCCTGTGCTTGCGTGTGCATGGCCAAGAAGACGCCCCTCACGGCCTCACGCTGTCGCCTCTCAAGGGCGCCAGCTGGTCTGTGGCCACAGGTCTTTCAGTGGTCAAAGTGAACAAGCAAGGTTTTGGCGAGTATGCGGCACAGAACTACGACGAGTTGGCTGACTGCCCCTTTGAATTGGGCCCGTTCTGGCGTGGCCAATTTACCGCCTGCGGCATTCCGCATGAGTTTGTGGTGGCAGGCGCGATGGCCTCATTTGACGGCGCACGCTTGCTGGCCGACACCCAAAAAATTTGCGAAACTGAACTCAAGTTCTGGCACGAAAAAAGACCCGCAGCCCATGCACCTTACAAGCGCTATGTGTTCATGCTCAATGCCGTCGAAGAGGGTTACGGCGGTTTAGAGCATCGCAACTCCACCGCGCTCATTTGCAATCGCCGTGACTTACCGGCCATCGGCATGAAGAAAATGCCCGAGAGCTATGTCACCTTGCTGGGCCTGATCAGTCACGAGTACTTTCACACCTGGAATGTGAAGCAACTGCGCCCCGCAGAATTCAAACGCTACGACTACACCCAAGAAAATTACACCGAGCTGCTGTGGTTCTTTGAAGGCTTTACCAGCTACTACGACGACTTGCTGCTGCGCCGCGCCAAACTGATTGACGACGCCACCTATTTCAAGCTGATCAACAAAACCATTAACATGGTTTTGCAAGCCCCGGGGCGCCATCTGCAGTCTGTGGCGCAGGCCAGTTTCGATGCTTGGGTCAAGTATTACCGCCAAGACGAGAACACCCCCAACGCCACCATCAGCTACTACACCAAAGGTGCTTTGGTGGCACTGTGCTTAGACCTCAGCATGCGCGCTGAAGGTGCGGCCAATTTGGACCAGGTGATGCGCGGGCTCTGGCAACGCTGCAAAGGTGGCCCCATGACCGAAGCCGACTTGTTGGCAGAATTTGAAGCGCAAACAGGCCGCAGTTGGAAAAAAGAACTCAAAGCTTGGGTCCATGGCACGCGAGAGTTGCCTCTCAAAACTTTGCTGTCCTCGCATGGCGTGGTGGTCCATGAAGACGCGCCACAAATGGCACAACGCTTGGGCTTGCGCGTGGCGGAAGTTCAAGGCGTGGTGCAAATCAAATCGGTCCTGCGCGGGGGTGCAGCAGAGCGTGCCGGCATGGCTGCAGGTGATGAATGGTGGGCTGTGGCCAGCAGCAAGGCCAAGTCACAAACTTGGCGTTTGAAAAAATTAGAAGACCTCACGCTGCTTTTGGGCTCGGACAAAAAAGCCAGCGCCACCATCACTCGCGATCAAAAGGTGTTTGAGCTGAGTCTGAACATCCCAAGCGATGTGCACACCTGGCGTTTGAGTTACAGCCAAAGCAACAACACCCACCAAGACCGCACCAGCGCTTGGCTGGATGGGGTTTAAAGACTGATTGGGCCTGATTTGGCCTTATTGGGCCCGCAGGTCTAGTACACGCTTGGCCTTGCCTTGGCTGCGCTCTACGCCGCCTTCTGCGCGCAAATCAATCTCAACACTGGAGCCAATGTAGACCTTGATTTCGTGTTGCAGCATTTTGGCGGCAGCGCGTGCCTCGATGCTGTCGGGTGACACGCCGGGCTTTGTTTCGACAGCCACCGCCATGTTGTCCATGGGGCCTTCACGGGTGAGCACGCATTGGTAATGGGGCGCCAACTCGGGGCGCTTCAAGATCAATTCTTCAATTTGGGAGGGAAACACATTGACACCTCGAACGATCATCATGTCATCGCTGCGGCCTGTGATTTTTGCCATGCGGCGCATGGTGCGCGCAGTGCCGGGTAGCAAGCGCGTGAGATCGCGGGTGCGATAGCGAATGATGGGCAAAGCCTCTTTGGTCAAACTGGTGAACACCAACTCGCCCATTTCCCCATCGGCCACCAGCTCGCCGGTTTCAGGGTTGATGATCTCTGGGTAAAAGTGATCTTCCCAAACGGTGGGACCATCTTTGGTCTCAATGCATTCGCTGGCCACGCCCGGGCCCATCACTTCTGACAAACCGTAAATGTCCACTGCATCCATGCCCATTCGGTGTTCAATGGCAGCGCGCATGTCATTGGTCCATGGTTCGGCACCAAAAATACCAATGCGCAAAGCGCTGCTTCGCGGATCAATCCCTTGGCGCTCAAACTCATCGGCAATGGCCAGCATGTAACTGGGCGTGACCATGATGATGTCGGGTTTGAAATCTTGAATCAGCTGCACTTGCCGCTCGGTTTGGCCGCCGCCAAAGGGCACCACCGTCAAACCTAGCTTCTCTGCGCCATAGTGCGCACCCAAGCCCCCCGTGAACAAACCATAGCCATAGCTCACGTGCACCATGTCACCAGGTTTGGCACCGCCCGCGCGAATGCTTCGGGCCACGACCGTGGCCCACGTGTCAATGTCACGCTGGGTATACCCCACCACGGTCGGTTTGCCCGTGGTGCCGCTGGACGCATGAATGCGTGCACAGCCCGAACGCGGGACCGCAAACATGCCAAAGGGATAGCTGTTCCTCAAATCGGCTTTGGTGGTGAAGGGAAACTTGGCCAAGTCAGCCAAGCTGTGGCAATCACACGGATGCACACCCGCTGCATCAAACTTGGCTTTGTAAACCGGCGAGTTGTCGTAGGCGTGTTGCAGCGTGGCCTTTAAGCGCTTGAGTTGCAAAGACCGCAACTCGTCCACGCTGGCTTTTTCAATGGGTTCCAGGGGCAATTGAGCAGTGTGTCGCATTCGATGGGCTCCAACTTATTCAGGAATGACAGCGCCTTGAATTTGCGCGCTCTTGCCGCGGAACATGGCAATGATTTCACCCTTTTGATTGGTCACTTTCATGTCGTAAATGCCATGACGCCCACTCAAGGTTTGCTCTTGGCCCACACAGGTGAGCACATCGCCCAATTGGCCGGGCTTTAAAAACTCGATGCTGCAGCCAGCGGCCACAGCGGCCTTGTTGTAGCTGTTGCAGGCAAACGCGAAAGTGGAATCGGCCAACGTGAAAATAAAACCACCGTGACAAATTTGATGGCCGTTCAAATGCCGTTCTTTGACCGTCATTTGAAACTCGGCACGGCCAGGCTCACACGAAATGAGAGACATGCCCATGGTGTCCTTGGTGGCCGTGTCCACAGCGAACATCGACTCACCCACCTGACGCGCCAAATCGAAGGCGGCTTGTGTTGCATTGCTCATGGGTTTGCCTTCTTTATTCGCCTTTGAACTTCGCTGGACGCTTTTCCAAAAAGGCTTTGACGCCTTCAAAGTAATCATGGGTTTTGCCCATGGCCGATTGGGCATCGCGCTCTTGATCGAGTTGTTCGGACAAACTGCGCGCGTGCGCACCGGCCATCAACTTGCGCGTGGTCACCAAAGCTTTGGTGGGCATCACGGCCAATTTTTCTGCCATGGCCATTGCTGCGGCGACGCAATCGTCGGCCACGTCCCAAATCATGCCCCAGTCTTTGGCTTGCTGCGCCATCAGTTTGTCGCCGGTCATGGCCAAAGCCAAGGCGCGCGGCATGCCCAGACGCTCAACCAACAACCAGCTGCTGCCAGCATCTGGAATCAGGCCAATTTTGCTGAAGGCCTGTATGAAACTGGCTTGCGGTGAGGCAATGGCAATGTCGCAGGCCATGGCGATGGAAGCACCGGCCCCAGCAGCCACGCCATTGACGGCAGCAATGATGGGCATGCGCAGCGATTGAATGCGGCGTGTGGTGGGATTGAATGCCTGCTCAATGATGGGGCCAGGGTCGGCGCGCTGAATGGCATCGGGGCCCGGGGTGAAATCAAACTCGGACAAGTCAGCGCCAGCAGAAAAGCCCCGTCCTGCCCCAGTAAGGACCACGGCTCGGATGTCCAAATCGGCTTCGGCTTGGTCAAAGGCTGCCCACAAATCGTGGTGCATCTGGCGCGTGAAACTGTTCAAGGCCTGAGGACGGTTCAGGGTGACCAGGGCCACGGCGCCACGTTTTTCAAAGGTCACTGAAGTTTGGCTGTCTTGGGTCATGGTCAAAGAAGGTGGGATGCATTAAAAATCAAAATGTAACATTCGCCGACCGATCGGTTGGTTAATGTTTTCCCTTGATTGGCGCAAATTTTTCATCCCGTTATAGTGAGAGGGATCACCTGAAGAACTTGATTGGAGAATTGTCTTGGCTTACGAAAACATTGAAGTCCGCGTCGAAGGCGGCAAAGTGGGCATCATCACTCTGAACCGCCCCAAGGCCCTGAACGCTTTGAATGGCCCCTTGATGGATGAGCTGGGCTCTGCCCTCAAGGCCTACGACGCCGACCCAGAGATTGGCTGCATCATTGTGACGGGCAGCGAAAAAGCCTTTGCCGCAGGCGCGGACATTTCGGCCATGGCCCAACAAAACTTCAGCGACGCCTACAAAGCCGACTTCATCAGCAGCAATTGGGAAACCATTCGCAGCATTCGCAAGCCCGTCATTGCCGCTGTCAGTGGTTTCGCATTGGGCGGCGGTTGCGAGTTGGCCATGATGTGCGACTTCATCATGGCCGCTGAAAACGCCAAGTTTGGCCAGCCCGAAATCAAACTCGGCATCATTCCAGGCGCAGGCGGCACTCAGCGTTTGCCCCGCGCCATTGGCAAATCCAAAGCCATGGACCTGGTGCTCACAGGCCGCATGATGGATGCCAACGAAGCCGAACGCTCTGGCCTGGTGAGCCGCGTGGTGCCCACCGAGAAATTGATGGAAGAAACGCTGGGCGTGGCGCTGCTCATTTGCGGCTTGGGCCAGCTGGCCGTCATGGCCGCCAAAGAAAGTGTCAACCGCGCCTTTGAAAGCGGTTTGTCCGATGGCGTGATGTTTGAGCGCCGCTTGTTCCAAGCCATGTTTGCGACCGAAGACCAAAAAGAAGGCATGGACGCGTTCTTGAACAAGCGCGCGCCCAACTTCAAGCACCGCTGATTCAGCACGGCACTTGCAACACGCACTCACCTCAGCATCCATTGCGCCCACCATTTGGCGCTTGGCGCTGCCCAACATGGTGGCCATGACAGCGGCGGCCTTGGTCAGCATTGCAGAGACTTGGTATGTGGGCTATTTAGGCACCTTGCCGCTGGCCGGCATGGCCTTGGTTTTCCCCTTGGTCATGTTGCAGCAAATGCTGTCGGCGGGCTCCATGGGCGGCGGCATTTCATCCGCCATCAGTCGCGCGCTCGGCGCGGGAGACACGGCCAAAGCCAATGCCTTGGTCTTGCATGCTGCTTGTATCAGCGTGGCCATTGGTCTGTGCTTCACCCTGATTTTCGCCTTTTGGAGTCGACCTGTCTTCAGCGCCATGGGCGGCAGTGGCAAAGCCTTGGAAGAATGTTTGTCTTATGCCCATGTGGCATTCTTGGGCTCAGTCAGTGTTTGGCTGACCAACGCATTGGCCTCTGTCGTACGCGGCGCTGGCAACATGCGCACACCCTCGACAGTCTTGCTGCTGGCGTCCTTGGCCCAAGCCTTGATCAGCGGTGTGCTGGGCTTGGGTTGGGGGCCTGTCCCAAGCTTGGGGATGGCGGGTGTTGCAGCCGGCGTGCTCATTGCCTTCACCGGCAGTGCCCTGTATTTGTATCTGTATGTTCGATCCAGTCAAAGCGCACTGCAATTGCGTTTTGACAGCCCGCTGTCCAAGGCTTTGTTTGTCGACATTCTGAAAGTGGGCGCCATCTCCAGTTTGTCGGCGCTGCAAACGGTGGCCACCATTGTGATTCTCACGCGCCTCATTGCCAGCTACGGCCCAGAAGCCTTGGCAGGTTATGGCATTGGCAACCGCCTTGAATTTTTGCTGGTGCCCATCACCTTCTCCTTTGGTGTGGCCTGCGTGCCCATGGTGGGCATGGCCTTGGGCGCCAACTTGGCCAAACGTGCCAAGCAAGTGGCATGGACGGGCTCTGTCATGGCGGCTGCACTGGTGGGCTGCATCGGCTGGGTCGTCACATTGTGGCCCGAGGTGTGGTCCAGTCTCTTCTCGAACAATCCTCAAGTGTTGGCAAATGCCAATTTGTATTTTCAGTGGGTGGGGCCTTGTTATGGCTTTTTTGCCATCGGTCTGTGCCTCTACTTTGCATCTCAGGGTGCTGGCAAATTGTGGGGCCCTGTGCTGTCCGGCACACTCAGGCTGGCCTTGGTGGCCTCGGGCGGCTGGTGGCTGATTCACAAGCAAGGAACGCCCCAGCAGATGTTTGCCTTGATCGCCCTGGGCATGGTGACCTATGGCGTGGCCACAGCCCTCTCGGTTCACAAAACGCGTTGGATTCACTGACACAGGTCAGGACATACCCTTATTAGTATGAGGGAGAGACTCTTTTTTGACTAAAATCGTATTCGTACTTATATTTCAAACCTCAAAGAATTACCGTGTCACGCAAACCCCTGGTCTCTGCCGATGAATTGGAAGCCCTGCTGATCAAACCAGCCATGGAGCCGGTGAGCGTCGACAACTACTTCCCTTTGCGCTTGGCCATTTTGGTGTTGGCATCTGGCATCTGGTTCATCCGCTTAACGGTTTACACCGATGTCGTGGCAGCTGATTTGTTTTCCAACCCTGCGGTGCGTGAATACATGACACCGGCACTGTATTTCAGGGCATGGATTTTGTTTGCCTTCATGGCAGCCGGTGTGTGGTCTTACAAAAACTTGAAGTACCCCGCCATCTTCTTTGGCTTGATGTGTGTGGCCAGTTTGTTCAACCTGATCTTTGACATCAGCGTGTTTTATGCGGAGAAGTTGCGCAGTCAAGATGCCCGCATCACCTTCTTGCTCTTGGGCCGCGTGTTCGTCACCTACATCTTGTTTGTAAGCATGCGGCGGGCCAATCGGATTCCAATCGGCATGGACAAGTGGAATATTTTGCTGCCGTTCAAAAAGTAAGGGCCTCTTGGGTCGGCCTCTCCCCGTGTGATTTGGGTCAAGTCCGCAGCGACATCGCTCTGTCGGTAAACCAATGTTTGGCGTCAAACGTTGAACAGGCACAACTGGAGACATTCATGAAAAAAGTACTCGCACTGTTACTTCTCACCTTGAGCGCTGGCGCCATGGCGCAGCACCCTGGCCATGGCTTCAGACATGGCCATTGGGAGCGTGGCGGCAGTGGCGGCTGGACTTGGATGGTGCCAGCCCTCATCGGTGGCGCCATCATTTATGAGGCTGCACGTCAGCAACCGCCTGTCATCATTCAACAACAACCCGTCGTGGTGCAGCCGCAACCCGTTCAAAACTGCAGCCCTTGGACGGAAGTTCAAAACCCCGATGGCAGCATCACCCGCACACGAACTTGCATGCAGTAAGTGGGTCTGCGTGGGATGGCCAGGGCTGGCTAAGCCCCTTTAAAAGCGACACGCCCCCACGGCTTTGGCACCCCGTTGCCAGCAAGGTCCGGTCGCTTTTTGGGCGCGCTTGGGAATGCCCTGCATGTCAATCACGATGGGCTGCCCGCTCAATCCACGCACCCCCTGTTTGTCCAGTTCAAGTTTGACCACCCAGGCTTTGCGCTGGTTGTCGTTGTCGGTCTCTTTCATGACAAAGTTGCCTACGCTGAACAAGATGGGCTTGCCTTTGTAAATGCCCACGTCTTGCGTGACATGGGGATGCCCGCCAATGACCGCATCAGCGCCCGCATCGACCATCACTTTGGCCAATTGCCATTGGCGTGCGTTGCCGCGTGCTTCGTTCTCCCATCCCCAGTGCATGATCGGAATGACCACGTCTGCCTTGTGCACCGCTCGGGCGGCGGCAATGTCAGCCACCACCTGCTGGTCTTCACTCCAGGCGACACCCGGCAAATGAGGACCCGCTTCAAAACTGCGAGGTTGAAACTCGTTGTAGCTCAAAACAGCAATGCGCAAGCCCTTGCGTTCAAACACCAAAGGTGCATGGGCTTGGTTCAAATTCATGCCGCCGCCGACTTGCGGTAATCCACCTTGTTTGAGCAAACCGAGCATTTCTGCAAAAGCATCGGGGCCAAAGTCACCGCTGTGGTTGTTGGCCAAGGCAACGGCATCAAAGTGTTTTTTCAAGACAGGAATGACCCGGGGGTGCGCCCTGAAGGTGTACATCTTGTCGGCTGCATCGCCCTTGGTGGCCACGACGCATTCCAAATTGGTGATGCGAATGTCGGCGCCCGCAAAGTAAGTGGCAAAGTCGGCAAACGGATCGCCGCCTTTGGCAATGAGCGCGCCGGCATCATCGTCCAGCGTGCTGTCACCTGCAAACACCAGGCTCACTGTGTTGGCCCAAACGGTGCCCATGAACTGCATGAGCAGCAATGCGGCCAATGCTGAGCGTATTTTTTGCACACGGTGCGTGAGAGATTGAAATTTCATGGCGCCGCCGTTTGCAGCCAACAGCTGTAAATGAGCTCTCGCTCTACAGGGCCCCCATACAGATGCTGCTCACCCGTGAGGGCCAAGGGCTGGGACGTCAAATGAAATGGCCCCATGTACTTGGCTTCTTGCAGCAACACCGGCCTAGGCTCTTGGTCGAGGTAGACATACAGCAATACATGAGACAAGGTGGCATTGGACTCTGTCAAAACCATTTTGAAAAAGAAACGTCCGCCAATGTCGATGGCCTTCACCGCATAGGGGGACGTGGTGGGCGTGGCCTTGAGTTGATGGGTGGTGCCCGCGTAAGTAACGGCACACTGCAACAGCGCGCCAGCCTGGCATGCCATGGCTGCAAAGCCAAACAACAAGGAAGTCATGGGGCGCATCAAGCGGGTCCAGCGGATAGGGCTCAGTTCCATTCGTGAAGGCGGCCCTGTGAGCCTAATGAGTTAAGGCCAACATCTTAGCAACACAGACTGGATTTCGTTCTTCTATTTGATATAAACCGGATCTATGTTTGAAGATCACCCAAGTATCGAAGCCGTGATGGCGATTGTTTATCGCTTGGCCAGCTATGCCAGCGACAACCTGATGGACGATGCCGCCATCTTGGCACTCATTTTTTGCTGAGCGGTTTGAAGTGGAGCGACCCTTTGCGAAGGTCCTTTTATTGCGTGAAATCGACACGTGTCGCCAATTTCTTGTTCATGGCAATTTCATCCACAACGATTTTGTTGAATTCTGCAGGCGTTGAACCCACCACAGCAAAACCTTGCTCAGCAAAGGCACGCTTGATCTCTGGTTCTTCTAATATTTTGGCCACTTCGTTGCGCACACGGTTGACTTGCTCTTGGGGCACACCCGCTGGAAACCAAAAGCCATACCAAGGTGTGTAAACAAAGCCTTTCACGCCGGCCTCATCGATGGTGGGAACATCAGGCAACTCACTCCAACGTTTGCGCGCTGTGATGGCCAGCGCTTTGAGTTTGCCGGCCTTGATCAAAGGCAGAACGGCCGTCGGCGCACCAATCACAAAATCAATGCGGCCCGCAACCAAATCGTTCAAGGACTGACTCACGCCTTTGAAAGGCACATGCGTCAGTTTCACATCGGCGCTGGCGCTTAAAAACTCTGCGGCAAAGTGCATGACATTGCCCACACCGCCCGAGCCAAAGGTGTATTTCCCTGGATTGGCTTTGGCGTCTGCCAACAACTCCTTTAAATTTTTAACGGGAAGGTCAGGCCTGGCGGCCAACACAAAGCCCACACTGTTGGCCACCAAGGTGATGGGTGCAAAGTCTTTGACGGGATCGAAGGGCAAGCTGGCCATGACGACGGGCAAGCTGGCATGGCTGGAAGAGGTGTTGAGCAAGGTATAGCCATCGGGCGCGGCCTTGGCAACGACATCGGTGCCAATGGCGCCGCCGGCACCTGCACGGTTGTCAATCACAATGGGTTGGCCCAGTGCCTGCGTTAAACGGGGGCTGAGCGTGCGTCCAATGAAATCCATCGGGCCACCCGCCGCATAAGGAATGACCATCTTGATCGGCTTGTTGGGGTAATCTTTGGCGGCAGTGGTCTGGGCAAAGCTGTGCAAAGCCAACAGACCCAGCGCACAGCTCAACACTTGTTTGAAGTACCGCATGAGAACCTTTCATCAAAATCAGATTTCACTTTATCATGTCTGAAAGCGGGGGCAACGCGTTGGACCTCCACTCGATTGACTCAATTTAATCAGACAACTCAAACGGAGGGCCCCCATGAACATCACCATTGAAACCATCGTTCACGCACCCATTGAGAAAGTGTGGGCCGCCTACACCACCCCCGAAGACATCCAGCAATGGAATGCCGCCTCCGATGATTGGCACACCACAGCGTCCAAAGTGGATTTGCGTGTTGGTGGGGTTTTCTCGTCTCGCATGGAAGCCAAGGATGGCAGTTTTGGATTTGACTTTGCGGGCACCTACACCAAGATCGTGCACCACGAACTGATCGAATACGCATTTGGCGATCGCTCAGCCAGCGTTGAATTCAGACCAACAAACGACGGTGTTCTTGTGCACTTGAGCTTTGTGGCCGAAGAGGAGCATTCGGTTGAACAACAACAAGCGGGTTGGCAGGCCATCTTGAACCGTTTTGCCCAACACGTCGAAAACAAACAGAGTAACTGACCATGACATTGGATGTGCAACTGGCCACAGACACTTACATCAACGCCTTAGGACCTGAAGCGCTGGCCAAAGCAGCCGCCTACACAACGGGCTCTCACTGGATGTTGCTGTGGGGATTTCTGATCTCTGCATTGACCACTTGGGTATTTGTGAGGTTCCGAATTCTCGAAAACCTGGAGGGCAAACTGCACAAAAGAAGTCTATGGTTGAAGTCCTTTGCAGTCAGCGGCGCCTATGTCTTTCTCTCTTCTTTGCTCATGCTGCCATGGTCGATTTATCAAGATTGGTGGCGCGAGGTCGCCTACGACAAAACAAGCCAACCCGTTCTTGACTTTCTGAGCCAAGGCAGTGTTTCACTCCTCCTTTCGTCCCTCTTGGGAGGCTTGTTTTTTTCTGGCATTTATTTTTTCATCCGCCGGGTTGGCAAACACTGGTGGGCGTGGTCGGGCGCACTGTCGGCCGTGTCGATGACGGCCATGATGCTCTTGGGTCCTGTCTGGATTGAACCTCTCTTTAACAAATACACCCCGTTGCCCCAGGGTGAGGTGAGACAAGCACTGGAAGTCTTGGCCAAACAAGCCAACATTCAGCCCGATCGCATCTTCGTCTACGACGGCTCGCGTCAATCCAATCGATTTACAGCCAACGTCTCAGGACTGGGCGCCAGTGCCCGCATTGCAATTTCCGATGTGGCCCTCAAATCAGCGTCATTGGACGAAGTGAAAGCCGTGACGGGTCACGAGATTGGGCATTACGTGTCAGGACACGTCTGGAATATGGTGCTCATGGCCACCCTGCTTTCGATGCTTTTCTTTTACTTCACCAACGCGATGTTTTCTCAAGTTGCGAAGTCCATGGGGTCTTCTTCTCTCATTTCAGAGCCTCGCGGCATTCCCGTTTTGTTGTTGTGCGTTTCGTTTCTAAGTTTGATGGCACAACCCATTACCAACTTTGTCGTTCGGTACGGTGAAATTGAAGCCGATCAATACGCTTATCAAACCGTCAACTTGCCAGACGCCATGGCCACTGCGTTGGTCAAAACAGCTGAATACCGAGATCCGAGGCCCAGCCCCCTTGAAGAATTTATTTTCTACAGCCACCCTTCTGTGGAGAAGCGCGTGAAGGCAGCCATGGCATGGAAGGCATCGCACAGCACGGAATAAGCAATGGCCAATCACTTTTTTTGAGTTCGAATATCTAGCGGAGAAGGACCATGTTTAACTGGATTGCAAAATTTTTCAATTCAAAACCGAACGAAAGCATTGAACTTTCCGATGAAGAAAAAAAATGTGCAAGCGATGACTTGATGACTCAAGCGCTGATCTTCTCTAGCGCCAATCACGCCCTTCATCCAAACAATTCAAGCGACAGTTCTGACGCAGGCAGCAGCGATGGAGGTGGTTCCGCTGGCGATTGATGGCAACAAAGCCCTCACTCTTGGTGAGTTCGAGAGACGTCAAATTGCACTATGAAGAGTGTCTACAAAATTGGGGGAATGCCAGACATCTCTTGACCACAAGAAACCAAAAGCACGGTTCACCAGCCAAAGCCGAACCAGACTTAACGATTTATACGCATAGTTTGTCCTTTTAAAGGACATCCTCATAGAGCCCAAACTTTATTCAAACTTTTGTTTTGCAGAACTATTGCGACTCAGGATCCAACTGTTTAAATTGAATGATATTGCCTTCTGGATCACACCCATCCAGCACAATAAAGCCACGAATGCGCCAGGCTTGCTTGATAGGTTTGAGAAATCCACCATTGGCTTTGGCGGCGGCTCGCACCACCTCTAGATCGTCCACAACAAATGTAGGCTTCAACGCTACATCATCTCTTCGTTTTGGCGGTGATTCAATTTCTATGCCTTGTGCATATGCTTTGGAAATAGCGTGCACAACTACTTCGTAGTTTTGTCCCACTAAGAGATCGTGGGTTTTGTCTGAAACTTCAACCTTCAATCCCAAAGCCTGCTGATAGAACAATGAGACTATATCTACTTGTTTTGCGAACACGCAAAGAGCTTGATATGGTGAATGAATTTTCTTTGCCATTTGGATTCAGATAAATTTATAAATGAATTTATACACCATCCTTCTTGACCCCAAACTTTATTCAAAAGTTTTGAGAATCTGCGTCTTCAAGAAACGGGCGAGCAAATCTCAACAAGTGTTCCATCAGGACACCTGACATAAGCAACGATTTGCCCCCAAGGTTTTGCCAATGGCTCTTTGATAGACATAGCACCTGCGCCAAGGGCTTTTGTATAAGCGGAAGCAACATCATCCGTGACAAGTGCTATCTCAACACCTAGACCCGCAGAAGCCGAACCAGACACAGCAATTCCTACGCACCGCCCAAATACCCGATAAGCTAATCCAAATCAAGGTCCCAAACTTTATTCAAAAGTTCTAACAATCAGCCCAATTCGTTTGCTCAAAATTCTGATGGCAGCGAAACTTATCTGTGAGTTTTACTAAATTCAACTCAAGTATGATGAATTTTAAATTCGTAATACTTTGATTAAAGATGTTTAGATTCAAACCCTTGCTGGTGTTATCAGGCGCACTATATATATCCATTGCTTTGGCTCAAAGTACAGACACAGCTGGAACAATTGAGATTCGCTCAAAAGCAGAGAACTTAACTGGCATCGCTAACTCAGGAAGCGAAGGCATTGTTTCTGGACTTCGTATCGCGGCATTGCCCATCTTGCGTCCTGGTGAAGTTATGGAAATGGTTCCTGGACTCATCGTGACCCAACACGCAGGCGACGGGAAAGCAAATCAATACTTCTTGCGCGGTTTCAACTTAGATCACGGTACTGACTTCGCAACCTTCGTCAATGGCGTTCCTGCCAATATGCCAACTCACGCTCACGGTCAAGGCTACACAGACTTGAACTTCCTGATCCCTGAACTGGTGGACCAGATCGCTTACAGAAAAGGCACTTATTCAGCGTTAGATGGCGACTTTTCAGCGGCAGGATCAGCACGAATTGAATATCTTAAAAAGATGGATGGGCATCTGGCTGAAATCACTGCAGGCGCCAACGGCTACAAAAGGTTTCTGCTCGCTGGATCTCCAAAACGATTAGAAGGTCAATGGTTATATGGTTTGGAAGTTTTTAGAAACGACGGTCATTGGGTTGTTCCAGAGAACTATCAAAAGATCAACGGCGTTTTAAGTTTTACGAATGGAACTCGTGTCAACGGCTACTCAGTGACTGGAATGCTTTACAAAAGCAGTTGGGTTTCAACCGATCAAATTCCACTGCGTGCTGTGAGTCAAGGCATCATTGACCGCTTTGGATCTGCTGATCCGACCACAGGCGGCGAGACTCATCGTTACAGCTTGTCCAGTCAATGGGCTCAAACTGGCAATGATCGTCAATCAAAAGCAAGTTTTTGGGCGCTAGATTCTGCCCTTGATCTTTGGTCAAACTTTGAATATTGCGCGGGCAGCATTGAAGCAACTGGCAACTGCTCACTTAGCGATCAATTCAAGCAAGCAGAAAAGCGTAAGGCATTTGGCTTTGGCATCTCAGAAGCTAGATACAGCCAGTTAAGTGTTTTCAACAAAACATACGAAACAGCATTTTCATTCGGTATAGATGGACGCTCCGACAACATCAACCCCGTGGGGCTTTATCAAACAACCAAACGGAAGATCAACGGAACTGTTCGTGAAGACACCGTTAAACAAAACAGCATTTCTTTTTGGGGACAAAACGAAACTCGTTGGACACCCAGTTTTCGTTCTATCTTAGGTGCAAGAGCAGACGCATATCAGTTTGATGTGAGATCCAATGTGGCAGCCAACTCAGGTAAGTCCTCGGATCAAAAAGTTTCTCCCAAACTAAGCCTGATTTACGGACCCGTTGGCTCTACAGAGTTTTACGCCAACTTTGGTGCGGGCTTTCATTCAAATGATGCGCGGGGCACAACAATCACTGTAGATCCTGTTGACAGAACAACGCCTGTATCCAAAGTTAATCCATTGGTCAAAGCCATAGGCTCTGAATTGGGAATTCGCACAGAGCTTGTTAAAGGCTGGAAATCAAATGTTGCGCTTTGGAAACTGAATATGGCGTCAGAACTATTGTTTATTGGTGACGCAGGAACAACTGAACCCAGCTCTCCATCTAAGCGATATGGTGTTGAGTGGAATAACTTCTATGCAATCAATAACAATTTGAGTTTAGATTTGGATTTGGCGTGGGCTCATTCACGCTTTGTATCTGAAGAAAATCAACAAACATTCATACCAGGTGCTGTAAGTTCAACAGCTAACATTGGATTGACAATTGACAACGCAGGACCTTGGTTTGGTTCTGTTCGCTTACGTTACTTCGGTCCTAGACCTTTGACTGAAGATGGCATTATCAAATCAAATGCATCATCACTTGCAAACTTGCGAGTTGGCTACAAAATCAATTCGCAAACCAAGTTGGCATTTGATGTTTACAACTTGCTCAATCAAAAAGCCAATGACATTGAATACGCATATTCTTCACAGTTGGCAAATGAAACTGCCCCTGTATTTGACAGACACATTCATCCAACTGAGCCACGCTCACTAAGAGTGACTTTGACTCATAAGTTCAAGTGAGCTTCCAAACCTCAGTAAAACCACTTAAAGTTGTCCTTTAAAAGGACACCGCCACCCTCTGTTGTTTAAAACGACACTTGATCTCCACGCCAACCCACAAGCACGGTCTCCAAGCTGAAAGCAACTTAGAACAAAGGTTTTTGCGTAGCCGCGAGAAGAGCGAGCCTCAATCAAATCGGCAAGGTCACAAACTTTATTCAAAAGTTCCAACAACCTAAATTGAAATTGCGTTCATAAAAAAAGCCACTGATATTTGAAGTCAGTGGCTTTGCTTTTTTTCATGAATGTCAACTGCTATTTCTTGAATGGCAGAAGCAAGTTGAGACGATCACGCCCTATGGGCAAGCGATGTCTGTTAACAACCAAGCTAAGCACCAAGAATAGTTGCATTCCCCCAATTTAGTAGACAAATATTATTGTCAAAATCTGAATGGGAGAAATGCAAATGCAAAGAGCCAAATACACACCTGAGTTCAAAGAAGAGGCCGTGCGCCAAGTCATCGACAAAGGCCACCCGGTCGTCGATGTTGCCAAGCGGTTGGGCATCGGGGATCAAATTCTGTACAAGT
The DNA here is from genome assembly GCA_947373185.1 of Comamonadaceae bacterium. GTDB lineage: Bacteria > Pseudomonadota > Gammaproteobacteria > Burkholderiales > Burkholderiaceae_C > Limnohabitans_A. Next base: position 265 of record CANBWP010000021.1, on the reverse strand, counting down.
GGGTCAAGAAATTCAAAGACACCAATCAGCCTGTTGCCATTGATGACATGAAGTCAATGCAGGCAGAGCTCAACCGTTTGAAGGCTGAACTCAGGCGCACCACAGAGGAGCGCGATATCCTAAAAAAGGCCGCCGCGTACTTTGCCAAACAGTCCGAGTGAAGTACGCGTTTATCAAGGCACACCGAGCAGAGTTCACCTTGAGCGGCATGTGCCGGGTGCTGGACGTTCACCGCAGTGGCTACTACGCGTGGTTGCAGGAGCCC
>CANBWP010000020.1 GCA_947373185.1 Comamonadaceae bacterium | reverse complement strand
CTTCAATTGGCACACGCCATTTTTGGCCATTTTCTTGATGGTCGCGGTCATTGTGGTCGTGGCTTCTCAAACTTTGCCCAGCTTGAAGGGGCACTTGGAATCACACCCCTCGGGCGACTCTGCCCCCAGTTTGCTGGCCAACTTGCGCGTGGTCTTGGTCGACCCCAATCACTTGAAAGCCTACGCCATGTCGCTCAGCATGGTGTTTGCAGGCTTTGCTGTGGTGCCCTACATCACCTTGTATTTGCAAGCCAATGCGGGCTTCAAGCCTGACCAAATTCCTTATGTCTACTTGTGCGGCGGTGTCAGCACCCTGATCTCTGCCCGCTTCATTGGGCATTGGTCCGATCGGGCCGGCAAAGCCTTTGCCTTCAGGCGCTTGGCCTTGCTCATGCCGCTGCCCTTGTTGGGCATGACCCTGTCAGCCGACTTGCCCATGTGGGCCGTTTTGGCGGTGTCCTCCTGTTTGTTTGTGGTCATGAGTGGCCGCATGATTCCAGGGATGGCGCTGATAGGTGCGTCTGCTGATCCACGACGCCGCGGCAGTTTCATGACTTTGAATTCTGCGGTTCAGTCCTTGGGCATGGGCCTGGCGGCATTGGTGGGCGGTCAAATATTGGGCAGAGATGCCGGTGGGAACCTGACGCACTACTGGATGGCCGCGCTGATTGGGGGCATTGCCAGCTTGTTGAGTTTTGTGTTGGCTGCCAAGCTGCGTTTGCATGGCGCTCAAGCGACGGGCGTCTGAAGGGGCGGCCCTTGGGGAAGACCGAAGCCGTGTGCTTCAAGATGGGAATTTATCAGCTTTTTGGCGTCAAAAGTGAACTACTTGAATGTTTGAAGGGGTTAATTCAAGCAACTTGCAATTGAGTGAACTGGGGCGCATAGTGGGCTCAACCCACCGCCTGAACGGGGGGTGGTTTTTTAACCAGGCGCAACAGGAGGCAATTTATGAATTTGACGATCAGTGGTCACCACCTCGAGGTCACTCCCGCTTTACGAACCTACGTCACTGGCAAATTAGACCGAATCACTCGGCATTTCGATCAGGTGGTGGATGTGAAAGTGTTGCTCACCGTTGAAAAGCAAAAAGAAAAGGAAAAACGCCAACGCGCGGAATGCAATATCCACGTGAAAGGCAACGATTTGTTTGCAGAAAGCTCCCACGAAGACCTCTATGCAGCCGTCGACGAGTTGGTCGACAAACTGGACCGCCAAGTCGTGAAACACAAAGACCGCATCACGGAACACCACCACACAGCCCCCAAGCGAATGATGTGAAAGGGGCGAGATCCCTTCGCTTTGAAACACATGGCCGCACCCTTGGGTGCGGTTTTTATGGGGGCGGTGCCTGCAAGGGTGCATAATCCGCCCTCGATATGAACAGACTTGCAGCCATCCTTCCCGTTGAACAAGTGCTGGTGGGCGTTGATGCCACCAGCAAGAAGCGCGCTTTTGAAGAGGCGGGCTTGTTGTTTGAAAATTTGCATGGTCTGTCCAGGGCTTTGGTCACTGACAGTTTGTTTGCGCGCGAGCGATTGGGCTCGACGGGTTTGGGGCATGGCGTGGCCATTCCGCATGGCCGTATCAAAGGCCTGAAGTCGCCCATGGCGGCGGTTTTTCAACTGGCTCAGAGCATTGGCTTTGATGCGCCCGACGAGCAGCCCGTGAAGATGCTGATCTTTTTGTTGGTGCCCGAAGCCGCTACCCAAAAGCATTTGGAAATTTTGTCTGAAATTGCCGAGCTCTTGAGCAATGCCCCCGTGCGTGACGGCATGTTGGACTGCCCCAGCGCGCCCAGCCTTCACGGCCTCATTGCCAACTGGGCGCCTGCTGCCTGATGGGCTTGTGGCGCTTGAGCTTGTGCCCCTCTCAACTCTGCCCCTCTCAAAAGTGAGCTGTCCATGAAGCCAACCGCAGTCAGCGCCGACGCCCTGTTTGAAGACCACCGCGGCAAACTCAAGTGGCAATGGATTGCAGGCTTGGGTGCCTCGGAGCGCCGATTTGACGAGGTGGCGGTGCGCGCCGCGCGCTCGGGCGCCGACTTGGTCGGATATTTGAATTACATCCATCCTTACCGCGTTCAAATTTTGGGCGAGCGTGAGGTGGCGTATTTGGTCCGCGGCAACGAAGAAGACTGCCTTCGCCGAGTCTCACGCATCGTGACACTTGAGCCGCCTGTCTTGGTCTTGGCCGACGGACAAACCGCGCCAGAAGCCTTGTTGAAGGTGTGTGAGCGGGCTCAGATTCCCATGTTCTCAACGCCAGAATCGTCGGCCTTTGTGATCGATGTGCTGCGCGCCTACCTGTCCAAACACTTTGCCGATCGCACCACCATGCATGGCGTGTTCATGGACATTTTGGGGCTGGGCGTGCTGATCACGGGCGAGTCTGGTTTGGGTAAAAGCGAGTTGGGCTTGGAGCTGATTTCTCGTGGCAACGGCCTGGTGGCTGACGATGCGGTCGATCTGTTTCGCATCAATCAGACCACGATTGAAGCGCGTTGCCCCGAGTTGTTGCAGAACTTGTTAGAAGTTCGCGGCATTGGTTTGCTAGACATCCGGGCCATCTTTGGCGAAACTGCGGTGCGCCGCAAAATGCGCCTGAAGCTCATTGTGCATTTGGTACGGCGAGAAAATTTTGAGCGCGACTACGAACGCATTCCGACCGAGCCCTTGATGCAAGATGTGCTCGGTATCCCGGTGCTCAAAGTGGTCATTCAGGTGGTGGCAGGTCGCAACATTGCGGTGTTGGTGGAGGCCGCAGTGCGCAACACCATTTTGCAAATGCGCGGCATTGACACCTATCAAGACTTCATGCATCGCCAGCGTTTGGCGATGGGCGGCGAGTAAACCCGCGCATTTCGCCAGCCGCTTTAGACACGGCTTCGATGGGGGCAGGGCTTGCGCGTGCAGTGCGCGTACAAACTCAAAGCGTGATCCGCAATCTCAAAGCCCTTGGCCAGCGCCACATCGTGCTGTCGCTTTTCAATCTCGGCGTCGTAAAACTCTTCCACTTTGCCGCAGTCTAAGCACACCATGTGATCATGGTGTTGACCTTCGTTGAGCTCGTAGATGGCCTTGCCGCTTTCAAAATGGTTGCGGCTGAGGAGGCCGGCCTGTTCGAACTGCGTCAAAACCCGGTAGACGGTGGCCAGGCCAATGTCGGCGTTGTCATTGAGCAAATGTTTGTAGACATCCTCGGCCGTCATGTGCCTTTGCACACCCTTTTGAAAGATCTCCAAAATCTTTTGTCGGGGCACGGTGGCCTTGAGTCCGGTGCTTTTGAGTTCGTCCATGGGTTTTCAGTTGCAATTGAAAGTGTGGGGCCTTGGTGAAATTGACGCCACCGCCGCCCAAGGCAGCCGCTACAATGACCCCATCATATGGCCTGCCAAGCATCCATGAACAAACAAATTCAAATTTCCCAGCGCGCCCCTTGGCTTTCTGCACAGCGCCTGCCTGCGCTGCTGATTGTCGGCCTGACATGCCTGCTCAGCGCATGCACGCTGCCCCGCATCAACCTGGCGACAGCCACGGGCGGTGTTTTGTACATTCCTGAAGTGGTTCAAGGCAACTTTGTCTCCCGCGAGCAAAAGGAATACCTCAAGCCAGGGCTGTCCCGCCAGCAAGTCAAAGAAATTTTGGGCACACCTTTGGTCTCCAGCATCTTTCATGAGCAGCGCTGGGACTATGTCTTCACCATCAAGCGTCAAGGCGTCCCCCCTCAAAACTTCAGCCTCAGTGTGTGGTTCAAGGGCGATGCGCTCGATCGCGTCACGGGCGATGAATTGCCCAGCGAAACTGAGTTTGTCACGCAACTGGTGGCCAAAAAGTCTGGCCTCAGAGTGCCTGAATTAGAAGCCAAAGACGAAGATTTGCGCAAATACCCCGTGCCCGTACGCAAGGTGGAACCTGCAACAACCCCTGCGGCCCCCTTGCCCAGCACCTACCCACCGCTGGAACCTGCTCGCTGATTTGGCGCTGACCTCACGTTCATCAGTCCTTTCACAAGCCCTTACAGCCCTCTAAGCCAATTTCAGAATGACGCAAGTAACTGCTCCAACGCCAGGCCACGCAATGCACGCAGTGGCAGTGGCAGGTGCCTCCGGTCGCATGGGCCAAATGCTCATTGAGGCCATCAGCCAATCCGACGACTGCCGGTTGGCCGGTGCCCTCGATGTGCCCACCAGCCCTGCTGTCGGCACCGACGCCGGCGCTTCTTTGGGCAAGCCCAGTGGCATTCTGGTCACGGGCGATCTCAAAACCGGTTTGCAAAACGCAAAGTTCCTGATTGATTTCACGCGCCCTGAGGGCACGTTGGCCCACCTCAAGGTATGCCAAGCTTTGGGTGTGAAAGCGGTCATCGGCACCACCGGCTTTTCAGACGCTGAAAAAGCCGAAATCAAAGCCATCTCTCAAGACATCGCCATTGTCATGGCGCCCAACATGAGCGTCGGCGTCAACGTCACGCTCAAGTTGTTGGAAATGGCCGCCAAGGCCATGGCCACGGGTTATGACATCGAGATCATTGAAGCACACCATCGCCACAAGGTCGATGCGCCCTCCGGCACAGCGCTCAAAATGGGCGAGGTCATTGCCGATGCCTTGGGCCGTGACCTGAAGGACTGCGCTGTCTATGCTCGCGAAGGCGTCACGGGCGAGCGCGACCCCTCCAGCATTGGCTTTGCCACCATTCGCGGCGGTGACATTGTGGGCGACCACACGGTCTTGTTTGCAGGCACCGGCGAGCGCATTGAAGTGACGCACAAATCCTCCAGCCGAGCCACCTATGCACAGGGCAGTTTGCGAGCCGTGCGCTTCTTGGCCAGCCAATCCTCAGGTTTGTTCGACATGTTCGACGTCCTGTCACTGCGTTAAGGTGAAACCGGCATGAGCCTTTTGAGCTTTTGGCTTCAAGGCGATCTTGTCATCCGCTGTGTGGCCTTGGCGCTGCTGGCGCTGTCAGTCAGCACCTGGGTCGTCGTCGTTTGGAAGCTGCGCTTGTTGCGCCGTGTCAAGGCAGATGTACCGCAGAGCACGGCGGCCTTTTGGCAGGCCGCTCACTTTGAAGAGGCCCATGCACGCGTGGCGCAATTTGACCGGGACCGCGCTGTGCTTCCCCTGTTGGACGCCACACTCTTGCCTTTGGGCGGCACCTTGGCTGCTGCAGGTGATCGCGAGCACCAACTCACCCGCGTCTTGCGCGGCGCTTTGCAACAAACCATCACCCGTTTGCAATGGGGCCAGCTGCTCTTGGCCACTGCAGGCGCCATCTCGCCATTTGTCGGTTTGCTAGGCACCGTGTGGGGCATTTTCAATGCCTTAAGCGGCATGGCTGAAGCCGGCCAAATTACCCTCGACCGCGTCGCCGGCCCAGTGGGCGAGGCCCTGGTCATGACTGCTGCAGGTTTGGCCGTGGCCATACCTGCCGTGTTGGCCTACAACGTGTTTGGCCGCACCGTGGCCAACATCGAGATTGAGTTGGAAGGCTTTGCGCAAGACCTTCTGAACTTGCTCACGGGTCGTCAACGCTAAGCACGGACTGCAATCTGCTGCTGTCGCCATGGCCTTTGGTCGTTTTCCCCGAACCCCGCAGGCCAAGCCTTTCAGTGACATCAACGTCACGCCGTTGGTCGACGTCATGCTGGTGCTGCTGGTCATTTTCATTTTGACGGCCCCATTGCTGACCAGCGCCATTCGCTTGGATTTGCCGCAAGCCAAAGCGGCGCAATCGGGAGAGGCCCCCGAATCGCTCAGTTTGAGCCTCAAGTCCGATGGGGCCTTGTTTCTCAATGACCAACCCATCAGCATGGCTGCATTGCCTGCTGCTTTAGAGCGCATGGCCCTGCAAAAACCCAACCTGGAAGTGCAACTCAGAGCGGATCAAAGCGTGCCCTACGGTCAAGTTTTGGCGCTCATGGGACTGGCTCAGCAAGCGGGCTTGAGTCGCATTGGCTTTGTCACCGCGCCTGGCGTGCCGCTGCCACGCTGAGCTTTGCGCCGATAGATTCATTTAGAGGGGGGGAACGGGGGAAGTCCTTCTGCAAACCCCTACAATTTGCACCATCATGCAAGACAAGTACAACCACCTCGAAGTCGAACCCGCGGCGCAAAGCCATTGGAACGCGCGCGACGCCTACCGCGTTACCGAAGACGCCAACAAAAAGAAGTTTTACGCCTGCTCCATGCTGCCCTACCCCAGCGGCAAGCTGCACATGGGCCACGTGCGCAACTACACCATCAACGACATGCTCACGCGCTATTTGCGCATGAACGGTTACAACGTGCTGATGCCCATGGGCTGGGATGCGTTTGGTTTGCCTGCTGAAAATGCGGCACTCAAAAATGGTGTGCCGCCTGCCAAGTGGACCTACGAAAACATCGCTTACATGAAGAAGCAGATGCAGGCCATGGGCTTGGCCATCGACTGGAGCCGCGAAGTGGCCACGTGTGACGCCAGTTACTACAAGTGGAACCAGTGGTTGTTCTTGAAAATGCTCGAGAAGGGCGTGGCTTATCGCAAAACACAAGTCGTCAATTGGGACCCGGTTGACCAAACCGTGTTGGCCAACGAGCAAGTGATCGACGGCAAAGGCTGGCGCACAGGCGCCGTGGTCGAGAAGCGCGAGATCCCTGGCTACTACTTGAAGATCACCGATTACGCCGAAGAGCTGCTCGACTTTGTCACCGGCGACAAGTTGCCTGGTTGGCCCGAGCGCGTGAAGCTGATGCAAGAAAACTGGATTGGCAAATCCACCGGTGTGCGCTTTGCGTTTCCGCACGACATTCGCGGTGCCGATGGTCAGCTGATCCAAGACGGCAAAATGTTCGTGTTCACCACACGTCCCGACACCATCATGGGTGTCACCTTCTGTGCCGTGGCACCAGAGCACCCCTTGGCTGCGCATGCTGCGTTGACGCAACCCGCCTTGGCGACCTTCATTGAGACCTGCCAAAAGGGCGGCACCACCGAAGCCGAGATGGCGGTCAAAGAAAAAGAAGGCATGCCCACAGGCTTGACGGTGACGCACCCCATCACAGGCAAACCTGTGGAAGTGTGGGTGGGCAACTATGTGCTCATGAGCTATGGCGATGGCGCCGTGATGGGCGTGCCAGCGCACGACGAGCGAGACTTTGCGTTTGCCCTCAAATACCAATTGCCCATTCAGCAAGTGGTGGCCTCCAAAGGCATCACCTTCAGCCAGACTGAATGGCACGATGGCTTTGGCGACAAGGTCAATGGCGTGTTGGTCAACTCTGGCCAATACGACGGCTTGAATTTCAAAGACGCCTTAGAAGCTGTGGCCGCCGACTTGGCTGCCAAAGGTTTGGGCGAGAAGAAAACCACCTGGCGTTTGCGCGACTGGGGCATCAGCCGTCAGCGCTATTGGGGCACGCCTATTCCCATCATCCATTGCGATGAACACGGCGCCGTGTCCGTGCCGGAAAAAGATTTGCCCGTGGTGCTGCCGCAAGATTGCATCCCCGATGGCTCAGGCAACCCCCTCAACAAACACGAAGGCTTCCACGCCGGTGTGGTGTGTCCAGTGTGCGGCAAACCCGCGCGCCGCGAAACCGACACCATGGACACGTTTGTCGATTCGTCTTGGTACTTCATGCGCTATTGCGACCCCAAGAACACCGACCAGATGGTGGCCGAGGGCGCTGACTACTGGATGCCGATGGACCAGTACATTGGCGGCATTGAGCACGCCATTTTGCACTTGCTGTATGCGCGCTTCTGGACCAAGGTGATGCGCGATTTGGGCTTGGTCAAAGTGGACGAGCCCTTCACCAAATTGCTCACGCAAGGCATGGTGTTGAACCACATTTACTCGCGTCGCACCGAGAAAGGTGGCAAGGATTATTTCTGGCCCCACGATGTCGAGCACGTGTTGGCCGACGACGGCAAAGTGATCGGCGCGCGTTTGAAAAATGCCGTGGGCAATTTGCCCGTGGGCACCGCCATCGACTACGAAGGCGTGGGCACCATGTCCAAGTCCAAAAACAACGGCGTCGATCCGCAAGACCTGATTGAACGATACGGCGCCGATACCGCGCGTCTGTACACCATGTTCACCGCACCGCCCGAAGCCACCTTGGAGTGGAACGATGCGGCCGTGGAAGGCAGCTACCGTTTTGTGCGACGTGTGTGGAACTACGCCGTCAAAGTCGAAAGTGCTTTGAAGGTCGGCCTCACGGTGGATCGCGCGCAGCCCATCACCTTCAGTGCCGATGCCAAAAAACTTCGCCTCGAAATTCACTCGGTGCTGCGCCAAGCCAATTACGACTACGAGCGCATGCAATACAACACCGTGGTGTCGGCGCTCATGAAGATGCTCAACACGCTGGAAGATTCGCCGCTGTCGACGTCTACCGATGTGAACGACAACGCCGCTTTGGCCGAGTGCTATTCCATCTTGCTGCGCGTGATGTACCCCGCTTGCCCGCACCTGGCTTTCCAGTTGTGGAACGAGTTGGGCTACGGCACTTGCTGCGGCGACTTGCTCGATGTAGCGTGGCCCGGCGTGGACGAGACCGCATTGCAGCGCGATGAGATTGAACTCATGTTGCAAATCAACGGCAAGCTGCGGGGCTCGCTCACGGTGCCAGCGAGCGCTGACAAAGCGGCCATTGAACAAGCGGCGGCGGCGCATGAGCAAGTGACCAAGCAAGCCGCGGGCGCTGCGCCCAAGAAGATCATTGTGGTGCCTGGCCGTTTGGTCAATGTGGTGCTTTAAATTCATGTTGCACAACAGCCTGACGCTTCAACGCCGCGCGGCCTTGCGGACCCTTTGGAGGGGCGCTGCAGTCTGCGTGACTTTGCCGGCCGTGGCTTTGACAGGCTGTGGTTTTCAGTTGCGCCAAAGTGCGCAGTTACCTTTTAAGTCGGTGTTCTTGATTTTGCCAAGACAGTCTGCACTGGCCACAGATCTGCGCAGAACCTTGGCCAGCCAAGAAGATTTGAAAGTCTTCACCGAAGTGAAGGATTTGGCCGCGGCCGAAGTGGTGCTTGACGTGCTGTCGGAGTTGCGAGAGCGTGTGGTGGTGGGCTTGAATGCCTCCGGCCAAGTGCGTGAGTTGCAACTGCGTTTGCGTGTGAAGTTTCGGCTGCGCACGCCGCAGGGCAAAGTGCTCATTCAGGAAGTGGAATTGCAGCAACAACGCGATTTGAGCTTCTTGGAGTCGGCGGCATTGGCCAAAGAAATTGAAGAAAACATGATGTACCGTGACATGCAAGTGGACATCGTGCAACAAATCATGCGGCGCTTGGCCGCTGTGAAATCGCTGTGAGCAGCTTGCGCTCAGCGGACGGGCAGTTTTGGGGAAACGCTTAAACCATGCAGCTGGCCTTGCCTCAACTCCAAACGCATTTGCAAAAAGGCTTGCGCAGTTTGTACGCCCTGCATGGCGATGAAGCCTTGTTGGTCCAAGAGGCTGCCGATGCCATTCGGGCTGCTGCGCGCGCGCAAGGTTTTTCGGAGCGCAGTGTGCACACCGTGGCTGGCGCGCATTTTGACTGGAGTGAAGTGCTGGCCGCAGGGGGCTCTCTGAGCCTGTTTGCCGACCGTCAAATTTTGGAAATTCGAATTCCCTCGGGCAAGCCTGGCAAAGAGGGCAGTCCCATGATTCAACAATTGGCACAAAGTGCTGAAGGCAATGACAGCACGTTGACGCTGTTCATCTTGCCGCGCTTGGATGCGGCCACCAAAAAAGGCGCATGGTTTGGTGCCTTAGAACAATATGGCGTCACGCTGCAAATTGACTCGCTCGATCGCGCGCAGTTGCCGCAGTGGATTGCCCAGCGCCTGAAGTTGCAAAACCAAAGTGTGGCGGCCGGCCAAGAGGGACAAGCCTGTCTGCAGTTTTTTGCCGATCGCGTGGAAGGCAATTTGTTGGCGGCCCACCAAGAAGTTCAAAAGTTGGGTTTGCTCTACCCGGCCGGCGAACTCAGTCAAGCGCAGGTTGAAAGCGCAGTGCTCAATGTGGCGCGCTATGACGTTTTCAAACTGTCCGAAGCGGTGCTGTCTGGACAAGTGGCCCGCGTGCAGCGCATGTTGGATGGCCTCCAAGCCGAAGGCGAAGCCGCCGTGTTGGTCCACTACACCTTGGCAGAGGACATTCGGGCTTTGAAGCGCGTCAAGGACGCCATGGCCGACGGCCGGCCCTTGCCCATGGCCCTCAGAGAGCAACGCATCTGGGGTGTTCGAGAAAAGCTTTTTGAGCGGGTGCTGCCCCGCTTGTCGCCCGCCCGCTTGGCACAATTGCTGCAAAACGCTCACCAGGTGGATGGCATTGTCAAAGGCTTGAAAGTGGCCGACTGGCCCACCGATCCTTGGCAGGCCTTGCAAAGGCTGGCGCTTCGAGTTTCGAGCGCCTGCAGCGCCAAGACTTGAGCAATGTCTGTGAGGGCAACTCACAGAGTGGGCCCAAGCAAAGGCCCTAGGGATGAGAAAACGCAAGGCTTGACCTACACTCTCAAAACTCAGAATCTGGAGACACTTTCATGTCAAAGACATTTGCTCAATCGCGCCGTTGGACCTTGATGGCATTGCTCAGTGCGCAAGCCTTTTTTTCTGCACAGGCCCAGGCCCAAACCGCCGAAAGCAATTTCCCCAGTCAGAACATCAAAATCTTGGTCGGCTTTGCGCCCGGCGGCAGCTCCGACACCGTGGCCCGCATCATGGTGCCTAAGCTGACAGAGCTGTTCAAGCAAAGCGTGGTGATTGACAACAAACCTGGTGCCGGCGGCAACATTGCCACCGACTTGCTGACCAAAGCGGCGCCAGATGGCCACACCATCATGTTGGGGACCGTCGGCTCCTTGTCGGTCAACCAACATTTGAACAAGCTCAATTACGACCCCGTCACCGACACCGCCGCGCTGTCTCTTTGCGTGGTCTTTAGCAATGTGCTGGTGGTGAACGCGGCCAGCGATGTCAAAACGTTTGACGAATACCTGAAGCAAGCGCGCCAAGAAAATTCCAAAATGTCTTTTGGCTCTTCGGGCATTGGCGGTGGCGGCCACTTGGCGGGTGAGCTGCTCAAAATTGCAGCCAACTTGAACAACCAGCATGTGGCTTACCGCGGCGGTGCGCCGGCCATGAACGATTTGTTGGGTGGCGTCTTGCCTTCCATTTTATCAAGTCCGACCGACGCCATGCAACACATTCAGTCGGGCAAGTTGCGGCCTTTGGCCACCACTGGTGCGAAACGCCTAGACACTTTGCCCAATGTGCCTACCATTGCAGAGTCTGGTTTTCCTGGTTTTGAGGCGACCAATTGGTATGCCTTTGCAGCCCCAGCCAAAACGCCACCAGAAGTGATCAAGCGTTTGAACGCCGCCCTGGTGGCCACCTTGAAAGACCCTGGTGTGGTCGCACAATTGCGCAAATTGGGTTTAGAGCCCACGCCCACAACACCCGCTGAAGCAGCCCGCTACATCAAGGCCGAGAGCGACAAGTGGGGCAATGTGGTGCGCAAGGCGAACATCAAAGGCAGTTAATCATGAACGCCGCGATGCACAAGAATTTGTCATGAAGATTTTGAACAAAGGGACGTCATGGGTTTGACCCTCGCTGAAAAATTATTGGCCCGGCACGCAGGCTTGAGCAGCGTGCGCGCTGGCGACTTGGTGGTGGCTGGTGTCAGTTTCGCCATGGTGCACGATGCACGTGCGCCCAATGCCATTCGCATGGTGGAGAAAATGGGCGCCAAGTCTTTGCCCTTCGCCCACCAAACGGCTTGGGTGCTGGACCACTTCTCGCCACCACCCACCGTGGAAGCTGCGCAAGGTCACACGGCCATGCGCAAGTTTGCCGACGAACACGGCAGTGTGCTGTATGACATTGGCGATGGCATTTGCCACCAAGTGATGCCCGAAGGCGGGCACCTGACATGCGGCGATTTGATTGTGGGCACCGACACCCACTCCGTGACTTATGGCGCATTCAACGCATTTGGGACGGGCATTGAAGGCACCGATGTCAGTGCTGTCATGGCCACCGGTAAAGTTTGGCTGCGTGTGCCCGAGTCTGTTCGGGTGGTGCTCAAAGGCCGTTTGCAACCCGGCGTGTGGGCCAAAGATGTGACCCTTCACATGCTGGGCAAGTTTGGCGCCGAAGGCCTGAACTACCGCGCCATCGAGTATGTGGGCTCGGCCGTTCAAGGCATGGAGATTGACGACCGCATGACGCTGTGCAATCACGCAGCCGAGTTGGGCGCCAAGGCCGCTTTGCTGGAAGCCGATGAAAAAACATTTGCTTGGTTAAAAGCGCACAAAGCCAAAACACCAGCGCCCTTGAGCGCCGATGCCGATGCGCATTACGCCGACCATTTTGAAATCGATGCCTCTCAGTTGGCCCCGCAAGTGGCCCGCAAGCATGCGGTCGACGACATTGTGTCGGCCCATGAAGTGATGGGTCAAAAAATCAACTTTGCGCTCATTGGCACCTGCACCAATGGCCGCTTGGACGATATCCGCCAGGCTGCCGCTGTGCTGAAAGGCAAGCGTGTGGCCAAAGGCGTGCGCATGATCATCACCCCTGCATCGCGTCAAATTTATCTGGCCGCTGCGCGCGAAGGCTTGATCGAAGCCTTGACCGAAGCCGGTGCTTCTGTCGAAGCCGCTGGATGCGGCACCTGCGTGGGCATCACCAACCACCTGATTCCGGGCGACCGCGAAGTGGTGATCTCCAGTGCCAACCGAAATTTCCAAGGGCGCTTGGGCAATCACGATGCCGACATTTGGTTGGGCTCGGCCGCTACGGTGGCCGCCTCTGCCCTCACGGGCTACATCACCGACCCCCGCACTGTGGCAGGCGGTCAATGGGAGGCATCACATGCTTGATCAAGCCATTCAAGGTCGTGTCTATGTGCTGGGCGACGACGTCAACACCGATTTGAATTGCTCCGGCAAATACTTGCCCGGCAAAGACGAGGCCTTCATTGCGGGCCAAGCCTTTGAGGCGGTCTCACCTGGCTTTGCGCCACGCTTTGTGGCTGGCAGCGTCATCGTGGCAGGCAAACACTTTGGCATCAATTCATCTCGCGAGCAGGCGGTGCACATCTTGCGCCGCATGGGTGTGGCGGCCATTGTGGCGCCTTCCTTTGGACGACAGTTTTTCAGAAACGCCATCAACAACGGCTTGCCCGTGGTGGAGTGTGATGTGTCGGGCATGAACGAGGGTGACCTCATTGAAGTCGACATGGCAGGCCAAACGGTGTGTGTGCCCTCGCGTCAATTGACGCGGCCACTGGGTGCCGTGCCAGAAGCCATTCGCGCGATTTTGCGAGAAGGTGGGCTGATTCCTTTCCTGAAAAAATACCCTGATTGGAAAATTTCAGCATGAGTGCACACGCCACAACGCAGTTCACACCCACGCAACTGCGAACACAACTTCGGGCTCGTTTGAAACTGGCCCAGCAAGGCGGCACCGCTGTGGTGGCGCCTGGCGTATTCGATGGCTACGGTGCTCGCATGGTGCAGCAACTGGGTTTCGAGGCGGTGTACATGACGGGCAATGGTGTCTCGGCCTCTTTGCTCGGACGTCCGGATGTGGGCTTGATCGATTTGTCCCTCATGTCGGGCCATGCGCGCCGTGTGGCTTCGTGCATCAACTTGCCGCTCGTGTGCGACGCCGATACCGGCTATGGCAATGTGGTGGGCGTGCGCCGCACCATTGAAGAGTTTGAAGCGGCGGGCGTTGCGGCCATCCACATGGAAGACCAGATCTCACCCAAACGCTGTGCCCAACTGCCTGGCGACCGCAGCGTGCTGCCCTTTCGTGAAGCGGTGGCCAAAATTGAAGCCGCCGTGGCAGCCCGCAAAGACGACCAATTCATGGTCATCGCGCGCACCGACAGTGTGGGTGCCGAAGGCTTGGCCGCTGGCATTTTGCGGGCGCAAGCCTTTGAGAAAGCTGGCGCCGATGCGGTCTTTGTGGAATTAAAAGCGCACGCGGGTTTGTTGGACGACATTCAGCACATTTCTGAAGCACTGCGCATTCCTTGCACGGTTAATGTCGATGCAGGGGGGCCGCTACTGGGCTTGCCCGCGTCTCAATTGCACACCCATGGTGTGGCCTTGGCCATTTACCCCGCCTTGTTGCGCAATGCCGTGGGCTTTGCCATGCGCGAGGCGCTTCAGCACTTGCAAACCGATGGCCACACCCTGGCTGCGAAGCCTCGGCAGCTCAGCGGCCAAGAGTACAACGACTGTTTGGGCTTGCCCGAAGTGGAAAATTGGGAGCGCCAGTTCCCCGTTTGAGCGCAAGAGTGCGAAAATAGGGGCATGAACGCACCTATGCCGAATTCTTTGCAAACTGAACTGCACGCCGCCATGCAGGTTTTGGGGCAACAGGCCAAAGTGGCCTCTGCCCTCATGGCCAAAGCTTCAACGGCCTCCAAAAACAAGGCTTTGAAACGCTTGGCGGTTTTGTTGCGCGAGAACACTGCTGCCCTTCAAATTGACAATGCCAAGGATTTGGTCCGGGCTGAAGCGGCGGGCTTGCCGGCCCCCATGGTCGATCGTCTGCGCCTGACGCCCAAAGTCTTGGCCACTTGTGCTGAAGGGTGCGAGCAATTGGCCGCCATGCCCGACGTGATTGGTGAAATCATGGGCATGAAACAGCAGCCCAGTGGCATTCGGGTGGGCCAAATGCGCGTGCCCTTGGGGGTCTTCGGCATGATTTTCGAAAGCCGGCCCAATGTGACCCTTGAAGCGGCCAGTTTGTCCATCAAAAGCGGCAATGCGTGCATTTTGCGTGGCGGCTCTGAAGCCATCGACTCCAACAAAGCGCTGGCCCTGTTGGTGCAGCAAGCCTTGCAAGAGTCGGGCTTGCCCGTCAACGCGGTTCAAATGGTGCAAACCACCGACCGAGAAGCGGTGGGGCAGCTCATTGCCATGCCCGAGTATGTCGATGTCATCATTCCCCGAGGCGGCAAAAGTCTGATTGAGCGCATCAGCCGCGATGCCAAAGTGCCAGTCATCAAACACTTGGACGGCAACTGCCACACTTATGTCGACGATCCGTGCGATGTGGCCATGGCCGTCAAGGTGGCCGACAACGCCAAGACCCATAAATACAGCCCTTGCAATGCCAGCGAAGGCTTGCTGGTCGCACAGGGTGTGGCCGCAGAATTTTTGCCGCTCATTGGCAAGGTCTACGCCGACAAAGGCGTCGAAATGCGTTGCTGCCCCAAAGCCAAACTGATCTTGTCGCAAGTCAGTGGCGCCACACTGCTTGACGCCACCGAGCAAGATTGGTTTGAAGAGTACCTGGCGCCGATCATCAGCATCAAGGTGGTCGAAGGCCTCGATCAGGCCATTGAGCACATCAATCATTATTCAAGCCACCACACCGACGCCATCCTCACGCGCGATCACATGCATGCGCAGCGCTTCTTGCGCGAGGTCGATTCGGCCAGCGTCATGGTCAATACCAGCACCCGCTTTGCCGACGGCTTTGAGTTTGGACTGGGCGCCGAAATTGGCATCTCCACCGACAAATTCCACGCCCGTGGCCCTGTGGGTATCGAAGGACTCACTTCGCTCAAGTACGTTGTGCTGGGCGAAGGCGAAGTCAGAAACTAACACCTCAATTTCTGCAAGGCATTTATGGTTCCGCATTTAGTCACCGCCTTGAATGGCCCCATCAACGAGCTCGAGCAACGAGTGCTCGACTCCATGCCCGCCATTGAGCGTTGGTTCCGCTTGGAGTGGATGGAGCACACGCCGCCCATTTACACCTCCGTCGATATTCGCAACGCAGGTTTCAAATTGGCGCCAGTTGACACCAATTTGTTTCCGGGCGGCTGGAACAATTTATCGCCTGAGATGTTGCCCTTGGCGGTCCAAGCTGCGCAGGCTGCAATTGAAAAAATCTGCCCTGAAGCCAAAAACCTGCTCATCATTCCTGAAAACCACACGCGCAACACTTTCTATTTGAGCAACGTGGTGCAGCTGCAGCGCATCTTTCACATGGCGGGTTTGAATGTGCGCATTGGCTCGATCAATCCAGAGATCAAAGAGTCCACACGCATTGATTTGCCAGGCGGCGAGCAAGTGACCTTGGAGCCCGTGATTCGCACCAAGCACCGAGTGGGCCTCAAAGACTTTGACCCTTGCACCATTTTGCTCAACAACGATTTGTCTGCTGGCGCGCCTGGCATTTTGGAAGAACTGCACGAGCAGCACCTCTTGCCGCCGCTGCATGCCGGTTGGAGCGTCCGCCGCAAAACGCTGCACTTTCAAAGCTACGAAGAGGTGGCCAAACGTTTTGGCAAACTCTTGGGCATTGACCCATGGCTCATCAACCCGATGTTCAGCCAATGCGGTGATGTGAACTTTGCTGAGGGCATCGGCATTGAGGCCTTGCGCAGCAACGTGGACGCTTTGCTGACCAAAATCAAACGCAAATACAAAGAGTACGGCATCAACGAAAAACCCTTTGTGGTGGTCAAGGCCGACAACGGCACCTACGGCATGGGCATCATGACCGTACGTGATGTGGCCGATTTGGATGTGCTCAACCGCAAAACGCGCAACAAGATGAGTGTCATCAAGGACGGCCAGGTGGTGAGCGACGTCATCATTCAAGAAGGGGTGCTCACCAACGAGCGCATGAACGACGCCGTGGCCGAACCCGTGGTCTACATGATGGACCGTTATGTGGTGGGCGGCTTCTACCGCGTGCATGCCGAACGGGGTGTGGACGAAAACCTCAATGCGCCTGGTGCCAGCTTTGTCCCTCTGGCCTTTGCCGACACCCCGCATTTGCCCCAGCCCGGCATGAAACCCGGTGCCAGCGTGCCCAACCGCTTCTACATGTATGGCGTGATTGGCCGTTTGGCCATGTTGGCCGCCAGCTACGAGCTGGAAGCCACCGATCCAGAGGCTGAAATTTACGACTAAAGTCGTCGCTTTGAGGTGCCAGTTGTTGCATTGCAACATTTCTAAAGAGGCCTGTCTTTTAGAGCTTGGCCTCCATGGCAAAGATTCAAAAACAGGCGCAGAATCGCTGACATTCTGAACAACAAGCCCGGCCTGGTTGCCGGGCTGATTTTTTGTGTCTTCAAGCAAGTCTTCTCTCGTCGCCCTCACTTTGGGCGCCATCGGTGTGGTCTATGGCGATATCGGTACCAGTGTTCTGTATGCCTTGAAAGAGGTGTTTGGTTCTGGCCATGTGCCCTTCACCCCCGACAACATTTACGGCATTCTCTCCATCTTCTTTTGGACCCTCACCACCATCGTGTCGGTCAAGTACGTCACCTTGGTGCTGAGAGCCGACAACCATGGTGAAGGCGGCTTGGTGGCCATGCTGGCCTTGGCCTCTCAGTCCGTCAAGGACAAGCCGCAACTGCGCAAAGTGCTGCTCATGGTGGGCATCTTTGGCACCTGTTTGTTTTATGGCGATGGCGTGATCACGCCTGCCATTTCGGTGCTCTCGGCCGTTGAAGGTTTAGAAGTGGTCTCGCCCGCATTCACCAAAGCGGTGATTCCTCTGACGCTCGTGATTTTGTTTGGCTTGTTTGCGGTTCAAAAGCGCGGTACCACCGGCATTGGCAAATTTTTTGGCCCAATCACCATGGTCTGGTTTGCTTGCATTGCGTTTTTGGGCGTGTACCACATTGCGACGCAGCCCGACATTTTGTGGGCCATCAGTCCTTACTACGCCGTCAAATTCATTTGGGATTTTCCTGGCATCACCTTCATCATCTTGGGTGCGGTGGTGTTGTGCGTGACCGGTGGCGAGGCCCTCTACGCTGACATGGGCCACTTTGGCAAGAAGCCCATTCGCTTGGCTTGGTTCAGCATTGTGATGCCGTCCCTTACCTTGAATTATTTTGGTCAAGGCGCTTTGTTGTTGTCCAACCCGGAAGCTGTGAAAAACCCATTCTTCATGATGGCCCCTGAGTGGGCACTCATTCCCTTGGTCGGACTGGCCACCTTGGCCACCGTGATTGCCTCGCAAGCCCTGATCACGGGCGCCTTCAGCGTCACCAAACAAGTGATCCAACTGGGTTATTTGCCACGTTTGCAAGTGCTGCACACCAGCGTCAAAGAAACCGGACAGATCTACATGCCTTTTGTGAACTGGGGTTTGTTTGTTCTGATCGTTTTAGCGGTGGCCTTGTTCAAATCGTCCAGCAATTTGGCAGCCGCCTATGGCATTGCCGTCTGTACCGACATGCTCATCACCACGGTGTTGACCTTTTTTGTGATCCGCTACAGCTGGAATTTGCCGTTGGCCTTGTGCATTGGCGCCACTGGCTTTTTCTTTGCAGTCGATTTTGCTTTCTGGGCATCCAACCTGCTCAAGTTGTTTGAAGGCGGTTGGTTCCCCTTGGTCATTGGGGGCGGAATTTTCTTGCTCATGATCACTTGGAGTGATGGTCGTCGCTTGCTCAATGATTCGCTCAAGGCCGACTCATTCAGTCTGGTTGATTTCTTGGAAGCCATCTTTGTGGCGCCGCCTGTTCGTGTCGAGGGAACGGCGGTGTTTCTCACCGCAGAAATTGGCAATGTCCCCAATGCCTTGCTGCACAACTTGAAGCACAACAAGATCTTGCACCGTCAGAATTTATTCGTCACGGTGCGCAGCCACGAAGTGCCATGGATTGGCATGAACAAGCGCTTGGAAATTGAGCCCTTGGGCCATGATTGCTGGCAAGTGATCGTCAACTACGGTTTCAAAAACGACCCCGATTTGCCAAAGGCCTTGGAGAGTTTGAAAGGCCACGGCGCTGAGCTCGATCCGATGAGCACCAGTTATTTCTTGTCTCGCGACATTGTGATTCCCACCATTGGTGGCGGCATGGCCACATGGCGTGAAAAGCTCTTTGCGCAGATGCACTTGAACGCCAGTGCCGCAGCCGAATTCTTGAAATTGCCCAACAATGCGGTGGTGGAATTGGGCTCGAAGATCGAAATTTAAAGTGGGCTCATGGCATCGCCCATTCGGAGCGGGCGAGTGCTGAGCCAATCGGCTGGAAACGTCATGCTGTTGTGTGGAAACAGCATGACAACGGTGGAGCCTAACAAAAACCGACCCATCTCTTCGCCTTGCTGCAATCGCACGTCTTGGGTGTCGTAGCGCCACTCGCGCACCATGCCCGGACGAGGGGGATTCACTTGGCCATGCCAGACGGTGGCCATGCTGCCCACAATGGTGGCGCCCACCAAGACCAGCACCATCGGACCTTGTGCGGTTTCAAATTCACACACCACGCGTTCGTTGCGCGCAAACAAGCCTGGAACACCGCGGGCGGTGGTGGGGTTGACGGAGAACAAATCGCCGGGCACATGAATCATGCGGCGCAATTTGCCTGCAATCGGCATGTGAATGCGGTGATAGTCGCGCGGGCTTAAATACAGCGTGGCAAATTGGCCATTCTGGAATTGGGCCGCCAAAGCTGCATCACCGCCGACCAACGCACGCGTACTGTACTGGTGGCCTTTGGCTTGAAAAATCTGATCGCGTTCAATGCTGCCGCATTGGCTGATGGCACCGTCCACAGGGCAGACCCACGTGGTATTGGCCAAAGGCCGCACGCCTTCTTTCAGCGGACGGGTGAAAAACGCATTGAAGCTTTTGTAATGGGCGGGGTCCTCGTGCACGGCCTCGGCCATGTTGACCTTGTAACGCGCCACAAAGCGCTTGATCACCCAGGTGGTGAACTTGCCCAACTCTGCACTGGCCAATCGGCCCGCCAAGCGGGTCATGGCCAGCTTGGGCATCAGGTACTGCGGCAACACCGCCAATTGATCGGACACTCTGGCTCCCTATGTTCACAAGTGGGGCTATTGTAGAAGCCCTCCGAGGGGCCCTCAGAACTCTTGGTAAAAGCCCAAGGCGCGTTGCGTGGGGGCATCGTCCACATGGAACAAATAAGCGTTGCCGTTGTTGGCGCGGTGTTTGATTTGAGCATGTGTGGGAATGGCCACGGTGTCGCCCTCTGACCACTTCAAAGAGACGCCATCAATCTCTGATTCACCGCGGCCTTCAATGACGTGCATGACCGAACTGGCCGAGCGGGGGCGAGGGCTGAAGTCCAAACCATCGCGCAGCAACTGCGCCGAAAAACCAAGTGTGGGCAAACAAGGTGCGCCTGTCTCAGGGTTCACATAAGCCAATTGCACCGCGGCATCTTGGGGCGTGCCTTTTTCCAAAGCCAACAAGGCTTTGCGCACGTCGACCCAGGGGTAACGAATTTGCGGATAGGGCGCACGCACAGGCTGACTCAAAGAGCCAAACGGCACCAAGCCTGCGCGCTGATAACGCGTTTGCGACGCATCGAGGTCGGGGCGTGCATTTCGTGAGGGGCCTTCAATGGCGTAAGACGCTTCCATGCCGTACACCATGGGCAAGTCCAGTGCATCGAGCCAAACCACAGGGCCTTGGCCTTCATGGCCATGCTCGTGCCACAAACCTGCGGGCGTCAAGATCAGGTCGCCTTTGTGCATCGGGCATTTTTCGCCTTGGACGGTGGTGAAGCCACCTTCGCCTTCCACCACAAAACGCACGGCACTGGGTGTGTGGCGGTGATTGGGTGCGACCTCGCCTGGCAAGATGAGCTGCATGCCGACATAAATGGTGGGCGTGGCCACCAGCTTTTCAATGCCGTGACCTGGGTTGCACAAGACCAAGACCCGGCGCTCGGCTTTCTCGATGGGCGTCAACTCACCTGCCCGCATGAGTTGGGGCCTGACATCTTCGTAGTGCCACACAAAGGGCTGCGTGGTGCGTGCGGGTTTGCCGCGTGGCAAGAGGCCTCGCAACTGCGGCCACAAAGGCGCAATGGACAAGGCGGTCATGTCGGCAATGTAGTCCGCAGGCAAGTCTTCTAAGCGGCCCAGAGAATCGGCGTGGTTGGACGGGTTCAAGGTCTGTCTCCTGAGGGGGGTGTGTCGACATAATAAGTATACATATTGATTGAGGCAGAGCAAGCCCTGGTCTCATAAAACCTCGCGAAGGTCAGCGAAGCGCCAGCTGGGTCGAGGCACAATCAAGCCATGTCTTATTTACTGAACGTTGAGAACCTCGTCAAAAGCTTTGGCGATCACAAGGTGGTGGACGATTTGTCCTTTCACATTGCATCCGGTGAGTGCTTGGGGGTCATTGGCCCCAATGGGGCGGGCAAAACCACCACGCTGCGAATGTGTCTGGGGCTGTCCACGCCCGATGCGGGCAACATCACTTACTTTGATCAGCTCTTCATGCCGCAAGACGCGCTGGCCATCAAGGCGCGTTTGGGTGTGGTGGCGCAAATGGACACGTTGGACCCCGACTTCACGGCGGAAGAAAACCTGTTGGTCTATGGCCGCTACTTTGGCATGAAAGACCGAGACATCAAAGCGCGCATCGCACCGCTTTTGGAATTTGGTGCCTTGAGCAGCAAAGCCAAAGCCAAGCCGGGCGAATTGTCCGGCGGCATGAAACGCCGCTTGAGTTTGGCCCGTGCGCTCATCAATCAGCCGCAAATGCTCATGCTGGACGAGCCCACCACAGGTCTCGACCCCCAAGCGCGGCATTTGATGTGGGAGCGATTGCAAATGCTCATGCAAGAAGGTAAATCCATTTTGCTGACCACCCACTTCATGGACGAGGCCGAGCGATTGTGTGACCGCTTGTTGGTGCTAGACCACGGCAAAAAAATTGCCGAGGGCAAGCCGCGCGATTTGATTGCGCAGCACCTAGAGCCCGATGTCGTCGAGTTGTATGGTCTCGGCGCGCTGGCTTTGGCCGCCGACGATTCGCCTTTGCGCCAACATGCGGCACGCGTCGAAGTGAGCGGCGAAACGGTGTTCTTCTACACCGCCCATGCACAGCCGCTGCTGATGGCCTTGCAAGCTTGGCCCCATTTGAGAAGTTTGCATCGGCCCGCCAATCTGGAAGATTTATTTTTGAAACTCACCGGTCGACAAATCAGGGAGAACGCATGATGAAGCGCCAACATGTGACCCCTTCAGTCTGGGCCGCACCGCAACTCTCGATGCGGTGGTGGCCTGTATTTTTGCGCAACCTCTTGGTCTGGCGCAAGTTGGCCATCCCCAGTTTGGTGGGCGGCATTGCGGAGCCTTTGATGTGGCTTGTGGCCTTTGGTTATGGCTTGGGTGCTTTGGTGGGCCAAGTGAACATTGGCGGACAAGATGTGCCCTATATTTTGTTCTTGGCCAGTGGCAGCATTTGCATGAGTGCCATGAACTCGGCGTCGTTTGAAGCGCTGTACTCGGCCTTCTCTCGCATGCACATGCAAAAGACCTGGGATGGCATCATGAATGCGCCCGTGCGCCTTGACGATGTGGTGATGGCTGAAATGTTGTGGGCCTCTTACAAAGCCCTGTTCACGGTGACGGCCATCTTGGGCGTGATGCTGGCGCTGGGCATCAGCCACAGTTGGAAGTTGCTCTTGGCTTGGCCCGTGTTGTGGGTGGTGGGCGTGACCTTCAGTTGCATTGCCCTGATCTTCAATGCCATGGCCAAGGGCTACGACTTTTTCACCTATTACTTCACTTTGTTTTTAACGCCCATGATGTTTTTGTCGGGCATTTATTTTCCGCGCACCCAATTGCCAGATTGGCTGCAAGAGGTCACGTCGTACTTGCCGCTGACAGCCGCCATTGAGTTGGTGCGGCCATTGTTCTTGGACCAATGGCCCAGCCATGTGGCACGCAACCTGAGCCTGCTGGTGGGTGTGGCCATCGTGGCCTTTTGGGTGGCCTTGGCCTTGACGCGCAAACGATTCAGAGCATGATGGCAGCGTGACTCAGATTTTCATTCTTAACTTTTCATTTTTCACATCATGATCATTCAAAAAGTAGGCATCGTCGGCGCAGGCACCATGGGAAACGGCATTGCACAAGCCTGTGCCGTGGCGGGTATTCCGGTGGTGATGGTGGACATTTCTGAAGCCGCAGTGGCCAAGGGCATGGCCACCGTGTCGGGCAGCTTGGACCGCTTGGTCAAAAAAGAAAAAATCACAGACGCTGACAAGGCGGCTGCCTTGGCCAAAATTCAGGGCAGCACGCAATACGCCGATTTGCAAGATGTCGACTTGGTGATTGAAGCGGCCACAGAAAACCAAGATCTCAAAGTCAAAATTCTGAAGCAACTCGATGCCCTGTTGGCGGCCGAAGTCATCATCGCCTCCAACACTTCTTCGATTTCCATCACACAATTGGCGGCGGCCACTGCGCGCGCCGACCGTTTCATCGGCATGCACTTTTTCAACCCTGTGCCCATGATGGCTTTGGTGGAAATCATTCGAGGCTTGCAAACCAGCGATGACACGCACGATGCGGTCCATGCTTTGGCGACGGCTTTGGGCAAAACGCCCATCACGGTGAAAAATGCACCAGGCTTTGTGGTCAATCGCATTTTGGTGCCCATGATCAACGAAGCGCTGTTTGTGTTGTCCGAAGGCTTGGCCACACCCGATGACATTGATGCAGGCATGAAACTGGGTTGCAACCAACCGATTGGTCCCTTGGCTTTGGCCGACATGATTGGTCTGGATGTGTGCTTGGCCGTCATGGAGGTTTACCTCAAAGAATTCGGCGACAGCAAATACCGTCCTTGTCCCTTGCTCAAAGAGTTGGTGGCCGCCGGTCGATTGGGCCGTAAAACGGGTCATGGCGTTTACCAATATTGAGCGCATGACCCGCCGGTCTTCTCATGAAAATTGCCTTGCTCTCCGACATCCATGCCAATTTGCAGGCACTCCATGCTTGCATGGCGCACGCCAAGGCGCAGGGTGTCGACCGGTGGGCTGTGTTGGGCGACTTGGTGGGTTATGGTGGCAACCCTCAAGAAGTGGTGGACATTGCCAGCCACTTGGCCGAAGACGGCGCATGGGTTTTGCAGGGTAACCACGATGCCATGGCGGTGTTGCCGCCTGCCATGGCCGCCGGGGAAGAAAGCTTGGGCAGTAGCACCGCACAATGGACTTATGAGCAGCTGGGCGCCGCACAGCGTGCTTTTTTAAAGTCATTGCCATTGACCGCTTTGTCGGGGCCACTCTTGATGGTGCACGCCAGTGCCCATGCGCCAGAACGTTGGCACTATGTCGACTCCGAACGTGCAGCAGACTTGTGCGCTGACCATGCACTCCAAACCTACGATGCTCGGCATGTGGTGGTGGGTCATGTGCATCAGCAAACGGTGTATTACCGGGGCACTGGCCACAGCATGATGCGTTTTGAGCCCACTGCCGGCGTCCATGTGCCGATGCCCTCTCACCGCAGGTGGGTGGCCACCGTTGGCTCTGTGGGGCAGCCAAGAGATCACAAACCTCAAGCCATGTACGCAGTCTATGACGACAAGGCTGGGTGCATGACATTTCACCGCGTGGCCTATGACCATGAAGCGGCAGCGGCGGCCATTCGCGAAGCCGGCTTGCCAGAATTTTTGGCTGAGCGATTGGCGATGGGACGATGAAACTCCTAGACCCCGGCCATGTGATTGATGGCTTTGAAATTGAAGCCTGCCTGCATGCTGGTGGCATGGCACACATTTACACCGTGCACTATGCACTGAGCGCTGACGGTACACGGCGGGAATCCGAATTTCCCATGGCCATGAAAATTCCCCGCATGACAGCGGGCGACGGTGCAGAAAACATCGTCAGCTTTGAAGTCGAACAGCAAATTTTGCCGGCACTCACAGGCACCCATGTGCCCCGCTTTGTGGCGGCGGGTGATTTGTCGCGCACCCCGTATCTGGTGATGGAGTATGTGCAGGCCAGCACCCTTGAAACCTGGGCGGAAAATTTTCACAGCGAAACTTTTCAGACGGGCTTGCACGATCGGGCCATCGCCAGATTGGGCGCAGAGCTGGCGCATGCGGTCCACAGTTTGCACAAACAAAACGTGTGCCATCTGGACTTGAAGCCTGCCAACGTTTTGATCCGACCCAATGGCAAAGTGGTCTTGCTAGATTTCGGCTTGTCGTGTCATGCGCATTACCCCGATTTGCTGGCCGAAGAAATGCGCAAAGCCGTCGGTTCCCCAGCGTGGATAGCACCCGAGCAAGTGGTGGGTGTGCGGGGCGACCCGCGTTCCGATGTGTTTGCCATCGGCGTCATGTTGTACGAATTGGCCACGGGCGAATTGCCGTTTGGCGAACCGGCCACAGCGGGTGGCATGCGTCAGCGTTTGTGGATGGACCCTGTGCCGCCGCGCCAACGCCAGCCCCAGGTGCCCGAGTGGTTGCAAGAGATTATTTTGAAATGCCTACACCCTGAGGCCGCCAAGCGCTATCCATCGGCCGCGCACTTGGCCATGGACTTGAGCAACCCCGATCAAATTCGCATCACCGAACGGGGTCGACAAATCAAAGGCACAGGCTTCAAAGAACATTTCAAACGTTGGCTCAAAGCGGCGGGTATGCACTATCAGCCAAGCCCGCTGCCGTCCAGGCAAATCAAGGAAGTGCCGATCTTGATGGTGGCCTTGCCACACGCCGATGTGAGCGATGCCACGTGGTATTCCTTGCGTGAGGCGGTGGACCGCTCTTTGGGCCTGCGGCCCGGTGCGCGTTTGGCCTGTGTCACGGTCATTTCTCCCGGCGACACCAGCAGCACAGCGTTGCACAAGAGCGAGAGCCGCGTGCACCGCATGCATTTGGCGCGCATGCAACAGTGGTCGCAAGGCCTCGATTTGCACGATCATCAAATTTCTTTCCATGTCTTGGAGTCGAGCGATGTGGCCCAAGCCTTGGTGACGTATGCTGAAGGCAATGAGGTCAGCATGATCATCATGGGCGCAGCCACGCATGGTTTGCAGATGCAACGGTTTGTGGCCACGGTGCCCATCAAGGTGGCCATGGATGCACCCTGTACCGTGATCTTGGTCAAGCAAGATGTGCCCTTTGAATTTTTAGGAACACTGAATGATGAATGACCTCCCACAAGGGCCGGCCGAGTGGGACGCTTTGCATCCGTATGCCTCGCTCACACCCGATGCTGTCCTCGATGCCTTGGCCGACATCGGCCTGATGGGTGATGGGCGTCTCACGGCCCTCAGCTCCTATGAAAACCGTGTCTATCAAATTCAACTTGAAACCGAGCGTTCACCCACACAGTCAGATGGCACACCCGTGCCTGAAAGTGTGGTTGCCAAGTTTTATCGGCCCGGTCGATGGACCGATGCGCAAATTCAAGAAGAGCACGACTTTGCGGCAGAGTTGGTTGCGGCTGAAGTGCCCGTGGTACCCCCCTTGCATTTGCAAGGGCGCACCTTGCATCACAAGCCCTTTGCGGGCACTGATTCAAGCGGTGCTTCCCCTGCGCAAGCGTTTCAAGGATTCTCTTTTTCCGTCAGTGAACGCCGCGGCGGTCGCCCGCCTGAGTTGGACGATGACGAGGTGCTGGAATGGATTGGCCGTTTTCTAGCGCGCATCCACACGGTGGGGGCTGCCAAGCCTTTTCACAACCGTCCGGCGCTCAGCATCGACACCTTCATGCAAGAGCCCAAGGCTTGGTTGTTTGCCAACAAAGCGATTCCGATGGAAGTCGAGCGCGCATGGCAAGACGCGTGGCAACAAGCCATGGACGTGATGCACACCGCTGGTTTGGGTTCTGCACATGGCAGCGATTGGCCGCATTTTCAAATGCTGCGCTTGCATGGCGACTGCCACCCCGGCAATATTTTGTGGACACCTGCAGATTTGCCAGGCGGCGGCCCACACTTTGTGGACTTAGACGATGCGCGCATGGGCCCTGCCGTGCAAGACTTGTGGATGCTGTTGTCGGGCGATCGCAAGCAGCGCTCAGGTCAGTTAAGCATGTTGCTGGAGGGCTACGAGCAAGTGCGCGATTTTGATCGGCGCGAATTGGCCTTGATTGAGCCGCTGCGCACCCTGCGCTTGGTGCATTACAGCGCATGGCTGGCCCGTCGCTGGGACGATCCCATTTTCCCCATCAACTTCCCGTGGTTTGGTACGCCCGACTATTGGCGTGGCCAAGTTCAAATGTTGGAAGAACAGATTGAACAAATGCAAGAGCCATTGCTGGTGGTTTGAGCAACAACGAACAAGCCGCCCGAAGGCGGCTTGTTCATTGAAATGCAAAAAGTTTAAATTGAATTAAACCAACAACGCATTCACGCGGCGCACATAAGCCGCTGGATCTGCCGGCATGCCGCCTTCAGCCAACAAAGCTTGGTCAAACAAAATGTTGGCCAGGTCGTGAAAGTGCACAGAGCCCTCAAGTTTCTTCACCAAGGCATGCTCAGGATTCACCTCCAACACGGGCTTGGATTCAGGCGCCTCTTGGCCCGCTTGCTTGAGCATTCGCGCCAACTGCATGCTCATGCCGTTGTCGGTCACCACCAGGCAAGCCGGTGAGTCCACCAAGCGGCTGGTGACGCGCACGTCTTCGGCTTTGTCTTTCAAAGCTTCTTTCAATTTGGCCAGCAAAGGCTTGAAGGTTTCGGCCGCTTCTTCAGCCGCTTTCTTTTCTTCTTCGTCTTGCAAGCTGCCCAAGTCAAAGGCGCCCTTGGCCACGCTTTGCATGGGTGTGCCATCAAAGTCGTGCATGAAGTTCAAGGCCCATTCGTCGACACGGTCGGTCATGAGCAAAACCTCAATGCCCTTCTTCTTGAACACTTCCAATTGCGGGCTGTGCTTTGCAGCAGCCAGTGTGTCAGCGGTGATGTAGTAGATGGCTTCTTGGCCTTCTTTCATGCGCGCTTTGTAGTCCGCCAATGACACGCTCACTTCGTCGGATGAGGTGGACGCAAAGCGCAACAGTTTGGCCAAGCGCTCGCGGTTGCCAAAGTCTTCGCCCAAACCTTCTTTCAGCACTGCACCAAACTCTTTGTAGAAGCGGGTGTACTGGCCTTGCTTGGCTTTGTCTTCTTCGCTTACCACGTCGGTCACGCCATCTGCTGATGCAGCAGGTGCTTCGTTGTGTTTGGCCAAGTCTTCGAGCATGGACAACACGCGCTTGGTGCAACCTTCGCGAATGGCTTTGACGTCACGGCTTTCTTGCAGCAACTCGCGGCTGACGTTCAAAGGCAAATCGGCAGAGTCGACCACGCCTTTGACAAAGCGCAAGTAGCTGGGCATCAAGGCTTCAGCATCGTCCATGATGAACACGCGCTTGACATACAACTTGATGCCGGCTTTTTTGTCGCGGTTCCACAGGTCTTGGGGCGCTTGTGACGGGATGTACAACAGCTGTGTGTACTCCGTGCTGCCCTCCACGCGGTTGTGCGTCCAGGTGAGGGGCTCGGCAAAGTCTTTGCTAATTTGTTTGTAGAACTCTTTGTACTGATCTTCTGTCACGTCTTTCTTAGGACGGGTCCACAAAGCGGTGGCTTTGTTGATGGCTTCCCATTCGCCAGTCTTGACCATGCCGCCAGGTTGGCGGCCTTCACTCTCGTCCTTGCCAATGAGTTCGCCGTCTTGCCACTCTTCTTTTTCCATCAAGATGGGCAAGCTGATGTGGTCCGAGTATTTGCCAACGATTTCTTTCAGCTTCCAAGTGTTGGCGTATTGCAAGGCGTCTTCGCGCAGGTGCAAGATGATGCTGGTGCCGCGTGTTGCACGCTCAATGGCTTCCACTTCAAAGTCGCCCGTCCCGCCGCTGATCCAGCGCACGCCTTCGGAGGCGGGTGCGCCTGCACGGCGTGTTTCGACGGTGATCTTGTCGGCCACAATGAAACCCGAATAGAAGCCCACACCAAACTGTCCAATGAGTTGCGCATCTGACTTTTGATCGCCCGACAGTTTGCTCATGAAATCTTTGGTGCCACTCTTGGCAATGGTGCCCAAGTTGTCGATGGCTTCTTGCGCCGTCATGCCAATGCCGTTGTCAGCAATGGTCAGCGTCTTGGCTTCAGTGTCAAACGACAAACGTACTTCCAAATTGGGTTGGTTCTCGTACAGTGCGTCGTTGTTGAGCGCTTCGAAGCGCAATTTGTCGCAAGCGTCGGACGCGTTGGAGACCAACTCGCGGACAAAAATCTCGGGGTTGGAGTACAGCGAGTGCGTTACCAAATGAAGCAGTTGGGCCACTTCGGCTTGAAAGGCATGGGTCTTTTTGGTCATCTTTTGAGATCAGTGAATCAAGGTTACAAAGCGTTGTGCCGCACAAACGGCAAGGGCTCAAAGAGCCGCACCCCCAGAGTTGGGGATGACTTAGAAAATTTCAAGAGTGATTTAAAAGGACTCTTTGGGGCCCAAGTAACGCCACTGGCCGACGGGCAAAGCGCCCAAGTGAATGTTGCCCATGCGGATGCGTTTGAGCCCCACCACTTTCAAGCCCACTTGCTCGCACATGCGGCGGATTTGGCGCTTTTTGCCTTCTTTCAGCACAAAGCGAAGTTGCTCGGGGTTTTGCCACTCCACTTGGGCAGGTTTCAAGGGCTTGCCATCCAAACTGAGGCCGTGCCGCAGGCGTTGCATTTGAGCCGCTGGAAAGTGCGCCTGCACGTTCACCGCGATGTCGCCTTGGGGGCCGGCGCAGGTCACGCGCACCAAATACTCTTTTTCCATGTCCGAGTCTTCGCCAATCAGTTGACGTGCCACCCGGCCGTCTTGCGTCATGACGAGCAAACCCACCGAATCAATGTCCAGGCGACCGGCGGGTGCCAGGCCCTTGAACTGCGCAGGGCTGAACCGAATGCGTGTGGTGTCACCCGACCATTGGTTGCGAGCCTGAAACAAAACCATGGCGGGTTCATGGCCGTCTTCTGCTTGTCCGCTGACATAGCCCATGGGCTTGTGCAACAGCACCGTCACTTGTTGTTCTTGTTGGGCTTGGGCGGCACGCTCGACTGTGATGCGATCGAGCGAGCCCACTTGCATGCCCATCTCGGCCACTTTGCCGTTGACCAAAACCCAGCCTTGCTCAATCCAGCCATCGGCTTCACGGCGTGAGCACAGGCCCAACTCCGCCATGCGTTTGTTCAAACGCACGGTGGTGGCGCCTGTGGCGCTGGGGTGCGCAGAGGACACCGCGTTGGCGGGGCGGGGTGCGCGGACAAAAGTGGGTTTGGCGGGAGGCTGGTTCATAAAACAATTTCTTTGGGCTCATTGTCCCTGTTTCTTCGGTCAATCATGCGGGTTCTGAGGCCGTGTAAGTCCAAAATGCGCAGGCCACCATATTCCACGCGAATCAGGCCTTCTTCCTGCAGGTGAATCAAGGCCTCGTTCACGCGCTGGCGCGACAAACCTACCAAATACGCCAGTTCTTG
This sequence comes from Comamonadaceae bacterium, assembly GCA_947373185.1. GTDB lineage: Bacteria > Pseudomonadota > Gammaproteobacteria > Burkholderiales > Burkholderiaceae_C > Limnohabitans_A. The sequence goes on along the minus strand of CANBWP010000020.1, from coordinate 13,619 downwards.
TTGGGTGATGCGGAGCAGGTCGCCCACGCCAGAAAATAAGATGGGGTTGAAGAGGGCGGCCAAATTGCGAGCCACACGCAAGTCCGGGTTGTTCAGGCGGTCAAATTCCCTTGCGGCAATGAACTGGCCCAGGCGTTCGTTCAGCTGGTTCATGACGTAGCGGTTAAAGCCCAAGGAGTTGTCGATCAACCAATGGAAGGTGTCGAGTGGCAAACCCGCCACCACACTGGCCCGCAAAGCTTGGATGTTGTAACGGTAGACCTCGCGCTTTAAGGCCGTGCCTTCGCCAAACCAACCGCCGGGTGGCACGCCGGTGAAGGTCATGGTTTGGCCATCCTCGTTGTCGCTGCTCATCTTGAGCAGGCCTGACACGGTACCAAACCAGAATGTGACAGGTCGACCGACTCGGCACACAAAATCGCCTTTTTCTGCATCGCCCACCCTGAGCGCATTGATGGCGCGATCGCGCTCTTTGGTCAGCAGCAAAGAAAGCCAGGGAATATTGCTCAATTCCTCCTCGGTCGGCGGGCGTCTTCTTTGATACAGGTCAGATTTCATGTCAAGTTGCTGTAAGACGTTGAAAATCCTAGGGAAAATCCTAGTGGGGCATGCCTTAGATTGTCGTCGAAACGACAACTTGGCGTCAAACTAGAGTCTAGCATCGCGTTCAAGAAATCAACAAGTCTCTCTTTTTTGGATGAGACGGCGACCCCACAAGGACCCGTATGCAGACGACCTTTCCTCGATTGCTCCTCCAGCACGCCGCACAGCGCCCCAGCGCTGCCGCCATGCGTGAAAAGGAATATGGCATTTGGCAAACCATCACTTGGCAAGAGATGGCCCTGATGGTGACGCACATGGCGTGCGGTCTGCACCAAGCGGGTCTCAAACGGGGTGAGCACATGATTGTGGTGGGCTCCAACCGGCCTCGCTTGTATGCCACCTTGCTGGCCGCGCAATCTTTGGGCGCCATTCCAGTGCCGCTGTACCAAGATGCCGTGGCTGCTGAATGCGTCTTCCCCATGACCAACGCCGAAGTTCGGATGTGTGTGGTGGAAGACCAAGAGCAGGTCGACAAAATGTTGGAAGTGCGCGAGGCCTATTCCGCCCTGGCGCACATTTTTTTCGACGACCCGCGAGGTTTGCGCAAATACGACGAGCCAGGTTTGGGGTCGGTTGATGAATTGTTGGCCGCTGGCCAAGTGTTTGCGAAGCAACACCCCGACTTTTTCCAAGCGCAAGTGGAGATGGGCACCCAGGAGGATGTGGCCGCCATGTTCTTCACATCCGGCACCACGGGCAATCCCAAAGGCGTGGTGCACACCCACAGCACCTTGATCGATCGCGCGCAAGCTGGCGCCGAGTTCGACCACCTCACTTCTGCCGAAGATGTCTTGGCGTATTTGCCGCCCGCATGGATTGGCCAAAACATTTTCAGTTACGCCCAATGGTTGGTGGCGGGCTATGTGGTGAACTGCCCAGAATCGGCGGCCACAGTGACCATCGATTTGAAAGAAATCGGGCCCACTTATTACTTTGCACCGCCCCGGGTGTTCGAAGGCATGCTCACCAGCGTGAGCATTCGCATGGAAGACGCCAGCACCTTCAAGCGCAGCATGTACAAGTACTTTATGCGCTTGGCCAAAAAGGTCGGCCCTCGGCGCATGGACGGCGAATCGATTGGCGTGCTCAACAGCATCCTGTATGGCTTGGGCAACTTGTTTGTGTATGGCCCCTTGCGCAACAACATCGGCTTTAGCCGTGTGCGCGTGGCGTACACAGCCGGTGAAGCCATTGGCCCCGACTTGTTCACCTTCTTCCGTTCTATCGGCGTGAACTTGAAACAACTTTATGGCTCCACCGAAACCGCGGTGTTCGTGTGTTTGCAACCCGACAATCAGGCCCGCGCCGACACCGTGGGTGTGCCTTGTCGCGGCGTGGAAATCAAAGTGGCCGACAACGGCGAAATTTTGGTCAAGTCGCCTGGCTTGCTCAAGGGCTATTACAAAAACCCAGAAGCCACCGCCGAAGTGCTCACCGCCGACGGCTGGTACCACACCAGCGACGCCGGCTTCCTGGACAGCCATGGCCATTTGAAAATCATTGACCGTGTGAAAGATGTAGGCCGCATTCAGGGCGGCAACAACGACGGTGCGATGTTTGCACCCAAGTATGTCGAGAACAAACTCAAGTTCTTTCCGCACATCAAAGAAGTGGTGGCCTACGGCGACCAACGCGAAAAAGCGTGCGTCATGATCAACATCGATTTCGATGCGGTCGGCAACTGGGCAGAGCGCCGCAACTTGCCTTATGCCGGCTACACCGACTTGGCCCAAAAACCAGAAGTTTATGAGCTGATCAAAGACTGCGTCGAACAAGTCAATGCGGATTTGGCCGAAGACGCTTTGCTGGCTGGCAGCCAGGTCAGCCGATTCTTGGTGTTGCACAAAGAACTGGATGCCGACGATGGCGAACTGACCCGCACCAACAAAGTTCGCCGTGGTTTCATCGCTGAGAAGTATCAACCCTTGGTTGATGCTTTGTATGGCGGTTTGACATCGCAGTTCATTGAGACGGTGGTGAAGTTTGAAGACGGTCGCACAGGCAGTGTGAGCGCCACTTTGAAAATCTCAGATGCCAAAACATTTGCCCCTGTGAAGGCTGCAGCATGACAAAACACATTGGCGACGTCATCCTCGACGTTCAAAACATCAGCCTCCGATTTGGTGGCGTGAAAGCGCTGACAGATATTTCTTTCAACGTCAAAGAACATGAAATTCGCGCCATCATCGGCCCCAACGGAGCTGGCAAAAGCTCCATGCTGAACTGTATCAATGGGGTGTACACGCCTCAAGAAGGCAGTATCACTTTCCGGGGTCAAACCTTTGCCCACATGAACAGCCGTCAAGTGGCTGAGATGGGTGTGGCCCGAACTTTCCAAAACTTGGCTTTGTTCAAAGGCATGAGTGTGATTGACAACATCATGACGGGCCGCAACTTGCGCATGAAGAGCAACATCTTGATGCAAGCGCTGCGCATTGGCCCTGCAGAAAACGAAGAAATCAAACACCGCGAGCGCGTGGAAGAGATCATCGACTTTTTGGAAATCCAGGCCTTCCGCAAAACCCCTGTGGGCCAACTGCCTTACGGTTTACAAAAGCGCGTTGACTTGGGCCGTGCCTTGGCAATGGAGCCGCAAGTGCTGTTGCTCGACGAACCCATGGCCGGTATGAACGTCGAAGAGAAACAGGACATGTGCCGGTTCATTTTGGATGTGAACGACGAGTTTGGTTGCACCATCGTTTTGATTGAACACGACATGGGCGTGGTGATGGACATCTCCGACCGCGTGGTAGTGCTGGACTACGGTAAAAAAATTGGCGACGGCACCCCCGAAGAAGTTCGCAACAACGAAGAAGTGATCAGCGCCTATTTGGGCACTTCACACTAAGCACAAGGACTGCAAAATGGGATTTTTTCTTGAAACCTTGATTGGCGGCCTGATGGCCGGCATGCTCTATTCCTTGGTGGCCTTGGGCTTCGTGCTCATTTACAAAGCCTCGGGCGTGTTCAACTTTGCGCAAGGCGCCATGGTCTTGTTTGCCGCCTTGGCGATGGCCCGGTTTGCCGAGTGGGTGCCTGTGTATGCCGGCATCACCCACCCTGTGGCAGCCAATCTCATTGCGTTTGCATTGGCTGCGGCTGTCATGTTTGTGGTGGCCTGGGTGATTGAGTTTTTGGTGCTGCGTCATTTGGTCAACCAAGAGGGCACCACCTTGTTGATGGCCACTTTGGGCATCACTTACTTTTTGGACGGCGTCGGCCAATCAATTTTTGGCAGTGACATTTACAAGATTGACATCGGCATGCCCAAAGAGCCCTTGATGGCTTTTGAGAAAACCTTTGAAGGCGGCATCATGATCAACCAAGAAGACATGGTGGCCGCAGTCATTGCGGCGGTGTTGGTCGGCCTATTGAGTGTGTTTTTTCAGAAAACCAGCACCGGCCGTGCGCTGCGTGCGGTGGCCGACGATCATCAAGCGGCGCAATCGATTGGCATTCCTTTGAACCGCATATGGGTCATTGTGTGGTTTGTCGCGGGCATTGTGGCTTTGGTGGCCGGCGTCATTTGGGGCTCCAAATTGGGCGTGCAGTTTTCCTTGTCCACGGTGGCCCTGCGCGCATTGCCCGTTGTGATTTTGGGTGGTTTGACTTCTGTGCCTGGCGCCATCATTGGCGGCTTGATCATTGGTGTGGGCGAGAAATTGTCCGAAGTCTTCTTGGGTCCTTACGTCGGCGGCGGTATTGAAATTTGGTTTGCCTATGTGCTGGCCTTGGGTTTCTTGCTGATTCGCCCTCAAGGTTTGTTTGGTGAAAAAATCATCGACCGCGTGTGATGCGCAGCCTTGCTTAAAGCACTGAACATTCACGATCGCAGAAAGAACTTATGTTTTACAGAGAAAACGGCCAATTCAAAACCAGCTACAAAGCTGACCAGCAAATCTTCCCCATTGCGCAAGATCGCTGGGGTGTCTTGCTCATCATTGCATTCGCGTTTTTGGCGGTGCCATTTCTGGCAGACGAGTACATGATGCGGGCCATTTTGATTCCCTTCCTGATCCTGTCACTGGCCTCTTTGGGCGTGAACATCTTGGTGGGCTATTGCGGTCAAATTTCTTTGGGCTCTGGCGCTTTCATGGCGGTCGGTGCGTATGCCGCATTCAACTGCTGGGTTCGCTTAGAGGGCATTCCCTTGGTGGCGGCTTTGCTGGTGGGTGGTTTCTTTGCCACGCTGGTGGGCATCTTTTTCGGCATTCCCAGTTTGCGCGTCAAGGGCTTGTATTTGTCCGTGGCCACTTTGGCTGCGCAGTTCTTCTGCGATTGGGCCTTCCTGCGCATCAAGTGGTTCACCAACGACTCTGCGTCTGGCACCGCTTCGGTGGCCAATCTGAACGCGTTTGGTTTTGATGTGGTCACGCCTTTGCAAAAATACATTTTCTGCTTGAGCATCTTGGTGGTGTTTGGTGTGTTGGCCAAGAACCTGGTGCGCGGCGCCATTGGCCGTGAGTGGATGGCCATTCGCGACATGGACGTGGCAGCGGCAGTGATTGGCATTCGACCCATGTACGCCAAGCTCAGCGCGTTTGCGGTGAGCTCTTTCATTGTGGGTGTCGCAGGCGGTTTGTGGGCTTTCGTTCACTTGGGCTCATGGGAACCCGCAGCGTTTTCAGTAGATCGCTCCTTCCAATTGCTGTTCATGGTGATCTTGGGTGGCATGGGCTCCATCATGGGCAGCTTCTTTGGCGCGGGCTTCATTGTGGTCCTGCCCATTGCCATCAACTTGATATTGCCTGTGCTGGGCAACTTTTTTGGGGTTGAAGTGAGCACCGCCGCTTTGACCCATGCTGAGCAAATTATCTTTGGCGCATTGATTGTGTGGTTCCTGATTGTGGAGCCGCACGGCTTGGCCAAATTGTGGAGTGTCGGCAAACAAAAAATGCGTGTCTGGCCGTTCCCTCATTGATGCCACAGTGGCAACGTTTCGTTTTTTTCACCGCTAACTTTAAATTTTCAACAGGAGACAAAACCATGAAGCTTCGTCAACTCGTTCTCGCCGCATCGGTGGTGGCTGCAGCGGCTTCCAGCGCGCTGGTCAGCACGGCCGCTTTTGCGCAAGCCAAAGAACAATTCTTCCCCGTATTGCCTTACCGCACGGGCGCGTATGCCCCCAATGGTGTGCCTTGGGCCAATGGCTATGCCGATTATTTGAAATTGATCAACGCCCGTGATGGCGGTATCAATGGCGTGAAGATCACCTTTGAAGAGTGCGACACAGCCTACGCCACAGACCGCGGCGTGGAATGCTACGAGCGCCTGAAAGGCAAAGCCCAAGGCGGTATCTTTCAGCCTTTGTCCACCGGCATCACCTTCGCCTTGACAGAAAAAGCGCCTGCTGACAAAAACCCTTTGATCACTGGTGGCTACGGCCGTTCAGAGTCCAGCGATGGGGGTGTGTTCAAGTGGAACTTCCCCTTGCAAGGCACTTATTGGTCTGGCGCAGACATCATCATGCAGCACCTGACCAAAAAAGAAAACGGCAACTTGAAGGGCAAGAAAATTGCCTTGGTCTACCACGACAGCCCCTATGGCAAAGAGCCCATTCCTTTGTTGCAAGAGCGCGCCAAGACACAAGGTTATGACCTTCAGTTGTTGCCTGTGACAGCGCCTGGCGTGGAACAAAAAGCCACTTGGTTGCAAATCCGTCAAGCCCGCCCCGACTACGTCTTGTTGTGGGGCTGGGGTGTGATGAACTCTGCTGCATTGAAAGAAGCCGTGGCAACCGGTTATCCCCGTGAAAAAATGTTTGGCGTGTGGTGGTCTGCTGCTGAGCCCGATGTCAAGGACGTGGGTGAGGCCGCCAAAGGCTACACAGGCTTGGTTGCCACAGGTCCTGGCGGCAAGGTGGTCGAAGACATTAAAAAATATGTGCACGACAAGAAACAAGGCACAGGCCCCTTGGAAGAAGTCAACAGCACCTTGTACAACCGTGGTTTGGTGAGTGCCGCTTTGGCCGTTGAAGGTGTTCGTGCTGCGCAAGACCGTTTCGGCAAAGGCAAAGTGGTGAATGGCGATCAAATTCGTTGGGGCCTTGAAAACCTGAACATGGACGAGAAAGCTTTGAAAAAACTGGGCCTTGACTCTGTCATGAAACCCCTGAGCACTTCTTGCCTCGATCACGAAGGTTCACGCACAGCACGTCTGCACACATGGGACGGCAAAAAATGGAACTACGTGACGGACTGGATTGAAGCGGACACGTCCATCATCAAACCCCTCGTGAAGCAATTTGCTGACAAGTACGCTGCAGAGAAAAAATTGACACGCCGCACCCCTGCGGACTGTCAGTCTTGATCTGACACAGGAGCGGGTGGCATGTCCAAATGCCGCCCCTCTTCTTCAGACCTGCGTGCAGGTTTGAGGTGGAGTATCAAATTCATTGAGCAGGGTCATCATGGACGCTAAAAAAATTGTTCTCAACGTCAACGGCATTGAAGTCATCTACAACCATGTCATCTTGGTGTTGAAGGGTGTTTCATTGCAAGTGCCCGAAGGCAGCATTGTGGCATTGCTGGGTGGCAATGGCGCTGGCAAAACCACCACCTTGCGTGCTGTCTCTAACTTGCTACAAGGCGAGCGTGGCGCTGTGACCAAAGGCTCGATTGAGTTGCGTGGCGAACGCATTGAAAATTTATCGCCCGCCGATTTGGTTCAGCGTGGTGTGGTGCAGGTCATGGAAGGTCGTCACTGTTTTGCGCACCTGACGATCGAAGAAAATTTGATGACGGGCTCTTACACCCGAACTGACAAAGGCGAAATTGCAGCCAACTTGGACAAGGTCTACACCTATTTCCCCCGCCTCAAAACACGCCGCACTTCACAAGCCGCGTACACCTCGGGTGGCGAGCAGCAAATGTGCGCCATTGGCCGCGCCATCATGACCAATCCCAGCATGGTGCTGCTCGATGAGCCGTCCATGGGCTTGGCACCACAAATTGTGGAAGAGGTGTTCAACATCGTTCGTGACCTGAACACCAAAGAAAAAGTGACCTTCTTGTTGGCGGAGCAAAACACCAACATGGCGTTGAAGTATTCTGACTACGGCTACATCATGGAAAGCGGCCGCATCGTGATGGACGGTGCGGCGCAAGACTTGGCCAGCAACGAAGACGTGAAAGAGTTTTACCTCGGCATGGGTGGCGGTGAGCGCAAGAGCTTCAAAGACGTCAAGAGCTACAAACGCCGTAAACGCTGGTTGGCTTGAGTTGGCCAATCACAATCAAAGGATTTTTATGATCACGCACATGGATGCATTGGAAACGCGCGCCCCGGCGGAACGGGAAGCGGCCTTGCTGGCCGCCTTGCCCGCGCAAATTGCGCATGCACAAAAGAACGCTCCAGCAATGGCGGCGTCATTGAAGGGCGTGAACGCCGCCGACATCACGTCACGCGCGGCATTGGCCAAGTTGCCTGTGGTTCGAAAGCACGAGTTGCTGGAAAAACAAAAAGCGGCCCGCGCAGCCGGCGGCAGTGTTTTTGGGGGCTTCAGCGCTGTGACCTATGGCCAACAGATGCCACGCGTTTTTTCAAGCCCCGGTCCCATTTACGAGCCAGAAGGTGCGCGGGCTGACTATTGGCGCATGGCCCGTGCCATTGCGGCAGCAGGATTCAACACAGGTGAGCTGATTCACAACTGCTTCAGCTACCACTTCACGCCTGCCGGCGCCATGATGGAGTCGGGGGCGCATGCATTGGGCTGCACTGTTTTTCCGGGCGGCATTGGCCAAACCGAGCAACAGGTCCAAGCCATGGCCGAGTTACAGCCAGCGGGCTACATCGGCACGCCCAGTTTCTTGAAAATCATCTTGGAGAAAGCCGCCGAAATGGGTGTGGCTTTGCCTTCTGTCACAAAAGCCTTGGTCTCAGGCGAAGCCTTTCCGCCCAGCCTGCGCGATTGGATGAGCGCGCGTGGTGTCAATGCCTATCAATGCTATGCCACCGCCGACCTCGGACTCATCGCCTACGAAACCAGCGCCCGCCAAGGCTTGGTGGTAGACGAAGGCGTCCTGCTTGAAGTCGTGCGTCCTGGAACGGGTGACCCCGTGCCCGAGGGTGAAGTGGGGGAATTGGTCATCACGAGTTTGAACCCTGACTACCCCTTGATCCGTTTTGGCACTGGCGATTTGTCAGCCATCTTGAGCGGCCCTTGCCCCACTGGCCGCACCAACCAGCGCATCAAAGGCTGGATGGGCCGTGCCGATCAAACCACCAAGGTGCGCGGCATGTTTGTGCATCCAGGTCAGGTGGCCGAGGTGGTGAAGCGCTTTCCCGCTGCCCTCAAGGCGCGTTTGGTGGTGCAAGGCGAAATGGCCAACGACAGCATGGCCCTTCACGTTGAAACACAAGCAGCGGGCAATGGCAATGGCAATGCCGAGCTCAAAGCCCAAATTGCAGAGGCCATTCGCGACGTGACCAAATTGCGCAGCGACGTTTTGTTGGTGGCGCCGGGCACCCTGGCCAATGACGGCAAAGTCATTGAGGACGCACGCAGTTATCAATGAGTTCATCACACGCTTCAGAGCGCCACGCAGATGCCATTTCAGTTGATTTGACTCAAAAGGTCTTCATTCATTGACGAATGAAGACCTTTTCTCTTGAGGTCTTAGTGTTTCCGAGGGTGCACATTGCCGCCAGTGGCGACTACACTAAAGGTTCTAGATAAGGAGTTATAGATGAAACGCATGCTCGTCATCGCTGCCGCCGCTTTGTCACTGTTGGCCCAAGCGCAAACCTATCCCGGCACCAAGCCCATCACCTTTGTGGTGCCCTTCGCCGCCGGTGGTCCCACAGACCGTGTTGCTCGCGATTTGGCAGAAGCCATGCGTGCGCCATTGGGCGGCGCAGTATTGTTGGTCGACAATGCCGCTGGCGCCGGTGGCTCCATTGGTGCCAACAAGGTGGCCAAGGCTGCCCCCGATGGCCATACTTTGCTGTTGCATCACATCGGCATGGCCACCATGCCCACCTTGGTTCGCAACATCCCTTTCAAAGTCGAAAGCGACTTTGAGTACGTGGGCATGATCAATGACGTGCCCATGACCCTGATTGCCAAGCCCAGTTTGCCCGCCAACAACTTCAAAGAGTTGGCTGCCTGGGTCACTGCCAACAAAGGCAAAATCAATTTGGGCAATGCTGGCGTGGGCTCGGCCTCACACCTGTGTGGTTTGCTTTACCAAAATGCCGTGCAAGTCGACATGACCACCGTGCCCTACAAAGGCACAGCCCCCGCCATGACTGACCTGATGGGTGGCCAAATCGATTTGATGTGCGACCAAACCACCAACACCACCAGTCAAATTGAAGGCAAAAAAGTCAAAGCCTTTGCAGTCACCACCAGCAAGCGCTTGACCACACCGGCGCTGAAAGACCTGCCCACCTTGCAAGAGGCTGGCCTCAAAGGTTTCGAGGTCACCATCTGGCACGGTTTGTATGCACCCAAGGGCACGCCGCCAGAGGTTTTGGCCAAACTCAACGCCGCTTTGAAAACAGCCCTGAAAGATCCTGAGTTCATCAAGAAACAAGAAGGCTTGGGCGCTGTGGTGGTCACAGACAAGCGTGTCGAACCTGCAGAGCACAAGAAATTTGTGGCTGCTGAAATTGCCAAGTGGAGCCCTGTCATCAAGGCCGCAGGCGTTTACGCAGACTGATTCTTCATTCGCATTAGCTTCGGGCTCACCACGGGGGTGGTGAGCATCGTACTGGCAACGGCCATCAGCAGCAGCGCTGTGAAGGTGGCGGAAGAAATGATTTGTTTGTCGAGCAAAATGTTGGCAAAAATAATCATGATCAAGGCTTTGGTTTGAAGCAGCCATCCAATCACAGACGCCTCGCCAGCGGGCCAACCCAAAATACGCCCAGCCAATCTAACCCCTAGCAACTTACCAGCGACAGAAGCCAGCAGCAACAAAGCTGCCGCAACAAAAACCAAGGTGCCGCCGATGGCCCAGTTGGTCTTCAGCCCCGTGCTTAAAAAGAACACAGGCATCATGACCAAGAGCACATGCTTTCGCAGCATGTCCATTTGTGCTTGATCAAACCATTCGGCGTCCATCACCACCCCGGCCAAAAATGCCCCCACCATGAAATGCAGGCCCGACCCATCGGCGCCCAAAGCACACACAGTGAGCCAAATCAAGGCCACGTACCATCGATCTGCTGCAGGGATGGCTTTCATCAAGCGGCGCAGCACCCAGCTCAACACGCCAAAGGCCAACAAGAAAATGACCTGTTTGCCCATGCGCTCCCAGTCCATCAGAATCAAAGCCAACACGCCCCAAATGGCAATGTCATCCAAGCTGGCATAACGCAAAATTCTCTGGCCCAAGGGTTGCCGCAAAATCTCTAGTTTTTCCATCAGCAAAATGAGGATGGGCAAGGCCGTCACTGCGCAAGACATGGCCACGCCCGTGGTGAACTGCCAGTCTGTGGCCAAGGGCCCTGTCCAACCTGCACCCATCTGTCCCGAATTGATGAAACTGGCTGCAACTGCGCCAAAAATCAAGGGCACCAACAACGCCAAGCCGGCTGTCAGTGCGCTCTCTTTTTTAGCGGCCCACGCTTGGCGCAAGTCGAGCTCAATGCCCGCTAGGAAAACAAACAGCATCACCGCCCACCAGGCCACGCCATTCAAGGACTGAACCACCGAAGGGTTGAAGACGAATTGGTAATACGCTGGAAATAAATTCCCCAACACACCTGGCCCCAACAGGATGCCCGTGATGATTTGGACGACGACCAAAGGCGCGACATGTTCGGTGCCTCCTAAGCGCCAAATCAAGTAGGGCACTGTAAACACGATGCCCATGGCGATTAAATAAATCTCGGTGGTGTTCATGGCATGCAGTTGACAGGGGGCGTTGGATCGGCGCAGGTTCAGCGGCTGCTTGCCGTGGTCATTTGCCCAATAAAAATAACAAAGGAATTTCTAGTCGCGCGGCCCATGCATTTTCATTGTGGCCAGTGCCCTCGAAGACGCGCGTCATGAAATTAGCCTGTGCGCCTTGCTCTACGTAGCCTTTGTCCCGAATGATTTGATTGACAAAGTTTTGATAGGGCGCATACAGCGCATCCAGCTCTGTGGTGCCGTGATCTTGGTAAATTTTGTGGCCTTGAGGTGGTGCCAAGTGATCGCGCAGGTAAACATAGGCCGCCAGTGGAATGTGCGAATTGGCTTCGTAGCGACCGATCCAGTGGGTTGAGAGCCCTGCAGCACCGCCAAAAACGTGCGGGTATTCGTTCATGGCGTAAACAGAAATGAGGCCGCCCATGCTTGAGCCCATCACCACTGTGTGGGCGGGCTCTACCAAGGTGGGGTAACGACGGTCGATGACGGGCTTGAGTTCTTCCACCAAAAAGCGCAGATAGGCATCCGCTTGTGGTTTGTTTTGTAAATTCATTTCCAACTGCAATTGGCGAGGGCCTGGCAGAAGATGTTGCAAAAACTTTTGAGGAAAGTACTCGCTGTGCCGGTACTTGCCATTGTTCCAAACGCATACCACCAAGGTGGGTCCAATTTGCCCAGACTGCATCAGTCGTGTGAGGGTTTTGTCAACCTGCCAAGCTTGTTGGTTCCAAGTGGTTTTTGCATCAAACAGCATCTGCCCATCGTGCATGTAAATCACATTGAAACGCTGCCCTGCATCTTTCAGCGACTCAAAATTGTCAGGCAACCAAACATCCACATGTCGCGCATCCACATGCTGGGACGGGAAGTCGGCCAATCTCTCAATGCGACCTGTTTCAGGTTGCGGTAACGCCTGAGCACTTTGCTGAGCATGGCCACTTAAGGAGATCAGTGCACTTGTCAACAGCGTGAGAACAGATGTGAAAAGTGCGATGAGCGAGTGGGCCTTGCGCATGATGCTCGCTCAGTTCAAAGATCTGGAAGCACCCAATAAAGCAGGGGATTCGGCCGCATTGATCACGTAAACCGGAATGTCCTGGAGGTACTCGCGAAACCGGCCCTTGGCTTCAAAACGTTCTCTAAAAACAGAGGACTCAAACCAGCCGAGCCACCGCGGTACAACACCACCGCCCAAATAAACACCGCCCAAGGCACCCAAGGTGAGTGCCAAATCGCCTGAGACGGACCCTAAAAATCCTGCAAACATTTGGAGACTCTGCAAGGCCAGTGGATCTTTGTTTTTCAAGGCCAAATGGGTAATGTCGGCAGCACTGGTCACCTCCGTGGGAGGGTGTCCTTGAAGCTGCCGCATTGCCAAATACAAGTCCACCAAACCTTGACCCGACAGCACGCGCTCGGCAGACACATGCCCATAGCGCTGGCGAATGAGTTCAATCACGCGGTATTCGGTGTCGTTTTGAGCGGCCAAGGTGACATGACCTCCTTCACCTGCAATGGCCACCCAGTGGTCATGGGCATCGGTTGGAAGCAAGCCCGAAACGCCCAAACCTGTCCCTGCACCAATCAGTGCTTTGGGCGCGAAGGCTTGCGCCACCGTGCCGCCCACTTGCACCAAGTTTTCGGGCGGAATGGAAGGCAGTGCCAGGGCCAAAGCGGTGAAGTCATTGATGACCTTCAGTTGTGCCAAGCCCAAACTGCGCTGCATGTCAGAAATTGAGAAAGACCAATGGTGATTGGTCATGCGAATCACATCACCGTTGATGGGATTGGCAATGCCCAAGGCGCCGACGCGCGGCATGGGCAAGTTTTTGAATTCAAGGTAAGTGCGGATGGCGGCTTCTAGCGTCTCATAAGCCGCACACGGCAAGACCAAAACATGTTCGATGCCGGTGTGCGCGCTGGCGTGCCATCCGAACCGGGCGTTGGTGCCGCCCACATCTCCCAGTAAACGCGGAAACGTATCAGTCACAAATCAAATCTTCAAGGGTTCAATTCACAAACTGCTCTGAGCCCACGATGCCCAACTTGTTCAGGCCCAATCGCTGCGCGCTGGCCATCACCAAGGCCACCGCTTCGTACTTGGCTTTGGCATGTGAACGGATGTGCAATTCGGGTTGCGGCTGAATGGCCGCCGCCT
>CANBWP010000019.1 GCA_947373185.1 Comamonadaceae bacterium | reverse complement strand
CGTTGCCTGCACCCGCATCGATCGTGTTCGCGCCGTCCGCCGCTGTGATCGTATCGGCACCAGAGCCCGTGCTCACCGTGTTGTTGCCCGTGCCCGCATCGACCGTGTTCGCGCCATCGCCTGCGTTGATGGTGTCGTTGCCGCCACCCGATGTGATCACATCGTTGCCAGCGCCTGCTGTGATGCTGTCGTTGCCTGCACCCGCTGTGATCGTGTCATTGCCGCCACCACCCACCACGCTGTTGTCGCCTGCCAATGCGTCGATGTTGTCGGTGCCTAAGCCGCCTTCCAGCGTGTCCGCTGCAGCCGTGCCCACCATCTGCACCGAAGCGTCCACACCGCTTTGGACGTACACATCCAAACCGTTGCGGTTGAATACTTGGTACGTCACGCCAGCTTCAGTCACTGACCCCGTGTTCAGCCACGAATCTCGGAAGATCACGCGGTCGGCTGCGTCGCCTTTGACATACAGCACGGTAGCGCCTGCTGGCAGCATGGCCGCGACATCCTCTTGCTTGAGGATCAAGGTAGAGGCGGCACTGTTGGTCAGGTCGATGACCTGGAGGTTTGTCAGAAGTGCATTGCTGACAGTGGTCAGGTCCAGACTGGCGTCATTCACTTTGAGGACGTTGACCCCAGAGCCACCGTCAATCAGTTGGTCTGCGCCGTCATACACAATCGTGTCATTGCCCTCGCCGGCCAACACGGAGTCTGCGCCTGTACCGCCATCGATGTAATCATTGCCTGAACCGGCTGTGATCGTGTCGTTGCCCGAGCCGCCATCGATGCTGTCATCGCCTGCACCGGAGGACACCAAGTCATTGCCAGCACCTGCTGTGATGCTGTCGTTGCCTGCACCTGAAGTGATCGTGTCATCACCGCCTAGGGCTGTAACTTGGTTATTCCCGTTGCCTGCGTCAATTTGATCGTTGCCTTCAGCGCCCACAATGACATCATTCGCATCGCCAGTCAGGATGGGGGCGCTGTCTATCAACACAAACTCTGCAACGGTCACATCCCCTAAAACCACACCGACCGGTTGGGAGACAACAAAGCTTGCCGACACATTCGATTGACGTGTTTCAAGGAGCACCAACAATTTGAAAGAGAATTCTTGCTGCTGTTGGCCTGGCGCCACCGTCACAGTCAAAGATCTCTCTGCAGGAAATCTCGGATCTTGTCCAACCAATGTCACATTGACTGTTGCAGCCATTGAGCTGACGAAACTGAGACTCACTCGACCCGTGACATAAGCAACTTGCTCGTCAAATTGCGGGGCAACAGACTCTACTGAAATTTTTGGCGTTGGCGGCACATTCGTCTTCGACGAAAGATCAAGCATTGGCGCAAAGACATTTGCGTTGGAAACTGCATGATTTGCAAAGCTGCCAAATGTGTTGTCAATATTTCCAGCGGGATCAGCGAGAGGATTTTTTCCCGAGAAGGGCGCCGTTGTCGGATTGAGATTGGCGCCGCTGGTGGACCCAAATTTTGAAAACGATGATGAGGCGTAGTTGGAAGCGCTGGCTTCTTCTGAGCCAATCGCCGTGGCAGAGGGCCCAGCTCCGGTGCCCCCCAACAACTCCGAAACAGCCTTTGTTGATGCAGAGAGCGCATTAGCCGCCCCCAGTTGAGGCGCACTCGTGTTTAAGTTGCTCAACAACAGCCCCACATCGGTTGCTGTAATGGATGTCTGGACACCTGATGCAGACACAAAAGAGACTTCTTGCTGACCACCGGCTGCGACCAACGTCGTTGTTCCCGATGGCGTTACGTTCACACCATAGCCAGCACCCACACCAGCAGCAGACAATAGTCCAGCAGGCGTGCCTAGGACGATCGATTGTTGCGACAAGCTCGATCCGAGAACGGCAGCAGGGCCCTCAATCACCGAAACCAATACCTTGGAAGCCGCGCCTGAATTTGACGTTTCGTAACCAAGCTGAATCACACCACTGAACTTGACCGTGGGTCCAGCCACCGGAGTCGTTGCTGTCAACTGAAGCGTCACCGGTTTTGAACTTGCATTGACTTCGTCACCCGCAAGGACACTGTCGCCCACTTTGAGTGTGAAAGTTAATCCAGCTCTTTGAACGACAGCCTCCCCCGCCACAATCGTTGCAAGGGGCTGCAAATTAGAAACTTGTGCCGGAATAGAACCATCTGTCTGCGCCAAAAAAACAGACTGATCGCGATCCTTCAACATGAGCAAAATAGCTGCCAAGTCTTCAGGACGGAGTAAGTCAGCAATTTGCGCCAACATGCCAGCGCTCAAATCTTCGAGGCTTAGTTCGAGCGACTTGTTTCCCGGAAGGTTTTCAATCAAAAAACCATCGTTCAGCGGGGTGATCTGAGCTTTATCAAAAGAACTTTTTTGAGCTATTCGGTGGATAATTTTTTCAAAAAAATTCATGGCCAGATTGTTTAATTTGTATTAGTACTTAATTGACTAATTACTGATATTAAACAACGAACAACTGCGGAAACTAATAAATGTGGGTATTCAAAGAAAATCTGTTTACCCTCATATAAATATCATTTTTACAACGATAATGGATTGACCCGATGAGCCGGGGCAAATCAACAAGCGTGTTGCTGTCCGCTTTGTTTTGGTGCATTTTTTGACGTCAGACTGAGTGACAGCGCCATGGTTTGTTTTCTCATCGAGGGGAAATGGCCCATCCAGCCTCAAGCTGAAAGCTCAGCCCAAAAGCTCTGAAAGCTCAATGTCCCCCTAAACTGCCCCACAAAAACGTATTTTCCAGCGCCACCAAATTGGCTCGCTGCGCATTGTCAGCCGCCCCTCCGTGGCCACCTTCAATGTTCTCGTAGTACAGAACATCATGTCCCTGCGCGATCATTCGCGCCGCCATTTTTCGCGCATGTCCCGGATGAACACGGTCATCGCGCGTTGAGGTGGCAAACAAAACTTTGGGGTACTTCACACCCGACTTCACATTTTGATACGGGCTGTACCGGCTGATGTACGCCCACTCCTCGGCCTTGTCAGGGTTGCCATACTCAGCCATCCAACTGTTGCCTGCCAACAGCTTGTGGTAACGCTGCATGTCCAGCAAGGGCACGCTGCAAACCACCGCGCCAAACAACTCCGGCCGCTGCACCATGACAGCGCCCACCAACAAGCCCCCATTGCTCCCGCCCATGATGCCTAAGTGCTCGGGCTTGGTAATGCCAGCCTTGATTAAATCTTCTGCCACTGCGGCAAAGTCGTCATAACTCTTTTGCTTGTTTTGTTTGATGGCACTTTGGTGCCAAGCCGGTCCAAACTCACCACCGCCCCGAATATTGGCCACCACAAACACACCGCCCCGTTGCAGCCAGGTCGTGCCCCAGCCGCCGCTGTAAAACGGTGTCATCGAAATTTGAAATCCCCCATAGCCATACAAGACCGTGGGGTTGGTGCCATCGGTTTTGGCGCCTTGGGGGTACACCACAAAATAAGGTATTGGGGTGCCATCTTTTGAGCTTGCAAAACGTTGCTCAGTGCGCATGCCCGTCTGGTCAAAAAAGCTGGGGTTGCGCTTCAGCAGCTCTCGCTCGTCACTGCCCGCTTTGCCCAAATACAAACTGGCCGGCGTCAAAAAGTCGAGGTATGACATGCTGTAGTGGTTGGCCAGCGGATCATCCTTCACAAAGGGGTCGTGCATGCCCACAGCACCCAGTGCCCCGGGGAACGGCGCTTTCACTTCGCGGCGTTGCCAGTGTCCCGCCACATATTGCAGCTCTTCAAGACGTCCGGCCACATTGTCCATGATGTTGAGCAACAGGAAATCGCGCGTCGTTGTAGGGCCACCGCGCGACAAAGAGCGCGTAGGGGTAGGCTCAAACAACACGTCAAAATGGCGTTCGCCTTTTAACAATGCATCAAACTTGATGGCCAATAAACTGCCAGATTTGTAAGTGCTTGAGGCCAGGTTCAGATCGCTTTTGAGCAACAAAAATGCCCAGTCGCGCTGCCACGACAAACTGGCATCGCTGGGCTTGTCAATCTTGACCCATTTTCCATCGACCAACAGGTTGACCTCGGTGTTGTAAAAGTCCGTCGAACGACCCATGATCGTGCGCTCGTACCCAGGTGTTTTGTCAACCGTCACAAACGAAGACACATCCGTGTTTTGACCTTCAAACACAGTGACAGCCTGACTCAAAGGTGTACCACGCTGCCAACGCTTGATGACACGTGGATAACCACTTTGGGTCATGCTGCCAGGGCCAAAATCGGTCCCAACGTAGACGTTATTGAGATCGATCCAATCGAGCCGAGATTTCGCCTCAGGCAAGTTAAACCCGTCTTTCACAAACGCTCGCTGGACCAGGTCAAACTCACGCGTGAACTTGGCGTCCGAGCCGCCGCGAGACACAGAAATCAAACAGCGCGCATCGTCTGGCGCCAGGCAATCAGCACCCCCCCAAACCCAATTCTCGTTTTCGGCTTTGCCGAGTGCATCAAGATCGAGCAGCACATCCCATGTGGGCTGCGACTTGCGATACTCGTCAAGGCTGGTGCGGCGCCACAGGCCACGGGGGTTTTGTGCATCGCGCCAAAAGTTGTAAAGAAATTCGCCACGCCTTGTCACGCCTGGAATTTGATCGCGGTTGTTCAACACGGCGAGTACTTTGGCACGGTTGTCTGCAAACACAGAATGCGCTTGTATCAGCGATGTTGAAACAGCATTGCGCTCTCGCACCCAAGCCAAGGCTTTGTCGCCCAACACGTCTTCTAAGCCAAGGTGGGGGTCGTTCAATTCTGAGTTCACAGGCTGAGCCTTTAAGGACAACGCACAAAACAAGGCCATGGCGCCAAAGGCACAAGGCCATAAAGGTCTTTTGACAAGGGGGTTGATCACGGACTTCTCCATCGCTCAGCCACTTCACTCACCCAAAGCTGACCAATGATCTGACTTACTTGCCAAACAACCTGGTCACGTGCTGCCAAGCTCGCAGCAACCATCCTGAACGTTCTACATCGACCTGTGCAAGGAGCGGTGCTTCGCCCACCGGCTTGCCGTTAGAGCTCGCAAGCACTTTGCCGACCACAGCACCCTTGGCCAATGGCGCCTCAAGACCCGATTTGATCTCGATCGAGGTTTGAACTTGCTGTCCCTTTGGCACCGTCAACATCCAGGGCGCGCTGAGAACCGCAGCCACCGTGTCTGCTTTGCCAAAGCTGACCTTGGCAGAAGCCACTACCGCATTGGATTGAATGGGGCTTACCTTCTCGAAGCTGCTGAAACCCCAACCCAACAAAGTTCTGGTTTCTTCAGCGCGCGACTTTGCACTGCTTGCATTCAGCACAACCGTGATCAAGCGCATGTCATTGCGCACCGATGAAGTGACCAAGCAAAAGCCAGCCTCTTGGGTGTGGCCCGTCTTTAAGCCATCCACCGTTGGATCTGTATAGAGCAACGCATTGCGGTTACCTTGTTTGATACCGTTGTATTTGAATTCACGTTCGGCATAGATGGCGTAATAGTCGGCGCTGTTGCGAATGATGGCGCGCGCCAAAATGGCAAGGTCGCGCGCAGAAGATTTGTGCGCAGGATCAGGCAGTCCTGTGGGGTTCACAAACGTTGTGTTCTTCATGCCCAGTTTTTGCGCTTCTGCGTTCATCAACTTGGCAAAACCCTCCTCCGAGCCGGCCATGTGCTCTGCGATGGCTTTGGACGCGTCGTTGCCGGACTGAACAATGATGCCGCGCAAGATATCGATCACCGTTGCCTGGCTGTTCAGCGGCAGGTACATGCATGACTCGGTGTTGGTCCCGCGGCACCATGCGTTCTGACTGACGGAGACCAGATCGCTTGGCTTTAACTTTCCAGAGCGCAAAGCTTGCTCGACGATGTAACTGGTCATCATCTTGGTCAGCGATGCAGGGGGCAGGGGCTCATCTACATTGGCCGAAGCCAGCAACTCGCCAGAATCAAAGTCCATCAAGAGCCACGCTTTAGCCGCCAGTGCAGGTGCGTTGGGTGCCAAAGAATCTTGAGCAGCCAAGGGCGGCACGGCGTTGGCAGATGCTTCCGATTTTTTAGTGCTCTCTGCCTTTTTGGCGGCCACATGCTTTGCGGCATGCGGCTTGGCCGCGAAAGAAATGGGCGCAGCAAACAAGCATGCCAATGCGATGGCACACATGGTGGAAATTTTGGAAGGGGTATGGGTGTTCATGGGATTTTAAAAAGCAGTGCCGCAATTGTCACCGATCAGGTGAAAAAAAATCCATGGCGCCAACAACAAAAAAGCCCCTTACAGGGCTTAATTTGTGCTGGCGGAAACGGAGGGATTCGAACCCTCGATGAGGCTCTACACCCCATACTCCCTTAGCAGGGGAGCACCTTCGGCCACTCGGTCACGTTTCCAGCACTCGAAAATTATATCAGGCTTGGTCGAGGTCAAACGCCTTGTGCAAGGCACGAACGGCCAATTCCATGTATTTCTCATCGATCACCACAGAAGTTTTAATTTCTGATGTGGAAATCATTTGAATGTTGATGCCCTCTTCGCTCAATGAACGGAACATCTTGCTGGCAATGCCCACGTGGCTGCGCATGCCAATGCCCACGATGGACACTTTGCAAATTTTGGCATCGCCGCTGACTTCGGTGGCGCCCAAAGCAGGCACGACTTTTTCTTTCAGCAAGTCCATGGTGCGCGCAAAGTCATTGCGGTGCACCGTGAAACTGAAGTCGGTTTTGCCGTCTTTGCTCAGGTTCTGAATGATCATGTCAACTTCAATGTTGGCACTGGCCACAGCGCCCAAAATTTGATAAGCAATGCCTGGTTTGTCAGGCACACCGACCACAGAAATTTTGGCTTCATCGCGGTTAAAGGCAATGCCGGAGACTACGGCTTGTTCCATTTTTTCGTCTTCCTCAAAAGTGATCAGGGTGCCAGACTTGGCTTCTTCATGGATGTCGATGTCCCAAGGCGTGAAGCTAGACAGCACACGCATGGGTACTTTGTATTTGCCAGCAAACTCAACCGAGCGAATTTGCAAAACTTTAGAACCGAGGGATGCCATTTCCAGCATCTCTTCAAAGCTCACGGTGGACAGGCGACGCGCCTCTGGCACCACGCGGGGGTCGGTGGTGTACACGCCATCAACGTCCGTGTAGATCAAGCACTCGTCGGCTTTCATGGCAGCCGCCACAGCCACAGCAGAGGTGTCTGAACCACCACGGCCCAGTGTGGTGATGTTGCCATCAGGGTCAACACCTTGAAAGCCCGTGACGATGACCACGCGGCCCGCCGCCAAATCTTGACGAACGCGTGCGTCGTCAATCGATTCGATGCGGGCTTTGGTGAATGCGCTGTTGGTTTTGATGGGCACTTGCCAGCCAGCATAGCTCACAGATGCCATGCCTTCGGATTGCAGCGCGATGGCCAACAAGGCCGAAGAGGCTTGCTCACCCGTTGAGGCCAACATGTCAAGTTCGCGGTCATAGGCCGTGTTGGTTTTGGCAGGGGCCAATTCTTTGGCCAAGCCCAGCAAGCGATTGGTTTCGCCGCTCATGGCGCTGGGCACCACCACCATGTGGTGGCCAGCCCGTGCCCATTTGGCGACGCGTTTGGCCACATTGCGAATGCGCTCTGTCGAGCCCATGGAAGTGCCGCCGTATTTGTGAACGATCAGTGCCATTTTTGATTTGTTAAGACTTGAAAAGGAAATTTCAGCAAAGCCTTGGATTCTACTCGGGAGAACCCTCAGTTTTCAGGGTATTTAAGGACTTAGGCCGCAGGTGCCCAGACCAAAACTTCATGTTGACGGCTCAAATAGCCCCGCCCTACTTTCAAATGCAAGCGGTGGCCACGGGTGGTGCAGGCCGCGATTTGAGACAAAACTTCGGCCAATTGCACACTGCTGGGCGTGGTTTGGTAAGTGCTTTTCAACCAATGCCTCAGCACCAATGACTGACGAGCGGCGCTGAGCTGCTGCAGGGACTGAATGTTGGGGGCACCCTGATCAGACACCCGCTGCCAATCGGATTGGGCCACCTCGTCCAGCACCTCTTGTGCTTGTGCCGCATGGGCCGCACTGCGTGCAAAAGTATCTCGAAATTGCGGAAATGCACGTGCCAGCACAGGCAGCAATTGCGCCCGAATGCGGTTGCGCGTGAACTGCTCGTCTTGGTTGCTTGGATCTTCCACCCAATCGACTTGAGCCGCTTTTAAAAAGGTGCGCAGTGTGGCGCCAGGCACACTCAGCAAAGGACGGTGCCAATGCAAACCCTCGCGCACCCAATACGCCGGCATGCTGGCCAAGCCCGGCAAGCCGGCGCCTCTAGAAAGCGCCAGCAACAGGGTCTCGACTTGGTCATCGGCATGTTGCGCCAGCGCAATGTGTTGCACGCCCTGCAAAGCCGGGTGGGTTTGAACCGCGTGGCTCAATGCTTGGTAGCGCGCCTTTCTGGCAGCGTCTTCTGGGCTTTGACCCAAGGCGTGTTTGGCATCGACATGGCACATGACCAAAGGCACCTGCAAGCGCTCGCACACTTGCTGACAATGGCTGGCGAATTGGTCGGCGGCGGCTTGCAAGCCATGGTGAATGTGAATGGCCCTGACCTGCCCCGGCCAACGCTGAACGCACGCCCAAAGCAGCGCGCTGGAATCGGCGCCACCACTGAAGGCAACGGCCAACGGCAGTAAGGGTTGAAAGCTGGACGGCAGCAAGTCTGCGTCCACTGTCACAGAATCATTTGCTGGCTTTGGTGTCAGTGAACCGGCCATAGCTTTGCAAGCGCTCGTAGCGACGCTCCACCAATTCTTTCGGTTTCAAATCGGTCACTTGGCGCCACGCATCACCCAGGGCTCGCTTGAGGAAAGCGGCCATTTGCGCATGATCACGGTGGGCACCACCCACAGGTTCGTTCACAATTTTGTCAACCAGGTTGAGGGCTTTGAGGCGGTGGGCCGTGATGCCCAGAGCCTCAGCAGCCTCTTCGGCCTTCTCTGAAGTTTTCCACAAAATGGACGCACAGCCTTCTGGGCTGATGACGGAGTAGACGGCGTATTGCAGCATCAGCACAGAGTCCGCCACGGAAATGGCCAATGCACCGCCGGAGCCACCTTCACCAATGATGGTGGTGATGATGGGCACTTCGAGTTGGGCCATTTCAAAAATGTTGCGGCCAATGGCTTCTGATTGGCTGCGTTCTTCGGCATCAATGCCTGGATAGGCACCCGGTGTGTCGACAAAAGTAAACACAGGCAACTTGAATTTTTCGGCCGTCTTCATGAGGCGCAATGCTTTGCGATAGCCCTCGGGCTTGCTCATGCCAAAGTTGCGCTGGGTGCGCTCTTTGGTATCACGGCCTTTTTGATGGCCCAAGACCATGCAAGGTGAACCATTGAAGCGAGCCAAGCCGCCGACAATGGACAGGTCGTCTGCAAAGTGACGGTCACCATGCATTTCCACGAAATCGGTGAAAATTTCACGGATGTAATCCAGGGTGTAGGGACGCTCTGGATGACGGGCAATTTTGGTAATTTGCCAGGGCGTCAAGTCCGAATAAATGTCTTTGGTCAGCTGGTGGCTCTTTTTACTGAGCTGGTCAATTTCTTCAGAAATGTCAACGGCTGACTCGCTTTGCACGTAGCGAAGTTCTTCAATTTTGCCTTCGAGTTCCGCAACGGGTTGCTCAAAGTCCAGGAATGTGCGTTTGGCCAAAATGGGCCTCCTTTTTCGATCTCAATACTCAACCGGTAAGGGGTCGAGCGACCGCCAAATATACCAAGTTGCGACGGTGCTGTAAGGTTTCCAGGCCTGCGCCACTTCTCGGGCGTCGCTCCGGCTCACAGGTTCGCCTGAAAAATAGTTCTTACTGATGCCATTGATCAAGCCCACATCATCAAGGGGCAAGACATTGGGCCGCATGAGGTGAAAGATCAAGAACATCTCGGCCGTCCAGCGGCCAATGCCCCGAATGGCCACCAACTCGTCAATGATGGCCTCGTCTTCCATGCTTTGCCATTCTTTGACATGCACGGTTTTGCCATGAAAGTGCAAGGCCAAATCGACCAAATATTCCACTTTGCGGGCCGATAAACCTGCCGCACGCATGTCGTCGACTTTGAGCTTCAAGACACCGGCGGGCGTGATCTTTTTGCTCAAAGCAGCAAACTTGTTCCAAACCGACTGTGCCGCTTTGACAGAAATTTGCTGACCCACAATGCTGCGCGCCAAGGTCACAAACGCATCGCCGCGGGACACCAAGCAGGCATCGCCAAACTGCGGAATCAGGCGCTTCATGACCCGGTCTTTTTTGGCCAGGTGCGCACAGGCTGCCGCCCAATATTCAGGCGTCATGACGACTTCCGAAACGCTCATTGAGCCGCTTCCCAAGTGGTGCCTGAAGCAGCGTCTTTGAGCACAATGCCTTGCGCTAACAACAGCTTACGAATGCGGTCGGCCTCGGCATAATTCTTGGCCGCTTTGGCGTCAGCGCGGGCTTGAATGTGCGCCTGAATGGCGGCCTCGTCCAAACCGGCACCCGCTTGCAAATACGTTTGGGGGTCCGTTTGCAACAGGCCCAACACACCGCCCAGGGCTTTGAGCAAGCCGGCTTGATCTGCGCTCTTGCTGCGGTTGACCTCGCCGGCCAAATCAAACAAGACAGCGACAGCTTCGGGTGTGCCAAAGTCTTCGTCCATGGCGGCTTTGAAACGTGCTGCGTAAGGATTGGCCCAATCCATTGGAGCGTTCACAGGTGCGACCGCTTGCAAGGCGGTGTACAGGCGCTTCAAACCACCGCGCGCATCGTTCAGATGCACATCGGAATAATTCAATGGCGTGCGGTAGTGGCTGCGAACCAAGAAGAATCGCAGCGTTTCTGCATCAAAGGTTTTGAGCACTTCACGGATGGTGAAGAAGTTGCCCAAACTTTTGGACATCTTTTCGTTGTCAACGTTGATGAATCCGTTGTGCATCCAAAACTTGGAAAACGGCTGACCCGTGGCGCCTTCACTTTGGGCAATTTCGTTTTCATGGTGGGGGAACTGCAAATCGGCGCCGCCACCATGAATGTCAAAACTGTTGCCCAACAATTGGCAGGCCATGGCCGAACACTCGATGTGCCAGCCAGGGCGACCAGGGCCGAATGCACTGTCCCATTTCACATCGGCGGGCTCGGACGTTTTGGCGCCTTTCCACAACACGAAGTCCAGCGGGTCGTCCTTGCCATCGAGCACGGCCACGCGCTCGCCTGCATGCAATTCGTCTAAGGACTTGCCAGACAATTTGCCGTAGCCAGGGAACTTTCGCACGGCGTAATTCACATCGCCCTGGGGGGTGCGGTAGGCCAAGCCTTTGTCTTCCAATTTGCCAATCATGCTGAGCATTTGCGGCACAAATTCGGTGGCACGCGGTTCAGCCGTAGGACGCGCAATGCCCAGCGCATCAAAATCCTCGTGCATGGCTTGGATCATTCGGTCTGTGAGTTGCCGAATGGTTTCGCCGTTCTCAACAGCACGCTTGATGATTTTGTCGTCGATGTCTGTGATGTTGCGGATGTGCGTGACTTTGTAGCCACTGGCTTTGAGCCATCGTTGCACCACATCAAAGGCCACATTGGAGCGCGCATGCCCCACATGGCACATGTCATACACCGTGATGCCGCACACATACATGCGGACATGGCCCGCCTCCATCGGAGAAAAATCGGCAAGGGCACGGGAGAGCGTGTTGTAAATGCGCAAGCTCATGAATAAAGATCGGTTGAAGTCGGAGTCAAGGAGCAAAAAGGGGCCACGGCCCCATTGATGATGCAAGGACGGCCTGAACGCTAGGCCTCCGTTACAATTTGCCTCAGTATAAGGCCCAAATATGTCGCTGACAAAGCAAATTCTTAGCCCGCATCAGCTTCCCCCTTCACTCTGTCGCTCAAGCCCTCCCCCATGACCCTCCAACGGTTTTTTATGCGTTTCTTGCCTTTGTGGCTGTGCTGCCTCAGCCCGTGTGTCTGGGCCGATGCCACAGCAGACATTGAAACGTTGATACAAAACAAGCAGTGGGGACAGGCGCAAGCTTTGATCCAAGCAGAAACCCAAAAATCCACGCCCTCAGCCCACTCCCCGCAATGGCGCCTCATGACCAGCCAGGTGCAAGTGGGCTTGGGCAAAACCGATGAAGCCATCAGCACCCTGCAGGCTTTGATTCAAGAATTTCCAGAGTTGCCCGAACCGTACAACAACCTGGGCGTTTTGTTGGCAGCGCAAGGTCACTATGAGGCTGCGGCACAAGCGCTGATATCGGCCATTCAAGCACGCCCTGCCTACAAAGTGGCACTGCAAAACCTGGGCGACTTGTACACAGCCATGGCCCAGCAGGCCTACACCCAAGCAAAAGCTTTGGGCGATGGCACCGGCTTATTGCCCTTGCCCAAACCCGCCGCGGCCACCACCACCACGACCAACACACGCACTTTGCGTTGATGACATGACACACATTCAGAGTCAAACCGGACAAGCAACGAAGCGTCTTCGTTTGAAACAACTTCGCGCATGGGCCAGTGCCTTGATGCTCTGCACGGGACTTTTGACGACAGCCACAGTGAGCCAAGCGCAAGAAGCGCCCAAGGTCAAAATTGCCACCAACGTCGGCGACATTCAGGTCGAGCTCTACCCTGACAAAGCCCCGAAAACAGTGGCCAACTTCCTGCAGTATGTGAAGGACAAGCACTACAACGGCACCATTTTTCACCGTGTCATTGCCAATTTCATGATTCAAGGCGGGGGCTACGATGCCCAGTACAAAGAGCGAGCCACCCGCGCACCAGTGCCGCATGAAGGTCGCCAAGCCATGGCGGCAGGTCTGAAAAACCAAGCCGGTTATTTGGCCATGGCCAGAACCAACGACCCGCAATCTGCCACGGCGCAGTTTTTCATCAACACCGTCGACAACGCTTTTTTAGACCCTGTCCCCATTCCCGAAGGTGATCCCGTCAAACGCTTTGAATACCGGAGTCAGGTCTATGAAAACGTGCCACGCGAGAACTTGCTCAATGCCCTACAACTTTTCGGTTATACGGTTTTTGGCAAAGTCACGGGCGGCATGGACGTGGTGGATAAAATCAGAGCCACGCCAACAGGCATGGGCGGCCCCTTCAGAACAGACGTTCCCAAAACGCCTGTTGTCATTCTTTCAATCACTTTGGTGCAATAACCATGAGCAATCCTCAAGTCGAACTCCACATCGCCGGCAAAGGCGTCATCCTCATTGAACTCGACGCCGAAAAAGCGCCGTTGAGCGCTGAGAACTTTCTGCACTATGTGAACAAAGGCCATTACGACAACACGATTTTTCACCGTGTCATTCCTGGCTTCATGATTCAAGGCGGCGGTTTTGAGCCCAACATGGAACAAAAGCATTCCGATGCGGCCATTCAAAACGAAGGCAACAACGGCTTGAAAAACAAAAAGTACACCTTGGCCATGGCTCGCACCCAAGCGCCTCACTCCGCCACAGCCCAGTTTTTCATCAACACGGCTGACAACGAATTTCTGAACCACACCGCACCCTCCTTGCAAGGTTGGGGTTATGCCGTGTTTGGCCACGTGGTGTCTGGCACTGAGATTGTCGATGCCATCGAAGGCGTGAAAACAGGTCGGAATGGTTTCCACGACGATGTGCCCAAAGAAGCCGTGATCATTGAAAAGGCTGTTGCGCTTTAATCTTCGCAAGCGTCATTGTTCATGACTGCAACCGTGTTGCCGTTTCAGGTCTTCGAAGCGCCTGAACACTGGCGCACGGTTGATTTCATTTCAGACCTGCATTTGCAAGAACAAGCCCCTGCCACTTTTGCGGCGTGGCATCGTTACATGCAAAGCACGACCGCCGATGCGGTCTTTATTTTGGGTGATTTGTTTGAAGTTTGGGTGGGTGACGACGCTGCCCTGCAGCATGCTTTTTTAAAGCAATGCGCGCAAATATTGCAAAGCACCGCCGAGCGCACGCAAGTGGCCTTCATGCGCGGCAATCGCGATTTTTTGGTCAGTCCGGCTTTTTTAAAGGCCTGTGGCGTGATGGATTTGCAAGACCCTACGGTCCTGCTTTTCGGCAAACAACGCTGGTTGTTGTCACACGGCGATGAAGGGTGTTTGGCCGATATCGATTACCAAGCCTTTCGGCGCATGGTTCGAACGCCGCAGTGGCAAGCAGATTTCTTGGCCAAACCTTTGCCCGAGCGTGAGGCCATTGCCAGGCAGTTGCGTGATCAAAGTGAGTCTCACAAAAAAGACCCAGCCGCCCTTTATGCCGATGTCGATACGGCGTGGGCGCTTGCATGCTTGTCGCAAACTCAATGCACGTGCTTGTTGCACGGTCACACGCATCAGGCAGCCGACCACCGGATGGGGCCCGCCCCAGGCCTCATGCGCCGTGTCTTGAGTGATTGGGATGCAGAAGCGGCAAAACCTCGCGCGGAGGTTTTGCGTTGGCATGTGAACGGTCAGGTAGAGCGCCTCCACCTCATTCAGACCTGAAAGTCCGAATTGAACGCTTGAAGCGCTGACCCTGCGAGATCAGCTGCGCAGCAAGTTCTTCAAAGCGTTTTGCAAACGGCGGGCCACTTTGGCATCGTGGGCACTGGACAAAACAGCCGTGACATCGAGGCCCCATGTTTCTGCAGGACCTGCTTGATTTTTGCGCGTGAGCAATTGCAGTTGCAAAGCACGCCGCTCGTTCAAGTTCTCTGCGGGTGTGGGCACCTCGGCCGCCATCTCCAACCGCAAAATGGCTTCACCCGCTGATGCGCTGGGCGCTTGGCTGACGGCATGGGCCCATGCTGTGCGGGCCGCGGTATTGACGTTTCGACCCAACTCTTGTGCCGCTGGCACCAAGTCGGCTTGGCGTTTTTCCCAAGCTGCCAACAAGTTCGTCAATGACTCACCGTGTGCTTGAGCGGCCAATTTGCGCAGCGCCAATTCAGCGTGCTCCATCGCATCACGTTGTGCACGGAAAGCGGCATCGCCCAATCGAGGCCCCCGTTCTTGACGCTCTGGCCGGTCTTGTCGATCACCACGGTCAAAACGGCCACCCGCTTTGTCGCCAAAACCTGGCTTGTCAAAGCGTGAACCTGCTTTGCCATCACGGCGATCACCCGGAGCACCACGCCCTGCAGGCGCCGGCACCGATTTCTTCTGGCCTGGGCGATCATCTCCGCGCATGGCAACCAAGGGCCTTGCGGGTTTGGCTGGCGTTGCTTTGACGGGCTCTGCGGCCTCGTTAGCAGCGCTTTCATCAGGGGCAGATGCGCCTGCGCTTGATTCGTCTGTGGTCGTGACGTCCGTTGAAGCTTCAGCACCGGATGCAGCCGCTTGTGAATCGGGGTTCTCGACGACAGCTTGAACGGCAACGGCTTCTTCTGCCACAGCTTTTGCTTGGCCTTTGAGGGCCGCATCCAAAGCGGCCATGGCGGCCTTGATTTTTTGCACATCGCCGGAGGCATTGGCTGCTTTCAAGGCGTTGGACGCATCGAGCACCACGCGGTCGTGGGCCGACAAAGGCGCGGCTGCATGTTGCTCGCGCGCGTTGGGCGCATGGGTTTTGCGGCTGAAAGCTTCATCGAGAGGTTTGCGAAATGCTTCCCACATTTTTTGTTCGATGCGGCGGTCCATGGGCACACTTTGTGCCTCAGTTTGCCAGCTGTGCTGCAAGGCTTTGACTGCGTCTACACGCAAGACAGGTGCAGCGCCCAATACGTCGGCTTCGGCAATCAGCGCTTGTCTGCGAGCCGTGCTGGCTTTTTGAGCCGCTTCTAAAGGGGCTGCCGCAGTGTGCAAAGCTTGTTTCCACAAAGGCTGCAATTCAGCAAATGCTTTCTCACTCAAATGACCCGCATTGCGCCAGCGATCACCAAACTGATGCAAGGCGCGCAAGTGCGCACGCCAGTCGGCGTTTTGGGCATGGGCTTCGCCCCAGGCCTTGACTTCTTCGATCAACGCCAAGCGTTGACTGCGGTGTTCGGTGGCTTCCGTTTTGATTTTGTCCAACCATGCTTGAACCACCTTGTAGGCAAGGTTGCAAGCGGCATCAAAACGCTTCCACAATGCGTGATTGGGCAAACCACCCTGATCGGCTTGCTTCCATTCTTCGCGCAATTGGCGCAAAGCATCTTGCATTTTGCGGCCACCGACAGTGGGCTCCAAGACAAACTTCTCTTCAACGGGGGCGGGTGGCGCAATCTCGTGAGAGCCTGCGGGCTCATTGCCACTGGCAAGTTCAGGGCTCACTTGCGTGGCTACATCAGTCGCAATATCAGGGGTCGCTTCGGCCGTGGGCTCAGGCGCCACCTCAGGCGCCACCTCAGGCACACGCTCGGCTTTCACAGGCACCTTTTTGAACAAGGCTTCTGCTTTCAAGACCAAGGCCATGCGGCTTTGATCGGCCACATAACGCTGCCAGCCTGCGGCATCACCTGCGGCTATCAAAGCTTCATGGACTTGCAAGTCCATGGCGGTGTCCATGTTGCGGCCGTGCTCTTTCAAGGCTTGGCGGAGCGCCGCCAAATGGGTTTCGTTGTTTTCAGTGGCCAGCACCGCCAAGGCCGCAGTCACAGCTTGGGAGGCGGCTTCGCGCAGTGCCAAACGCTGTGCAGGGTCCATTTTGGTCTGACTGACTTTGGCGACCTTGACAGGCTTGCCTTCACTGGTGGCACGCTCTTCGACAGACACATCTTGGCTGCTTGCAGCTTCTGGATCTGCTTGCGTTGCCGCAGAACGGTGCACTTCTGAGGGTGAACTTTGACCACCGCGTGCGACACGCAACTCTTCAGCCCAAACGGGGACGGAAGGCAACACTTCGTTGATGTCTTCACGGGCCGCTTTGGCTTGGAACAATGCACCTTCGAAAGCTTCCCACACACTGAGCAATTGCTGGCGTGATGCATCCAATTGAGGGACAAACTTCAAGTCGACGCTTTGCCAAGCGGCATCTTGCGTCAGGGCGCCTGCTTGTTCTTGCCAGTGCGCAACATCGGCTTGCAAGGCCTCATTGGCCGCATCGGCTTCTTTCAAACTTTTGGTTGACAACACTTCAATGCGCTGGGCCAACAAGACGGCCGTCTCGCGTTGCACCATCACCTGATGCTGCAAGTCTTCAACGGCTTTGATTTTTTCATTCAATTGCTGCTTCAAGCTGGCCAAAGGTTCGCGGGACAAAGGCGCACCCGCTTTGGCGGCATCGCGTTGCCAAGCCATGGCATCGGCAATGTTCAGTCGCGACGCAGCCAACATGGCCTGAGCGCGTTCGGCCCATTCAGTGGCCAACACATCTTGACCATGCGATCTTTTCATCTCATCCAATTTCTCTTTCAAGACCTTGGCGGCACCTTTGTCGCGGTTGGCAATTTCTTTGTAGACGTGCTGCAAGTCGTCCTGCGAAGGGTCCGTTTGCAACCATTCACGCAATTTAGCGGCACGCTCACCGGATGTTTGTGCGGCAAAAGCCCCGCCCGTCATGGCATCAAGGGCTTGAACATCGGGGGTCTTAGGAGAAGAATGAGTCACAGTCACAACGCAAAAAGATAAAGAGGCTATTTTCACCGAGGAAGGCCACCCCATATATGCCATTCACATCTATTTTCGATTTTTTTTATAATCCGCAGTTCTGCAACATTCACTGACTTTGTGATTTCAACCACCCTCCCCGAAGATGCCAGTCACTGGGCCACCCGTTTTGGGCGTGGCTTTCAGACCTTTGTGACAGACATTGCCCGGGGCTTTGTGAACATCTCCCACCACAGCTTTGCCCTGCTGGGCTTGCTGGCGGTCTTGATCAGTTTGCTGGCCTTGGCCCGCCCCGAAATTCGAACCCTGACGGTGCAAAACGTCCAAGGGTGGCTGTTCACAAGGCTTCACATCTCAGAAGACGAGGACGCCAAACAGCAGGTTTTATTGCGCAGCTTGGCAGCACCGTCCAGTGACCTCAGCGCACAGCAATTGGCCTTGGTTCAGGCCATCAAAACCAAGTACCGCATGGCGTCCGAACCCTTGAATGCCATTGTGCTGGAGGTCTATGACCTGGCCAACCGGTCCAGCCTAGACCCCACCCTCATTTTGGCGGTCATTGGCATCGAATCCAATTTCAACCCCTTTGCCAACAGCCCTGTCGGGGCCAAGGGCTTGATGCAGGTGGTCGCTGAAGTGCACTCAGAACAGTTCACCCCCTACGGTGGGCCCATGGCCATTTTTGACCCCAAAACCAATCTCCGGATTGGCGTCAAAATTTTGAAGGAATGCATCGATCTGACTGGCAAAGTCGAAGAAGGC
This sequence comes from Comamonadaceae bacterium, assembly GCA_947373185.1. Taxonomy (GTDB): domain Bacteria; phylum Pseudomonadota; class Gammaproteobacteria; order Burkholderiales; family Burkholderiaceae_C; genus Limnohabitans_A. The sequence continues at coordinate 34,303 of CANBWP010000019.1, read as the reverse complement.
TTGCGACTCTACAAGGCCGGCGAAGACTCCATTTCCCTTGAAACTGACTACATCACGCGTGTTTTGGCGGAGCAGGCAAGGCTGAAAGACGCCTTGCCCAAAAAGCCCAAAACCTGAACCTACTTTTGTCCATGTTGGGCGCAGCACAAGCGCCAGCCTCGGCTACACTCAGGGGGTACGCAACTGGCGATAGGAGCCTGGCTTCAGCTTTCAGACTGAACCAGCCTCTGACGTGGAAACCGGTGGGCATGGCCCCACCCTCAACCACTGGGGAGCGTGCACCTTGAGCCGCTGTGTGGGGCCCAAGGTTTTAGCCGTTCGCCTGGGCAGCCCTTGTCAAGTTGAGGCACACCTTCCTCAATGCCACAAGGAACCATCGATTGAAGGCCTGCCATGTATTCAAGAAACATCCTGATTGAACAAACCGATCCCGAAATTTTTGCGGCCATTCAAGCCGAAAACGCCCGCCAAGAGCACCACATCGAGCTGATCGCCAGCGAAAACTACGCTTCGCCCGCCGTCATGGCCGCGCAAGGCTCTCAGCTCACCAACAAATACGCCGAAGGCTACCCCGGCAAGCGCTATTACGGCGGCTGCGAGTATGTCGACATCGCCGAGCAATTGGCCATCGACCGCATCAAACAAATTTTTGGCGCAGAAGCTGCCAACGTGCAACCCCATTGCGGCGCCTCCGCCAACGAAGCGGTGTTCTTGGCTTTCTTGAAGCCCGGCGACACCATCATGGGCATGAGCTTGGCCGAAGGCGGTCACCTCACGCACGGCATGCCCCTCAATATGAGCGGCAAGTGGTTCAATGTGGTCAGCTATGGCCTCGATGCCAACGAAGCCATTGACTACGACGCCATGGAAAAGAAGGCGCACGAAACCAAACCCAAGCTGATCATTGCCGGCGCTTCGGCCTACAGCTTGCACATTGACTTTGCACGCTTTGCCAAAGTGGCCAAAGATGTGGGTGCCATTTTCTTGGTCGACATGGCGCACTACGCTGGCCTCATTGCAGCAGGTGTCTATCCCAACCCTGTGCCCCATGCCGATGTGGTGACATCCACCACCCACAAGAGCTTGCGCGGCCCTCGCGGCGGCATCATCTTGATGAAGGCCGAGCACGAAAAAGCCATCAACAGCGCCATCTTCCCTGGCCTGCAAGGCGGCCCGCTCATGCACGTCATTGCTGCCAAAGCGGTTGCGTTCAAAGAAGCCATGGCACCCGAGTTCAAAGCCTACCAACAGCAAGTGATCAAGAACGCGCAAATCATTGCCGAAACCCTCACCCAACGCGGCTTGCGCATTGTGAGTGGCGGCACGCAAAGCCACGTCATGTTGGTCGACCTGCGCTCTAAGGGCATTACGGGCAAAGTGGCTGAAGCTGCGCTGGGCCAAGCGCACATGACCATCAATAAAAATTCGATCCCCAACGACCCCGAAAAACCCATGGTCACCAGCGGCGTGCGCATTGGCACCCCCGCCATGACGACTCGCGGCTTCAAGGACGAAGAAGCCCGCATCACGGCCAACCTGATTGCCGATGTGCTCGACAATCCAAACGATCCCGCCAACATTGAAGCCGTTCGCGCCAAGGTCAACGCCTTGACCGCCCGTTTCCCTGTTTACAAATGAAGTGCCCCTTCTGCAGCCACAACGACACCCAAGTGGTGGAGACGCGGCTGGCTGAAGATGGTGACCTGATTCGCCGCCGCCGTCAGTGTGCGGCGTGCGAAAAACGCTTCACCACTTACGAACGGCCGGAAGTGAATTTTCCTGCCATCGTCAAAAAAGATGGCCGACGCATTGAGTACGAACGCATCAAGCTGCGCGCCAGCATGAACTTGGCGCTGCGCAAACGCCCTGTGAGCACTGAACAAGTCGACTCGGCCATTGAGCGCATCGAAGAAAAATTGCTGAACTTGGCACAGCGCGAAGTGGCCTCCAACAAGCTGGGCGAACTGGTCATGCGTGAGTTGAAGAAACTCGACAAAGTGGCCTATGTCCGATTTGCCAGCGTGTACCGAAGCTTTGAAGACATTGACGATTTCAAGCTCTTGGTCGACGAAGTGAGCAAGTAAGGCTCTTAGCCTCTTAGCCTCTTAGCCTTTCAGCCGCTAGCGCACGGCGCTTCTCTTGGCTTCTCTTGGCTTCACGGGCAATTCGCAATTTGCGCTTTGTCCAAGCGCGGCCGCCCCACCGCATTGACCACCAAGAGCCAGCCGGTGCTGCTAAGGCTCTGATGCACGCAGACCGTGAGCGTGCCTGCTTGAAATGCGCCGTTCAAAGCCAAACTGCGGCCGCTGGCGCCAAATGAAATGTAACGATTGACCGTGGCGTTGCCCGTGGCGGCAAGGCTGACTGGCAAAGCTGCATGCCGCATCAGCAAGACTTCGCCAGCATCCCACAGCCCATTGTTGTTATCGTCTTCAAACATCAGCCAACCTTGTTGCCAGGTATGAAGGCCTGGGATGGCATTCGCCGGCGCGCATGCCGTGGGCAAGACCTGATTTTGGCTGTTGCTGGGTGGTGCTGCCACACACAAACTCACCCGCTTCTCACGACTGAGCGCTTCGGTTCGTGCTGTCAGCACGTCGTTCAGCAAATCTTCGGCCGCTGTTTGCATCTGGGTTTTGGTTTGCATCCAGAGCATGGCCGATGCCGCTGCGCCACACAACATGGCCAGAATGAACAAGACAAACAAAGTCTCGATCAAACCATGACCGCCAGAGGCAATGTATTTTTTCATGTTCGCCAGCTTAAGAATTTGGCGCGGCATGGCGCTTTCATTGACTGGCCTTGTGAGGTCATGAATGACATTGAAGCTGCCATGCAAGTGAATGCGACACCTGCATGGCATCTCAGAGCGCATGCTCTGATGCATGCCTTCCTTCACACACATGTCAACCGCAGGCTTTAGCTTGATCGAAACGCTTTTGAGCTTGGCCCTCATGGGTTTGCTCATGGGTGTGGCCCTGCCCAGTTTTGAAATCACGTGGCTCCAAAGCCGCAGACAAGATGCGCACAACAGCCTGCTGCAATTGCACTTGAAACAATTGCAATACCGCGGCTTGCACGCCCAATATGCAAGCAGCCTTGCCGATTTGGGGTGGCCTTCATCGTCCTCCGCCATGGGACACTACGTTTTGAGTTTGGACCAAGTCAGTGCGCAAACCTATGCGCTGCACGCCCATGTCACAGGCTTGCAATCTCGCGACATGGCGTGCAGCACCATGAGCCTGCAAGTGACTGAAAATGCACGTGTCCAAAAAACCAGCAGCAGCGACCACAGTGCATCGCCTGATCAGAACGAACCCGGACATTGCTGGCCATGGTAAATCTGCTGGTCGGTTTGGCCCTTGGCCTGAGCATGCTGAGTGCCGCGGCTGTGTGGGTCAACTTGCAGTGGCAAAACGACCGTCAAATTTTGCTGCGCAGTCATTCGCAGCAAGACGTTCGCGCGCTCATGGACACGCTGGTCCATGACCTTCGACGCGCCAATTTTCAGGCCTTGCGTGCGGGCAGTGACAACGGTCTCCCAGGCCTTTGTCCTTCGGCATTTTGCGGTTTGGCCGAAGATTTCGACGTCAGCAGCCACCAAATTTTGTTCAGCGTCGACCGCAACGACAACGGCCTGAAAGACAACAACGAATGCAGCGGTTTTCGAGTCAACGCCAAAGAATTACAAACCAAAACCGCTTGTCAGCCTCCCGTGTGGTCGACCCTGAGCGACAGCAAAAATTTGCAAATTTTGGAACTGAACTTTCGGCTTCAATGCGACAACAGCCCTGACAACCAAGGTGATTTACTGGTCGTGCAGTTGCGCAGTCAAGCCAGCTCAGACAAATGGCCCAGCACCTGGCAAAGGCTGGTCCGCCTTCGCAATCACAGCGCGCACGTGCGCCCAGCAGCTCAAAATTGCACAGACAACAGCGCATGAAAGGGCTCCACGGCATGGCCACCCTCATGGCCACCACCACCCTGATCCTGCTTACAGGCTTGTTGGGCTGGCTCACGCTGAAAGCAGTCTCGGCAGAAACCACGCGCAGTCAACAACAAATGTTTGCCGCGCAAGCGCTGGCCAACAGCGAAGCCTTGCTCGAAACGGCCATTGCCTACATTGACAACCATTACATGCAAAACGGGGCACAAGCGGACGCACAGCTGTGGGCCAACGCTTCACCACAAGACTGCCCTGCCAACAAAGCGCCCGCATATTGGCAATGCCTGAGAATTCCCCTGGCGCTTTTGCCCCTTCCTGACTTCACTGACACCCTTCACTCGTCAGTGACCCTTGTCAGAGATGGCCATAACACGCCGCATCAAGTGCTGCTGGTCACAGAACTTCGCTTGAATGATTCGCATGCGGGCGTGGGCAGTCGTGCCACGGTGCAAGCTGCATTGTTTGTGCCTGTGCCTTACAGCGCGACCTTGAGTCCTGCGCAGAGCCATCCAACATTGTGGCCACCCGGCATCCACTCCAAACAGGTGCAACGCCTACCTGGCAGTTGGAAAAACGCAGGTTATTGAGGCGCATGTCATCCATGAGGCTCAAGCTCACGCTCAAGCAGCTGCAAGGCTTCAGCGTCCTCGAAGCCGTCGTGGCCAGCGCCTTGTTGGCCATGGGCTTGGCGGGTGCTGTGCGCCTGAGCGCCACCAGTTTGGCGGCCACCCAAGTTCATCGCAACTTAGATTTGGCCAGCGGCTTGGCGCAAGACTTGGCAGAGTGCTGGGGGGTTCAAACTGCGGCATGTGTCCAAGCGTTTTCCAGCACCAGCGATCTTGCACCTCTGTCTGCAGACCCCGGCTTGGTGTTTCAACGCACCTGGCAAATTCAGGGTGTCAGCATGCCCAACACGCCCGCAACGACATTGACCAGCCTGCAAGAATTGCGCATCCGCGTGACGTGGATGGAGGGTCTGAGGCGCTCTGAGCTCTTGTGGGTCAAGCGGCGTGCCTCAACCCCTGCTTGGGTCGGGATCTGAGTTGTCGTATCCTTGCCATCTCAGCAGTCACTCATTGCCCCCTCTTTTTGTCAGACTCTCAGCCCCATGTCCACCAGCCCCTTCATGCAACAAGCCCTGGATTTGGCTGCCCAAGCCATGCGCCTGACTTCGCCCAATCCACGTGTCGGCTGCGTCATCGTTGGCGCTGACGGTCAAGTTTTGGGGCAAGGCCATACGCAAGAAGCTGGCGGCCCGCACGCCGAAGTCATGGCGCTGCGCGATGCTGCGTCTCAAGGACACCCGCTAGAAGGCGCCACCGCTTACGTCACCCTAGAGCCCTGTGCGCACCAAGGCCGAACCGGCCCGTGCTGCGATGCGCTGGTCCATGCCAAAGTCAGCAAAGTGGTGGCCGCATTGGCCGACCCCAACCCCCTGGTGGCCGGCAAAGGCTTTGAACGCCTCAAGGCGGCAGGCATTGAAGTCACGGTGGGCGATGGCGCGCAAGCAGCCGCTGAACAAAACCCCGGCTTTTTAAGCCGCATGACCCGCCACAAACCCTGGGTTCGCATGAAGATGGCCGCCTCCTTGGACGGCCAAACAGCTTTGCAAAACGGCAAAAGCCAATGGATCACTGGGCCCGAAGCCCGCGCCGATGGCCATGCATGGCGCGCCCGCGCATGCGCCATTTTGACTGGCATCGGCACCGTGCTAGAAGACGACCCGGTCTTGGACCTGCGACTTTGTCCGCTTCCAGACACCACGCCGCGCATGCCCCATTTGGTCCTTGTGGACAGCCGCCTTGAGACACCGCTCACGGCCAAGTTGTTTCAGCACACGGGTCCGCAGGCCCTCACGCCCCGCCAAATTTGGATTTATGCGGCCATGGACGATCCCGCCAAACGACAGGCACTCGAAGCCCTCGGCGCCCAGGTCACGATCTTGCCCAATCCGCAAGGCAAGGTCGACTTGGTCGCGCTTTTGACGGACCTGGCCAAGCGTGAGGTCAACGAACTGCACGTTGAAGCCGGGCACAAACTCAACGGCTCTCTCATTCGGGAAGCTTGCGTCGATGAGTTCTTGGTCTATTTGGCCCCCACGCTGTTGGGCCTGGGCCAAGGCATGGCGCAATGGGGGCCTTTGGAAGACTTGTCACAAGGCCTGTCACTGCAATTCACCGAAACACGGCTCATCGGAAAAGATTTGCGGGTTTTGGCCAGGGTGCAGGCCTAAACAGCCCCAATCCCTGCGAAAATACGCACCATGTTTACCGGAATCATCACCGGCGTGGGGCGTATCGCCGCCCTCCACGACCTGGGCAGCTCTTTAAGCCATGGCAAGCGACTCACTCTCGAGGTGCCCGCGGGCTACCTGGATGACGTCGGCCTGGGCGACAGCATTGCCATCAACGGCGCTTGCATGACGGTCACCTCCTTGGATGTGGCCGCCCTCCAATTCACCATCGACATCTCGGCAGAATCGCTGGACAAAACCTGTGGCTTGAACCAACTGGGCAAAGTCAATTTGGAAAAAGCCTTGCGCGCCCACGACCGTTTGGGTGGCCACATTGTTTCCGGCCATGTCGATGGCATTGGCCATGTGACGCACTTTGCCCAGGTGGGTGAAAGCTGGGAGTTGCGCATCCAAGCCCCCATGGGCATGGGCAAGTACTTGGCCTACAAAGGCTCGATCACCGTCAACGGCGTCAGCCTGACTGTGAACAAGGTGGCAGATTCAAATTCAGCTTGCGAGTTCAGCATCAACCTCATTCCCCACACCGTAGAAAACACGGCACTGGGCACCTTGCAGCAAGGCAGCTCGGTCAATCTAGAAATCGATTTGATTGCACGTTATGTCGAGCGCATGCTCAGCAACGATGCATCGGCCAACTCTGCGGCCTCGGCATTTTCAGCCGCGGCCCAACTCTGAAAGAAGTGACATGAGCTCGAATTCTGGCCGTCCTTTGACGCCTGTTCAAATTTCCCCTGTTGAAGACATCGTTGCCGAATTGCGGGCGGGCCGCATCGTCATCATGGTGGACGACGAAGACCGTGAAAACGAAGGTGATTTGCTGATCGCCTCCGACCACGTCACGGCCGAGGCCATCAACTTCATGGCCCGCTTTGGCCGTGGCCTCATTTGTCTCACCCTCACCCGGGAGCGTTGCGAGCACCTCAAGTTGCCGCCCATGGCTGTCAGCAACGGCACCGTCTACAGCACCGCATTCACCGTCTCGATTGAAGCGGCAGAAGGCGTCACCACCGGCATCTCCGCCGCTGACCGCGCCTTGACGGTCAAAACTGCCGTGGCTGCCAGCGCCAGCGCCAAAGACTTGGTGCAGCCAGGTCACGTGTTTCCCCTTCAAGCGGTCGATGGCGGTGTCCTGATGCGCGCAGGCCACACCGAAGCCGGCTGCGACTTGGGCAGCATGGCCGGTTGCAGCCCCTCCTCTGTCATTTGCGAAATCATGAAGGACGACGGCACCATGGCGCGCTTGCCCGACCTGCAAATTTTTGCAGCCGAGCACGGTCTCAAAATTGGCACCATTGCCGACCTCATCGAATATCGCAGCCGCACCGAATCATTGGTCGAAAAAGTGGGCACGCGCGTCTTGCAAACAGCGCACGGCGAATTCACAGCGCACGCTTTCAAAGACAAACCGAGCCAGTCTTTGCATTTGGCCTTGGTCAAAGGCAAATGGACGGCCGATGCAGAGGTGCCCGTTCGTGTGCATGAACCCCTGTCCATTTTTGATGTTTTGGAAGTGGGTCGCAGCATGCACTCACGGAGTTTGGAAAACAGCTTGGACTACATCAACAAGCAAGGTGTCGGCGTCGCTGTGTTGCTCAATTGTGGCGAAAGTGCAGAACAACTGCTGGCCCAATTTGAAGGCCGCGCTCGCTCAGCCCAAGCCCCCAACCGAAGCAAAATGGATTTGCGCACCTACGGAGTGGGCGTGCAAATTGTCCGCGAGTGCGGCGTTCACAAAATGAAACTCATGGGCCAACCCCGACGCATGCCCAGCATGGCCGGATATGGCGTTGAAGTGACTGGCTACATCCCAAAGGAATAATCATGCAAGGCGCAGACAAAGGTATTGAAGAATCGTTAGACGGCTTGGGCCTGCACATCGGCATCGTTCAGGCACGCTTCAACGAAGGCATCACCAACGCATTGGCCGTAGCTTGCATCCGCGAGTTAGAGGACTTAGGCGTGCATGACATCGATCACGTGCTGGTGCCTGGCGCCCTTGAAGTGCCCATTGCACTCCAAGCCATGGCCGAGCGCGGCGAATACGACGCCCTGATCGCATTGGGTTGCATCATTCGCGGCGAAACCTATCATTTTGAATTGGTAGCCAACGAGTCGGGCGCGGGCGTCAGCCGCATCGCACTTGACTACAACGTGCCCATTGCCAATGCCATTCTCACCACCGAGAACTTGGAGCAGGCCATTGCCCGTCAAACAGAAAAAGGTCGTGACGCTGCGCGCGTCGCTGTTGAAATGGCCATGCTCTTGGAAGACTTGTCGGTTGAAGACGATGACCTGGACGATGAGGAATTGGCATGAGCGAGATGCAAGATCCGGCAGCAGGCGAGAGCCCTGAGAACAAGACCAGTGCAGCAAGCCGCAAGCCGGGCAAGTCGGCCAGCAAATCGGCACGCAGCCGTGCACGCGAGTTTGCCTTGCAAGCCCTCTACCAAGTGATCGTGGGCAAGAACGAAGCGTCCGACATTGACGTCTTCACACGCGATCTGTCTGGTTTTCACAAAGCCGACTCGGCGCACTACGATGCGCTCTTGTACGGTTGCGCTGAACAGGCCACCGAGCTGGACAAACTGATTTTGCCTTTGCTCGATCGCAGCATGGCTGAGATTTCGCCCATCGAACGCGCCGCCATGTGGATTGGCGTTTTCGAGATGAAGCATTGCATCGATGTGCCATGGCGCGTCAGCTTGAATGAGTGCATTGAGCTGGCCAAAGAATTTGGCGGCACCGACGGCCACAAGTATGTGAACGCCGTGCTCGAAGGCTTGGCACCGCAACTGCGGCCCCACGAAGTTCAAGCCGACCGTCAGGCTGGCCGCGCACGCGCATGAAGCCAGTCTTTCGCTTTCCCATTCGCATCTATTGGGAAGACACAGACGCGGGCGGCATTGTCTTCTACGCCAACTACTTGAAGTTTTTCGAACGTGCCCGCACCGAATGGCTGCGGGCTTTGGGCATTCAACAGCAATCGCTCAAAGAGGACAAGGGCGGCATGTTTGTCGTGAGCGAAACACACATCAAATATTTTTCGCCTGCACGTTTGGACGATTTACTGGAAGTGACTGCCTGCACTGTTGAAGCGGGTCGCGCCAGTTTGGTCTTGGCCCAGCAAGCTTGGCTCACGCTGGCCGGTGAACGCAAACTGTTGGCCGAAGGCACGATACGAATTGGCTGGGTCGACAGCCTCACCATGAAACCCGGCCGCATTCCGGCCAAGATTTTGGAAGCACTTCAATGAACCAAGACATGTCCATCCTTCAGCTGGTGTTGCACGCCAGCTTTGTCGTGCAATTGGTCATGCTCATTCTCATGGGCATCTCCATCGCCAGCTGGGCAGCCATTGTGCGCAAGCTGACCGCCATCCAACGAATTCAAACTTTGAATGAAGAATTTGAGCAACAATTTTGGTCTGGCACAAGCCTGAACGATTTGTTTTCTGCCGCCGTGCAAAATGCCAAATTGGCCGGTCCCATGGAACGCATTTTCGCAAGTGGCATGCGGGAATATCAAAAACTGCGCGAGCGCCGCATTTCGGACGCGGGCACTTTGTTGGACGGCGCACGCCGCGCCATGCGGGCCAGCTTTCAACGCGAGATGGACGTTGCCGAATCGCAGTTGGCTTTCTTGGCCTCGGTCGGTTCAGTGTCGCCTTATGTGGGCTTGTTTGGCACCGTGTGGGGCATCATGCACGCCTTTACGGGTTTGGCCAGCATGCAACAAGTGACACTGGCCACGGTGGCGCCAGGCATTGCCGAGGCCTTGGTGGCCACGGCCATTGGTTTGTTCTCAGCCATTCCTGCCGTGGTGGCCTACAACCGTTTTGCACGCGACATTGACCGTGTGGCCATCAAACTGGAAACTTTCATTGAAGAGTTCTCCAACATCTTGCAAAGAAGTTTGGGTGGCTCTGCCGGCGCTGGCCCCATTTCTGGTGCGGGTTCTTCGGCGTCGGGTCACTGATTTTCAGGGAGCACACGCATGCCAGCTGTTTCCTCTCGCGGCCGGGGTCGTCGCACCATCAATGAAATCAACATGGTGCCTTTCATCGATGTGATGTTGGTGCTGTTGATCATCTTCATGGTCACTGCGCCCATGATCACGCCCAGCATGGTGGACTTGCCCAGCGTGGGCAAAGCTGCCAAACAACCCGATCAAGTGATTCAAATTGTGGTCCAGAAAGACGACAGCCTTGAAATGGTGAACGACAGCAAGACGCAAGCAATCAACTTGGACAATTTGGCCAACAGTGTTCGCGTGGCCCAAACAGGTCAGGCCAACTCTGCAGTGGTCATCAGCGCCGATCGCAACGTGAAATACGAGATGGTGGTCAAGGTCATGGACACTTTGCAGCGCGCTGGCATTCAGCGTGTGGGTTTGTCTGTGCAATTGGCGCCTTGAAATTGGCGCCTTGATCTCGGACCATTTGCGACATCTGACTTGCCATTCATTGCATGAACGCCACAGCCTACAACGAGTTTGCGCCACCACCCGTGGGTGGATTCGGCCGCTCGCTGTCCTTCGCCCTGTTCATGCACGTGTTGCTGTTGGCAGCGCTGACGTGGGGCATTCATTGGAAGACCGAGCCCCAGACTTTATCGGCCACGGCAGAACTGTGGTCTGCCATGCCGATGGAAGCGGCCCCAGCAGCCAATGAGCCTGAGCCCACCCCGCCGGAGCCTGTCAAACCTGCCGAGCCAGTCAAAAAGGTCGAGCCCAAAGCAGTGCCCCCTGCCCCATCCAAGGTCAGTGCGGCAGCTGATCGGGAAGCCGCCGACATTGCGCTGAAAAAGGAAAAAGAGAAGAAAAAACTCGAGGAGAAAAAAGCCGCCGAGTTAGACAAGAAAAAGAAGCTTGAGAAAGAGAAACTCGAGAAAGAAAAATTAGACAAAGAAAAAGAAAAGGCGAAAGAGAAAGAAAAAGCCAAGGAACTCGAGAAAAAGAAAAAAGAAGAGGCCCTGAAAAAAGAAGAGGCGGCCGCCAAGGCCAAAGAAGACGCCAAAAAAGCAGCTGCCGATGAAAAACGGGCTGCAGCACTTCGCAACGAAAACTTGAAACGAATGGCAGGCATGGCAGGCGCGTCGGGAGACGAGAATGCCAAAGGCAGTGCCCTCAAATCGTCTGGCCCCTCCGCAGGTTATGCGGGTCGCATCCGGGCGCGCATCAAGCCCAACATCACGTTCACAGAAGATGTGGCGGGCAACCCCAAAGCTGAAGTCGAGGTGCGCACCTCGCCCGATGGCACCATCCTCAGCCGAAAACTCTTGTCCAGCAGCGGCAACAAAGCTTGGGACGAAGCCGTGCTCAAGGCCATCGACAAAACCGCCACCCTCCCCCGCGATGAAGACGGACGCGTACCGTCTCTTCTAGAAATCAGCTTCCGCCCCAAAGATTAATTTAATTGGGGTCAGATCAACATTAATTTGGAAATTAATGTTGACCTGACCCCAATTAAATTTCGTAGACGATCTCTGCTTTCCCTTGATCGGCTTGGGCAATCCAGCTGGAGAGGGCTGCGTCGCTTGGGAAGAATTTGGCTTGTTCACCCAACATCAACTCAGCGGCGGCCGCTACGTGGTCTGCTCTTCGCTCTAGTTTCAAGCGCACGGGCAAGCCTCTGAGCAACTCGCCTTGTTCTGTCATTTCTCGTTGCGGCGGGAAGTCTTTCACCAAACGGGCAATCTCTGGCGCGCGGCCATTGACCGCCACGCGCAAGAACTTGCCAAAGCGGCAACGCGCAGAAGGCAAATCCCACACTTGCTGAATCGACAAACGGTAGCCGCCCGAGAACCGGTCGGCTTGCATCTTGGCCATCACAATGACCAATTCATCGTCTTTGAGCAAATGGCGGTTGGCATTGATCATGGCTTCGTCGGCCGTGGCCTCCATCACTGCACTCTTGTCGTCCAGCTTGAAGATGGCCAACTTGCCACGCTGGCCATTGATGATGCGCAAGTCACTGACAATACCAGCCAACAATTGTGGCTCGCGGCTGTCAATCAGGTCGTCAATTTTGCGCTTGGCAAAGAGGCGTACTTCACGCTCTACGGCATCAAACAAATGACCTGACAAATAAAAGCCAACGGCTGTTTTTTCGTTGGTGAGTTGTTCTTTAATGCCCCAGGGCAGCATGTCCACCAAATCGGGCTCTTGGGTGCTGGAGCCGTGCGCATCATCGCCCATCATGTCAAACAAACCGCCCTGATTGGCGTTGGCTGCCGTGGCGGTTGAGAAGTCAAAGGCGCGGTCAATCGAAGCGGCCAAAGACGCGCGGTTGCGTTGCAAAGAATCAAAGGCACCCGCTTTGACCAAGGCTTCCACTGTGCGTTTGTTCAAGCGGCTGCGGTCGACACGCACACAGAAATCAAACAAGCTGGTGAAAGCCCCCCCCTCTTCACGGGCTTTGACAATGGCGTCAATGGCTTGTTGGCCGGTGCCCTTGATGGCGCCCAAACCGTAACGTATGACTTTGTCAGACACGGGTTCAAAGCGGTGTGTACCGCGGTTGACGTCAGGCGGATCAAAGCTCATGCCAAATTTCAGGGCGTCTTCGTACAAGACTTTGAGCTTGTCGGTATCGTCCATTTCAATGGTCATATTGGCGCAGAAAAACTCCGCCGTGAAATGGACCTTCAACCAACCGGTGTGGTACGCCAACAAGGAATACGCTGCGGCGTGTGATTTGTTAAAACCATAGCCTGCAAACTTTTCCATCAAGTCGAACACTTCGTCGGCTTTGGTTTCCGACAAACCATTGGCTTCTGCGCCTTTGCGGAAAATGGCGCGGTGCTCAGCCATCTCTTCGGCTTTTTTCTTACCCATGGCCCGGCGCAGCAAGTCGGCGCCGCCCAAGCTGTAACCGCCCAGAACCTGCGCGGTTTGCATCACCTGCTCTTGGTACACCATGATGCCGTATGTTTCGGACAGCACTTGTTCAACCAAGGGGTGCGGGTACTCCACCACTTCACGGCCATGTTTACGCGCCACAAAACTGGGAATCAAATCCATCGGGCCGGGGCGGTACAAGGCGTTGAGGGCAATCAAATCCTCAAGGCGTGTTGGACGTGCGTCCTTCAACATGCCCTGCATGCCGCGACTTTCAAACTGGAACACAGACTCGGTGCGACCGTCTGCAAAAAGTTGATAAGTGGCGGCGTCGTCCAGCGGAATGTTTTCAAAGGCGAACTTTTCTTGGCCCTTGTGGCGCTTCACGATCATCTCGCGCGCTACTTCCAAAATGGTCAAGGTGGCCAAGCCCAAGAAGTCAAACTTCACCAAACCAATGGCTTCCACGTCGTCTTTGTCGTACTGACTCACCGCAGATGTGCTGCCAGGCTGTTGGTACAAAGGACAGAAATCAGTCAGCTTGCCAGGCGCAATCAGGACACCTCCGGCGTGCATGCCCACGTTGCGGGTCATGCCTTCGAGTTTTTGCGCCAGCGCCAACAAGGTTTTGACCTCGTCCTCTTTGTCCAAGCGCTCCGCCAAAATAGGCTCGGCCTTGATGGCACCATCGATGGTGATGTGCTGGCCTGGTTTGTTGGGAATGAGCTTGCTGATGCCGTCGCAGAACATGTAGCTCATGTCTAACACCCGGCCCACGTCACGGATGGCGGCACGTGCGGCCATGGTGCCGAAAGTGGCAATCTGGCTGACCGCATCACGGCCGTATTTGTCTTTCACATAGTCAATCACGCGGTCGCGATTGGTCTGGCAAAAGTCAATGTCAAAGTCGGGCATGGACACCCGCTCGGGGTTCAAGAACCGTTCAAACAGCAAGTTGTATTGCAGCGGATCCAGGTCGGTAATTTTGAGGGCATAGGCCACCAAAGAGCCTGCACCCGAACCGCGGCCTGGGCCCACGGGACAGCCATTGTTTTTAGCCCAGTTGATGAAGTCACCCACGATCAGAAAGTAACCCGGGAAACCCATCTTCAAAATGGTGTTGATCTCAAACTCCAAACGCTCTGCATAGCGTGGGCGCTCGGTCTCGCGCTTGGCAACATCTGGGTACAAGTGGGCCAGTCGTTCTTCCAAACCTTGCACCGACAACAAGCGGAAATAATCCTCGATGGGCATCGGCTTGCCATCGGTGATGGGCGTGGGGTAGTTGGGCAATTGCGGCTTGCCCAACACCAATGACAAATTACAGCGCTTGGCAATTTCAACCGAGTTGGCCAAAGCGCTGGGCACATCGGCAAACAGCGCCTGCATTTCGGCAGACGACTTGAAGTACTGGTCGCGCGTGAACTTGCGAACACGGCGCTGATTGCCCAAAATTTCACCTTCAGAAATGCACACCCGGGCTTCGTGCGATTCGTAGTCGTCTTGCGTCAAAAACTGAACAGGGTGCGTGGCCACCACGGGCAAGCTCAAACGCGAGGCCAACTTGACAGCCGCCACCACATGGGCATTGTCTTCTGGCCGACCCGCGCGTTGAATTTCCAAATAAAACCGGTGCGTGAAAATGGACGCCAACTGCAATGCAATTTCGGCAGCGCGCGATGTATCACCTTGCACCAAGGCCTGTCCCACCGGTCCAGCTTGCGCGCCCGACAACATCATCAGGCCTTCTGACAATTCTTGCAGCCACGCCAGTTTGACCACGGCGTTGGTCTTGACCATGTTTTGGGTCCAAGCACGCGCCAGCAATTCAGACAGATTTAAATAGCCCTGAGGACTTTGCACCAACACCATGACCCGCGACAAAGCCAGCGGATCAGCACCCAAACCTTCCAAGAAAATTTCTGCGCCCAAAATGGGCTGCACACCCTTGCCGCGCGCGGCCTTGTAGAACTTGATGGCGCCAAACAAATTGCTCAGATCGGTGATGGCCAGCGCAGGTTGCTGATCGTCTGCCGCCGCCTCCACCACATCGTCAATGCGACAGGTGGAATCGACAATGGAAAACTCGGTGTGAAGGCGCAAATGAACAAACATAGGCCCATTGTAGGAGCTGCTTCAGATGTTTTCTACAATAGGGGGGTGAACAATATTCTGAATATTTCGAGCTACAAGTTTGTGCCCCTGCCGGATGCGGCCGAACTGCGCCCCATCCTCTTGGAACGCTGCTTGTCGCGCGCCCTGAAAGGCACGATTTTGCTGGCCGGGGAAGGGATCAATTTGTTCTTGGCAGGCCCAGCCGAGGCTGTGCGCGGTTTTGTGGCTGAACTCCACACAGATCCTCGGTTTTCGGACATCGCGCCCAAAGAAAGTTGGTCTGAAACCGTTCCATTTAAAAAAATGCTGGTCAAGGTGAAAGGCGAAATCATTCGCATGAACCACCCCACCATTCGCCCTGCCGAAGGCCGTGCGCCAGCCGTCACGCCAGCCACCGCCAAACGCTGGCTCGACCAAGGCTTTGACGACAACGGCCGGCCCGTGGTCATTTTGGACACCCGCAACGATTACGAAGTGGACGAAGGCACCTTCAAGGGCGCCATTGATTGGCGCCTCACCAAGTTCACCGAGTTTCCCAATGCGGTCATGGCCCACAAAGAAGAACTGCAAGACAAAACCATCATCAGTTTTTGCACAGGCGGCATTCGCTGCGAAAAAGCCGCCATCTTCATGCAACAAAACGGCCTGCCCCACACCTACCAGTTAGAGGGGGGCATTTTGAAATATTTTGAAGAGACCGACGGCTCGCACTACGATGGCGGCTGCTTTGTGTTTGATGAAAGACGAGCGGTGGACGTCGCTTTAAAAACAGTCCAGCACACTGAAGAACCCCCAAAATAAAAGCAGCGCAGCCACTGGGACTGCACTGCTTTTCAATGCGATAAATTGCGCAACACATTGCGCAAAATTTTCTAATTAAGCACGCAACTTAGCCGCCACTGCCGCCACGCGCGCACCATAGGCCTTGGCTGTGTCCAAGTCACCTTGTGGAATGTCTTCTGCGGGGCTGGTAGGGCCCACTTGTGCCATCACACCTGAGTTGGAACCAATGCGGTTGATCGTGCCGTCGTTCATCGACGGCTGACCCACCCACACCATGGCTTGTTGCATGGCCAAAGTCATGAAGTACTGAATGGTTGACAGCTTGTCACCGCTGGGGCTGGCAGAGATGGTGAAACCACCGGCCACTTTGTCTTTCCATGCGCTGGTGAACCAACGCTTGGAGGTGGCATCTGCAAATTTCTTAAACTGCCAAGACGCCATGCCCATGTAGGTGGGTGAACCAAAGATGATCGCGTCAGCGGCGTCCAAAGTTTCCCAGTCAGCATCGGTGATGTTGCCGTCGGCATCGATGGCGATCAAAGTGGCGTTGGCGCCTTGTGCCACAAATTGCGCAACGCGCTGTGTGTGACCGTAACCTGAGTGGTAAATAACGACTGTTTTAGCCATGAAAGTTCTCCTAAAGAAATGAAAAATGAAAGCTGCTTAAATCATTAAGAAGCCAAGTCAAAAACCAAGACCTCGGCATCTTTGCCATGGGCCAGTTCAAGATTCGTTTCGCCTTGAATGAGGGCTGCATCGCCCCCCTTCAACGCCTGCCCATTCACTTGCAGTTCGCCGCGAATGAGGTGCACGTAAGCTTTGCGTGCTGGATTCAAGGTCAATGCAGCTTGCTCTGTGCCCTCCAACAAACCTGCATACAAGGTGGCATCTGCAGAAATCTTCACCGCATCACCCTCACCTTGGGGCGAAGCCACGACTTTCAAGGCACCGCGCTTGCTGGCTGGTGGCACAGTTTTCTGCTCGTAGCTGGGCGCAATGCCCAGCACATTGGGTTCAATCCAAATTTGAAAGAAATGCGTTGTTTCACCTTCTGCATGGTTGAACTCGCTGTGCATCACGCCTTTGCCAGCACTCATGCGTTGCACATCGCCTGGCGGAATGCCCTTCACATTGCCCATGCTGTCTTTGTGCGCCAGGTTGCCCGACAACACATAGCTGATGATTTCCATGTCCTTGTGGCCATGGGTGCCAAAGCCAGTGCCTGGCGCAATGCGGTCTTCGTTGATCACACGCAAATTGCCCCAGCCCATGAAGTTGGGGTCGTAATAGCCTGCAAAAGAAAAGCTGTGAAATGACTTGAGCCAACCATGGTCGGCATAACCACGCTCAGCGGAACGGCGAATTTGAATCATGCTGTGTCTCACTCATTTGAAAATCCAATGGATGAACTTTAAATTGCAATGGTTTCAATGAAAGCCAGATAATTTGTCGTTATCATTCAAATTATTTGAATAATTAAAGTTCCCGCTGCAATGCCTCCGTCCTCGCGCGATCTTCTCACCCCCGATGCCCTCAGCCTGTTGTTGGCCATTGAGGAAACGGGCAGCTTTGCAGCCGCTGCCCGTCAGCGGGGCTTGGTGCCCAGCGCACTCACATACCGGGTGCGCCAAATTGAAGATGCCCTCGATGTCTTGTTGTTTGACCGCAGCAGCCGCCAAGCCAAACCCACGGAAGCCGGTAAAGAGTTGCTGCGAGAAGCCAAGCGATTGCTGCACGATGTGGACGCCTTGGCCAACCGCGTTAAACGCGTGGCCACGGGCTGGGAATCGGTCTTCACTGTGGCGGTAGACAGCATCATTGCCAGATCGGTGGTGATGGAACTCTGTGAAGGCTTTCTGGCGCTCAAGCCGCCCACCCGTTTGCGCATTCGTTACGAAACTTTGTCGGGCACTTTGGCGGCACTCAAATCGGGCCAAGCGGATTTGGCCATTGGGGTGTTTATCTCGCCCGCCAGCCATGCCGAGTTAATGCATGAGTCGCTGGGGCAGGTGCATTTTGTCTACGCCGTCGCACCCCACCACCCCTTGGCAATGGCCCCAGAACCCTTGAGTGACACGGTGCTGCAACAACACCGCGCCGTGGCTGTGGCCGACTCGGTACAGCGCGGCGAAGGTGTCACCATTGGTCTCTTGGGCGGACAAGATGTGTTCACCGTGCCCGACATGCCCAGCAAGTTAGAGGCTCAGTTGCGCGGCTTGGGAGGCGGCTTCTTGCCCGAGAGCATGGCCAAGCCCTACCTCGACAGCGGCCGCTTGGTGGCCAAAAAAGTCAGCCGGGTGCAACGCATCAGCCAAGTTGAATTTGCCTGGCGCAACCCGCAAGGCAAAAGCCTTGGCCATGCCTTAACTTGGTGGTTGTCGCAGTTGCAGCAAGACAGAACCAAACAAGCATTGCTCCAACCCCACCATCGCGTGTAGAGTAGCCCTATGACAAAAACAAACACTCAGACAAAACCTGTTCAAAATTTCGCCATCATTGGTGCAGGCATGGCAGGCATCACCTGCGCGCGCACCCTGATGCAAGCCGGTCACCGCGTCACGGTCTTTGAAAAAAGCAAGGGGGCCAGTGGCCGACTGTCCACCCGCACTTCCAGCTTTGGCAGCTTTGACCATGGCGCCCAATACTTCACGGTGCGCGATGCGCGATTTGCACAAGCATTGGCCACCACGCCCAACATTTGCAAACCTTGGAGTGCCAATGCAGTTCGCGTTCTAGACGCCATGGGCCGCGTGGTCGAAGCAGCACGCAATACACAAGACAAACATTGGGTGGCCACACCTGGCATGAACGCCTTGGTCAAAGCCTGGGCTCAGCCTTTGGTGCAAAACGACACCATCCACTTTGAGTCCAAGGTCTTCAAAATTGAACGCGACACCTTGCACCCCGACCTGTGGCAACTGCACAGCGAAGAGCCCGAAGGTGCGCAGTCGGTGTTCAGTGGTTTTGACCAAGTTCTGATGGCCATTCCCTCCGATCAAGCCATTGATTTGCTGCGCACCTCTGGCATCAAAATGGAACAGGCAGCCGCTTTGAAAAAAGTTCAAGTAGCGCCTTGCTGGACCCTCATGGTGGCCTTCCCCAATGCGGTTCAACCCGGCCTCATCACGCTCGGCCCCCAGTGGAATGCAGCTCGCAGCGTTCATCACCGCGTGGCGTGGCTGGCGCGCGAGTCATCCAAACCTGGCCGTGAACAAGTTGAACGCTGGACAGTGCAAGCCAGTGCCGCATGGTCGCAAGAACATTTGGAAGATGCGCCCGAACGCGTGCAAGCCAAATTGCTCAAAGCCTTTTCAGAAATCACGGGCATACGTGCCACACCGGCGCATGCCGATGTGCACCGTTGGCGCTATGCCAAAACCTTGCAGCCTTTGGGTGCCAGCCACATGCACAGCAAGAAGCAAGGCATTGGCGTGTGCGGCGACTGGTGCATTGGCCATCGCGTAGAAGACGCGTTCATTTCCGGTTTGGAATTGGCGCTCGCTGTCATTTAACGCGCTGCGATTGATTTGGAATGTATCGCGGCAGATTTGCGCCCTCACCCACGGGTGAATTGCATGCGGGTTCTTTGGTCGCGGCTCTGGCCAGCTACCTCGATGCCCTCGCGCACAAGGGTGAGTGGCTGGTGAGAATGGAAGATGTCGATGGTCCGCGGTGTATACCGGAGGCCGATGCAGCGATCCAGCAGCAACTGCAGCAATGCGGCTTGCAATGGGGCCGTGAAGTAGTCCGCCAATCTCAACGCAGCGTGCTGTATCAACAAGCCCTTGATCAATTGCAGATACAAGGTCTGATCTATCCCTGCGGCTGCACGCGCAAAGAAATTGAAGAAAGTCAGGCCCTGTTAGGCTTGGACATGGCGCGCCATAAGGCAGCGGTCTATCCTGGCACCTGCCGCACTGGCTTGCATGGCAAACCAGCCAGAGCTTGGCGCTTCAATGTGAAGCAATGGTGCGCCTTGCGCGGCAGCCCCGTGGTGCACTGGACCGACAGACGACTGGGGCCCCAAACTCAAAACGTGTTGGCCGAAGTGGGCGACTTTGTACTCAAACGCGCCGATGGCTTGTGGGCCTACCAACTGGCCGTGGTGGTAGACGACGCCGCCCAAGGCATCAGCCATGTGGTGCGCGGCCAAGACCTGAGCGACAACACAGCCAGGCAGATCATGCTGCAAGAGGCATTGGGTTTGCCGCATCCGCAGTATTTGCACACGCCTTTGGTGCTGGGCACTGACGGCGAAAAACTCTCCAAGCAAAACGGTGCCAAGGCGCTAGACCTCAGCACCGAGACAGCTGTTTGCCAGGCCATGAATCAGGCCGCCGCTGCGTTAGGACTGGACACGCACGCTGCCCCTTTGAATTCATTGGCAGAACGGCCGTCAGTTTTGGCAATTTGGACCGCGCAATGGGCCCAGCGCGAAGCCACTAAAATCGGGGCATGACTTCAGACACCCCCAACCAAGCGCCTGCCGATGTGGCGTTTCCCAAAAATATCAAAAGCTACGTGAAGCGCGCGGGCCGCACCACCACCGGTCAAGCCAAGGCGTTTGAAGTGTGGGGTCCTCAGTATTTGCTGCAGTACGCACCCGAGCCTTTGAACATGGCCAAGGCTTTTGCCGTGAACGGCCAAGAGGCCGCGCCAGCGCCTGTCATTTTGGAAATTGGCTTTGGCATGGGCGAGGCCACCGCACACATTGCCAAAGTTCGCCCGCAAGATCATTTCTTGTGCTGCGAAGTGCACGAACCCGGTGTGGGTGCCTTGCTCAAACGCATTGGCGAGCAAGACATTCACAACATCCGCATCTTGCAACACGATGCCGTGGAAGTGATCGACAACATGTTGCCTTTGTCGTCGATTGACGGCGTGCACATCTTCTTTCCCGATCCTTGGCACAAGTCGCGTCACAACAAACGCCGCCTGATCCAAACACCCCTCATCGCCAAACTGGCCGCACGCCTGAAGCCTGGCGCCTATATTCACTGCGCCACCGATTGGGAGCCTTATGCGGTTCAAATTTTGGAAGTGCTGAGTGCAGAGCCCATGCTGAAAAACACCGCAGATGCCTCCAATGGCGGCTACGCTCAAAAGCCAGACTACCGCCCACTCACCAAGTTTGAAAACCGCGGCTTGAAATTGGGGCATGGTGTGTGGGATGTCGTCTTCCAGCGCGTCTAAGCTGCTGGTCAATGGCGCCAATGGTGTCAGTGCCAGCAAAGTAGGCGTGCCTGCCCACACGCAGCTGACGGCCCTTGATTTTTTGTGCGCAAGATTTCCGGCCATTCAACGCGAAGTGTGGCTCAAGCGATTTGACGAAGGCCGCGTGCTGAACGCCATGGGGCAAGGCATTGCACCCACACAGCGTTTGTTGGGCGAATCACACTTGCTTTACTTTCGCGAGGTGTCGGATGAACCCACCTTGCCATTCAAAGCGCAGATCATTTTTCAAGACGCGCACTTGGTGGTAGCCGACAAGCCGCACTTCATGCCGGTGACGCCAGGCGGACAGTATGTACAACAAAGTTTGCTGGTTCAACTGAAGCAGCAATTGAACTTGCCAGAGCTCTCACCCATCCACCGCATTGACCGAGAAACTGCAGGTCTTGTGGTGTTCAGCGTTCGAGCACAAGACCGCGATGCGTATCAAGCTTTGTTCAGACTGCGGCAAGTTGATAAAACTTACGAGGCCATTGCGGGGGTGCCTGAGTCTTCTTCGTTGAAGCCGAAGTTTCCAATGACGCACAAAAGCAAGATGGTGGAAGATGCGCAGTTTTTCAGGATGCGTGAGTTGGGCGCTGATGAAATACAAGATGGCGAACCAATGAACAGCGAAACTTGGATTGACTGTGTTGAGCGATTGGATGGCAACGCTTCAGCCATGCCAACCCTCACCTCATCGCCGCCAGCCCTGGCGCGTTATGTGTTGAAACCCATCACAGGCCAACGCCATCAATTGCGTGTGCACATGAACGCGCTTGGCTTGCCCTTGGTGGGCGATCAGTTTTATCCAGTGGTCAAGCGCGCGGCGGATGAACTTGATGATTTCAGCTCGCCCTTGCAGCTTCTGGCAAAAACGATAGCTTTCAATGATCCACTGGCGGGTGTTGCCAGAAGGTTTGAAAGCTGCAGAGTTCTCAAATTCGGTTGAATCATCACAAGCGTTCGGTCACCCAAGCCTGCACACTGGCCAATGCAGCATTGAGGTGAGTCGCATCCGTGCCCCCGGCCATGGCCATGTCGGGCTTACCGCCGCCCTTGCCACCCACTTGCTGGGCCACAAAGTTCACCAACTCACCCGCCTTCACTTTGCTCGTGGTGTCAGCGGTCACGCCTGCGGCCAATTGAACTTTGTCACCGTCCACAGCAGCCAACACAATGGCAGCGGTTTTCAGTTTGTCTTTCAATTTGTCCATGGTATCACGCAAAGTTTTGGCATCGGCGCCTGGCAGCAAGGCTGCCAAGACTTTCACGCCCTTCACATCGGCCGCTTGCGTCATGAGCTCATCGCCTTGTGACGAAGCCAATTTGCCTTTGAGCGCAGCCATTTCTTTTTCCAAGGATTTCACTTGGTCCAAGACTTGGGCGATGCGGCTGTTGAGTTCTGAAGGCGCAGCTTTCAAGCTGCCAGCTGCTTTGGAAACTGTGGCTTCCAAAGACTGCAAGTAAGCCAAAGCATTGCCGCCTGTCACCGCTTCGATACGGCGCACGCCAGCAGCCACGCCGCTTTCGGCCACCACTTTGAACAAGCCAATGTCGCCCGTGCGGTGCACGTGAACGCCGCCGCACAACTCGCGGCTAGAACCAATGTCGAGCACACGCACGGTCTCGCCGTACTTCTCGCCAAACAACATCATGGCGCCCGTTTTTTGGGCTGACTCAATGTCCATCACGCGCGCTTGCGTGGCAGGGTTGGCCCAAATTTCTTGGTTCACTTTGGCTTCAATGGCCAAGATTTGTTCGTCGGTAATGGGGGCGTTGTGGGCAAAGTCAAATCGTGTGCGCTCGGCATTCACCAAGGAGCCTTTTTGTTGCACGTGGTCGCCCAGCACTTCGCGCAATGCTTTGTGCATCAAGTGCGTGGCGGAGTGGTTGCGCACGGTGGCTGCACGCAAGTCGGTATTGACCTGCGCTTGCACAGCATCGCCCACTTTCAGGCTGCCTTCGAGCAACACGCCGTGGTGTCCAAACACATCGGCCTTGATTTTCAAAGTGTCTTCGACTTCAAATTTGGCGCCCGCTGTTTGCAATAAGCCCTGGTCGCCTACTTGGCCACCAGACTCTGCGTAGAAGGGGGTGGTATCGAGAACCACAACACCGTTTTGACCTGCTTTGAGTTCTGTGGCCGGCGTACCCTCCACATACAGCGCCAACACTTTGGCGGTGGCTTGCAGTTCGTCGTAGCCCACAAATGTGTTGCCTGCGCCGTTGTATTCCAGCGCGCGGTCCATTTTGAATTTGCCAGCTGCACGCGCTTGTGCTTTTTGACGTTCCATGGCGGCTGCAAAGCCGGCTTCGTCCACGCTCAAATCGCGCTCGCGGCAAACGTCGGCCGACAAGTCCAAGGGGAAGCCGTAGGTGTCGTGCAATTTGAACGCCACTTCACCGGGCAACACTTTGACGCCACCCTCAAGGGCTGCATCCAAAATTTGCATGCCCACTTCAAGGGTTTCAAAGAAGCGCTCTTCTTCGGCCTTCAAAATGTCGGTGATGCGTTTTTCTTGTGCAGCCAAGCTGGGGTAAGCCGCGCCCATCAACTTCACCAAGTCAGGCACCAACTTGTGAAAGAACGGTGTCTTTTTGCCCAGTTTGTAACCATGGCGAATGGCACGGCGCACAATGCGGCGCTGCACATAGCCACGCCCTTCGTTGCTCGGCACCACGCCATCACTGACCAAGAATGCGGTGGCGCGAATGTGATCGGCAATGACGCGCAATGATTTGTTCTGCAAATCGGCGCAGCCGGTTTCACGCGACGCCGCTTTGATCAGTGCATCGAAAATGTCGATTTCGTAGTTGCTGTGCACATGTTGCAAGATGGCCGCCAAACGCTCAAGGCCCATGCCGGTGTCAACGCAAGGTGCAGGCAAGTTCTTCACGCTGCCGTCAGGCTGCATGTCGAATTGCATGAACACGTTGTTCCAAATTTCAATGTAGCGGTCGCCGTCTTCATCGGGGCTGCCGGGAGGGCCACCAGCAATTTCAGGGCCGTGGTCGTAAAAGATTTCAGAGCAAGGACCGCAGGGGCCGGTGTCGGCCATCATCCAGAAATTGTCGGACATGTAGCGTCCGCCTTTGTTGTCGCCAATGCGCACCACGCGCTCGGGCGGCAGACCAATTTCTTTCGTCCAAATGTCGTAGGCTTCGTCGTCTTCGATGTAGACCGTGGCCCACAATTTGTCGGCAGGCAATTTGTAAACCTGTGTGAGCAACTCCCAGGCCCACTTCAAACTGTCGCGCTTGAAGTAATCGCCAAAGCTCCAGTTGCCCAACATTTCAAAGAAGGTGTGGTGACGTGCGGTGTAACCCACGTTTTCCAAATCGTTGTGCTTGCCACCAGCGCGCAAACAAGCCTGCACCGACGCTGCGCGCACATAGCTGCGCTTGTCAGAGCCCAAAAACACATCCTTGAATTGCACCATGCCAGAGTTGGTAAACATCAAGGTGGGGTCGTTGCCGGGAACCAAGGGGCTTGAAGGCACCACGGTATGGCCCTTCGACGCAAAAAAGTCGAGGAAGGTTTTGCGGATCTCAGCAACAGAAATAACAGGTGTGCTCATGACAGTGGCATCTTTATGGCTACGCCTTCTGGGGAAGACGCGAACAGGACAACCAGGGCGCGGGAATCCCGCCTTGGGCGTAACATTCCATTATAAGATTGCAGACACAGCGAATTGCCCCCAAAAGCTTTAGGAGACCCCATGGACATGAAAACATCCCCCTTGGCCCTGTTAAAGGACCCCACCCTCCTCAAAACCGATGCTTTGGTCAATGGCCAGTGGGTCAAGGGCAGCAGCCGCTTTGACGTCAACGACCCCGCCACTGGCGCCAAGTTGGCCGACGTGGCCAACTTGGGTCCCAAGGATGCTGAGGCAGCCATTGCAGCCGCCAACGCGGCCCTGCCCGCTTGGCGCAGCAAAACCAGTAAAGAGCGAAGCATTTTGCTGCGCAAGTGGTACGACCTGCTGATGGCCAATGTGGAAGACTTGGGACGCATCATGACCGCCGAGCAAGGCAAACCCTTTGCAGAGGCCAAAGGCGAAGTGATGTACGGCGCCAGCTTTGTGGAGTGGTACGCCGAAGAAGCCAAGCGCGTCAATGGCGAAACTCTGCCCCAGTTTGACAACACGCGGCGCCTGATGGTTTTAAAGCAACCCATTGGTGTGTGCGCCGCCATCACCCCTTGGAACTTCCCTTTGGCCATGATCACGCGCAAAGTGGCGCCCGCTTTGGCCGCCGGATGTACCGTGGTGATCAAGCCCGCAGAGCTGACGCCTTTGACAGCTCTGGCCGCTGGTGAGTTGGCCATCCGCGCAGGCATTCCTGCCGGCGTCATCAACTTGCTCACGGCCGATTCCGACAACAGCATTGCGGCTGGCAAAGTATTTTGTTCAAGCGACATCGTGCGCCACATCAGCTTCACAGGCAGCACCGAAGTGGGCCGTATTTTGATGGCGCAATCGGCACCTACTGTCAAGAAACTCTCTTTGGAATTAGGCGGCAATGCGCCCTTCATCGTGTTTGATGATGCCGACATCGACAGCGCCGTAGAAGGTGCCATGGCCAGCAAATACCGAAACGCCGGACAAACTTGCGTGTGTGCCAATCGGATCTACGTGCAAGAGTCTGTCTACGACACCTTCGTACAAAAGTTTGCCGCCAAGGTCAAAGCTTTGAAAGTGGGCAACGGTTTTGAAGAGGGCGTGGTGCAAGGCCCCCTCATTGAACCCGCTGCTTTGGAAAAAGTCACACGCCACGTTGAAGACGCCAAAGCAAAAGGTGGCGTGGTGTTGGTCGGTGGCAAGGCCTTGAACGGCCAGTTCTTTGAACCCACCGTCATTGGCAATGCCACATCCGACATGCTGTGCGCGCGTGAAGAAACCTTCGGCCCTTTTGCGCCCGTCTTCAAATTCAAAACCGAGCAAGAAGCCATAGCTGCCGCCAACAACACCGAGTTTGGTTTGGCCAGTTATTTTTACAGCCGCGATGTGGGCCGCATTTTCCGCGTCAGCGAAGCTTTGGAATACGGCATGGTGGGCATCAATGTGGGCATCATTGCCACAGAGCATGTTCCTTTCGGCGGCGTGAAGCAATCGGGCTTGGGCCGCGAAGGCTCGCACCACGGCATGGAAGAGTACCTCGAGATGAAGTACTTGTGCATGGGCGATATTTTGAAATGATTTAGAAAATCAACTTCACGCCGGTTTTGCTCTGCAATATTTCTGGCGTCACGCCCGGTGCCATCTCCACCACCTTCAAGCCTTCCGGCACGACGTCCATCACAGCCAAGTCGGTGATGATGCGGTCAACCACACCCACACCGGTTAAAGGCAAAGTGCACTGAGGCAAGATTTTCAAATCTTCAGTGCCGTCTTTTTTCTTGGCCACGTGTTCCATCAAAATGATGACGCGCTTCACGCCCGCCACCAAGTCCATGGCACCGCCCATGCCCTTGACCATCTTGCCGGGAATCATCCAATTGGCCAGGTCGCCCTTTTCGCTCACTTGCATGGCGCCCAGGATGGACAAATTGATTTTGCCGCCGCGAATCATGGCGAAGCTGTCATGGCTGCCAAAGATGGACGAGCCTTTGATGGTGGTCACGGTTTGCTTGCCCGCATTGATCAGGTCGGCGTCAACTTCATCTTCTGTGGGAAAGGGGCCAATGCCCAACATGCCGTTTTCAGATTGCAGCCACACTTCAATGTTGCTGGGCACATGGTTGGCCACCAAGGTGGGAATGCCAATGCCCAAGTTCACATAAAAGCCGTCTTGCAGTTCGTGGGCAGCGCGAGCCGCCATTTGGTCTTGATTCCAGCTCATGCTCAGACTCCTGCTTTCTCGGTGATGGTGCGTTTTTCAATGCGTTTTTCGGGGTGCTTGTTGAGCACCAAGCGGTGAACGTAAATACCAGGCAAGTGCACTTGGTCAGGCAGCATGGCGCCGGTTTCAACAATCTCTTCGACCTCCACAATGCACAGTTTGCCGGCCATGGCCACAGCAGGATTGAAATTGCGTGCGGTCAAGCGGAATTGCAAATTGCCTGATTTATCGGCGCGCCAGGCTTTGACCAAGGACACATCGGGCACCAAGGCGCGTTCCATCACGTAGGTTTCACCATCAAATTCACGCAACTCTTTGCCATCGGCCACCACCGTGCCAACGCCTGTTTTGGTGAAGAAGGCTGGAATGCCAGCACCGCCAGCGCGCAACTTTTCCGCCAAGGTGCCTTGGGGCGTGAATTCCAATTCGAGTTCGCCGGCCAAGAACTGGCGCTCAAACTCTTTGTTCTCGCCCACATAGGAAGAAATCATTTTTTTGATTTGACGCGTCTCAAGTAACTTGCCCAAACCAAAACCGTCCACACCCGCATTGTTAGAGATGGCCGTGAGGTTTTTCACGCCTGAATCGCGCAGCGCATCGATCAAAGCTTCAGGAATACCGCAGAGGCCAAAGCCACCCACAGCCAGCAATTGACCGTCTGCCACGACGCCTTTCAGCGCCTCGGCTGCAGAGGGAAAAATCTTGTTCACAGGGTTCTCCTTAGCGGGGAAGATTCAAAAAAGAAGTAGTGTAATGGCTGAATCAAATCAGAAAACTGACAAGGAACGCCATGCCCCCAACGACTTCAACGCCCACCCAAGCCCAACGCTACCCCGCCCCAGCCCTCCAAGATGTGCCTGAGGACATTCGCGCCAAGATCTTGGCGGTTCAGGAAAAAGCGGGCTTTGTGCCCCAAGTATTCTTGGCTTTTGCACGCCGCCCTGCCGAATGGCGGGCCTTTTTTGCCTATCACGACGCCCTCATGGTGCCTGAGTCGGTGGGCCGCACCAGTCAATTGACCAAGGGCGACCGCGAAATGATTGTGACGACCACCAGCGCCGCCAACAATTGCCTTTATTGCGTGGTGGCCCATGGCGCCATTTTGCGAATTTACGAAAAGAAGCCTTTGGTGGCCGATCAGGTGGCAGTCAACTACCGCAAAGCCGACATCTCGCCGCGCCAGCGCGCCATGCTCGACTTCGCCATGAAGGTCTGCTTGCACAGCGACCAGATTGAAGACGCCGACTTTGCGCCCTTGCACGCCCAGGGTTTGGACGACGAAGACATTTGGGACATCGCGGCCATCACCGCCTTTTTTGGCCTGTCCAACCGCATGGCCAGTTTCAGCAACATGATGCCCAACCCTGAGTTTTACACCATGGGCCGGTTGCCCAAGCAAAAGTAAGTCACCTCTCAGTGCGGGGTCAGGGCGTCACGAGGACCCGAATGTTCTCTGGCAAGTTGATGGCTTTTTGCAATGGAAAGTCGACCCAAATGGTGGTGGCACCGCCGGCTGCAAAGATCACATCGGGCTGATCTGCGCGGGCCATGGTGCACCAGCTTTCAAAGGTGGTGCGCCCCGGATCACTCACATACATGGTGATGAGCACATCGCCCGGGTATTCAAACTGTTTGTAAAAATTGCAGAAGGCATTGACGATGACGGGGCCTTGCGACTGTGGGTCAGGCAGGCAGCCAATCTTGCGAAAGTAATCGATCCGAATGGTTTCCAAATACCGAAAGTAAACCGTGTTGTTCACATGTCCCATGGCGTCCATGTCGCCCCAACGAATGGGGATGATCATTTCATGAACTTTCTTTTTGATCTCAGGTATTTCAAATTTCATTGTTGATCTCGCTTTGCTTGCGTCAAACCCGGCATCACCTATGTGACCATTTTGGGGAACATTCTGCCTGTTCCGTGCGTAAAATGTGTCCATTGGCCGAGTTTTTGGCCCCTTGAATTTCAACTTGATGTGAGTCCCCATGACACCCGAAGAGATTTTGAGCACACACGGTCCCCGCGAATCCATGGCGTACGACGTGGTCGTGGTGGGCGGCGGCCCTGCAGGTTTGTCGACGGCCATTCGCTTGAAGCAATTGGCCCAAGAAAAAGGCACGGATGTTTCCGTGGTGGTCTTGGAAAAAGGCTCTGAGCCAGGCGCGCACATTTTGTCGGGTGCCATCATGGACCCGATTGCCCTCACCGAACTCTTTCCCAACTGGAAAGAAATGGGCGCCCCGTTGAACCAACCGGTCACAGAAGACATCTTCTTGATGACCTCCGAAACGGGTGCGACGCGCGTTCCCAACTTCACCCTTCCCCCCTGCTTTCACAACGACGGCAACTACATCATCAGCTTGGGCAACCTGACTCGCTGGTTGGGCGAGCAAGCCGAAGCCTTGGGCGTTGAAATTTTCCCTGGCTTTACTGCGGCCGAAGTTTTGTACAACGAGGACGGCTCGGTCAAAGGCGTGGCCACCGGCAACATGGGCATCGGCAAAGATGGCGAGCCCACCGAGAACTTCCAATTGGGCATGGAACTGCACGCCAAGTACACGGTGTTTGCAGAAGGTGCGCGCGGTCACTTGGGCAAACAAGTCATTGCCAAGTACAAATTGGACGAAGGCAAAGACCCTCAAAGCTACGGCATCGGCATCAAAGAATTGTGGGAAATTGACCCCGCACGCCATAAAGCGGGATTGGCTTTGCACAGCGCTGGCTGGCCCCTGGACGAAAAGACCTACGGCGGCTCTTTTCTGTACCACATGGAAGACAACAAAGTGGTTGTAGGTTTCGTGGTGGGCTTGGATTACACCAACCCTTGGCTCAGTCCCTTTGAAGAATTCCAACGCTTCAAAACACATCCCAACATTCGCTGGTACTTTGAAGGCGATGAAGCCAAAGGCATTGCACCCGCAAAGCGCATTTCTTATGGCGCACGCGTCATTACCGCAGGTGGTTTATTGTCATTGCCTAAAACAGTCTTTCCAGGTGGCGCCTTGGTTGGCTGTGATGCCGGTTACCTCAACGCCAGCCGCATCAAGGGCAGCCATGCCGCCATCAAAACAGGCATGCTGGCCGCAGAAGCCGCCTACGACGCATTGCAAGCTGGCCGTCAACACGACGAACTGTCTGCCTACCCCGAAGCTTTCGAAGACAGCTGGTTGTACACAGAGTTGAACAAAGCCCGCAACTTCAAACAGTGGTTTAAGAAAGGCCGCACCGTGGGCACCCTGATGACAGGCGTTGAGCAATTCTTGCTGCGCGGTCACGTGCCATGGACCCTTCGCCGCACGGCCGCCGACCACACCTATTTGAAGCCTGCGGCTGAGTGCCAACCCATCACCTATCCCAAACCTGATGGCAAGTTGACCTTTGACCGCTTGTCCAGCGTCTTCATCAGCAACACCAACCACGAGGAAAACCAACCGGCTCACCTCACCCTGAAGGACGCTAGCGTGCCCGTCAACGTGAATTTGGCTCGGTATGCAGGCCCTGAGGCGCGTTACTGCCCTGCAGGTGTGTACGAGTTTGTCAAAAACGAAGACCAGTCTGATCGCCTGCAAATCAATGCCCAAAACTGTGTGCATTGCAAAACATGCGATGTCAAAGACCCCACCCAAAACATCGTCTGGGTCACACCAGAAGGCGGCGGTGGCCCGAACTATTCAGGCATGTAAAAAAGCCTAGGATCGATCAAGACCTGTTTATAATTTGAACCGTCAGGAGAGTGCGGCCCTTTTTGGGGTCGCCACCGAAGGCGCAGGAAACGCTCAAGTTTCTGAACGCTCAGGTACCCAGGACTGACAAACGCTAAACACTTTGGTTTTTAGCGCATCCTCACTGGAGAGAGAGGGCGGGCCATCCGGTCGAACCCTCCACCGAAGGCGCAACCCGCAGTGGGTCTTTCACATGAAGGGCCCAACCGGCGAATCGCTCAGGTAAAGCGGACAGCGAGGGCAACCCATGATTTCGGTCATGGCTTTACTTTGCCCTTGGAGATTTCAATTGTCCGCTGACACCGTTTTGCTCAACACCCCCCTCCATGCTTTGCACGTCGAGCTTGGCGCGCGCATGGTGCCTTTTGCGGGCTACAGCATGCCCGTGCAATACCCCATGGGTTTGATGGTCGAGCACCACCACACACGCGCCGAAGCGGGCTTGTTTGATGTCTCGCACATGGGCCAATTGCGTTTGGTGGGCCCCGATGCCGCGGCAGCCTTTGAATCTTTGATGCCTGTCGATGTGATCGATTTGCCAGTGGGCAAACAGCGATACGGTTTGCTGCTCACCGACGAAGGCACCATCATTGACGACTTGATGTTTGTGAACCGCGGCACCGACATTTTTGTGATTGTGAACGGTGCGTGCAAAGTCAATGACATTGCGCACATTCAAGCGCGCATGGGTACGCGCTGCCAAGTCATTCCCATGCCCGAGCGTGCGCTATTGGCATTGCAAGGTCCTAAGGCAGTGGATGCCCTGTCGCGCATGGTGCCAGGCGTTCAAAAATTGGTCTTCATGACCGGTGCATCGTTTGATTGGCAAGGTGCAGATCTGTTCATCACACGCTCTGGCTACACAGGTGAAGACGGGTTTGAAATTTCTGTCGGCAACTCCGAAGTGGATGCGTTTGCGCGGGCTTTGTTGGCGCAAGCGGAAGTCAAGCCCATTGGCTTGGGTGCCCGCAATTCTTTGCGCCTCGAAGCTGGTTTGTGCTTATATGGCAACGACATCGACACCACCACCACCCCCATCGAAGCAGGCCTCAACTGGGCCATTCAAAAAGTTCGTCGCACAGGCGGCGCGCGTGCTGGCGGCTTCCCTGGCGCCACCATCGTGTTGGGCCAATTGGATGGCACGCATCCTCTGACTCGCAAACGTGTGGGTTTGATTGCCCAAGAGCGTGTGCCCGTTCGCGAACACGTGGAACTGCAAAGCTTGCAGGGCGTCAAGATCGGTGAAGTGTCCAGTGGTTTGCTCGGCCCCACCGCCAATGTGCCTGTGGCCATGGGCTATGTGGACGCGGCCAATGCTGCGATGGGCACAGTTGTGAATGCCATGGTGCGCGGCAAAGCGGTGCCGATGACGGTCAGTGCCATGCCCTTTGTACCCAATCGTTATTACCGCGGCTAAAGATCGCCCAACCATTGTGATCTGACCCCGATAATTAATGTTGAACTGACCCCAATTAATTTTCAAGGAGAGAAAAATGAGTTTGAAGTACACCGAAGAGCACGAGTGGATTTTGGTTGAAGGCGATGTCGCCACTGTGGGCATTACGCACCATGCGCAAGACGCTTTGGGTGATGTGGTGTTTGTGGAGTTGCCAGAAGTGGGCAGCAGCTTTGAACAGAAAGCAGTGGCTGGCGTGGTCGAGTCTGTGAAGGCTGCAGCCGATGTTTACATGCCCATCAGCGGTGAAATTACGGAAGTGAATGAAGCCTTGCGTGGCGACCCCTCTTTGGCCAATACCGATCCCTTGGGTGCCGGTTGGTTCTTCAAAGTGAAGTTGTCAGATGCATCGCAAGTGAATGCTTTGTTGGACGAAACAGCGTACACGTCGTTTGCAGCATCCCACTGAAATCTGAAATCTGAAATCTGAATTGAAATTTTGTTGCTTGTTTTGATCGAACTTTGCGTTTGAAAGCCCCACCATGTTGATGTCATCTGCCGCCCCTTTAAGCCAACTCGAAAACGAGAGCGAATTCATTGCCCGCCACATTGGCATCAGTGAAGCAGATGAGCATCACATGTTGTCCGTCATTGGTGTTGCTTCTAGGCGTGCTTTGATTGAAAGCATCGTGCCTGCCTCGATTGCGCGCAGCCAAGCCATGAAGTTGCCTGCGCCAGTGACCGAAGCCAGCGCATTGGCAGAGCTCAAAGCCATGGCGCAACAAAACAAGATCCTCAAAAGTTTCATGGGCCAAGGCTATTACGGCAATCACACACCTGGCGTGATTCTTCGCAACATTTTGGAAAACCCAGCTTGGTACACGGCTTACACACCTTACCAAGCGGAGATTAGCCAAGGCCGCATGGAAGCTTTGGTGAATTTCCAAACCATGGTCTGCGATTTAACGGCCATGCCCATTGCCAACGCCTCCATGTTGGACGAAGCCACAGCGGCGGCCGAAGCCATGACCTTGGCCAAGCGCTCGGTCAAATCCAAAAGCAACAACATCATTGTGGCGGGCGATTGCCATCCGCAAACCATTGAGGTGATTCAAACGCGTGCCGCGCCATTGGGCTTGAAGGTGTTGGTGGGCTTTGCGCCTGAGTTGATGAAGCAGCACGACTACTTTGCAGTCGTCGCGCAATACCCTTCCACCGCGGGCATGATTCACGATTTGAAAGATGTCATTGCACAGGCCCACGCCGCGCAAGCCGCCTTCATCGTGGCCGCCGATTTGTTGGCCCTCACCTTGGTCACACCGCCCGGCGAATTGGATGCCGACATTGTGGTGGGCACCACCCAACGCTTTGGCATGCCCATGGGTGCCGGTGGTCCCCACGCGGCTTACCTGGCGTGCCGTGACGACTTCAAACGCTCCATGC
The DNA here is from genome assembly GCA_947373185.1 of Comamonadaceae bacterium. Lineage (GTDB taxonomy): Bacteria > Pseudomonadota > Gammaproteobacteria > Burkholderiales > Burkholderiaceae_C > Limnohabitans_A. The sequence continues at coordinate 751 of CANBWP010000019.1, read as the reverse complement.
CAGGCCGTTTGGTGGGCGTGAGTGTGGACGTGCATGGCAACCCTGCTTATCGCTTGGCTTTGCAAACACGCGAGCAACACATTCGTCGCGAAAAAGCCACCTCCAACATTTGTACGGCGCAGGTCTTGCCTGCTGTGGTGGCCAGCATGTACGCTGTGTATCACGGCCCCGTCGGTTTGAAGCGCATCGCACAACGCGTGGCCAGTTACACAGCCATCTTTGCAGAAGGCTTAGAACAACTGGGTTGCAAATTGGCGCACAAATCTGCGTTCGACACTTTGCAAGTGATCACTGGCGCACGCACAGATGCCGTGTTGCAAAAAGCCTTGCTCAAAGGCATGAACCTGCGCAAGCTCTCAGCCGACAGCATTGCTGTGTCTTTAGACGAAACCACCTCGCGCGACGATATCGAATCACTTTGGTCTAGCTTTGCTGAAGGCGGCCAAGCCCTGCCCGACTGGACGCCTTTTGAAAAGGGCCGCGACAGCCTCATCCCCACGAGCTTGCGCCGCACCAGTGCATTCCTCACGCACCCCGTGTTCAATCGCTACCACTCTGAAACCGGCATGTTGCGCTACATCCGCCAGTTGAGCGACAAAGATTTGGCCCTCGATCGCAGCATGATTCCGCTGGGCTCTTGCACCATGAAGCTCAATGCCACCAGCGAGATGATTCCCATCACGTGGCCCGAGTTTGCCAACGTGCACCCCTTCGCACCGGCCGATCAGCTCAAGGGCTATGCCTTGCTCGA
>CANBWP010000018.1 GCA_947373185.1 Comamonadaceae bacterium | reverse complement strand
GCCTTGTTGATTGAGCAGACCCACTTTGACTGGAATCACAAAGGGTTCTTTGTGAGCTTGTCCGGGGGTGTTGGTGCAGCTTTGCGTGAGGGTCAGGGTGTAAGTTTGGGCGCTGCTGTCGTAGACGCCTTGCGCATGCACTCTGGGTGTGCCTGCTTGGCTGTACCAGCGCTTGAACTGAGGCAGCAATTGGGCCAAGGAGGATGCAGGATTGGCGTCAGCGATGGCCTGCGCAAAATCATCGCAAGTCACAGCTTGACCATCATGTCGCTCGAAATAGAGCTTCATGCCTTTGGCAAAACCAAGGCGACCTTCTTCGTCGCCAGGTGCACTGACCAAGGTTTGCATCATGCGAACCACTTCGGCACCTTTTTCATAAATGGTGACGGTGTAGAAGTTGTTGATTTCAACGTAGCTGTCGGGTCGCACCGGATGGGCCATGGGGCCTGCATCCTCAGGGAATTGCACGGTGCGCAACACGCGTACGTCTTCAATGCGTTTGACGGCGCGCGCGCTTTCGATGCCCGCCATGTCTTGGCTGAACTCTTGGTCGCGGAAGACCGTCAGGCCCTCTTTCAGGGACAGTTGAAACCAATCGCGGCAGGTGATGCGGTTGCCCGTCCAGTTGTGGAAATACTCGTGACCCACCACACTTTCGATGTTGGCAAAGTCGGTGTCTGTTGCGGTCGCTGGATTGGCCAACACAAATTTCGTGTTGAAAATGTTCAGGCCTTTGTTTTCCATGGCACCCATGTTGAAGTCACTGGTAGCCACAATCATGAAGCGCTCTAAATCGAGGGGCAAACCAAAGCGGGCTTCGTCCCAGGCCACGCTGGCCATGAGGGAGTTCATGGCGTGTTCGGTTTTGTCCAAGTCGCCTGGCCGCACAAAGACTTGCAGCAAATGTTCTTTGCCTGAGCGCGACACAATGCGTTGCTCGCGAGCCACCAACTTGCCAGCCACCAAAGCGAACAAGTAGCAGGGTTTTTTGTGTGGGTCTGCCCATTTCGCAAAGTGTCGACCGTCTTCTAATTTGCCTTGCTCGAGCAAGTTGCCGTTGGAGAGCAGGACAGGGTAGTGCTGTTCGTCGGCGCGCAAGGTGACGGTGTAGCTGGCCATCACATCGGGACGGTCCAGGAAATAGGTGATGCGGCGAAAACCTTCGGCTTCACATTGCGTGAAAAAGGAATCGTTGCTGACATACAGGCCAGAGAGTTGCGTGTTTTTGGCAGGGTTGCAGGTGGTGAAGATTTCCAATTCGAAGGGCTCTGTGCCTTCAGGTAAATTTTCAAGCACCAACTGCGAACCTTCCATTTTGAAAGAGGTGCCGGCGCCATTGACCATGACGCGCGCCAAGTTCAAGTCTTCGCCATCCAGGCGCAAGGCCTGTGGGTCGACGTCGGGGTTGCGACGCACGCGCATTTTGTTGAGCACACGTGTTTTGAGCGGGTCCAAATCAAACGACAGGTCGACGGTGTCGATCCAAAATGCCGGTGCGGTGTAGTCCACACGCTGAATGGCTTGGGCAGTTTGTCCTTCAAGCATCACAAAAATTCTCCATGGGTTGGGTTGGAGGGCTGGCCATGCCAGCCGCTCTCAGACACCTTGTTTGAGCGAGGCTTCAATGAACGCGTCTAAATCGCCGTCCAACACTTTTTGGGTGTTGGAGGTTTCGAAGTTGGTGCGTAAATCTTTGATGCGGCTTTGGTCCAGCACGTAGCTGCGAATTTGGTGACCCCAACCTACATCGGTTTTGGTGTCTTCCAGTTTTTGCTGAGCTTCCATGCGTTTGCGCATTTCAAAGTCGTACAAACGCGAGCGAAGGCGTTTCCACGCCACGTCACGGTTGCTGTGTTGACTGCGACCGTCTTGGCACTGCACCACAATGCCTGTGGGGATGTGCGTCAGACGAACGGCAGAGTCGGTTTTGTTGATGTGCTGACCACCAGCGCCACTGGCGCGGAACGTGTCGGTGCGAACATCGGCGGGATTGATGTCAATCTCGATGGAGTCGTCGACTTCGGGGTACACAAAAATACTGGCAAAGCTGGTGTGACGGCCACCGGACGAATCAAAGGGCGACTTGCGCACCAATCGGTGCACGCCTGTTTCGGTGCGCATCAGTCCAAAGGCGTATTCGCCTTCAAACTTGAGCGTTGCGCCCTTGATGCCTGCGATGTCGCCGGGTGATTCATCTTCCACTGTGACTTTGAAGCCTTTTCGTTCAGCGTACTTCAAGTATTGGCGCATGAGCATGCTTGCCCAATCGCAGGCTTCGGTACCGCCTGCGCCGGCTTGAATGTCAACGAAGGCGTTGCACGAATCTGCTTCGTTGTTGAACATGCGCCTGAACTCAAGCTGCGCCACAATGGCGGCCAATTTGTTGGCTTCGATTTCAATCGTGAGCAAGCCGGCTTCATCGCCTTCCTCCTTGCTCATGTCGAACAATTCGCCGTTGTCAGCCAGTTCGCAGGTGAGGGTGTTCAATGTCACCACCACACCATCAAGGGCCTTTTTCTCTTTGCCAAGCTCTTGGGCTTTTTTGGGGTCGTTCCAGACCGTGGGATCTTCGAGCGATGCGTTAACGGTTCTTAGGCGTTCTGATTTGGCATCGTAGTCAAAGATACCTCCGTAAATCTTCGGTGCGGGCGGCCAAGTCAGCCAATTTCGCGCCAATTTGATTGATGTGTTCTGCTTCCATGAGAGGGGGTGTCCGATGCGGTTAAAGATGGGATTTTCTCATGCCTTGGGCCGAACTTACAAAAATCTCAAACCAAAAACGCCTCGATCAGCATGGCCAAGGCCTCGGCCTGGTCATGGTGCAGCATGTGACCGGCGTCTTGCAGGGTGGCCAATTGCAGTTGAGGCACCGCTTTGAGGCGCTCATGGAACTCTTCTAAGGTGAATTTGCCTTTCCACCATTGCGACAAAGAATCGTCTGAGGCTTCCACGACCAGGGTGGGCGCAGTGATGCGTTTGTAGGTTTCTAAGACCTCATCGACACGGTACAAATAGGGGTTGACCACTTTGTGGGCCGCATCGCCCAAGATGCGCCATTCGCCTTGCGCAGTGGGCTGGGCCCACTGCGTGGCCAGCCAATCTGCTTTGTCTTGCGACAGGCGTTTGTTGGTTTTCATGAGGCGTTTGGCCACGCTGTCTGCATCCGGATAGGGTTTGAGGTCCATTTCGCCCTTTTTCAAGGCCTGCAACTCGTCCAGCCATTGGCTCAATCGACCCGGGGCTTGCGAGGCGCGCGTAGCGGCCATGCCAAAACCTTCTAAATTGACCAAGCGCCGAATGCGATCGGGGCGGGCGCCGGCATACATCATGACCACGTTGCCGCCCATGCTGTGGCCCACCAAATCGATCGCTTGACCGGGGCACATGAGGTTCAAGAGTTCGTCTAAATCGCCCAAATAGTCAGGCAGCCAGTAACTGTCAAAGGCAGGGCCTTCTGTCAGGCCGTATCCGCGCCAATCGGCTGCCAGGATTCTTCGCGCTTGAACAAACTCAGGGCTGAACGCATCGATCATGAACTGCCAGGAAGCGGACACATCCATCCAGCCGTGCGCCAAGACCAAGGGCGGCAGTTTGGACTGGGGATTGCCCCACTCCCGAACATGGTAGCGGTGCCCTCGCAAAGGGTAGAAATGACGAGTAGAGTGGCGTTTAACTTGGTACATACTGCGAGATCATAAGGAGACAGGGAATGCGTGTCAGTCACAGAAAAGACGGTCAGGCTGCTGTTACGCTGGATTCGTCTTTGGATGCCTACGAACAGGTGCACCGTTCATTTGCGTGGCAGGTGCCCGTCTATTTCAACATGGCCGAGGTTTGCTGCGGCCGTTGGGCCAGATCGCCCGCGCACCGTCACTGCACCGCCATTGTGGCGCATCAGCCCGAGGGTCAGCCAGCCCTGACATGGCATTTTGACGATTTACAGCAGGCCGCCAACTTGCTCAGTGTGCAGTTGCAGCAGCACGGCGTGAAGCGGGGCGACCGCGTGGCCATTGTGATGCCGCAGCGTTTTGAGACGGCCGTGGCCTACATCGCCGTCCTTCAAATGGGTGCGGTGGCCATGCCTTTGTCCATGTTGTTTGGCCCCGATGCCTTGGCCTTTCGGGTGCAAGACAGCGCTGCCTCCGTGGCATTGTGTGATGAAGTCTCTGCGCCGGTCTTGCAGGCTTTGCAAGGTGACTGCCCCATTTTGAAGACGGTGTGGCATGTGCCGCAGCAACTGGCCAAGCGCAAACCGCCCGGCCCTGCCAAATTCAAGCCAGTTCGGACCAAGGCCGAAGACCCTGCGGTCTTGATTTACACCAGCGGGACCACTGGCCAGCCCAAAGGCGCGCTCATTCCGCATCGTGCCCTGATTGGCAACTTAACGGGCTTTGTGTGCAGTCAAAATTGGTTTGGATTTGATCCCGCCCGTGCGGCATGGCAAGGGCCTGTGGACTCGCCTTTGCCAGCGGGGTCGCAGGCGGTCTTTTGGTCGCCTGCTGACTGGGCTTGGACCGGCGGCTTGATGGATGCGCTCTTGCCCACTTTGTATTTTGGCAGGCCCATTGTGGCTTTCAAGGGCCGATTCAGTCCGGAGGTGGCTTTCGACATCTTGGAACAGCATCAAATCACCCACAGCTTTTTGTTTCCTACGGCGCTCAAAGCCATGATGAAAGCGCAGCCTCATCCGGGCTTAAATTACCGCTTGGTATTGAAAGGTTTGATGAGCGCGGGTGAAGCGGTGGGTGATGCGGTGTTTGCTTACTGCCGCGATGAGCTGGGGGTGGTGGTCAATGAAATGTTCGGCCAAACCGAAATGAACTACGTGGTGGGCAACTGCCATCTGTTGTGGCCCCCAAAGCCGGGCAGCATGGGCCGTGCATACCCTGGTCACCAAGTGGCGGTGATCGACGAAAAAGGACTGGTTTGCAAAGCGGGCGAGCCTGGCGAAGTGGCCGTCCAAAGGCTTGATCGGCACGGCCATGCCGACCCGGTTTTCTTTTTGGGCTATTGGAAAAATCCACGTGCCACACAAGACAAATACACCGGATCATGGTGCCGCACGGGCGACGTTGCGGTGCAAGATGCAGACGGCTACCTCTGGTACCAAGGACGCACCGATGACATGTTCAAAGCGGCAGGCTATCGCATTGGTCCTGGTGAAATTGAAAATTGTTTGGTCAAACATCCGGCGGTGGTGAATGCAGCGGTGGTGCCCAAACCCGACGCCGATCGGGGCGCCTTGGTGAAGGCGTATGTGGTGTTGTCTCCTGATTTTGTGGCTCAGCGCGCCAGGAGCCGGCAGGTGAAGGACTTTGAGCAAAAAGTGATGACCGATTTACAAAGCCATGTGCGCGGTTTGCTGGCCCCCTATGAATACCCGAAAGAGATTGAGTTCATCGATCAGCTTCCCATGACGACTACTGGTAAAGTACAGCGAAGATTTTTACGCTTAGAGGAAGAGCGACGCGCGGCTTTGGCCGCCAAACGCTGAGCTTGACACTGACATTTTCACAACACACCATGAAAAAAATTGCATTAGGTACTTCAGACTTAGAAGTGACGCCCATCTGCTTAGGCACCATGACCTTTGGCGAGCAAGTGGCTGAAAAAGAAGCCCACCAGATATTGGACCGTTCATTGGCCTTGGGTGTGAACTTCATTGACACCGCCGAGATGTATTCGGTGCCTGCGCGTGCTGAAACTTATGGCGCCACAGAAAGCATCATTGGCAATTGGCTGCAAAGGCGCCCGGGTGCTCGCCAACAAGTGGTCTTGGCCACCAAAGTGGCTGGCCCCTCACGCGGCATGCCTTGGGTGAGAGAGGGGAAAGGCCTGACCGTTCAGGATATTTTGAACTCATGCGATGCCAGCTTGAAACGTCTTCAAACCGATGTGATCGATCTGTATCAAATCCATTGGCCCGAGCGTCATGTGCCTGCGTTTGGCACGATGTATTTTGACCCCAGCTTGGACAAGATTGAAACTTCCATGCATGCGCAATTGGAGGCCATGCAAAAGTTGGTCAAAGCAGGCAAAGTGCGGTTCATTGGCCTGTCCAATGAAACGCCTTACGGTATCCACGAGTTTGTGCGTTTGGCAGAGCAGCACGGTTTGCCGCGCGCCATGACGGTTCAAAACCCCTACTGCTTGACCCATCGCACCTTTGACAATGCCATGGATGAAACATGCCACCGATTGAAAGTGTCTTTGCTGGCTTATTCGCCTTTGGCTTTTGGGGCATTGACAGGCAAGTACGACGCGACGGGTTTTGAGGGCGCGGCATCTCCTGCAGATGCGCGCATTGGCAAATATGAATCTGTGCGAAAACAACGTTGGGGCCGTGAAAGTGCGTTGGTGGCTGCGCGGCTTTACAACCAATTGGCCCGAGACAATGGCATGACACCCACGCAAATGGCCTTGGCCTTTTGCTACACACGTTGGTCGGTGGCCAGCACCATCATTGGCGTGACGTCGGTTGCTCAGCTTGAGGAAGATGTGAAAGCTTGGGGCACGGTGTTGTCGCCTGAGGTCTTGGCCAGCATCGATGCCATTCGTTTGGTGCACCGCGATCCGGCCACCTGATCAAATTCTTCCATCTTCCAAGTGAGGCGCAGATGCCTGAAAATTTCATTGAATTGCTGATGCAAGCACCCGTGGTGGTGCTGCTGTCTTATTTGCTGGGTTCACTCAGTTTTGCGGTCATCGTGAGCAAGTTCATGGGACTGTCTGACCCCCGTACTTACGGCAGTCAAAATCCGGGTGCCACCAATGTCTTGCGATCAGGCAATAAAGTGGCCGCGGCGCTGACCTTGTTGTTTGATGCGGTGAAGGGCTGGGTGCCGGTGTATGCCGTGATGCACTTCGGTGCTGCATGGGGTTTGGCCGATGGCACCGCTGCATTGGCGGGCTTGGCGGCCTTCTTAGGTCATTTGTATCCGGTGTTTTTCCGATTTCAAGGTGGCAAAGGTGTGGCCACTGCACTGGGTGTGTTGATGGGGGTCAGTCCCATCTTGGGTTTGGCCATTGCCCTCACATGGCTGGCCATTGCAGGGTTCTTCAAATACTCTTCACTGGCTGCATTGATGGCGGCGGTGCTGGCGCCTGTTTATTACGCTTTGGCGGGTGACCTGGTGTGGCCCTTCCAAGGTCCAGTCATGGGTTTACTTTGCGTGATGGGGGTGCTCTTGGTGTGGCGCCATCGTGAGAATGTGAATCGTTTGTTGGCCGGCACAGAATCGAAACTGGGAAAGTCGAAAGACAAGGCCTGAAAAAAAGCGCCCAAGGCGCTTTTTTCAATCGCGAAAGTTGTTAAAACTGATCGGAATGTCTGTGATGTCTTTTCGCAGCACGGCCATGGCCGCTTGCAAGTCATCGCGCTTGGCGCCCGTGACCCGAACGGCATCACCTTGAATTGACGCCTGAACTTTGAGCTTGCTTTCTTTCAAGGCTTTCTGAATTTTTTTGCCATCTTCGGTGGCAATGCCATTGCGCACTTTCAAGACTTGCTTGACTTTGTCGCCGCCCATTTTTTGGACGTCACCCTTGTCCAAGAAACGGACATCGACGCCACGCTTGGCCAATTTGTTGAGCAAGACTTCGTCAATTTGGGTGAGCTGAAAGTCGGCATCGCCAAACAGGGTGATTTCTTTGTCCTTCAATTCAATGGCCGCAGAGGTGCCTTTGAAGTCAAAGCGGGTGGCGATTTCTTTGGCGGTGGTGTCAACCGCATTTTTTACTTCAACCAGGTTAGGTTCGCAAACGGTGTCAAAAGATGGCATGGGCTTCAATAATCAAGTAAGAGAATGCGACAATTCTCCCATGAACGTGACCCAAAACGTACCCCTTCAGCCATACAACAGCTTTGGCATCGTGGCCAAGGCCCATTCTTTGGTGCGCATTCGCTCTGAAGAAGACGCGAAAACCGCACAACAGGACCTGAAAAATTGTCCTGAAGGCCATTGTGTTTTGGGGGGTGGCAGCAACTTGGTGATCACCGGCGATGTCAAACCACGCGTTTTGAAAGTGGAAATCTCAGGCAAGCGCTTGGTGACAGAAACCGACAAAGCCTGGATCGTGGAGGTGGGTGCAGGTGAAAATTGGCATGAATGTGTCACATGGACTTTGGACCAGGGCTTTCCAGGCTTGGAGAACATGGCCCTCATACCGGGTTCTGTGGGCGCATCGCCTGTGCAAAACATTGGTGCTTACGGCGTGGAGCTGCAAGATCGGTTTGATTCTTTGGATGCCCTCGATTTGCTCACAGGCCAAGTCTTCAGCTTGAACGCGGCGCAGTGCGCCTTTGGCTATCGCGATTCGATTTTCAAGCACGCCAGCAGCGGCCCCAATGGCTTGGGTTTGGCCGGCCGAGCCTTGATCTTGCGGGTCCGTTTTGCCCTGCCTAAGCTGTGGAAGCCCGTACTGGGTTACTTGGACTTAGAGCGCAAAATGGCTGAAACGGGCATCGCTCAGCCATCAGCGCGGCAAATTTACGATTGGGTCTGCGAGATCCGCCGGCACAAGTTGCCAGACCCCAAAGTGTTGGGCAATGCAGGCAGTTTTTTCAAGAACCCTACCGTCACGCCAGAACAATGCGCCGACATCATTGCGCGCGACCCCAAGGTGGTTCACTACCCCATGCCAGATGGCACCATCAAACTGGCCGCGGGTTGGCTGATTGACGCATGTGGGTGGAAGGGGAAAAGTGTGGGCAATGCGGCTGTGTATGAAAAACAAGCCCTTGTCTTGGTGAATCGCGGCGGCGCCACTGGCGGTGAAGTGGTGACCTTGGCCAAGGCCATTCAAACCAGCGTCTACGAGCGGTTCGGAATTCGCTTGGAACCCGAACCGGTCGTGATTTAAAGCTTATTTGCCGCCTTCTAGCTTGAGCATCTCGGCGCCTTCGCCCAAAGACAATAAACCTGTTTGGGCATAAATACCCAACTTGGCACGGGTGTCCACAATGTCCAAATTGCGCATGGTCAGTTGTCCAATGCGGTCCAAAGGTGTGAACGTTGACTCGCCTTTTTCCATCGTCAAACGCTCGGGGTGGTAAGTGAGGTTGGGCGATGTGGTGTTCAAAATAGAATAGTCGTTGCCACGGCGCAATTCAATGGTGACTTCGCCTGTAATGGCGCGTGCCACCCAACGCTGAGCCGTTTCGCGCAGCATCAAAGCTTGTGAATCAAACCAACGGCCTTGGTACAACAAGCGGCCCAACTTGCGGCCGTTGTCGCGGTACTGCTCGATGGTGTCCTCGTTGTGAATGCCCGTGATCAAACGCTCGTAAGCGATGAACAACAAAGCCAAACCTGGGGCTTCGTAGATGCCGCGACTCTTGGCTTCAATGATGCGGTTCTCAATTTGATCGCTCATGCCCAAACCATGTCGGCCGCCAATGCGATTGGCTTCCAAAATGAGTTCAACAGGATCTGAGTAGCCCACGCCATTCAAAGCCACAGGTTGGCCTTCTTCAAAGCGCACAGTCACTTCTTCGTGCTTGACCACGCAGTCTTCGCGCCAGAAAGGCACGCCCATGATGGGCTGCACAATTTTCATGCCGCTGCTCAGGTGCTCCAGGTCTTTGGCTTCGTGCGTCGCGCCCAACATGTTGGAGTCGGTGGAGTAGGCTTTCTCGGCCGACATCTTGTAACCAAAGCCATGTTGCGTCATGAAGGCAGACATTTCGGCGCGGCCACCCAATTCGTCAATGAACAGCTGGTCCAGCCAAGGCTTGTAAATTTTGAGCGAGGGGTTGGTGAGCAAACCGTAGCGGTAAAAGCGCTCGATGTCATTGCCTTTGAAAGTGCTGCCGTCGCCCCAAATGTTGACGTCGTCTTCTTTCATGGCGGCCACCAACATGGTGCCGGTCACAGCGCGGCCAATGGGGGTGGTGTTGAAGTAAGTCACGCCAGCGGTGGAGATGTGGAAGGCCCCGCACTGCAAAGCGGCAATGCCTTCGTGCGCCAATTGTTTGCGGCAGTCGATCAGGCGCGCTTGTTCTGCGCCGTATTCTTTGGCCTTGCGGGGAATTTCTTCGTAGTCGGGCTCGTCAGGTTGGCCCAAGTTGGCGGTGTAGGCGTAGGGTACGGCGCCTTTTTGACGCATCCACAGCAACGCCGCGCTGGTGTCCAAACCACCCGAGAAGGCGATGCCGACTTTTTGGCCAGCGGGAATGTGTTGAAGAATGGTTGCCATGAGGGGCCTTTCAAATGCGTTGTGAATCAACCGAAGTGACAGATGTAGTGGTAAGCCTCTGTCACGCGGATGTCAAAGCTGGACTGGCCTGGAATGCTGAATTTTTCGCCGGCTTTGGAACTCAGCCAATCAGTGCTGCCCTTGAGTTTGTACTCGCAAGCACCGCCCACACATTCCATGATTTCAGGTGCGCCGGTGTTGAAGGTCAGGGTGGAGGGCAGAACCACGCCCACCGATTTTTTGGTGCCATCGGCCAGCGTGATGTTGTGGCTGACGCACTTGCCATCGAAGTAGACGTTGGCTTGGGTGGTCACGGAAACGTTGTCGAATTTTTCGGTGGTCATGGTGAAATCAAGGGTAGGCTGTCATGGCCACCCGAGGGGTGGCATGAAGCGGTGGCACAAAACCCAAGATTTTAGGCCATTGCAGGCCCATTGAAATTGCGCAAGTTTCTGAAATGCGCTTAATTGACGGGTGTGATCTGCAATTTGATGGTGGGGCCAGGGTCACGAGGCCATTGCACGGTGTATTGCTTGCCTGCAAATTCGTAGACCACGTTGTAGCCGACCAGGCGGTTTTCGTAGACCTGCTGGGTGGTGCAGGTTTGCTGGGTTTGGGTTTGTGCCGCTTGAGGGCCTTCGACTTTGTCGCCCGCCAATGCACCGCCAATGACACCAATCATGGTGGCCAAGGCCCGGCCTTCGCCTTTGCCCACGGAGTTGCCAATGGCACCGCCAGCCACCGCGCCCATCAGGGCGCCTGCGCCCGAGGTTTGGCCGGGCACGCTCACTTGGGTTTGCGTACAGATCTGGCGGGGCATGGTCACTTGCTGGTAAACCGGGGTGCGGCTGATGACGTTGCCCACTTCTTGGGCTTGCACAGACAGGCTCAGGCCTGAGCTGGCCAGAACGGTTGCGGCCACTGTGATGGCCATGCGATGGGTCGAAATGAATGAGGAAGTCATGGTGTCTTATCCGCTTGAGTTGGCTGAACTGATGTTTGATTTTAGATATGCGCGCCATCTTCTAGATGAAGGCAACGTAAAGAAATTCAAACTTCTCTCAGCTTTAACGCGCGAGCCACTGATCTGGTTGATAGCCCACCGTGATTTCGACACCATTGGCTGTTTGCCATTCGATGACGGGGCGTTTGACCAAGCTGGGATTGGCCAATAAAAACGGTGTGGCTGAGGCGTTGCTGTTGACGCTGGCCTGTTCTGGCGGACTGAGCTTGCGCCAGCTGGTGCCTTTGCGATTGACCACGACTTCCCAACCCAGCGACTTGAGCCATTGACTCAAGGCTGTTTCGGGCAGACCTTGCTTTTTGAAATCATGGAAAACAGGCGCATAGCCTTGTGCGGTGAGCCAAGTACGGGCTTTTTTCACGGTATCGCAGTTGGGAATACCGTAGACGGTGATGGCGGTGTATTTCATCGTATTGATCAAGGTTTGGGCTGCAATGTGGTGCGGACTCAGCGACAATCTTATCCTTATGAAAACATTGAGTGAATGGCTCGTCTATTGCGAGCAACTGCATCCCGTTGCCATCGACATGGGCCTGGAGCGTGTGCGTCAAGTGGCGCAGCGCATGGCGCTGACCTTCAAAGTGCCCGTGATCACTGTGGCGGGGACCAATGGCAAAGGCTCCACCTGCGCGATGCTGGAAGCCGTCTATTTGCAAGCGGGTTACAAAACCGGCGTTTACACCTCGCCCCATTTGGTTGATTTTGAAGAGCGCTGCAGACTGCATGGGGAATCGGCCAAGTCGCAAGATTTTGCCAGCGCCTTTGCGTTGGTGGACCAAGCGCGCGGCGAGATCAGCCTGACTTATTTCGAATTCAGCACCCTGGCCATCTTGCACATGCTGGCCACAGCCGAATTGGACGTGGTCATTTTGGAGGTGGGTTTAGGCGGCCGATTAGACGCCGTCAACACAGTGGATGCCGACTGCGCTGTCATCACCAGCATTGACCTGGATCACACCGCCTTGCTGGGCAATGATCGAGAGACCATTGGCCTTGAAAAGGCAGGCATCATGCGCGCGGGCAAATCGGTGGTGTTGAGCGACCCCGTGCCGCCGGCCAGTATCTTGGCCCATGCCCACGCTTTGGGCGCTGACATTTGGGTCATGGGGCAAGACTTTAATTTTTCCGGTGACAAATTGCAGTGGTCTTGGGCCGGTCGGGGGCGTCGTTACAGTGGCTTGGCGTATCCAGCGCTCCGAGGCGCCAATCAGTTGCTCAACGCCTCTGGCGTTTTGGCAGCCCTTGAAATCATGCGGCCTCAGCTGCCGGTCACGGCGCAGGCCATTCGCAACGGCCTGGCCATGGTCGCCTTGACCGGTCGATTTCAAATTGTGCCGGGCGAGCCCGTCCTGGTGCTCGATGTGGCGCACAACCCTCATTCGGTGTCTGCGCTGGCCGCCAACTTGGATGCCATGGGCTTTTATCCCAGCACCCACGCCGTCTTTGGCGCCATGGCCGACAAAGACTTGCCTGCCATGTTCCAAAAAATGCTGCCCTTGGTTGACAACTGGTATTTCACCGATTTGCCATTGCCCAGGGCCAGTTCAGCTTCGCAATTGGCCGAATTTTGGGCAGAAAAGAACACCCGCAAGGATGCCAAGGCCAGCGTGCATGAATCACCGCAAAATGCCCTTGACGCGGCCATCGCTGCTGCGGCCCCCACTGATAGAATCTTGGTCTTCGGTTCGTTCTATACCGTGGGCGGCGTTTTGCAGCATGGCATTCCCAAGTTGCACGCCAAACACCTGAGTAATTGAGACTCCAACGCATGGCTTTATTCAAGCTTCGACTTCCTGGGCGACTGGGCTCCAACAGCCCCAGCGCCGACGCGATTTCCAATACGCCCGCTGAAAGCGTGGAGGTGATTCGCAAACGTGCGCGACACCGTTTGATGGGGTCTGTTATTTTGGTCTTAGGGGCAGTGGTGGGCTTGCCTCTGCTGTTTGACAGTCAACCCAGACCTGTGGCCATCGATACACCCATCGTCATTCCAGATCGCAATCAAGCGGCACCCTTGGTCACACCCAACGCGCAAGCGAGCCGTGCCAAACTTGCAGCCCCCTCTAAAGAGGTGGTGATCGATGCTTCAGCGAGCAGTGACTTGCCCAAAGCGGCCCTGCTTGCGGCGGGCGCTGCTGCGGTTGTGGCCCCAGCCCCTGCAAAAGGCACAGTGGCCAATGCGTCGGCGCTCGATCCGCATGAAGAAGTGGTGAGCAAAGAGCTGAAGCCTGAAGCCAAGGCCGACCTCAAACCCGAAAGTAAGCTCGAAGCCAAGCCCGAAGCCAAGCCCGAAACTAAGCCTGAACCTAAAGTTGAGAAAAAGCCTGAACCTAAGGTTGAAAAGAAGCCTGAGCCCAAGTCAGATGTCAAAGATGGTGCAAAGGACGGTGCCAAGGCCAAAGCTTTGCTCGATGGCAAAGATGCACCCAAATCTGCGGAGGCCGTCCGTTCTGTGGTCCAAGTGGGGGCCTTTGCCGATGCGACCAAGGCCAAAGAAGCTCGCGCCAAGTTGGACCATGCGGGCCTGAAAACCTATACCCAAGACGTGGACACCAAAGAAGGCAAGCGCATCCGCGTGCGAGTCGGTCCTTTTGCCACCAAAGAAGAAGCTGATAAGGCGGCTGAAAAAATTCGCAAATTGAATTTGCAAGCCACCGTCTTGAAGCTCTAAAGGCGGCGCCGCATGTCCTCCACTGACTGGATCCTCTTGGCCTTGCTTGCAGCCTCCATGCTGCTCGGAGCTTGGCGCGGTCTGGTCTACGAAGTCTTGTCGGTGATGGGCTGGATTGCTGCATTCTTGCTTGCGCAGTGGTTGGCGCCAGACGTGGCTGACAAGTTGCCCATGCAGAAAACCGATCAAACATTGCGGTTTGCCGCCGCCTTTGTGCTGGTGTTCATTGCCAGTGTGTTCGCCGCGGGGCTCATCTCCGCACTCATGAAAAAGATCATTTCGGTCGTCGGCCTGCGGCCAGTTGACCGAATTTTGGGCGCCATCTTTGGCGTCTTTCGCGGACTTATTTTCTTGCTGGCGCTCAGTGTGGTGGTTCACATGACGGCAATGCAAGAAAGCGATTGGTGGTTGGAGTCAAAAGGCGGGCCCATGCTCATGACCCTATTGAAAGGACTCAAACCCATGTTGCCAGAAAAATTTGGGGCTTACTTGCCCGACTGAATGGATTGACTTATGTGTGGAATTGTTGGCGTTGCAAGCAACGCGCCTGTGAATCAACTCATCTATGACGCCTTGTTGTTGTTGCAACATCGCGGTCAAGATGCGGCGGGCATCGTGACGCAAATGGACAGAAAATTTTTCATGCACAAAGCCAAAGGCATGGTGCGTGACGTGTTCAGAACACGCAACATGCGCTCCTTGCCTGGCAATTGTGGTTTGGGACAGGTGCGCTATCCCACTGCCGGCAATGCGTTCAGCGAAGAAGAGGCGCAGCCTTTTTATGTCAATGCGCCTTTCGGTTTGGTGCTGGTGCACAACGGCAACTTGACCAACGCCAAGGCTTTGAAAGCAGAATTGTTTTCAACCGATCATCGCCACATCAATACCGAGAGTGACT
This sequence comes from Comamonadaceae bacterium, assembly GCA_947373185.1. Classification (GTDB taxonomy): domain Bacteria; phylum Pseudomonadota; class Gammaproteobacteria; order Burkholderiales; family Burkholderiaceae_C; genus Limnohabitans_A. The sequence goes on along the minus strand of CANBWP010000018.1, from coordinate 37,888 downwards.
CTGAGGTCTTGCTCAATGTGCTGGCGCATGAATTGGAAAAAACCACACGTGGATTGCCATTGACACCTGCGGATGTGTTCAAAGCGGTGGAAGGCGTGCACAAGCGGGTGAAAGGCTCTTATGCCGTCATTGCGCTCATCGCGGGCCATGGCTTGTTGGCTTTTCGCGATCCCTTTGGCATTCGTCCTTTGTGCATTGGCAAGGGCAAAGATGGCACCTACATGTTGGCCAGTGAGTCGGTGGCGCTTGAGGGCACCTTGCATCAGTTTGAGCGCAACATTGCCCCTGGCGAAGCGGTGTTCATTGACATGCACACTCAATTGCACAGCCAGCAGTGTGCGGCCGTCTCCAACTTGAATCCTTGCATCTTTGAATACGTGTATTTGGCTCGCCCTGACTCCAGCATGGACGGCATTTCGGTGTACCAAGCCCGCTTGAATTTGGGTGAAACATTGGCCAAGCGCGTGATCTCGACCGTGCCCCCCAATGAAATCGATGTCGTCATTCCAATTCCAGAATCAAGCCGTCCTTCGGCTGCCCAATTGGCGCAATTGTTGGGACTGCCTTATCGCGAAGGCTTTGTGAAAAATCGCTACGTGGGGCGCACCTTCATCATGCCTGGTCAGTCCGTGCGCAAGAAATCTGTACGCCAAAAATTGAATGTGATTGCCAGTGAGTTCAAAGGACGCAATGTGTTGCTGGTCGATGACTCCATCGTGCGCGGCACCACCAGCCGCGAGATTGTGCAAATGGCCCGAGAGGCTGGTGCACGCAAGGTCTACATGGCCAGCGCAGCTCCGCCTGTTCGTTACCCCAATGTCTATGGCATCGACATGCCCACCAAAGACGAGTTGGTGGCGCACAACCGCACGGTGGATGAAATTCGTCAGATCATCGATTGCGATGCGCTGATTTACCAAGACGTGGACGCCATGAAACAAGCGGTGGCCAGCGCGGTGTTGCCAGGCTATCCGAAGGTACAAGGATTTGATGCGTCTTGTTTTGATGGCATCTACGTGACGGGGGATGTATCGGATGCCGACATTGCCCGCTTGAACGAAAACCGTCCCTCGCAACAAGATGAGTCTGAAGGCGAGTCGGACCGTTCGCGCTTGGCATTGCCTAATGCAAGCTAACCGAAGCAAGCTAACCGAAGCAAGCTAACCGAAGCAAGCTAAGCGAAGCAAGCTAAGCGAAGCGAAGCGCATCGAAGCCTGTTAACCGAAACGAGTTCATTGAAGTTTGACCCGTTCATTTGAGATTGTCATGAGTCAATATCCATTGCCCGAAAATTTGCACATCGACACCTTGGCCGTTCGCGCGGCGGTGGATCGCAGCCAATATGGTGAAAACTCCGAAGCCATGTACCTCACCAGTGGCTATGTTCAACCCGATGCAGAAACGGCTGCGCGCCGCTTTGCGGGTGAAGAGGAGGGTTACACCTACGCGCGCTTGGGCAACCCCACAGTGGCCAGCATGGAAATGCGCTTGGCTGCACTGGAAGGCGCTGAAGCTTGCATTGCCACTTCAACGGGCATGTCGGCCATTTTGTTGATGTGTTTGGGTTTGCTCAAAAGTGGCGACCACGTCATTTGCTCGCACTCCTTGTTTGGCTCCACCATCAAACTCATTGGCAGCGAGTTTGCCAAATTTGGTGTGACCACGTCCTTTGTTTCGCAAACCAATGTGGCTGAGTGGAAATCGGCCGTGCAGCCCCATACACGTTTGCTGTTTGCGGAAACACCGACCAACCCGCTCACCGAAGTTTGCGACATCCAGGCGCTGGCCGACGTGGCACATGCCAGCAACGCCTTGTTGGTGGTCGACAATTGTTTTGCCACGCCCATTTTGCAGCGTCCCCTTGCCATGGGCGCCGACTTGGTGGTGCACTCCGGTACCAAGTACTTGGATGGTCAAGGCCGTGTCATGGCAGGCGCTTTGTGCGGCTCTAAAGCCCTGATTGATGATGTGTTTGGACCTGTCATGCGCAGTGCCGGCATGACCTTGTCACCCTTCAATGCGTGGGTCATATTGAAGGGTTTGGAAACCCTCAACATTCGCATGAAGGCGCAGTCTGAGCAAGCCTTGGCGCTGGCGCAGTGGCTCGAAGTTCAGCCCCAAGTCGCGCGTGTGTTTTATCCAGGCCTTGAAAGCCATCCGCAACATGCATTGGCCATGGCTCAGCAGTCGGGCATGGGCGGTGCGGTCTTGTCATTTGAAGTCAAAGCCGATTCACCCGAGCAGGGCAGAGCGAACGCCTTCAAAGTGATGAACGCCACACGCACCGTGTCACTGTGTACCAATTTAGGGGATGTCAAAACCTTGGTGGCGCATCCTGCCAGCACCTCGCATGGTCGACTGACCGAAGCCCAGCGCCAAGTGGCGGGCATTCAGCAAAGCCTGATTCGCGTGGCCGTGGGTCTTGAACATTTAGATGATTTGAAAGCCGACTTTGTGCGCGGCTTTCAAGCGCTGTAATTTGAAAAAGAAAAATGACTTCTAGCAACAAACCTGTGCGCACGCGTTTTGCGCCTTCGCCAACTGGCTTCATTCACTTGGGCAATATTCGCTCAGCCTTGTACCCTTGGGCTTTTGCCAAGTCGCAAGGTGGCACTTTCATTTTGCGCATTGAAGACACCGACTTGGAGCGCTCTAACCAAGCCTCTGTCGATGTGATTTTGGAAGGCATGGCCTGGTTGGGCATGAACCCCGATGAAGGCCCGTTCTATCAAATGCAGCGCATGGACCGCTACAAGCAAGTGCTGGCCGAATTGCAGGCCACCGGTCAGGTCTACCCTTGCTACATGAGCATCGAAGCATTGGATGCCCTGCGCGAAAAACAAATGGCCGCCAAAGAAAAGCCTCGTTACGACGGCACATGGCGCCCAGAGCCAGGCAAGACCTTGCCACCTGTCCCTGAAGGGGTGAAGCCTGTTTTGCGCTTCAAAAACCCACTCGAGGGGGTGGTGGCTTGGGATGACAAGGTCAAAGGCCGCATTGAAATCAGCAACCAAGAGTTGGATGACTTGGTCATTGCACGCCCGGACGGTACACCCACTTACAACTTCTGTGTGGTGGTGGACGACATCGACATGCAAATCACGCACGTGATTCGCGGCGATGACCACGTCAACAACACGCCGCGCCAAATCAACATCTTCAAAGCGCTGGGCAAAGATGTGCCGGTGTATGCGCACTTGCCCACGGTGCTCAATGAGCTGGGTGAGAAGATGAGCAAACGCAATGGTGCGAAACCTGTGACGCAGTATCGCGATGAAGGCTACTTGCCCGATGCCATGGTGAACTACTTGGCCCGCTTGGGCTGGAGCCACGGTGACGATGAAATTTTCAGCCGTCAACAATTTTTGGATTGGTTTGACCTTGATCATCTGGGCCGCAGTGCTGCGCAATTTGACGATGCCAAATTGCGTTGGGTGAATGCACAGCATTTGAAAGCCTCTGACGACGCCAAGTTGGCATCGTGGGTGAGTGCCATTTTGAAGCAGCGCGGCATTGAGACAGACGATCGCCTGCCAGCCATCTGCGGCCTGTTCAAAGACCGTTGCGACACCTTGTGTGTGTTGGCCGATTGGGTGGCTGTGTTCTATGGCGATGTCAGCCCCAAGCCTGAAGAAAAAGCGCAGCATGTGACCGAAGCCATTCAGCCCGCCTTGGCGCTGTTGGTCGATAAGCTCAATGCATGCGAATGGGACAAGGCTTCGATTGCCGCCGTCTTGAAAGAAGTACTGGTCGCACAGGGTTTGAAAATGCCGCAACTGGCCATGCCCGTGCGGGTTTTGGTCATGGGCACCGCCCAGACGCCATCGCTTGATGCGGTGCTGGCATTGTGTGAAAAGCAAAAAGTTTTGCAGCGCTTGAAAAACGCCTAAAAATCTGTCTATAATCCATTTCTCGACACCAACGAGGGATGTTTAAAAGCATCACGAAGGGGGTATAGCTCAGCTGGGAGAGCGCTTGCATGGCATGCAAGAGGTCAGCGGTTCGATCCCGCTTACCTCCACCAAAGTGTCGAGAATGAGTTGTTAAAAACTCAGTCCAGGTTTTGACCCTATCGTCTAGAGGCCTAGGACATCACCCTTTCACGGTGAGTACCGGGGTTCGAATCCCCGTAGGGTCGCCAAGTTTTGTTGCACTTGGCTCTGTTACTAGACAAACAGAGCAAAAGCTTCAAGCTACCAGGAGTGGTAGTTCAGTTGGTTAGAATACCGGCCTGTCACGCCGGGGGTCGCGGGTTCGAGTCCCGTCCACTCCGCCAAAAGCATGTAAAAACGCGCCTTCGGGCGCGTTTTTCATGGGTAGATTCAAAATTAACTTTGTTTTTAAGTTCGCGGTCATCCCACCCAAGCTTGCGGTGCCATCAAGCCCAGTAAATATCCCTTTAACCACCCCAAATCAACCGGCTTGGCCATAAAGTGGGAGCCTTCAGGGGGGCCGCCTCGTGCCTGCAGTTCGGTCTCGGACAAGGCCGACACGCTGATAATTTGAAGTTGCTCGTAGCCTTCTTTTTGCTTGAGCCGTTTGACAAACTCCCAGCCATCAACCTCCGGCATGAGCAGGTCTAGGATGATGATTTGAGGCTGAAAGCTGGGCAGCGTGAGCAAGGCCTCAATGCCTGAGGCGATGGCGCAGCAGTCAATGAGGTGGTGGGCCGACAGGCAGGCGTCTTGCAGCATGTGCCTGGAGAGGGCGTCGTCGTCCACCACCATGACCCGCAAGCGCTTGTCTAGGAGACGGGAGAGCGCGGGGAGTTTTTGTTGTTGGGCTTGGTACTTGTGGATGGACTCGAGGGAGATTCGGCGGTGGCCGCCCTGTGTGACCCAAGCCTCTAGGACTTGTTTGTCAACCAAGCTTTGGATGGTGCCCACGGAAAGTTGGAGCAATTGGGCGGCTTTGCTGGTGCCGCAGCAAGCAGGTGTAGGCAGTGGGGACATAAGTGCCTCTTTGGGAAAACTTCAATTTACCTGTATTGGCGCGATCGACTGGTTACAAATGCTTTCAATGCGGGTCTTCCACCTAGGGCAGATGGGGATGTTCCGTTAGCTCATACCGGTTTAGGATGCCTTATGCACAATGTTCATCAACCCTGAGTTGAGGCATTGAGCCCTGCTTCATTTTTGGTTGGAGACCCGCCTCATGCCCGTTCATCACGCTGTTTGGCCCAAGCGACTGCCACATGCTTTGACTGTGCCCAAGACTTCCTTGTGGATGAATTTGCACGTCAGTGCGATGCGCTATCCAGACAAGTTGGCGCTGGTGTTCATGGGGCAAACCTGGACCTACACGCAGTTGCGCACTGCGGCCGAGCTTGTGGCGTCGGCGCTGCGTCAAATGGGGGTGCAAAAGGGCGACCGTGTGGTGCTGGACATGCAAAACTGTCCGCAACTGGTCATCGCACACTTTGCCATTTTGCGTCTGGATGCCGTGGTGGTGCCGGTCAACCCCATGAACCGCATGGAGGAGTTGAAGCATTACATCCTCGACCCGGATGCCAAGGTGGCTGTGACCACCGCCGACTTGGCCGAAGCCTTGGCCGCCGCCAGCAATGCCTTGGGGCCCGAGCAAGGCTTGCAGCATTTGTTGGTGACGCAATTTACAGATGTGTTTGATGCCAAGGCAACCAGTGCCGATGACTTGCCAGAAGCCTGGCACCCATGGCTGCTGGCGCGGCACACGCTGCCTTCATTGGCTGGGGGGCACGTGCATGCATGGACCACCGCCATGCAAACCCCCATTGATTTGCCCGAGGTCACGGCCGTCACCGATGACTTGGCAGTGTTGCCCTATACCAGTGGTACCACCGGCTTGCCCAAGGGCTGTATGCACACGCACGGCACCCTCATGCACAACGCCCTGGCCAGTGGACTGTGGTCCAATGGCACCGCAGAAAATCGGTGCTTGGCGGTGGTGCCTATGTTTCACATCACCGGCATGGTCAGTGTGATGCATGCCACCCTTTTCTTGGGTGCCACGCTGGTGCTCATGCCGCGTTGGGACAGAGAGTTGGCCGGCCGCTTAATTTCCAAATGGAAAATCACGCACTGGACCAACATCCCCACCATGGTGATTGACTTGTTAGGCAGTCCCAATTTGGGACAATTTGATTTGAGCAGTTTGCAAAACATTGGCGGTGGTGGCGCGGCCATGCCTGAGGCGGTGGCACAAAGGCTCTTTGAGCAGTTTCAGTTGAAATACATTGAAGGCTATGGTTTGACCGAGACGGCGGCGCCTTCGCACACCAATCCCCCCGATGCCTCAAAGCAGCAATGCTTGGGCATTCCGTTCATGAGTGTGGATGCGCGCGTGGTGGACCCTGAAACGCTGCAAGAGCTGCCGCAAGGCGAGTCCGGAGAAATCGTGATCAGCGGGCCACAGGTGTTCAAAGGCTACTGGAAGCGCCCAGAGGCAACAGCCAGTGCGTTTTTTGAGCGCGATGGCAAATCGTATTTCCGATCGGGCGACATGGGTCGCATTGACGAAGAAGGTTACTTTTTCATGACCGATCGATTGAAACGCATGATCAATGCCAGTGGCTTCAAAGTTTGGCCCGCAGAGGTCGAGGCTTTGATGTTCAAGCATCCGGCCATTCAAGAAGCTTGCATCATTTCCACCAAGGACGCGTACCGCGGAGAGTCCGTGAAGGCTGTGGTGGTATTGCGCGCATCTCACAAGGGGCAGGTGAGCACCCAAGATATCATCGACTGGTGCCGCGACACCATGGCGGTTTACAAAGTGCCGCGCGTGGTGGAATTTGCGCAAGTCTTGCCCAAAAGTGGCAGTGGCAAAGTGATGTGGCGTGCATTGCAAGAAGCAGAGTGGGCCAAGGCCTGATGCTTGTCGTTTTATTCAAAGTGATTCATTCATGAGTTTGCGTTTGTCGGTGTTGGATCAATCAGTGGCCATGGCGGGGCGGGGTCAAGACGAGTCCATTCGGCAAACCCTGGCCCTGTCGCAATTGGCAGAAAAGCTGGGTTACCATCGGTTTTGGGTGAGCGAGCATCATGCGCATCCGAGCATCGTGGGCACCGCGCCCGAGGTCCTGATGGCGGCCATCGCCACCCAGACTCACACCATACGCATCGGCAGTGCTGGCGTCATGTTGCCGCACTATTCGGCCTTGAAAGTGGCGGAACAATTTCGAGTGCTCGATGCATTGGCGCCTGGCCGCATTGATTTGGGTGTTGGACGCGCGCCTGGCAGCGATGGCAAAACCGCGCAATTGCTCAACCCCGATCGATATGCCAGTGAAAATTTCCCGCAGCAGGTCATGGAACTTCAGGCTTGGGTGACGGGACAGCCTTTGCCGCCCGGTCATCCTGGGCATGGTGTGTTTGCTTACCCGCAATCGGCCACGTCGCCCGATGTGTGGATGCTGGGCAGCTCCGACTATGGCGCACAACTGGCCGCACATTTGGGCCTGCCCTATGCCTTTGCCTGGTTCATTACCGATGGCCAAGGCGCCGATCAGGCATTGAAAATCTACCGCGACACCTTCAAGCCCAGCCCTCGTTTAGACAAACCGCATGCCACGGTGTGCGTGTGGGCCTTGGCCGCAGACACCGACGAGCAAGCCTGGCATTTGTTCCAGAGCCGCGCACGCTGGCGCATGGACCGCAACTTGGGCCGCATTGGCCCGATGTTGCCGCCCGATCAAGCTGCGCGTGACTATTCACCTGCTGAAAGCATGGCGCTGCAAGCCATGATGGACAATGCGTTTGTGGGCAGTGCCCGCACGGTTGCTGCTCAATTGCGTGCCATGGCTGAGAAACTGGCACTGGACGAAGTGGCGGTGATCACCTGGACGTACGACCCCAAAGCACAGGCCCATTCGTATGAATTACTGGCCCAAGAATTTAATTTGAAACCTTCATATTGATCAGGAGTACACGCATGTTTGAAACCGCAATTGCTGGCAGCTTGCCAAAACCCGAATGGCTGGCTGAGACCAACAAACTTTGGCCCAAGTGGATGGCCGAAGGTGACAGCTTGAAGCAAGCCAAAGCCGATGCCACTTTGCTGTGGATCAAAGCCCAAGAAGATGCAGGTCTCGATGTCGTGGGCGATGGCGAGCAATCGCGCCAACACTTTGTGCACGGTTTCTTGGAGCAAGTCGAAGGCATCGACTTTGTCAACAAAGTCACCATGGGCATTCGCAACAACCGCTACGACGCGCAAGTGCCGCAAGTGATTGCGCCGCTGCGTTTGAAAGGCCGTGTGCATGCCTTTGAAGCCCAATTGGCACGTGCCCACACCAAGAAGAAATTGAAGTTCACCTTGCCTGGCCCCATGACCATTGTCGACACCGTGGCCGATCGCTTTTACGGCGACAAAGTCAAGATGGCCATGGCCTTTGCAGAACTGCTGAACCAAGAAGCATTGGCGCTGCAAGCCGATGGCGTAGACATTGTGCAGTTTGACGAGCCCGCCTTCAATGTGTACATGGAAGAGGCGGCCGATTGGGGTGTGAAAGCTTTAGAGCGCGCCGCCCAAGGCCTCACGTGCACCACCGCCGTTCACATTTGCTATGGCTACGGCATTCAAGCCAACATCGATTGGAAAAACTCTTTGGGCCACGAGTGGCGCCAATATGAAAAGGTCTTTCCCGCCTTGGCCAAGAGCAGCATTGACCAAGTGAGTTTGGAGTGCTTCCACTCGCATGTGCCCATGGACTTGATGGCTTTGCTGGCAGGCAAAGACGTGATGGTGGGTGTGATCGATGTGGCCAGCGAAGTGATTGAAACACCTGAAGAAGTGGCCGACACCATTGGCCGTGCACTTCAGTTTGTGCCCAAGGCGCGGATCATTCCTTGTACCAATTGTGGTTTGGCACCCATGAGCCGTGAAGTGGCCGAGAAAAAATTGCAAGCACTGGCCGAAGGCGCACGCATCGCGCGTGAGCGTTATCGCTGAATTGGCTCGAAGCTAAACCCTTCTTTGAAATGACGAAAGATGACACTGCTGCGCGTGATGCGGCAGTGCCATGTTTCAATGTTCAAAGTTTTGTTGATCTTTAAAGCATGCGGGGCCAAAACGGCCGCACACAGCCCTTGTGGTTGGCGGCTGGATGTGTAGGCAATCCATTCAATGTTGTGAGGCCTGCAATCGGCAGCCAAGGCTTGACAGAGTGTGTAGCTGTTGGGGTCTTGCCATTGCTTGGCCAGCAGATTCCAGGGCGCGCTGTTCAGGTCAATGCACCGACCTGTGACCTTGGCTTGAAACAAACTGTGTTCAGTTTGCAGTTCGCCCGTGTTCAGTGACTCACTGTCCATGAAAAATCGCCAGCGCCAGTAGCCCACTTCGGTGCAGGCGGTTTGGCGATCAAAAGCACCATACCAAACGCCTGGCTCATGAGCCGCTCTGAACCTAGACGGGTAGGGCGATGCATAGCGAAAAGGCGTTGACAATAAATAGTGATGCCCCACAGCAGCGGGCGGCAGGGGTGGTTTGTTGGCTTCCAGCATTTGCTCTAGCAAAAATTGCTCGTCAAGCGTGTCGACCAGGCGCATGGTGGCGTTGAGGTGCTGGGCTTCTACAGCGCGCCAAAGAAGTTGTTCAGACGTGTTGGCGCTGTTGGTGATCCAGTCTTCTTTTTGCCAACGATGCATGAAGATTAGACCTTGGCACGCATGCTGTCGAGATAACTCACAACGCGCACGAGGCCTTCGGTTTGGGTGATGAGTGCTTTGGGGCTGGCATTGAAGGCTTGGTTGAAGCCATTGAGCCAGAGCTCGCCTTTGCCAGGTTGATTGCCAACCAGCGCATCGAGTGAGCGATACAAGCGCACCAACAACAAAGCCAACTCGCCCTCTTTGGATTGGGGGTCAATGGTGCGATCGCCCGAATTGATGCGTGAAATAGTGGCCTCGCTCACGCCGATGGTTTGCCCCAAACTGGCGCCCGTGATGCCCAGAAATTCGGCGGCACGAAGCGTGGCTATGGTCAGGACCCGCGCGGGATCGGCTTGGGTGACTTTGGCAAGTTGGGTAACTGCTTTCATGGCGTTCTCCTGAATATTTGAAAGTTTAACATTCAAATCTTGCAAATGAAAGCGATGATGCGGCTGGATGGACAAAGAGGTGTTCACACCCTTGAGAATACGCCCCAAACAGCAAGGCCATCTTGCGATGGCCTTGCGTTTGCTCACAATGAAGGCCTCAAGCCGACATTGAAAAGATGTTTACATGCGTTCAAAAATGGCGGCAATGCCTTGACCGCCGCCAATGCACATGGTGACCAATGCATAACGGCCGTTGATGCGTTGCAACTCATGCAATGCTTTAACTGTGATCAAGGCGCCGGTGGCGCCGATGGGGTGACCCAAAGAAATGCCTGAACCGTTGGGGTTGACCTTGGCAGGGTCCAAGCCAAGGTCACGCGTGACCGCGCAAGCTTGTGCCGCAAAAGCTTCATTGGCTTCAATGACGTCCAAATCGTTCACAGTCAAACCAGCTTTTTTGAGTGCCAACTGTGATGCCGGTACGGGGCCGATGCCCATGTATTTGGGATCGACACCGGCGTGGGCATAGGTCACTAAACGCGCCAAAGGTTTGGCGCCTCGTGCTTTGGCTGCACCGGCTTCCATCAACACCACGGCGGCAGCGGCATCGTTAATGCCTGAAGCATTGCCTGCTGTTACGGTGCCGTTTTCTTTCAAGAACACGGGTTTGAGTTTGGCCAATTCTTCGGCGCTGCAACCGGGGCGGAAGTGTTCGTCAGTGGCATAGGCCACATCGCCTTTGCGCGATTTAAGCATGACGGGCACGATTTGGTCTTTGAAGAAACCGGCCAAGGTGGCACGCTCAGCGCGGTTGTGGCTTTCAAGGGCCAGTTTGTCTTGGTCCTCGCGGGTGATGCCCCACTTGGCTGCAATGTTTTCTGCGGTGATGCCCATGTGAATGGCGTGGAAGGGGTCGTGCAACACACCCACCATCATGTCGACCAACTTGGTGTCGCCCATGCGCGCGCCAAAGCGAGTGCTCAGGCTGGCATAGGGGGCACGGCTCATGTTTTCTGCGCCGCCGCCAATGGCGATGTCGGTGTCGCCCAACAAAATGGATTGGCTGGCTGAAATGATGGCTTGCAAGCCAGAGCCGCACAAACGGTTCACGTTGAAAGCGGGCGTGCCTTCAGAGCAACCGCCGTTGATGGCGGCCACGCGTGATAAGTACATGTCCTTGGGCTCGGTGTTGACCACATGGCCAAACACCACGTGACCGACATCTTTGCCGTCGGTGTTGGCGCGCTTGAGTGCTTCGCGAACCACTTGGGCGCCCAATTCGGTAGGCGCAATGTCTTTCAAACTGCCACCGAACGTACCAATGGCGGTCCGAACACCGCTGACAACGACAACTTCACGACTCATTTCTGTCTCCTTCAATTTAAATCAATTCAGCCTTGGAGTCTGATCAAAAAAGACTACAGGGGGCTGACAAATGGGTTAAGGGGCGTCACGGACGTCACGGACGTCACTGACGGGGTTGCTGCCAAAGTCAGGTCTTGCTAAATAGTCAAGGATTCGTTTGGCAGCATCGGCGGGCGAGGTCAACATGCCGGTGGCTTTCAATTGTTGAAAGCCACTTTGATCAGGGAATTTGTCGGCGGGTGCGCCTCGCAGTTGAACCTGCATGTCGGTGTCGATCACGCCGGGTGCCAGCGAGGTCACTTTGGCGCCATTTGGTTTGAGTGCTTCATCCAATGCCAAGCAACGGGTGAAATGGTCCATGCCTGCTTTGGCGGCGCAGTAGCCGGCCTGTGAAGCCATGGCGCGGCGTCCTAGACCTGAAGAGATGTTGGCAACTTTGCGTGGCATTGACCAGTTTTCTGTGGCACCTAAAAAGGCGGCGCACAGCTGCATAGGTGCTTCTAACCCAACTCGCAAAGCCATGGCCAAATTATAGGGATCGGCTTGACTTAAAGGCCCAATGATGGGAATCACGCCAGCATTGTTGATGAGGGTGGCGCTTTGAAATTGTGTTGCATCTTGCGAAGAAAGCCATTTCTTGAGTGCCTCGCTGGCGCTCGCGCCGTCTGCCAAATCGTGTGACCACTGTTCAAGATGTGCGCCTGCTTTTTGTGCTTGCTCGGTGAGTGAAGCCTGTGTCGTGCGCGAAATACAAACAAGCGCATTGCCTTGTTGCAAGAGTTGCTCTGCAATGGCCAAACCCATGCCGCGAGAGCCACCTGTCAGGATGTAGAGATGTTGAGTCATGCGAGTGTTGCTTTCGGTCAGTGTCATTCAATTAAAAAGGAACGATGCTTTCAAACGTCATCCATTCTGCCGTAACGGGATGCGTCAATTGCAAAACTCGCGCGTGCAACAACAAACGAGGCGATAGGGCTTGAATCTCGGGGGAGGCATACAAGGCATCGCCCACAATGGCGTGGCCAATGGCCATCATGTGCAGTCGCAATTGGTGAGTGCGGCCAGTGATGGGTTGAAGTTCAACGCGCGTGGCATTTGTTAAATTTGAATTTTTGACGCGCCATTGCGTGTGACTGGGTTTTCCGTGCGCCCAATCTACTTTGCTTTTGGGTCTGTTGGGCCAGTCAATTGAAAGAGGCATGTGAATGTCAGACCAGACGTCTGCATCGTCGGTTTCTGTGGCGCTAAGTTCACCCGCCACAATGGCTTCATAAATTTTGTGAACTTCTCTTTGTGCAAATGCTTGGTTGAGGCTGCGCTGCATGTCGGGGCCTTTGGCAATCACCATCAAACCAGAGGTTGACATGTCCAGGCGGTGCACTGTGAGTGCATCTGGCCAGTGCGCTTGCGCTCTGGCGATGAGGCAGTCTTGTTTGTCTTCTCCGCGTCCGGGCACGCTTAACAAACCCGATGGCTTGTTCACCACCAACAAATGATCGTCAGCAAAGACCACCTCTAGCGCAGACATGTTCAAGGCCCTTGCAGAGATCTGATGCGGTTGACTTGGAGGGGCGTGACTTCGGACGCTTGGTTGCCCCACTGGGTTCTCAGGTGGGTCAGTACGGCCGCTATTTCACGATCTTCCAGTGTGAGGATGTAAGGCGGCATGCCAAAGGGTCTTGGGTTCAGCGCCGTGGCAACAGGGTAGCCACCATACAAAACGCTTTGAACCAAATTGGTGGGGTCATTCAATAGAACAGCTCGATTGTTGGCCAACGCGGGATAAGCGTCTGGCACACCTTGGCCTTGGCTTTGATGACATTGAACGCAATGGTCGTCGTATATTTTCGCGCCCAGACTCAAGACTTTGGCGGAGGGACTTGAGGCAGTCTGGGGGCGTTTGCCGCTAGGAGTAGATGCAGTACCTTGTCTTTCTGGTTGGGCCAAGTCTTTGAAGTAAGTTGCCACGGCCAAAAGATCTTCTACTTGCCAATGCTGTGTGCTGTGTTGAACCACCTCTGCCATGGGGCCACTGGTTGTGGCTTGGTTATTCTTGCCAGATTGAAGAAGTCTGACGATCTCTTGCGTTGATTGATGGGCAAAGCCTGTTTCTTTCAAGCTGGTCAGCGACGGCGCATACCAATTGATGATGGGCATGCGGCCACCGGAAAAGTCTTTCACGGATTCAATGGCACCCCATTCATTTCGCTCGCTGTGGCAAGCTGCGCAATGGCCTAGGCCTTGTGCAATGTAGGCGCCGCGGTTCCATTCTTGGCTTTGGTGAGGGTTGGGCTGATAGACGCCAGGGGTGAAAAATAGACTTCGCCAAACCGCAATCGCCACCTGCGTACCGTAGGGCCAATCTAAAGTTTCAGAAGGTTTTGCGATTGATTTTGGCTTGGTTGCAGGGGCCCATGTTTTGAGAGCTGCAAACAGGGCGTCACTGTCCTCACGCGAAATGAGCGTGGTGTGCTGATACGGAAAAACAGGCGTCAACAAACGACCATCTTTGGATTTTCCGTGATGCAAAGCGCGCCAAAAATCATCGGCATTCCAAGAGCCCAAGCCATGCTGTGCATCGGGTGTGATGTTGCTGCTGTAAACCTTGCCAAAGGGTGTTTCAAATGCGCGTCCACCAGCGCCTGCAGTTTGTCCGCGGTCGGTATGGCAAGCCATGCAATTGCCTAGACTGAGCAGTTGATGGCCCTTGTCGATCAAGTTTTTTTCGGACAAGTTATCGATGCGGGCGGGTGGCTGTGTTTCGAAAAGATCGCGATGGTTGTCGAGCCAAATGGCTGCGCCAAGTAAACCCAGCGCGGAGACCCAAAGAAGGACAAAGTAGCGCCAAAAATGTGTGGGAAACATCATGGCTGTACCTTGGACAAATCTGGCGCACTGCCGCAACGCCATGGGGCTTTCAATGGCGCTGCAATTTGCTTGGCAGGCAAGCTTGTCAACGGCACGTTTTGGGTTGACAACCAAGTCGCGACAGCCACCAAATCTTCAGAGGAAAGTCGTTGAATGATGTCGCTCATGCAGTCGGGTGCTGCGGCTTTTCTTTGATGGGTTTGCCAAGCGCCAAGCTGAGCGTTCAGATAATCGAGTGGCAAGCCCAAAAGACCAGGCACATTGGGCTGTATGCCTGTGAGTTGTGCGCCGTGGCAGGTGCTGCAGGCTGGCACATTTCGTGTGCTGTCGCCCTCAAGGGCTAATTTTTTGCCTTCTAGAAAAATCAGCTGAGAGACACGTTCAGGCGGTCTGGCGGCAGGCGGGTAGGGCAATTTGAGATTGGCAAAATAGTTCGCCATTTCTTTCAAATAGGTGTCGGACAGCGGGTCGACCAAGCGCGTCATGAGGTTGTAGTGACGACGACCTTCTTGAAAATTTTTGAGCTGGTTGAACAAGTAGCCAGCGGGCTTGCCAGCCAATCTGGGGTAATACCCATCTGGCCCAGCTTTGCCTTGTTCACCGTGGCAGGCGGTACAGGCGCGGGTCCGTTCAGCCATGTCGTCTTTGAAATTGCTGCTTTCGCCCCTGGCAGTTTGTGAAAGCAGCAACAAGAGGCTGATGAACAGCCAAGCCAACGACTTTGCACTTCTAATTGGCAAAGGGTGATCCAGTAAAAAAGACTTAAGGTGCATGCGTTTGTCTCGCCATCCAACAGGCTTTTGGGGTCAGTCACAGGGGTTCATGATCTTAGATTCCCAGTTCAGGCGACAATCTAGGGTTTTGAGACTCTAACATTGACCGATATGTCTGACTTTGAAGTACGTTTTGCCACCCAAAAAGAAGCCGCCGAAGTGGCCAATCTCCACCTGATTGCCAGTCGCGCTGCCTACGCTGGCCAAGTGCCTGAGGCGCATTGGGATGCCACGCCCATGGCAAAAAGGGTGTCTTTCTGGAAAGAGGCCATTGAATACGGTGAGCCCCAAGTCCTGGTGGCTTTGGAAGGCGGCAGCATTGTGGGCTTTGTGGGCTTTGACCGCTCGCGCGACCCCAAGTCTAAAAACACCACGGGTGAAATTTGGGCCATTTATGCCGATCCCGATCGTTTGGGCGAAGGCGTTGGCTTGGCCTTGTGGGATGCTGCTCGTGAGGGCTTGCTTGAGGAAGACTGCACCGATGTGACCATCTGGGTGCCCTTGCTCAACGAACGCACCGTGCGCTTCCACGAACTGGCGGGTTTTAAGCGCGAAATGAATACGGCCCGCACAGTGCCCATGGGTCCTGTGAAAGTTGAAGAAGTTCGGATGAAGCGCACTTTGGCTTAATGCATTGAACTGAATGAAAATTCTTTTGGCCCCCATGGAAGGGCTGTTGGACCACAGCCTTCGTGACACGCTGACCCGTGTGGGCGGCATTGATTTGTGTGTCTCCGAATTCATTCGTGTGACGGATGCTGTGCTTCCTAAGCGAGCTTTCTATCGCGTGGTGCCTGAGCTTTTGAATGGTGGCAAAACGCTGGCAGGTGTGCCTGTCAGGGCTCAATTGCTGGGTTCAGACCCTGAAATACTGGCGGCCAATGCTGCGCGATTGGCGCGCTTAAAACCTGCTGGCATTGATTTGAATTTTGGTTGTCCTGCCAAAACAGTGAACCGACATCGGGGTGGGGCTGTCTTGTTGGACGAACCTGAATTGATTGGCCAAATTGTGGCGGCCGTGCGCCGCGCTGTGCCGCCTGATGTGCCTGTGTCCGCCAAAATGCGTTTGGGTTTCAACGACGATTCACGGGCCGAAGATTGTGCGCAGGCCATTGAGGCTGGCGGTGCAGACCAGTTGGTGGTGCACGCCAGAACCAAAGCGCATGGTTACAGGCCGCCGGCTTACTGGGATCGCATTGCCGATGTGCGCCAATGCGTGAAGTTGCCCATGGTGGCCAATGGCGAAATTTGGACAGTGGCCGATGCCATTCGCTGCCGTGAGGTGACGGGATGCAATGACATCATGATTGGCCGCGGTATGGTGAACAATCCAGGGCTGGCGCTGGAAATTAAATTTCATGATGCACAAACGCAAGGCTTGTCTTTGTCTGACATGCCCGCCAAATTTTCTTGGGCACAGTTGTGGCCCTTGCTGAGTGTTTTTTGGCAACGCATGAGCTTGCATGTTGCCTCTCGCCATCGCGCGGGTCGGCTTAAGCAGTGGCTGAATTATTTGCGCAGGCATTACCCTGAAGCCCAGCAAGCGTTTGACACCCTGAGAGTGGTCCACGACCCTGCAGTGATGGCGGCTTGGTT
Organism: Comamonadaceae bacterium; assembly: GCA_947373185.1. GTDB lineage: Bacteria > Pseudomonadota > Gammaproteobacteria > Burkholderiales > Burkholderiaceae_C > Limnohabitans_A. The sequence continues at coordinate 21,271 of CANBWP010000018.1, read as the reverse complement.
GAATCAACCTGTGCAGGCACTATGGCTGGCGCCTGATGCGCATGCAGATGCTGTGCTTAAGGCGGCGGCGGACTGGCCAACTGCGCTAGCACCTCAGACTGAAGCTGTTTCAGCTGCGTGAGCAAGTCGGTGCTGGCTTGCAGGGCATTGTTTTGACTTGAGTCTGTGGATGTTGTTTTGCACAAGCGCTCTGTTTGAGAAATTTCTTCAACCAAAACATCTGCACAAAACACAGGTGTAAAGCCCTTCAGTTGATGCCACTTGGTTTGCAGCAATTCAACATCATGGGCATCAATGGCCGCCTCAATGTGCGCAATATCGCAAGCAAGGGTGCCTTCAAGGGTGGCGAGTAAGTGCTGCGCACTTTGGATGTCCCCTAAATATGCAGCGGCTTTGGCCATCGACAACAAAACAGGAGGTCGCATCATTGGTCATGCAGCAAGGCAGCCAAGCCGCCTTCAGGCTCAAAACGATGGTTGATGAATTGAAGCCTTGAAGGGCCGGGCAGTGCACGTTCTTGAACGGGGTGGCGCGGATCACCGGGGTAGCAAATAACGCGCGTACCTTCTTGATCAAAGGGCTCAGGCTGAATGATGGGCGGTCGCTGATTGGCCGCGGCCTCTAATGCGAGTTGGACGTTTGAATAAAGTGTCAAATGCGACAGACTCATGATTTGGGGCGGTGCCAACATCATTTGGCCGTCCCAGTATTGAATCAAAGCGTTGCGAGGTGTGATCCAGATACTTTCGGTGGTTTCATGGTCGTCGTGCACAGCCGTTTGTTCGGCTGGTGCGCGCGCTAAGAAAAAACGCGTGTCAAAACGCTTGGACATCATGGAGGGCATGCGAGGGGTGACCCACCTTGACCATGGCCTGAGGTGAGTACTGTCCAGTTGAAGTCCGCATTCTTCTTGGGCTTCCCTTAATGCGGCTGCAAACAAACTGGCAGCGTGTGCGGGTGTGAGGTCCGGCTCTCCCAGTTGTGCGTGTAAGTCATCGAGATGTTGCCCAAGCTGGCTGAGAGATTCTGGCGAGGCGTCAGCCTCATCACGCTTGCCACCTGGAAACACAAATGCGCCGCCCAAGTCTTTGGAGTTGGCATGACGCTTAAGCAATAAAACTTCAGGGCCCAAGGGGCTTTCGCGCAAGATCACCACCGTGGCTGCGTCGCGGGGTGGGGTGTCCACAATGTGCGATGTGATTTCCATTTTGTTTTGACTCATGAAAGACTCAAGACAACAGGGGTGTGGTCGCTGGGGCGTTCATTTTTGCGGGGGAGTTTGTCGATGACACACGCCGTGGCTTTTTCTTGGAGGGTACTTGAAATCAAAATGTGGTCAATTCGCAAGCCTCTGTTTCTTTTGAAACCAAAGTCACGGTAATCCCACCAACTGAAACTTTTTTCAGGCTGCTCAAACAATCTGAAGCTGTCGTGCAAGCCCAAGCCAATCAGGCCATTCAAGTGCGCACGCTCTTCGGGTGTGCAGTGAATGGTGCCGGCCAAGGCCACGGGGTCCCACACATCCAAATCGTCAAAGGTGATGTTGTAGTCGCCCATGAGCGCCAGCTTGGGATACTTGGTCATTTCTTGCTGCACCCATGTTTTGAGTGCTTCTAGCCAGCGCATTTTGTAAACAAATTTGTCGCTGTCGGGCGCTTGGCCGTTGGGAAAATACCCGCCTATCACGCGAACATCACCATAAGTGCCCGCAATGACACGCGACATGTCATCTTCAAAGCCTGGAATGTTTTTGACCACATCCACCGCAGGTGTGCGAGAAATGAGGGCCACACCGTTGTAGGTTTTTTGGCCAAACCACTGTGCGTGATAGCCGGCTTCTGCAAAGGCTTGGTGCGGAAACTTGTCGTCCGTCATCTTCAGCTCTTGCAAGGCCAGCACGTCGATGGCGTGGTCGGGGCCCAGCGCTTCTTGGGCTTTGAGCCAATCAACCACCTGCGGCAAGCGCACAGTCAGAGAGTTGACATTCCAGGTGGCAAGTTTCATGGCGTGCTCAGATGTGCAAAACCGCCAATGCGCCAATCACCACGCCTACAGCGCCCATGCCGTACATGGCCACTTCCAGCCATTTTTTGCGGGTCATCAGGGCAATGGCTGCCATGGCAATGGCCACTTGCAATGCGGTGGTGGCTTGGGCCCAACGGTGATGCAAATGCATCTGATTTTCAGATTGGTCGTCCCAAGCTTTGGCCTCGGCTTCTAGCTTCTCGGCGCCTAGTTTGATCTCGGTTTTTTCAGTTTTGTAGCGCTTGATTTCGTCTTGGTAGAAATCTTTTTTGGCAGCCGGTGCCAATTCAATGGCCAACTCGCTCAGATTTTGTTTGGAACTTTTCGCTTGGTAATAGTTCCACTGATTGGAGGCTTCGGTTTTCTTGATGGCTGCGTTGTTTTTGTACAAGCCTGCATTGGCTTGCGTGGCGCCGCCCATGTACGAAAAAATAGCACCCACAGTTGCGATGATGGCGGTGAACATGGCAATCGAATTGGTGTGGCTGCCGCCTTGTTCGGTATGACCTTGGGTGGCATGCTCAATTTCGTGATCATGGGGGCCGTGAACGTGAAAGCCGTGGTCTGACATGTTGGGATACTCCAGAGAAAATCAGAGGGATTGACGGTAAGTGACAAAGCTGTATTTCAAGCCAGTCGCAGCAACATGAGATTCGCGCGACACTTCATGCCAAGCGGCGCTGAGGGTGGGCGCAAAGGCATCGCCTTCATAGGTGGCATCAATTTCCGTGACCACAGCTTCTTCGGCAATGGCTGCAGCTTGGGCGTAAATTTCTGCGCCGCCCATCACCCACAAGTCTTTGCCTTCAGGGCAATGGGCCAGCGCCATGCTCAGGCCTTGTTCCAAAGAGTGCACCACCAGTGCGCCTTCAGCGGACCAATCTTGTTGCCTTGTGATGACCAAGTTGGCACGACCGGGCAAAGGGCGAAATTTGGCGGGGATGGACTCCCAAGTTTTGCGGCCCATCAGCACGGGGCAACCGAGGGTGGTGCGTTTGAAATGCGCCAAGTCTTCTGGCAAGTGCCAAGGCATTTGCTTGTTGTGGCCAATGACACCGTTGGCCGCTCGCGCATAAATCAGTTTGAGCTTCATCAAACAGCCACCGGCGCTTTGATGGCCGCGTGGCACTGATAGTCCAGCACTTCAAAGTCTTCGAATTCGTATTCAAAAATGGAAGCAGGTTTGCGCTTGATGTTCAAGGTAGGGTAGGCGAAGGGCGTGCGGCCAAGCTGCAAGGCCACTTGGTCTTTGTGATTGCTGTAAATGTGGCAGTCACCACCGGTCCAGATGAAATCGCCCACGTCGAGGTCACATTGCTGTGCCACCATGTGCGTGAGCAATGCGTAGCTGGCGATGTTGAACGGGACACCCAAGAAAATATCGGCACTGCGTTGGTACAACTGGCAGCTGAGCTTGCCTTTGTCGCCAGGGGCTTGGGGCGGTGACACGTAAAACTGAAAGAAGGCATGGCAAGGCATGAGGGCCATCTTGGACAGCTCGGCCACATTCCACGCACTCACAATGATGCGACGTGAATCGGGGTTGGTTTTGAGGGTGCGGATGACGTCTTCAATTTGGTCAATGTGACCGCCATCGGGTGTGGGCCAGCTGCGCCATTGCACGCCATACACGGGGCCTAAGTCGCCATCTTCGCGCGCCCATTCGTCCCAAATGGTGACGCCTCGTTCACGCAACCAATTGTTGTTGCTAGAACCCGTGAGGAACCATAAGAGTTCTTGAATGATGGAGCGCAGGTGAACTTTTTTGGTGGTGACCAGCGGAAAACCTTCATTCAAATCGAAGCGCATTTGGTGGCCAAACACACTGGTGGTCCCGGTGCCAGTGCGATCGGCTTTGAAGACACCGTGCTCGTTCACATGGCGCATGAAATCTTCGTACTGTGAGCGAATAGGGCGTGTGGTCATGGGCTGATTGAAAGAGTTGAACTTGGAATGTCGAAGGAACGCTGGGTTCAGGCCTCAATTTTAATCACTCTGCCAGGGTTCATGATGTTTTGTGGATCCAGGGCTTGTTTGATGGCCCGCATCATGGCCAAAGCGGTGGGATCTTTGTACTGCTGGAGTTTGTCGACCTTGAGGCTGCCCACGCCATGCTCTGCGCTGATCGAGCCATCAAAGACTTTGACCTGGTCAAACACCCAGGTATTGACTTCTTCTTCGTGGTCTCTCAAAAATGCCGGACCATCGGTGCCAGCGGGGGCTTGCACGTTGTAGTGCAAATTGCCATCGCCCAAGTGGCCAAAGTTGACCAATCGGATGCCCGGAATTTTGCTTTGCAACAAGGCGTCTGTTTCAGCCACAAACTGCGAAATGCGTGACACAGGCACGCTGATGTCGTGCTTGATGTTCAGGCCTTCATCGGCTTGGGCCAACGGAATGGTTTCACGGATTTGCCACAAGACTTTGGCCTGCGCCAAGCTCTCGGCCACCACCGCATCTGTCACCCAAGCTTTGTCTAAAGCCGTCTCCATCAGACCTTCAAAAGCCACGCGGGCGTGAGCTTCTGACTCGTGGTCAGAGTTTTCAAGCAAGACGCACCAAGGTGTTTCTTTGAACAATGGCACCCGAAGTTGGGGGTGGTGTTTGTCGACCAAGCCCAAGGCAAATTGGCCCATCACTTCAAAGCCTGTGAGGCCCGCACCAAGGCGTTCATGGGCCAAACCTAACAATGACACAGCGGCGTCCAGGCTGGGCACTGCGGCCCAGGCTGTCAGTTGGGCGGCGGGTTGTGGGTACAGCTTCATGCAGGCCGCGGTGATGATGCCCAAAGTACCTTCGCTGCCAATCAAAAGGTTGCGCAAATCGTAGCCCGTGTTGTATTTGCGCAGGCCCGACAGGCCATGCCAAATCTCGCCCTTGGCGGTGACCACTTCCAAACCCAAACACAGCTCACGCGTATTGCCAAATCGGACCACTTGGGTGCCGCCCGCATTGGTGCCAAGGTTGCCGCCCAGGGTGCAACTGCCCTCAGCAGCCAAGCTCAAGGGAAACAAAAAACCAGCTTTTTCGACATGGTCTTGAACGTTTTGCAAAATGCAACCGGCCTCGGCCACCACCGTGAGGTTGGCAGGGTCTAGCGATCGAATTTGATTCATGCGCTGCAAACTGAGCACCACTTGCTGGCCTGAGCTGTCTGGCACAGAACCCACCACCAAACCGGTGTTACCGCCTTGCGGCACGATGCTGGTGAAGGTGTTGGCGCAAGCTTTGACCACGGCGGCCACTTCTTGCACATTGGCAGGGCGCACCACTGCCAGCGCACGGCCTTGTGCGCGTTTGCGCCAGTCGCGCTCCCAGGCGCTCAGGTCCGTTGTCGGGTCGTCGTGAGTGAGAACATGGGCGTCACCGCAGATGCGGCGCAAATTTTCAAGGAGCGCGCTCATTTTTAAATTTCTGAAGGGGGCAAGGTAGGGGCGTCGTCGGCCAATGCGGCGGTTTCTCTGGCCAATTGGAAGCGCCAACGCACATGAAAAGCACAGGCGGCAAACAGGAGCACGCACAAGATCGTTTCGGCCATGGCCAGACCCGCAGACCAGCCCTTGTCGCCCCAGGCACGAACCACGCCTTCAATGAAATACAGCCAGATCATGAGGCTGACCCAGCGGTAGGTGTACATGCGGTTTTTCAATAAACCGGCCAGAGGCCAACACAATGGCAACACTTTGAGGGCCCACCAGGAGCCGCCTTCGCGCAAGGGGGCAAGCCACAGTTCCCACAACAAACCCACCAAAATCAGGGCTAAAAGGCTGATCACAGCCACCCAACGGGTGATTTCGATGCTGATGGGGCTGATCAAAGAAGGGTTTTGAGTAGAGTTGTTCATGGCGATGGCATCATACCGGTCATGAAGCCGATTGAATCCCTCCGTTCCACATTGAATGATTTTGTGCAGTTCCCGTGGCGCCAAATGTTGCGCACGCTGTGGAGCCGTTTTCGTGAGGTCCGGCTGGGCATGACCGCCAGCTCACTGACTTTCACCACCGTACTGGCCTTGGTGCCTCTGTTTACCTTGGTGCTGGCCATTTTCACGGCCTTTCCGCTCTTCTCTCAGGTGCAAGAGCAACTTCAACGCTGGTTGATTGACAGCCTGGTGCCCGAGAGCATTTCAAGGCAGGTGTTGGGCTCCCTGACGCAGTTTTCCATCAAAGCCAGCCGCTTGGGATTGTTTGGTTTGGTCGCGGTGGTGGTGACCTCATTGGCTTTGCTGGTCACCATTGACCGCACCTTGGGGCAAATTTGGCGTGTCAGTCGCCAAAGGCCTTGGGCACAAAGAGTGTTGCTGTACTGGGCGGGACTGACCTTGGGGCCCTTGCTCCTTGGGGGTAGTTTGGCCATCTCTTCCTTTCTGTTCACGGGCTATTTGTCTGGCTTGGGTGATTGGCTGCCAGTGTCGGTGCGCACCCTGTTGGACTTGGTGGAGTTCGGCTTGTTGGCCGCTTGCGTCACAGGTTTGTACTACTACCTGCCGAACACACGGGTGGATTGGCGACATGCTTTAACGGGGGGTGTTGCCGTGGCTTTGGGTTTGGAATTGGCCAAACGAATTTTGGCCATTTACCTGGCGCAGATGCCCAGTTATTCCGCCATTTATGGCGCTTTTTCGGCCGTGCCCATTTTATTGGTTTGGATTTATGTGGCTTGGGTGGTGGTGTTGTTGGGGGCCGTGGTGACCGCCAGCTTGCCTGAAATTGGTCGCCAGGCGAAACGCGTGGCCGATGGCCCGGGCTGGTCTTTCCGTCTGGCTTTGGAAATACTGGCTGTCATGGCCCTGGCCCGTCAAACTTCTCCGCAGGGCTTGCGCAAAGCCGAGATGGCCGATGCCTTGCACATTGAACACCGCCACGCGCAATTTGTGCTTGATGCGCTGCATGAATTGAATTGGGTGGGGCGCTTAGAGCAGCCCTCCAGCAAATCTGAAAGCGCTTGGGTCTTGCTGGTGGATTTGCAAGACACGCCGTTGGCCCCTTTGCTGGAAAAAATGTGTCTGCGTCATTCGGCGGGCACAGAATTGCTGTGGCAACAATCGCAATGGGCCACTTTGAATGTGGCCGACGTGATCAGAACTTGAGCTTGCCTGTCCAACGGCTAAAAAGCTTCGAAGCTCTCGAAGGCGCTGGCATCTGACGCAGCCTGTGTTGGATCAGGGGTGTTCATGTTCACTTTCGGTTGGGTTCAGGTTGGGTTCAGGTTGGGTTCAATGACACATGCATGGCATTCAGGGTTTGCAAAATGCCACCAAGGCGTTCAATGTTTCTTCGGGGGCTTCCACCATGAGTTGATGGCCGGCGTTGACCATGGCCAACTGACCGTGCTGTGCCAAATTGATCAGACTTTGTGCCGCCTTGGGGTGTGTCATTTGATCTTTTTTGCCAAGCACGAAGAGGGTGGGGCAAACAACTTTGGCCATTGAAATTTCACCTTGATCGTAGTTGTCACAGGCTTTGAAGCCAATGTGGAAAATGTTCTCATGGGGGTTGCTGGCCAACACGCGTCGCATCAAGGCCTTGCTGCCGCCGAACAACCATGTGCCTGGGCCAAGTGCACTTGGCGGAGGCGCCAAAGTGGCATGCGAAAACACCGTGACCCAATGGATGGCTTTTTCAGGTTCATTCAATGAACTTTCGAGCAATGCTGGCGTCACGCGCATCGGGTAGGCTGAGCCCAACATGACCAATTGAGAAACCCGCGTGGGGTTTTCTGCACAGGCATGCAAAGCAATGAGGGAGCCAAAACTGTGGCCCATCAAGACGGCTTTGGAGACCCCTGCCGCATCCAGCAATGCGATGATGCTGAGCGCCGCTTCCTGCACAGTGTGGGGCGCTTTGCCACCACTTCTGCCATGCCCTGGCAGGTCGATCGCCAACACGTTCCAGCCATGGTTGGCAAAGTAACGGCTTTGCAAAATCCAAACACTGTGGTCATTGAGCACGCCATGAATGAAGACGACTGTTGGCTTGGCGGGGTCAAAGTTCTTGCCACCTGTGTAGGCGTAAAGGGGTACGCCATTGACGTGGTAAATCATGCGGCACCCCCTTTGGGGACGGCGGCTTTTTCAGCGGCTTTCAAGGCGCGTTTTAAATCGTCAATCAAGTCGTCGGGGTCTTCCAAACCAATTGACAAACGCACGGTACCCGGGCCAATGCCAGAGGCTTTGAGGGTTTCATCGTCGACCCTGAAGTGGGTGGTGCTGGCCGGGTGAATGACCAAAGAGCGACAGTCGCCCACATTGGCCAAATGGCTGAACACTTGCAGCGCTTCAATGAAAGCCTTGCCTTGGTGGCGTGAGCCTTGGAGGTCAAAGCTGAACACTGAGCCCGCACCGCGTGGCAACAGTTTTTGCGCCAAGGCATGGCTGGGGTGGCTGTCTAACATGGGATGTCCCACGCGACTCACCATCGAATGTGACGCCAAAAAGTTCACCACTTTTTCTGTGTTGCTGACATGGCGCGCCATGCGCAGCGGCAAGGTTTCAATGCCCTGCAAAATCAGCCAGGCGGTGTGCGGGCTCATGCAGGCGCCAAAGTCGCGCAGGCCCTCACGCCGAGCCCGCAGCAAGAAGGCACCCACCGTGCTTTCTTCGCTGAACACCATGTTGTGAAAGCCCTCATAGGCCTGTGTGAGTTCGGCAAACTTGCCATCGGTGTTGGGGCCAGACCAATCGAAGCTGCCGCCATCCACCACCAGACCGCCAATGACGGTGCCGTGGCCGGATAAAAATTTGGTGGCGGAATGCACCACCAAATCGGCACCGTGTTCTAGCGGTTTCATGAGCCAGGGTGAGGTGAGGGTAGCGTCCACCAACAAAGGCACCCCCGCGGCATGCGCGATGTGACTGACCGCCGGTAAATCCAGGACATCCATGCCCGGGTTGCCCACGGTTTCACCAAAGAACAATTTGGTGTTGGGCCTGACGGCTGCGCGCCACGCTGCCAAGTCGCCAGGTTTGACAAAGGTGGTTTCAATGCCAAAACGACTGAGTGTGTAATGCAGAAGATTGTGCGAGCCGCCATACAGCGCCGAAGAGGCCACGATGTGCGAGCCAGCGCCCATGAGCGTGGTGATGGCCAAATGCAAGGCGGCCTGACCACTGGCGGTGGCAATGGCGCCAATGCCGCCTTCGAGGGCTGCAATGCGTTGCTCCAGCACGGCGTTGGTTGGGTTGCTGATGCGGCTGTAGACATGGCCTGCACGTTCTAAGTTGAACAAGGAAGCCGCCTGGTCGCTCGACTCAAATACGAAGGACGTGGTGAGGTGTATTGGGATGGCGCGTGCACCTGTGCTGGGGTCGGGTGCGGCACCTGCATGCAGTGCAAGTGTGTCAAAACCAGGATCTGAGTAACCGGGCATTGTGAGCTCCTACGAAAGTCTGAAAGCGTCAGAAAGAGACAGGCCGTCGCTGATGGGGGCAGCTTTTGCTATTCTTAGCCAAGATTGTGGGCTATATTTGGTGCTCACTAGGAGAATCCACCATGAAAGTCAGTGACATCCTTCGCGTCAAAGGCAATATCCTGATTACCGTCACCCCTGACGAAACCCTCGCCACTGCGGTTGACATCATGTCTGACAAAGACATCGGCTCCTTGGTGGTCATGGAGCATGGTGATTTGGTGGGCATGCTCACTTTCCGAGAAGTCATGAAATCATTGGCCAAAAATGGCGGCGCCATTGGCGGTGTGTCGGTTCGCAAAGCCATGGACGATGCGCCCATGACCTGCACCAGCGAAACCGACATGGACGAGGTGCGCCGCATGATGCTGAACAACCATGCTCGATACATGCCGGTCATGGACAGCCGCCTCTTGATGGGCGTGATCAGCTTCTATGATGTGGCCAAAGCGGTGGTCGACAGCCAGAATTTTGAAAACAAAATGCTCAAAGCCTATATTCGCGATTGGCCAGAAGCCGACCACAAAGAAGCGAAAGAAGCGCCCACCCTCTGAGATAATGGGGGACTATGAGCGGCAACACCTTCGGCACCCTATTTTCGGTCACCAACTTTGGTGAATCCCACGGCCCAGCCATTGGCTGCGTGATTGACGGCTGCCCGCCCGGCATGCCCTTGTCTGAGGCTGACATTCAGCCCGACCTGGACCGCCGGCGCCCCGGCACCTCCAAATTTGTCACTCAGCGCAATGAACCTGACACCGTGCAAATTTTGTCAGGGGTCTACCAAGGCCTGACCACGGGCACGCCCATTGCGCTCTTGATTCAAAACACCGATCAGCGCAGCAAAGATTACGGCGACATTGTTCAGACCTTTCGCCCTGGTCACGCCGACTTTACCTATTGGCGCAAATATGGTCTGCGAGACCCGCGCGGTGGCGGCCGTTCTTCTGCGCGTTTGACCGCCCCCATGGTGGCGGCTGGCGCGGTCGCCAAAAAATGGCTGGCCGCTCAACACGGCACCACCTTCAAAGGCTGCATGACGCAAATTGGTGACGTGCCGATTGGCTTTGAGAGCTGGGACCATGTTCACCACAATCCATTCTTTGCCCCCGTGGCCGATGTCACGGCGCTGGAAGACTACATGAACGCTTTGCGCAAATCGGGTGACTCTTGTGGCGCCCGACTGCGAGTCGTGGCACAGGGCATGCCTGTGGGTTTGGGGCAACCTTTGTTTGACAAACTGGACGCCGACATCGCTTACGCCATGATGGGCATCAATGCCGTCAAAGGTGTGGAGATCGGCGCTGGTTTTGCATGTGTCACGCAAAAAGGCAGCGAGCACGGCGACCCCATCACGCGCCACGGTTTTGTGGGCAACAACGCGGGGGGGGTGTTGGGCGGCATCAGCACGGGTCAGGACCTGGAAGTCTCGATAGCGGTAAAACCCACCAGCTCCATCCTGATACCACGGCCCTCCATTGACACGCAGGGCCAAGAAGTGGAAGTGCTGACCAAAGGTCGTCATGACCCCTGTGTTGGCATTCGCGCCACGCCCATTGCCGAAGCCATGTTGGCACTGGTTGTCATGGAACATGTGCTGCAGCATCGCGCGCAATGTGGCGATGTGGTGCAAGCAGATCACACACAACAGTTTTAAGGGGCGCTGATGCCCACCGAACCTGCAGCCAAAGTTGCAGTCAATCGCCGCCAGCTGATTCCGTTTGCAGCGGTGTCTGCCACCTATTTTGCGCACATCGGATTTTTCAACCCGTATCTGTCCTTGTGGTTGAAAGACTTGGGCTTTGGCTTGTTTGCCATCAGTGTCTTTACGTCTGTTCAGGCTGCTACGCGCTTGTTTGCCCCCTACGCTTGGGGTTGGTTGAGCGATCACACGGGTGAGCGCGTCAAGTTGCTTCGGTATGGCGCCAGTGTGGCTTTGGTGTGTGGCTGTATCTTGCTGTTTGATTTAAGTCCCATGGCTTTGGGCTGGGTCTTGTTGGTGATGTTCACACACACCAGTTCCATGATGCCCATGAGTGAAGCGGCCATGGCCCACTTGGTCAGCCAAGGCGGCGCTTTTGATGCCAAACGTTATGGGCGTGTGCGATTGTTTGGTTCTTTGGGATTTTTGATCACCGTGTTTTTGGCGGGTGCTTGGTTTGAGTACTTTGGCATGAAACATTTTCCGGCTTGGACGGTGATCAGTTTGGTATTGGTGACGGTTTGTGTGTGGTTGTTGCCAGACCTCAAAGAGTCTGTGTCCGCGCACGAAGACAAAGTGGCTGTCTGGCCCGTCTTGAAACAAGCCCCCGTCATTTGGTTTTTCGTGACAGCGTTTTTTCATGTGTTGGCGCACACCGGGGTGTACGTGTTTTTCTCTTTGTACCTCGATGCCTTGGGTTACAGCAAAGTATGGATTGGCTTGCTGTGGGCGGTGTCCGTGATTGTGGAAATTGGATGGTTTTTCACGCAATCAAAGTGGTTGCACAAACTGCCTCTGACGGCTTGGTTGGTGGTTTGCTCGGCCGCCATGACCCTGCGCATGGGCATGACCGCGCAATGGGCCGAAGTGATCTGGGTGCTGGTCATTGCACAAGCCCTGCATGCCTTGACCTTTGCGGCCAATCACACGGTCTGTGTGGCCTTGGTGTCACACCATTTCCCGGGACAGTTGCGCGGACGCGGCCAGGCTTTGTACACGGTCATTGCCTACGGCTTGCCTGGCGTCTTGGGTGGGCTGCTGGGCGGATGGATGAGTGACCGTTTGGGATTGCAAAGTGTTTACTGGGCGTCGATGGGGTCTGCGTTTTTGGCCACGCTCTCGGCTTACAAAGCGTGGCGTTTGCAGCATCCTAACGACCGATTGCCCAGTGCGCCCTAAAGCTTGAAACTCTTGCGTTGAACATGACACTGAGAACCCAAACGATCCACATCGACGCCCAACTTTTGGGGCTGTTGTCACCGGATGTTGCGCAAATCTTGAGCAGGGGGCAGCGATGCGAGTTGCCTGGCGGCATGATTTGGCACGCTTGGGGAAGTGAGGCCGCGCCCACGATGGTTTTGTTGCACGGCGGCAGTGGCAGTTGGACGCATTGGCTTCGCAACATTGTGAGTTTGCTGAACGATGGTTATCGTGTGTTGGCCATTGATTTGCCAGGCTTTGGCGATTCGGCTGCACCGCTTCATGGCGGCGATGCCGATGCGCTGGTTGAGCCTTTGCATGCAGCCTGGCAACTGATGCGCCGTCACGACAACAACACCTTCATGGGTTTTTCATTTGGCGGTATGACGGCTGCTTTGTGGTTGGCCGCCTATCCCCAAGATGCACAGTGCTTGGTGATGGTGGGCGCACCTGGTTTTGGCATGGCCTCGCCCCATCGAATTCCTTTGAAGGGTTGGCGTCATTTGCCAACACCGGCTTTGCAAGCGCAAGCGCACCGTCACAATTTGTTGGGCTTGATGTTACGTGACGCGGCGCATCTGGACGAAGTGGCCATGCGCTTGCATGTCCTCAATGTGGTGCGCGATCGCATGACGCGAAGGCGTTTGGCATCGACCCCCATATTGGTCGACGCAATGCCTCGCATCGAGTGCCCTGTGCACGTGATTTACGGCGAGCACGATGCGTTTTATTTGGACAGATTGCCCGAGGTTTTGGCCATGTTCAAGCAAGTCACGCCCACACTGGCCTCTTGTCAGTTGGTGCCCGGCATGGGGCATTGGGTGCAGTATGAAAGCCCCACCGAGTTTGAGCGCGCCTTGAAATGCGCGCTCAAAGGCAGCGCTTAGGCCTTGGCTTGAATGGCTGACACCGCCGCACGCAAACCCAACAAATAACTGTCGACGCCAAAACCTGCGATTTGGCCCTTGGCGATTTCGCCAATGACCGAATGGTGTCTGAAAGTTTCGCGCGCATGGATGTTGGACATGTGCACTTCAATGATGGGGCACTTCAAAATGGCCAGTGCATCTCGAATGCCATAGCTGTAATGGGTCCAAGCGCCGGCATTGATCATGACGGCATGCACACCATCTGCATGCGCTTGGTGAATTTTCTCTGCCATCGCGCCTTCGAAGTTGGTTTGAAAGCATTCCACATCGGCGCCCAATGTTTGGCCAAGTTGCTTCACTTGGGCATCGATTTCAGCCAAGGTGAGGGTGCCGTATTGGGCGGGGTCGCGCTTGCCAAACATGTTCAAGTTGATGCCGTTCAAACACAAAATTTTCATGATCTTCCTCTGAAGCAGGGCAGACAAAGATCCCTTGTGAAAACATGGAATCTGCACCCCAAAGCCCGATTTTCCAATATTTGAGGCAATATCTGGTTTTTCTTTCAAAATCTTTTGCCATGGCCACTCATTTGAAAATTGATTTCGTCTCCGACATTGCCTGCCCTTGGTGTGCAGTGGGTTTGGGTGCGCTGGAACAAGCCTTGGGCCAACTTCAAGCTGAAGTCAAGGCCGAGCTGCATTTTCAGCCGTTCGAATTGAACCCGAACATGGGACCTGGCGGTCAGGATTTGGGCGAGCACTTGACGGAAAAATACGGCTCCACGGCCGAGCAACAAGCGCAAATTCGAGCCAACATTGCGGCACGCGGAGAAGAGGTGGGCTTCAAGTTCAATCCAGGCGGCCGTGGCCGCGTTTACAACACCTTCAATGCGCATCGCTTGTTGCATTGGGCTGGGGTGAGCGGGCCCGAAGGCAGTCAGCATGCTTTGAAGCGTGCTCTGTTAGAGGCCTACCAGGGCCGTGCCGAAGCGGTCGAGTCCGATGCAGTGTTGTTGGCGGTCGTGGCTTCTGTGGGCTTGGATGTTGCACAAGCCCAAAGCATTTTGGCGTCTGACACGTACGCCCAAGAGGTGCGTCAAGTCGAACACTTTTACCAGCAGGCTGGCATTCATTCAGTACCCGCTGTCATCATCAATGACAAACACTTGATTTCAGGTGGGCAGCCTGCGGCGGTGTTTGAACAAGCACTGCGCCGAATTGCGGCCGGTGAAGTCTGACGCATGACACCGCTCACGGTTTACTACGATGGCAGCTGCCCCTTGTGCAGACGTGAAATTGCTTTTTACAAAAGCAACCCCGATGCAACTGAGCTGGTGTGGCATGACGTCAGTTTGAATTTTCAGGCCAACGATGATGCGAGTTTGGGTGAAGGTCTGAGTTGCCAACGAGCCATGGCGTATTTTCACGTTCGCGATGCGCAAGGCCAACTGTTTGAGGGGGGCGCTGCATTCGCACGCCTGTGGCTTGAGTTGCGAGGCTGGCGTTGGGCTGGTCGGGTATTTTCCGTGCGGCCCTTCAGTTGGGCCATCCATGTGGGTTACAAGATGTTTTTGCCCATACGGCCCTCGGTGCAAAAGTATTTGCTGAAGTGGGATGCGAGACATTCATGAGTGGCTATCAAGCCTTGGTCTTAGGCGCCAGCGGCACCGTGGGCGCTGCCTTTCTCCAGCATTTTCAAAGTGATCCTGCGTGCGAGCTGGCGCTTGGCTTGTCGCGTCAAGGCGATTTGCGATTTCAATTGGAAAACGAAGACAGCATGGCGCAGTGTGCGTCGGTCTTGCGCGATCCCTCGGGTCCCTATGGGCTTTGTGAGTTCAAATGGATCATTGATGCAACCGGCGCATTGACCATCGATGGCCAGGGCCCTGAAAAGCGTTTAGAGGCTTTGAATGCCGCACAACTCATGCGCCAATTTGAAGTGAATGCCGTAGGGCCCGCCTTGCTGATGAAGCATTTTTTGCCTTTGTTGACTTCCCAAGAAGCGGCTTGGTATGCCACTTTGTCTGCGCGAGTGGGCAGCATCGAGGACAACCACAAAGGCGGTTGGTACAGCTATCGTGCAGCCAAGGCTGCTCGCAACATGTTGCTTCAAACCGCAGCCATTGAAACCGCTCGAAAAAAGCCGCTGGCGGTTTTGGCGGCTTTGCAGCCGGGTACAGTGCAGTCTCCATTGTCAGCGTCATTTGTGGCTGCCAAGGACGCCATGGCGGCGCCAGAGTCGGTGTCAAAATTGATGCGAGTCTTGTCGCGCTTGAAGCCCACAGGCCGCGCCCAGTTTGTCGACCATGCCGGCCAAGTCATTTCATGGTGACACCCCCTATGACCCAACCAGAAAGCAAGGAGCGATCAGAATGAATGAAGATCCAAGATGCTGTGGTACCGGAACCTGCATCATTGACCCTGAGGGGCGATGCTGGTGTGGGCAGCAATGGGATGGCACCAAAATGGCCATGCCCATGCTGAATCTGGGCCCAGCGCCAGAACCTCTGTCCAGTCACTCACCGGCAGTCAGTGCAGACCACAAACTTTGATAGCGACCCTCGGCGTCGTAGTCCTTGGCTTGTTTTTCCGGATTGAAACGTCTGCTGCCCCGTGGGTCGGTGCCTTGGCCGCTGAGGTAAAGCCAATTGCCCTGATTGCTGTAGACGTCGTAATCAATCAGTTGTGATTCGAACCATGCTGCGCCTGCACGCCAGTCGCACCCGAGGTCGTGAATCAAATAGCTTGCCAGATTTTGCCGCATTCGGTTGGATGTGTAGCCTGTGGTGATGAGTTCGCGCATGCCTGCATCGATGAAGCGCTGACCGGTTTGAGCCGTGCACCATGCCGAGAATTTTTTTTCATCATGCTCAGAGTGGGTCTGGGGTGGCCGCAATCCGCTGGACCCGTACAGTTTGGCGCCATGTTTCAGATGCAGCCAACGAAAGTGGTCTCGCCACAAAAGTTCAAAGCCGATCCAGTAGGTGCTGTCGTTCGCACCCTGTACGGCTTCATAAGATTGAATCGCGTGCCATGCTGTTCTCGCAGAGAGTGCCCCCGTCGCCAACCAAGGTGACCACTTGGTCGAATAGTCCATGCCTTGCAAGCCATTGCGAGTGATTTTGTAGGTGCTAGGCAGCGATCGGTCGACATAATTTTGAAGGTGCTTCAAGGCTTCGCGCTCACCACCGAGGCAAGGCGTTTGTCCCTGCATGAACAAGGCCCGTGCGTCGTTGGCGGCTGGCGCAGGGTTTCGCGCAGGCACGAACGGGACAAGGCCCCGTTCGTGCCAAGTCTGGAGGGCGGGAAGTTCGGGCAGCGATTGAATGCACGCGATCTGCTGCGGTACTTTGAAACGGGGTCTTTCAACGAGGCGTCGAAACGCTGTGAATTGATCAGGCAACTGAGCCGGCGGGTGTGGCAAATCTTCGATGGCCATCAAGCTTGATTGCCAAAGGGTCTGAACTTGAACGCCAGATTGTTGCAATGCCTGGATTTGCGCTTGTTCAAACGGGGCTGCAATGTCTTCACAAACGACGCGTGCTTGTCCCAAGGCCTGGCTCAAGCTGATCAGAATCTCAGCGGGCTGGCCTTTAAATTGAAACAATTGACTGCCCAAGGCTTTGACCTGAGCCGCTAAATCGTCGACAGCACTTTGTTGCCATGCCATTCGATTCAATCCTGCACGGGCAAAGCCCCATGGCGTCAGCGCATTCAGCGAGCTGTCATGGACATAAACAGGCAGCAGCCAAGTTTGAAGTTGGGTGGCCAATTCGATGGCGTGACGCAGTGCAGACTGATCGTGCAGTCGCAAGTCATTTCTGAACCAAAAAATAACCCCGGCTGACTTTGTGTTGTGTGGCATCTGGACCCAAGGCTTAAGCACCCAGCAAGGGCCTCAATTCGACGCGGCGATGGCAAGCCTTGGAGCCGTCAAATGCGAGCTTTTCAGCCGTGACCAAGTTGTCGGCCTGTATCAACCAAAACCCGCTGTAGTTCTCAGGGGTGTCAAACAAGGGCTTTCCTGTTGCCAGCTTGGCGCCATCTCGGTTGTCAATCACGTTGCCATGAATGGGGGCCGCTAAGCCACCCGCAAAAATCCATTGGCCTTTGGCGCGCAAACCCTCGTTGAAGGCATCAATGGCCTTCATCTCTTCAGGCGTGCCCGAGCCGGACATGTCGTCGATGACAAAGATGATGAATTTTTTCAGCACGATGGATCACCCTTCACGTTGAAGTGCTTGCGAAATTTGATGGCGTTTGACGCTGCTCTTGGGAATTTTAAAAGCAGGGCTGCCACCACCAGCCTGTTCAATGAGTGCATCTTGAAACCAAGTTCGCACATCTTCTTCAAGGCCAATGCCATGCATGAAGTTGTAGATGGCCTTTTTCAAGCCCAGTCCCAACAGATCGTGCTCGACGCCAGTGGGGTCGATGAAGTCGATGTCGTTTTTGCCAAAAGTGACCTTTGGCAAGGGAATCAATTCAATGCCATATTCTTGTGGGTTCAAACCAACCGGCGAGTGAACGGTGCAGGCAAAGCGGTGAAAGAAGCCGCTTTGAATGCAGCCGTTCTCAAAGAGTTGACGCACATACTCCAACGCATCGACCGTGTCCTGCACCGTTTGTGTCGGAAAGCCATACATCAGGTAGGCGTGCACCAAGATGCCGGCATCAGAAAAGCCTTTGGTGACCTGCGCCACTTGTTCGACCGACACACCTTTTTTCATCAGCTTGAGCAAGCGGTCAGACGCCACTTCCAGGCCCCCTGACATGGCAATGCAGCCACTTTCAGCCAGCAGTTCTGCCAATTCAGGCGTAAAGGTTTTTTCAAAGCGGATGTTGCCCCACCAAGAAATGTGCACCTGCCTGCGAAGAAGTTCTTCGGCCAAAGCTTTCAGGGCTTTGGGCGGCGCCGCTTCATCGACAAAGTGAAATCCGGTTTGCCCAGTCTCTTTCACAATTTGTTCAATGCGATCGACGAGCAACTCGGCAGAGGCTGTTTCGTAGCGAGAGATGTAGTCGAGACTGACATCGCAGAAGCTGCATTTTTTCCAATAGCAACCATGCGCCACGGTGAGCTTGTTCCAACGACCGTCGCTCCACAACCGGTGCATCGGGTTGAGCATGTCCAGCAAAGACAAGTAGTTGTTCAAGGGCAGACCATCCCACGTGGCGGTGCCTACTTCTTCGAAGGGCACGTCGGGCTCTGACCAGTTCATCAATTGAACGGTGCCGGTGTCTGGTTTGCGAACAAAGGTTCGGACCAAACGTGCGGCAGCACGTTGACCTTGCAAGTGTTCGAGCAAGGCCAACAAAGGACGCTCGCCAGAATCTAGGGTCACAAAGTCGACGAAGTCAAACACGCGAGATTCAGTCAGTTCGCGCAGTTCGGTGTTGACAAAACCACCGCCCAGTGCAATGTGAATGTGCGGGTGATGCTGCTTGATGCACTGCGCAATTCTGAACGCGGCATACACGGCGCCAGGGAAGGGCACAGACAGCAGCACCAAACTGGGCTGGTGTTTTTCAATCACTTCAAGCGTGAGTGCTTGGAGCTTCTCGTCCATCAAGGTCAATGGCGCTGCCAGGGCTTGGGCCAAGGGCTCAAAGGTCGCTTGGCTACCGGCCAAGGACTCGCCATAGCGCACGAATTCAAATCGGCTGTCGACGGCATCGCGCAGCACATCGGCCAAATCGTTCAAGTACAAAGTGGCCAAATGCCGCGCACGGTCTTGCTGTCCCAAGGCGCCAAAGGCCCAAGACAATGGATCGCCAGATTCGCTGTCGTCATAGGCATCAAGCGCTGTGAATCTTGGCCCTTCAGGCAAAAATCCACGGCCCGCAATGCGGTGGCTGAGGGTGCTGTCTTTGCCTTGCAAAAAAGCGATGGTGGGCTCAATCGTGTGAACGTAGCGTTCAAAGAAATCTAAGAAAAAATTCACGCTGGCGCTGCGCTCTGCCTCAGGCCATTCAAGTGCGCGTGCTTTGACGTCCGCCAAGCCTTGGGCTGTGAACAAACTCAAGACAAGTTTCAATGCCAGATCTTCTTGAACAGCCGCCACCCCGCGCGAACGCAAAAAGCCCGTCAGGTAGGCCGTCGACGGGTAGGGTGTGTTGAGTTGCGTCATCGGGGGGATGACGCTTAAGACGCGAAAGGAACTTGGGTTCATGGAACCCGTGACTTTACAGCCACTTTTGCATGAATTGCGCTTGGCCGGCGGCTGGATCGAGTTCGTACTGGGCAAAACCAAAGCGTTTGTAGCTGGCCATGGCGGGTGCATTGCCGCTCAGCACCTCTAAAGTGAGCTTGCAGCAGCCACGCGAAAGGGCATGGGCTTCAGCGGCTTGGAGCAGGGCTTGGCCAACCCCCTGGCCACGGTGATCGGCCAAGACAGCAATGTCGTGCACATTCAGCAAGGGCTTGGCCTTGAAGGTGGAATAGCCTTCAAAGCAATTGATCAGGCCAATGGGTTTTTGGTCTAACCAAGCTATGAAGCTGATTGCACCCGCAATTTGAGACAAGTCATGGCACAGTCGCACTGAGGCTTCAGGCTTGAGGGCCTCGCCACCGCCCATGGGATCTTGGGCGTAAGCGTCGAGCAACAAGACCAATGCCTGCGCATCTTGCGCATTCAGGTAGTCAACGCGTTTGACCTGCAACAGACTCATGCCGCGTATTCGCTCATCGGCAGGCAGCTGCAGAACAAATTGCGATCACCGTACACATTGTCCACACGGCCCACTTGGGGCCAGTATTTCACACGGCTCAACGGGCGTCCTGCTTGTGCGGCGCCCACTTCGCGTGAATAAGGACGGTTCCAATCTGCGGCCATCAAACTGGCGGCTGTGTGCGGCGCATGCTTGAGCGGGTTGTTGTCTTGTGGCCAATCGCCGTTTTCGATTTGACGCACTTCATTGCGGATCGCAATCATGGCGTCGATGAAGCGGTCAAGCTCTTCCAAGGTTTCGCTTTCGGTAGGTTCCACCATGAGGGTGTTGGCCACAGGGAAGGACAGGGTGGGGGCATGAAAGCCATAGTCCATCAGTCGCTTGGCAACGTCTTCGGCCATCACACCGCTGGTTTCTTTCAAGCCGCGCAAATCCAAAATGCACTCGTGGGCCACGTGACCCGCTTTGCCGTTGGCGCCGACGCTGGCATACAGCGTCGGGTAATGATCAGCCAGGCGTTGGCTGATGTAATTGGCAGCCAAGATGGCGGCTTCTGTGGCGTGTTTCAAACCTTCAGCGCCCATCATGCGGCAATACATCCAACTGATGGGTAGCACGGCGGCATTGCCCAAAGGCGCCGCAGACACAGCACCCACGCCGTTGACTTTCAGGCCACCGGTGGCATGACCTGGCAAGTAAGGCACCAAATCTTCCACCACACACACAGGGCCCACACCTGGGCCGCCACCGCCGTGCGGAATACAGAATGTTTTGTGCAAGTTGAGGTGGCTCACATCACCGCCAAATTCGCCGGGGGCTGCAACACCCACCAACGCATTCATGTTGGCGCCGTCCACATAAACGCGGCCGCCGTGTTGGTGCACCAATTCGCACAGCGCTTTGACTTGCGTTTCAAACACGCCGTGCGTGCTGGGGTAAGTGATCATGACCGCCGCCAAGTTGGCACTGTGCTGTTCACACTTGGCTTGGAGGTCCGCCATGTCGACGTTGCCTTGCGCATCGCAAGCTGTGACCACCACTTGCATGCCCGCCATTTGCGCGCTGGCAGGGTTGGTGCCGTGGGCGCTGGAGGGAATGAGGCAGATGTTGCGATGGCCCTGACCCTTGGCTTCATGGAACGCTTTGATGACCAACAGGCCTGCGTATTCACCTTGAGAGCCCGCGTTGGGTTGCAAGCTGATGCCGGCATAGCCTGTGGCTTGGCACAACCACTCACGCAGTTGTTCATCGAGCAAGGCATAGCCCTTGAGCTGATCGGCCGGTGCGAAGGGGTGCACGTTGGCAAACTCGGGCCACGTGATGGGAATCATCTCGCTGGTGGCATTGAGCTTCATGGTGCAAGAGCCCAGCGGAATCATGCTGCGATCGAGGGCCAA
>CANBWP010000017.1 GCA_947373185.1 Comamonadaceae bacterium | reverse complement strand
AGGCTGGCATTTTGACGCCGTATTGCGCCAAAGCTTTCATCGTCAAAATGGCTGTGTTGTTGACACCATAGATGGTGATGAAGTCAGGCTTTTGGGCCATGATTTCTTGAACTTGCGCAGTCACATCAACGGCCGTCACTTTCATGGTGACGTGTGTGGCTGTTCCGCCGTATTTGGCAACTGCTTCGGAAACGTAATCGTGGTATTCCTTGCCGCCTGCTGTTTCAATGGCCACCGTCATGACTTTCGGATTCTTCAGCTTCATTTGTTCCACAAAGTAGCCCACACCGGATTGGGCCATTTGTTTGTAGCCACAGAAACCGTTGTACACCATGTTGCTGGTGGGTTCTGACAACGCTTTGGTCGGCGTGTAAGTGCCAACAATTGGCACTTTACCGGCCTTGATGGTTGGCGCCAAGGCAACTTGCGAGGCAGAACTGCCCATGCCAGAAATGGCAATCACAGGTGTTTGGCCAACCAATTTTTCGAAGTTGATTTTGTCAGTGGCGGGATTGAATCGATTGTCTTCAGCCAACACATTGATCTTGCGACCATTGACACCGCCCGCTTCATTCAGCTTGCGCATGTAGTCCTGAAAGCCAACCACCCAAGGGCCTTGAGAGCCCGATGTAGGGCCTGACATGTCCATCAAAATACCCCAATCAATGTGGTCTTTGTAAACGCCATCGTCTGGCACTTCTTGGGACATGGCGCCAAATGTGGCCACTGTGAGGGCTGCAACTGCGGCCAGTTTTGCGCATTGCATCAAGTGCTTGGAAGTGCTTGATGATTTGCTTGCTTTCATTGTCTTCATGACGTCTCCTTGGTTGTAATCGCTCATTGAGCGAGGTGGGTGAAAAACTAGCTTGAAACAACACGAGTCGCTTGTGCTGCACAGCGGTGCAACTCAAAACCAATCGTTCTAAACAGATGATCGCCAATGTGATTGGCGGCGGGGACAAACTTGCCCATGCCTAAGAGGCCGTGGACATGGTCGTTCAAATGCATGCCAGCAACCCGAACGCCCTCTTCTTCCAATCTTTGGGCATACGCACGGCCTTCATCGCACAAAGGATCGTGAGCCACTGTCATGACCAACGCAGACGCCACGCCCTTCAAGCTGGGTGCCAACAAGGGCGATGCGCGCCAGTTGGTGCGATCTGCAGCCTGTGGGGTGTAGTGACCAATGAAGTAATGCATCGTGGCGGCTGTGAGCGGCACATCTTCAGTCACTGATTGATACGAAGCACTTTGCGCAGTCAGGTCAAGCGCGGGATAAATCAAGGCTTGGAAGACTGGCGCGTTGACGCTACCATCCCGGCCCATCAGAGCCAAGGCTGCTGCCAAATTGCCACCGGCACTGTCACCGCCCACCGCGATGGACAGTGCATCAATGTGCAAATCTTTCGCATGCGTGTGAACCCATTGCCAGGCGCAAACAGCATCGTCCAGCGCTGCGGGAAACGGATGCTCCGGCGCCAATCTGTAGTCGACGGCGATCACGCAAATTCGGGCCACATTGGCCAACCTGCGGCACAGTCTGTCATGGCTTTCCAAATTGCCAATGACCCAGCCACCGCCATGCAAAAAAAGCATGCACGGCAAGGGTCGTTGCGCATCGGTGCCCTCGCCCCTGTAAACACGCACATTCAGCGCACCACCGGGGCCCTCGATGCGCACATCTTCAACGGAAGCAACGGCGCCCCCTTCCGTTTGCATGGCGGCCCATCCCGCAGCGTAAGCCGCACGGGCCTTTTCAGGCGTGAGGGCTTGAAAAGGTGGGTATCCCGCCTGCCGTGCAAGGGCTAACAACTGACGCGTATCTGGATCGAGGGTTTTCATGTTGTCAGGGTTGTCCATGTCAGCCTTCACGTGCCCGTCCAACGCGGTGCGCGCTTTTCACTGAATGCCAGGGCGCCTTCGCGGGCGTCTTGAGACGCAATCACTTGCTCCAAGATTTGGTTTTGCTGAGACCATTTTTGGTCTGCAGACCAATTCGGAGATTGCGTCATGATGTGTTTCGTCATGCGCACTGCCAAGGGGCCGTTTTGACTGATTTCCAAAGCCAGCACGCGAGCTTCAGCCAAGGCACCACCGGGAACAGTCAAGCGATTGACCAAGCCCCAATGGGCGGCATCTTTGGCGGGCATGGGTTTTCCGGTCAGGGCATATTCCAAGGCGATTTGAGGCGGAATTCGCTGAGGCAAACGCATCAAGCCGCCTGAGCCGGCAATCAAACCGCGACGAACCTCAGGAATTCCAAACTGTGCATTGTTGGCGGCGACGATCAAGTCACATGCCAGCGCAATTTCGCAACCACCGGCCAAGGCGTAACCTTCGACGGCGGCGATGAGCGGCTTCAAGGGGGGGCGCTCGGCGATGCCTGCCAAGCCGCGGCCTTCCAGCTCAACCCGCTCCCCTTTTAAGAAAGCCTTGAGGTCCATGCCTGAACAAAAGTGCTCACCCGTTCCGGTCAAGATGCCAATTGACAAACTGGCGTCGCCGTCTAAGAGGTCCATCGCCGCTGCAATGGCTTCGGAGGTTTCCCGGTTGATGGCATTGCGGACCGCTGGCCGATTGATACGGATGACCAAAACAGCACCATCTCGTTCCATCACCACACTGGGTGTTGCGTCATTCGTTTGAATAGGGGTCATGCGATGGCTTTCTTCAAACTGGCTTTCAGGCCCACACGGTCACGAATGACTCGGCCACTTTGCACTTGGCCATTTTCAACATTCAAAATGCCATTGCAATGAAGCACGGCGTTGGCCTGTTGCGGCGCCATGCCTGTCAGACCCGCCACATAGGTACCTGTTTGTCGTGCGTGAAATACTACGGTGTTGGCGCTGGCATGAAGTTCATCGATGACGCAATGCTGCACTTGAAATTCAAGGGGAATGCCCGTGATGTGTTCATCATCGCAACGCACACCGTTTTGGACTGGCGGCCACGACCCTTTCAGCCATTCTCTGACCACGTCCAAAGCCGCTTCATCGGGCGCAGCTTGCGGCAAGTCCCAAGGTGCAACGGCCGGCGCCTCAAGCGCATCACA
Source organism: Comamonadaceae bacterium (assembly GCA_947373185.1). Taxonomy (GTDB): domain Bacteria; phylum Pseudomonadota; class Gammaproteobacteria; order Burkholderiales; family Burkholderiaceae_C; genus Limnohabitans_A. The sequence continues at coordinate 53,421 of CANBWP010000017.1, read as the reverse complement.
CAGACCAGACTTCATTTGGCGATGCCGGGTGAAGTAATCTTCTTGTGCCACGCAACGTGTCAATTGAACGCCGTCGTTTCGGTAAATGGCGACACCTGACCAGCAAGCAGACTTGCCATCGGATGCGCCATGTTCAGAAAACCAAGCCGCAGCCCATCCGTCACCGGCTATGGCTTGGTGAACGGTCATGCTGAGTGATGGAAACAATTTAAATTGCTGCTGAACAGCCGGCAACCATTGGTCATCGCGTCCCGCAAACACCACATCGCCGATTTCCAATTTGTAATCGGGGGCTATGAACGTTCTCGCAGCCTCATCGCTGTGTTGATTAAAATAATTCACCACCCAACGCTTCATGAGTTGAAGCGAAGTGTGGGCTTTGGCGTGTAAATCGTCGTTCATGCGCTGGCTTTGACTGAGTCATTCAGGTAGAGCTTGCGAAGCTCTCGCTTGAGCAATTTGCCTGACGCATTTCGAGGCAGCTCATGGGCCATGACCACTGACGTTGGGCATTTGTAGTGGGCCAATCGATCCCGTGTGAAGGCAATCAGTTCCGCCGAATCAGCCTGATGACCTTCACGAAGTACCACCACCGCCATGGGTGTTTCGCCCCACCGAGGGTGAGGTACACCAATGACGCCAACTTCTTTCACGGCAGGGTGGGCATTCATGGCATTTTCAACTTCAGCAGGGTAAATGTTTTCACCGCCTGAGATGATCATGTCTTTGAAACGGTCAAACATGAAGACATAGCCGTCAGCATCTTGGTAGGCTGCGTCACCTGTTCGCAACCAACCCCCCGGCATGATGGCGTCAGCCGTGGCTTCGGGTTTGTTCCAGTACCCCTTCATGACCATGCCTGATTTCAGCCATATTTCGCCCACCTCACCGGTCTTTACATCGGATTGGGTCGTGGGATCGATGATCCGCAATTCAACCCATGGATAAGCACGGCCGCAAGACTTCAGCAGGCTGCTGCGAGGGCCTTCGAGCGCATGGTCTTGGGGTGGTAAGTCCAAGACAGTCCCCGCTGTTTCTGTCATGCCATAGGCCTGCATGAAGTTGCACTTGAGCACATCCAAAGCTTGGCGCAATAACACGTCGCCAATGGGAGATGCGCCGTACATCAACAACTGCAAACTCGACAAATCTGCTTTTTCGATGCCAGGGGTCAGCAACAAGGATTGCACCACGGCGGGCACAAAGAAAGTGTGCGTGACTTTGTATCGCGCAATCAAGTCAATGGCCACCACAGGATTGACTTCGCGCATGAGAACGGTGTGACCACCGCGCAGCATGGTGCTGGTGCCATAACCCGTACCGCCCACATGAAACATGGGCATCGCAACCAAATTGACACTGTCTGGGCCCATGCCCCATGTCTCACCCAATCGACGCGTGAAAGCCATGTTTTGATTGGTCAGCATCACGCCTTTGGGCAAACCCGTGGTGCCTGATGTGTAAAGCAGCAATGCCACATCATCGGCCTTGCCCACATGGCCAGGATCATCCGTGTTGCTTGAACGCCAAGCTGTGTAGTCATCACCAAAAACAATGACGCGCTTCAAACCGGGGGTGGCACGCGATGTGGCATTGAACAAGTTTTGCTCATCGGGCCCCAGAAAAACCACCGTAGGTTGGGCGTCTGCCACAATGGCTTCAATTTCGGCTGCAGCCAAACGCCAGTTCAAACCCACCAAAATGGCGCCAACTTTGTTGCAAGCAAACAGCAACTCGTAAAACTCCGCCCGATTTTTGGTGAGCAAGGCGACACGGTGGCCCGCTTTCACACCTTCGCTCAACAAGGCTTGTGCAGAACGAGAACTCAGCGCGTCTAAATCTGCAAACGTCCAAGTCTCCCCTTCAAAACTGAGTGCGGGCAACGCAGGTCTTTGCTGCGCATGTTCTCTTAAGATTTGGGCAAATGTCGTCATAAGCAAGGATGAAGCGAATGAGTTGGCTTTTGATGAAATTGCGAGATCAATAGCTTTTAGGCAAGCCCAAGCTGTGTTGGGCCACGAAATTCAAGATCATTTCACGGCTCACAGGCGCTGTTTTGTGCAATCGGGCAATGAACCACAAATCCGCCAAACCGTATTCAATGGCCATCCCATTGCCTCCATGTGTTTGAATAGCTTGATCAAGGGCTTCAAGGGAAGCATCGGCAGCGGCAAACTTGGCCATGTTGGCAATTTCTCCTGCATCGGGTGAGCCTGCGTCATACAACTGTGCGGCACGTGCGGTCATCAAACGCGCTTGTTGGACAGCAATGTAAGACTTGGCCAGAGGATGCGCGATCCCTTGGTGCGCGCCAATGGGTGTTTTCCATACGGTACGGTCAATGGCATATTGCGAACCTTTTTCAATGGCAAAGCGCGCAATGCCGTTGTTGATCGCTGCGGCACAAACCCGCTCTGGATTCAAACCCGCAAACAGGTGACGCAAACCTTGGCCTTCTTGACCCACCAGCGCTTGCGCGTCCAGTGACACATTGTCAAAGTACAGCATGAACTGTGTTTCAGGCACATGCAATGCCGTTTCGATGGGCGTCATGGAAATACCAGGGGCATCCGCTTTCACAATGAACAGCGACAAGGGCGCACGACCCTGTTCATCAACTTCCTCACCGCGTGCAACCACCATGATGGCGTCCGACTCATCGACGGCCGAGGTCCAGTATTTGTTGCCATTCAACTTCCAACCCGTGCCATCTCGTTTGGCAATGGTGCTGACCTTGTGAGTGTTGGTGCCTGCATTCGGTTCTGTGATGGCAAAGGCCAAGCGTTTAGAGCCGTCAGCCAAGGCAGGCAACCACTCATTTTTGAGGGCTTCGCTGCCATGTTGCTCGATGATAGGGGCGCAGATGGAGCCAATCACCAAGGACAAAATAGGACAACCCTGGGCCGCCGTTTCTTCAACCACCACGTTGTAATCGGCCAAGCCACTGCCATTGCCAGCACCGCCGCCATATTTTTCTGAAATGTGCACCCCCAAGAAGCCAGCCTTGGCCAATGCATCCCAGAGTTCGACAGGTTTGACATTGCGCTTAACCGCATCTTGGAAATAACTTCTTCCAAAACTGCCCACCAACTTGCCGACGCTTTCACGAAGCATAGGGTGATGATCCGAAGTGTCGACAAGTGTTGAATTAAAAATGTTGTTGATCATGGTGCGAAGTTTTCAGTGTGAGTAATGCTTACGAATTTGGGGTGTTGGACCAATCGAAGAAACCTTTACCCGTTTTGCGACCCAGTTCGCCGCGCGCCACCATCTCCACCAAGATTTGAGGGGGTGCATAGCGATCGCCCAAGGTGCTGCTGAGTTGACGGGCAATGTCCAGTCGCACATCCAAGCCCACAATGTCGCTCAAACGCAAGGGGCCCATCGGATGACGGTAGGCAATCAACATGGCGTTGTCGATGTCTTCGGCGCTGGCCACGCCGTCTTGCAACATCCGCATGGCTTCCAGCGAGGCGATCAAATCCAATCGACTGGTGGCAAAGCCTGGCACATCCCGCACGGTGATGCTGGTTTTACCAATGCTGTCTGAAAACTTGCGAGCGGCAAGCAATGTGGCTTCGCTGGTGGCCTCACCGCGGATGAGTTCCACCATGGCCAGTGACCACACAGGGTTAAAGAAGTGCATGCCCAAAAAGCTGCTGGGATCTTTCACACATTGCGCCAGTTCATTGATTGACATGGCGCTGGTGTTGGAGGCAATGATGGACGGCAAACGTGCATCGATTTGCGCCAACACCACCCGTTTGATGTCCATGCGTTCAGGCACCGTCTCAATGACCAAATCCAAACCCAGCGGCAGTTCGTCGGCACTTCGCAAACGTTGGACGCCAGTGGTGATGTGCGAGGCGCGTTGATCGTTGAGTTTGCCGCGCTTCAACCCTGCCTGGGTCGTTTCAAGCAAGGTCTTTTGCAAACCTTGCGCGCGCGCATCATCAGGCTCAACCACCCACACGTTCCAGCCAGCCGCAGCGAATACGTAAACAATGCCAACCCCCATCGTGCCACCGCCGACAACGGCCATGGATTTTGCAGGACTGAGTGAATGTGCAAGGGGACTCATGCGGCACTCCTTAAGTGAAATGAAGTACCTGAGTGGGTTGACGGAATTTCCGCAACCGATGCGCAATTTGAAGCAGCGGCGCTTAGGCCTTTGGCAATTTTTTGGCTTGAACCATGGCCAAGACCAAGGTTGAGACTTTTTGCGCAGCTTCTGCGGTGGTGAGTCGCCCACCCGGTCTGAACCAAACTTGTGACCAACCCACAATGCCCACAATGGCCAGCGCTGTCAGATGCACGTCTTCCACCACAAACTCTTTGGTGACAATGCCCTCTTCCATGAGCGCCACCAACTTGTGGTCGAACACACGACGCATTTTGTTGATCTCTTCCCGGTCTTCGGGTTTGAGCTCTTTCTCTTCTCGGCTGTAAATCACAGCATGTGCTTGGTGATTCAAGACCGTTTCCATGAAGTCGCGCGCAATGGCTTGAAGACGCTCCGTGACCGTTCCCTGCTGTGTCACAGCCCGGTTGATCACTTCGTTGGAAATCCAGACGGCTCTGGAACAGATCTCTGCCAACAAATCGCTCTTGGATTTGAAGTGCGAGTAAATAAATGGCTTGGTAACTTGAATGGCATCGGCCACTTGCTCCAAGGTCGTGTGCGTATAACCCTGATGGTAGAAAAGTTCGACCGCCGCAGCAACGATGCGCTCCCGCTTGAGCCGCGTCACGGCATCTCGAATGTCCTCGGGCGCATCTGGACTGGCCATGGTGCGACGTGCCGACGCTAACTTGGCAGACTTCGCAATCGTCTTGGCAGGTTTCGTGGTGGCAATGGGCTTCATCGTTTTGGTCGACGCAATGGGAGATTTCTTGGCGGGCTTCATAGAAATAAGGATACCTCAAGAAATTGGCGACATTGCTGACACGCAAGAGGCTGCCAAAGTGGATGTTGCGGAAATCAGGCATGACTGCCCCCATTGATCTGTAAGCCCTGCCCCGTGATGTGGCTGGCAAAGTCGGATGCCAAATAAATCATGAGGTTGGCCACTTCCTCAGGATCGGCGTAACGACCATCAGGAATAGACGCGGCACGCTGTTCGCGCAAACTGGCTGCACTGGCCTGACCCTGCGCTGTCGCTTGATCAGATTCGATCAAACGAAGCATTTCTGTGTCAACCGGGCCTGGACACACCGCATTCACGCGAATGCCTTTGCGCGCCACTTCCAGGGCGGCTGTTTTGGTCAAACCCAAGACCGCATGTTTGCTGGCGGTGTAAGGTCCCAGATTGCGTGTCCCAATATAAGCCCCCAAAGAAGCTGTGTTGATGACTGCGCCCTTGCCTTGTTTGATCATGGTGGGCAATACATATTTCAAACCCAAAAACACGCCTCGCACATTGATGCCCATGACCTTGTCAAACATGGCCACGGGATAGTTGACGATCGAATTGATTTCGCCTTGCCAGGCTGCGTTGTTCATGAAAATATCAATGCGTCCCCAAGTATCGAGCGCCACCTTGACGTAGTTCTCAACATCTTGCGCTTGACTGACATCGGCCTTCACAAACACAGCCTCACCCCCAGACTGATGTATGTGAGCTTCAGTTTTCAGACCGCTGTCTTGGGACAAATCGACCAACAAGACTCTGGCACCCAAGCCACTCAAAGCGAGCGACACGGCGCGCCCAATGCCGCCCCCCGCACCGGTGACAATGGCAACCTGACCACTGAAGTCAATTTTCATGACAGCACTGTTTGAAGCTTGACAGGCACACCACCCAAGGCGGCAGGCTGCGTGCGCAAGGCAAAGCCGGTGTAACCTTCTTCTGCGCATTTGTGCAAAATGCGGCGATAACCCCGAACACCCCCTGAGTAAGGCATGAACACCTTGGGCTTGCCCGCAACTTCTGCGCCGTTGTAATAAGAGTCAGCCGTCATGTACAAAGTTTCTTTGGCGCGCTCGTTCACATGCGCCACCCAACGCACTTCGGCTTCGGGTTCTGCTTCAAACTCCACAATGTGCTGCGCATCCATGTTGCGAATCAGTTCGGCCAACCAGTCTATTTGCTCTTCAGTGGAGACCATCACATTGCTGAGCAAGGAGGGACTGCCAGGCCCCACCACGATCAACATGTTAGGGAAGTCGGACACAGAAACACCCAACTGGGTCACGGGGCCTGCAGACCATTTTTCGCGCAAGGTGCGACCTGAACGCCCCACAATGTTGGGCTTGAGCAATGAGCCCGTGAATGCATCAAAACCGGTCGCAAAAATGATGATGTCAAATTCATGCGACTTGGCCGTCGTCCGAATGCCCTCCGGCGTGAACGCAACAATGGGGCATTCACGCACATCGGCCAATTCGACGTTGTCGCGATTGAAAGCTTGGAAGTAGCCGCTATCGACAGAAGGACGACGTGCGGCAAAGGCGTGACCTTTGGGCACCAACTTTTCACGAACGACGGGGTCGTTGATGACGGCGCCGATTTTCTTGCGAATGAACTCTGCAGCGGTGTCGTTGGCTGGTTTCGAAAGCAAAATATCAAAATAAGTCAAAGCAAAACCGTAACCCAATCGGTTCCAGGCCGCCTCATACACTTTCTCACGTTCTTCTGGACTCACATCCAATGCAGACTGTTTATTGGGTTTGAATCCCAAGCCTGTAGGCGAGTTCCATGCTTGCTCACGTCGCTGACGGTAAGTCGCCTTCACTTGACGGTCCTCTTCATCAGAGACCGGCGCATTGGACGCAGGAATGCTGAAATTAGCGGTTCGCTGAAACACCGTCAAGTGCTTGGCTTCTTTGGCAATGATGGGCGTCATTTGCATGCCAGATGAACCCGTTCCAATGATGGCCACACGCTTGCCAGCAAAATCCACCTTGTGCTTAGGCCACACGCCGCTGTGAATGATTTCACCCTGGAAGTCAGACTGACCTGGGTAGTTTGGTGCCTTGGTGGTGGAAAGTTGCCCCACGCACATCACAAAATACTGCGCAGACCAAACACGGCCGTCTCTGGACTTGATGGTCCAACGGGCCGCTTTTTCGTCATAGCTGGCCTCTTCCATGAAAGTGCTGAAATGTATGTCTTTGCGCAAGTCAAAGCGATCGGCCACATGATTGATGTATCGCAAAATTTCTGGCTGAGTCGCGTAACGCTCAGACCAACGCCAGTCTTGCTCCAACTCAGGGGAAAAGCTGTAGGAGTAGTCATAACTCTCAACATCACAGCGGGCACCAGGGTAGCCATTGTGGTACCAAACACCACCTACGCCTTCGCTGGCTTCTAGGACACGCACTTTTTTGCCCATGCCACGCAAACGGTAAAGAGCGCGCAAACCGGCAAAACCGGCACCAATGACGACTGCATCGACTGTTTCCAATTGAACACTCCCAACTAGACTGAATTGACTGACGACCAAAGCACCACCGCGGTCACTGCTTTGAGTTTTGTTTCTTGCTGGTATTCTCAGATACCGGCCAGTATCTGTCAACCTATTTTTTAAAATAAATTCAAATTTATTTCAAACTCCCCTTGTGTAAATGAAATATCCAGCAAGTAGACGAAAATACTGATTGGTATTAACATGATGCAAAACCATCATCCATGCACAGAGAGCGCAACATGATCACCTCGCCCACCGACGTCCTTTCGACAGCACCCTCCCGTCCTGGCCAACACCTCCCTTCGGTCAAGGCACGTCAAGATGCTTTATTGACAACATGTCCCACATGGCAGGCAAGCACGCTGCATGAAACGCTGGACCTGATGGCAAAACGCCATCCATCAAGGCCCTTGGTCATCACCGATCAAAAAGTCTGGACCTATCAAGACATCCAAACATGGTCATGCCAAATTGCAGCAGGTCTGCAGGCAAATGGCGTTCAAGCGGGCGACCACGTCGCCTTGCTGATGGGTAACTTTCCAGAATTTGTAGCTGTTAAATTTGGCATTTCACGCGCTGGCGCGGTGGCAGTGCCCATTAACTTTTTGAACCGTCGCGATGAATTGGGCTATGTGCTCAAACAGTCAGACGCAGTCCTGTTGATCACCATGGATCAATTTCGGGGCCTGAATTATTTGCAATTTTTGGATGAACTGGCACCCCAGTGGACGAAACATGCCGGCGGCACTGCGTTTCCCAAACTTCAACAAGTCATCGTCTTTCCATGCAGTGGCCATGAAGTTCCAGCTGACGCCAAACAGCTTGCAAATTTTGGCAAGGATGCACCACTGCTTGACAGTCAACATCCCGGGCCTCACAGCAACTGCGACATCATTTACACCTCAGGCACAACAGGCACACCCAAGGGCGTCATGATCACCCATGACATGATGCTCAGAACGGCATTTGGCAGCACATGGGGACGCGCCTTTGAAGACGGTCGCCGCATTGTGTTCTCACTGCCCATGTACCACGTGTATGGTTATGTGGAAGGCTTGTTGGCCTGTTTGTTTGTCGGCGGCGCCATCATTCCGCAAATCCGATTTGATGCCAAAGAAACCCTGGAAGGCATCGAAAAACACGGTGCCACGGACGTACTGCTCATCCCCACCATGACTTTGGCTTTGTTGGACGAATTGAAAAAGACCACTTACACACTGCCAACCCTGACCTCTGTGATTTCTTCGGGCGGTCGGGCACCCGCCTACATATGGCAAGAGATCGTCACCTACCTGCACCCGCAAGAAATCACCACGGGATATGGCATGACAGAAGTGACCGCCTCCAGCACCGTGACGCGTCCTGATGATCCCTTTGATCGACTTCTGAACACCAACGGGCGATTGCGAGAAGTTGGCCCCGCAGGCGATCCCTCATTGGGTCAGCGCTTGGTGGTCTACCGCGTGGTCAACCCAGAGACTGGGGTCGATGTCGAGCCAGGTGACATGGGTGAATTGTTGGCCAAAGGTCCCGGGGTCACGGCAGGCTACTACAACAAGCCAGAAGCCACTGCCGAAGCCTTCACAGCAGACGGCTGGTTTCGCACGGGAGATCTAGGCCGCATCGATGAAAACCATTACCTGACCTTGATGGGCCGAAGCAAAGAGTCCTACCGCTGTGGGGGTGAACAAGTCATGCCCACCGAAATTGAAGATTTGTTGGTCACCCACCCAGCCGTGCTTCAAGCTCACGTGGTCCCCGTTCCTCACGAACGCATGGGCGAAGTAGGTTGTGCCTTTGTGGTGTGGCGCGATGGCCATCAAACCAGCCCTCAGTCCTTGATCGATTTCTGCGCCGACAACTTGTCCCGTTTCAAAGTGCCCCAATACATTTTGGCGCTGCGTGCTGATCAAATTCCCGTTACCCCTTCAGGCCGTGCACGCAAATTTTTGCTGGTTCAAATGGCACTGAAAGAACTTCAACAGGGCTAATGGCCCTCTTCCATTTTTTTACGTTCATAGGACCCATGTGATGACATTCAACACACAGATCCCTGGTAGCCAGGGACTCATTCACGCTGACACACCCGTTGGCTTTGTACTCGACGGCGTGAAGAAAAAAGCCGCCATTCAACTCATGGGCTCTCGCCTGTGGGGGCGCTTCAACCCCAACCATTGGGACCCCGTTTACGCAGCAGAAACCGGACTGGCCGCCCCCATTCAAACCGGTGAAATGTCATCGGCCTACATCTCTGAGATGTGCGTCAATTACTTTGGTGCCAACTTTTTCAAAAATGCGCGCATCGTGTGCAAATACGTGTCGTCCACATTGGCCAACGAAATCATCACGACCCATGGCGTGGTGACCGAAAAAACCCCTAAAGGCAATGGCCACCGATTCAAAATTGAGTTTTGGGCCGACAACGAAGCAGGCGAAAAAAAGACCATCGGCTTTGCAGAAGTTGATGTGGGCGTTTGAAGCCTGCTTACGCCTTAACCCCCCCCTTCATCTCGAAACGAATCTTATGAATACCGATATCCAAACTGACAGCCTGCGCCCCATGACCGCCATCCAAATTCAGCAAACACGCGACTACGTGAAGAGTTTGGATGAAGAATCTGAAACCTATTGGGACATGGTCACTGTGGGTGACGTTCTTTCGCGTGAATTGCAAATCACGCCAGAATTGATCATTCTTTATGCCGATGCCGTCGAAGACTACAACCCGTGGTACGAAGGTTGGCGCATGAACACCTGGCGCATTCCTGGCGAATCACCCTTTGGGGGGGCGGTCGTGCCGCCTCTGATGATGTCACACTTTGTGCTGTCAGTGCAGTTTGACCACACCAAGCCATTTGCGGTGGGCTCCATTCACACGTTTCACGACACCGAAATTGTGGACGCCATTCCAGTGGGCGCCACTGTGCGAATCACCACCAAAGCCATTGACAAATTTGTCAAACGAGATCGTCGCTATGTGCGCCACGAAGTGACGGTGGACGACGTCTCGACAGGCAAGTTGTACATGCGTGAGATTCGTGACATTTTGTCGCGTTGAAGAAGAATCTAATAAAGGGCGACGACAACGCGCAGCCCCTTTCCCCTCATTCCCATTCGATGGTTGCGGGGGGTTTGCTGCTCACGTCGTAGGTCACGCGGTTGATGCCACGCACTTCGTTGATGATGCGACCTGATACTTTTTTCAACAAGGCATATGGCAGTTCAGCCCAATCAGCCGTCATGAAGTCGGACGTTTGAACGGCACGCAATGCCACCACATAGTCGTAAGTGCGACCATCGCCCATCACCCCCACACTCTTTACGGGCAAGAACACGGTAAAGGCCTGGCTGGTCAGGTCGTACCAAGACGTGCCTGTGTCATCGGTGAAGTTGCGCAGTTCTTCGATGAAGATGGCATCCGCACGTCGCAGCAAATCGGCGTATTCTGGCTTGACTTCACCCAAAATGCGCACACCCAGTCCCGGGCCAGGGAACGGATGACGGTAAACCATTTCACGCGGCAAACCAAGCGCGACGCCCAACTCGCGCACTTCGTCTTTGAACAATTCACGAAGAGGCTCTAGCAGTTTCAGGCCGAGTTGTTCAGGCAAGCCGCCCACATTGTGGTGGCTCTTGATGGTGACGGCTTTCTTGCTCTTGGCACCACCCGACTCAATGACATCAGGATAAATGGTGCCTTGCGCCAAGAAACTGGCGCCTTTGTGGCCGCCTGTGCCAGCCTTTAATTTGGCCGCTTCGTCTTTGAACACATCGACAAACAAACCGCCAATGATTTTGCGTTTTTGCTCTGGCTCACTCACACCCGCCAGTTTGCCCAAGAACAAATCGCTGGCATCGACGCGAATCACGCGGGCGTGCAATTTGCCTTCAAACATTTCCATGACCATGTCGCCTTCGTTCAAGCGCAACAACCCATGGTCGACAAACACGCACGTGAGTTGATCACCAATGGCGCGGTGGATCAGGGCTGCTGCCACCGAAGAATCGACACCCCCGGACAAACCCAAGATGACTTCTTCGTTGCCCACTTGCGCACGAATGTTGGCAACGGCTTCTTCAATGTAATCACCCATGATCCAGTCAGGACGGGCTTTGCAAATGTCCAGCACAAAGCGGTTTAACAGCGCTTGACCTTGCGCGGTGTGGGTCACTTCGGGATGGAATTGAACAGCGTAAAAACGGCGCGCTTCATCGGCCATACCTGCAATAGGGCAAGCTGGTGTCGACGCCATGACTTTGAAGCCTTCGGGCAATTGCGTCACTTTGTCGCCATGGCTCATCCAAACTTTGAGCATGCCATGACCTTCGGCCGTGACAAAGTCTTCAATGCCTTTGAGCAATTCGGTATGGCCATGGGCCCGCACTTCGGCATAGCCGAATTCACGCGTGTGCCCAGCTTCCACTTTACCGCCCAGCTGCTCCGCCATGGTTTGCATGCCGTAGCAAATTCCCAGCACAGGAATGCCCAACTCAAACACAGCATCTGGGGCTCGGTCGTCGACTTCGTAAACACTGGCATGCGAGCCCGACAAAATGATGCCTTTGAGGTTGCCATCTTTGGCGTACTCACGCACCCAATCGCTGGTGACATCGCAAGGATGTACTTCACAAAAAACATGCGCTTCACGAACACGACGGGCGATGAGTTGAGTGACTTGAGAGCCAAAGTCAAGAATCAGAATTTTGGAATGCGACATGGAGCTTAAGGAGTCAAAAAAAGTTTCAAGCAGGACCTTGCACTGAATTACTCAGCGCGGTAGTTCGGTGCTTCTTTGGTAATTTGCACATCGTGCACATGGCTTTCTCGAATGCCCGCCGAGGTGATCTCCACAAACTCCGCTTTGTTGCGCATGTCGTCAATCGTGGGGCAACCACAGTAACCCATGCTGGCACGCAAGCCACCCGCCATTTGGAACAAGATGGCCACCACCGAACCCTTGTAAGGGACACGGCCTTCAATGCCTTCGGGCACCAGTTTGTCGGCGTTCGGATTGCCCGTGCTGGACTCTTGGAAATACCGGTCGGCACTGCCCTGCTGCATGGCGCCAATGCTGCCCATGCCGCGATAACTCTTGTAGCTGCGACCTTGGTACAAAATCACTTCGCCAGGCGCTTCTTCAGTGCCCGCAAACATGCCTCCCATCATCACGGTGCTGGCACCGGCTGCAATCGCTTTGGCGATGTCGCCGCTGTACCGAATGCCGCCGTCTGCAATGAGGGGCACACCCGTGCCTTGCAAGGCAGTGGCCACACTGTCAATGGCCATCACTTGCGGCACACCAACTCCCGCCACAATGCGCGTGGTGCAGATGGAGCCGGGGCCAATGCCCACTTTGACGGCATCCGCACCCGCTTCGACCAAGGCCAATGCAGCAGCGCCGGTGGCAATGTTGCCGCCAATGACTTCGATGTGGGGGTAATTCTTTTTGACCCAACGCACGCGCTCAATCACGCCATGGCTGTGACCGTGCGCCGTGTCCACCACAATGGCATCGACACCAGCTTTCACAAGGGCTTCCACGCGGGCCTCCGTGCCATCGCCAACGCCCACCGCAGCGCCTACCAACAAGCGACCTGCGGCGTCGCGCGCAGCCAAGGGGAAATTCAACTGCTTGGTAATGTCCTTGACCGTGATCAAGCCTTTGAGTTCGAAGTCATCAGTGACGACCAACAGACGTTCCAATTTGTATTTGTTCAACAGCGCTTTGGCTTCTTCTGGCGTCGTCCCTTCGGGCACCGTGATCAAGCGCTCGCGGGTGGTCATGATTTCGCTGACTGGCTGGTCGTAGCGTGTTTCAAAACGCATGTCGCGCCCCGTCACAATGCCAACCACCTTGCCACCTTCGCACACGGGAAAGCCAGACACGCCCAGCTCATCAGAAAGGGCCATCACTTGGCGCACTTTGGTGTCAGGCGTAATGACAACGGGGTCGCGCAAAACGCCAGACTCATAGCGCTTGACCTTGGCCACTTGTGCAGCTTGTTCTTGCGGTGTGAGATTTTTGTGGACGATGCCAATACCGCCCTCTTGCGCGATGGCAATGGCCAATCGTGCTTCGGTGACGGTGTCCATGGCCGCGGAGACCAAGGGCAAGTTCAAACGAAGTTTGCGTGTGAACTGAGTGGCAAGGGAGGTGTCCTTGGGCAGGACTTGAGAGTAGGCTGGCACCAACAACACATCGTCGAAGGTGAGTGCTTTACCGAGCAGGCGCATAAGGGAGGGCTCCAAAAAAAGGATTGTACCCTCGCAGCAGGCAGGTTTTGCGGGCGATTGCACCCTCTCAATGGGCTTAATAACCTGCCACAGCACCGACACGGCGACGGGCAAACAGCCCGGTTCTGCCTTTGCCCTGACGCTTGAATCGCTGTTTTCGGGCCAATTTAGGATCAACCACCAAGGGCCGGTAAATTTCGAGGCGATCGCCCTCTTTCAAAAGGTGGCTCAAAGGCACTTTTCGCGCCCAAAGGCCATGGCATTGGGCATGGTCGATGGCTTCCATCAGGGCTTGGGCATGCATTTGCAGTTCAGGTGAACTTTTGAAGAGGGCCAAAGCATCGGCCACTTTGGCGCCCTCAGGCAGGTCCAATTGAACGGACAGGATTTGACGAGGGCCAGGACTGAACAAGCACTCAATGTGCATCACGCGGCCTCAGCGCCATAAATTTGCTCTGCCCTTTTGACAAAGGCATCAACCAAACTGGCCGCAATTTTGTCAAACACGGGGCCGACCACTGCGGCCAATGTGCTGCTGGAGAAGCCATAGGCCAAAGAGAGGGTCACTTTGCAGGCGCGCTGCGTGCCATCGCCAACCGGCTCAAAGGTCCAAGTACCATCCAAGTTAGAAAATGGGCCTTTGACCAATTTCATGTGCACTTCGCGGTTTTCAATGTGGGTGTTGTGCGTCACAAAAACCTGACTGATGCCGGCCATGCCAATGCCGACCTCTGCATCCATTTCCAGACCTTGGGCCTGCAAGACTTTGGAGTGTTTGCACCAAGGTAAAAAATTCATGTACTGATCGACATCGGTCACCAGGCGAAACATTTCCTCTGGGGCGTACCAGATCAGGACAGATTTGTGCAGTTTCTTCATACAATAGGCTTTGTACTTTAGATTGTAGTTTCACTGCAAGCCCGCTTGCAAATGTCGAACGCTCAGAAACGAGCGTCTGACCTTATCCCCCTTTTATCTTTTCATGGCCACCCCCCCCAAAAAAACCAAAGGACCTGGAAAATCAGGTCTCATTGCCGAAAACAAAAAAGCAGCCTTTGACTACTTTTTTGAAGAGCGGCATGAGTGCGGCATGGTGCTAGAGGGTTGGGAGGTCAAGGCAGTGCGCGAAGGCAAAGTACAACTCACCGATGGTTACGTGGTCATTCGTAACAAAGAAATGTTCATCATTGGCTGTTTGATCAACCCACTCAAAACAGCGTCCACACACGTTAACCCAGAAGCTGCTCGCACGCGCAAGCTATTGCTCAAACGCGACGAAATTGACCGGCTCACCAGCAAGGTGGAACAAAAAGGCTTTACCTTGGTGCCGATCAACTTGCACTGGAAAGCGGGTTTTATCAAATGTGAAGTCGCACTGGCCAAAGGCAAGGCAGAGCACGACAAACGCGACACCATCAAAGACCGAGAAGGCAAGCGCGAGGTTGAACGCGCCATGAAAAGCCGCAATCGCTAAATAGCAGCCTCGTTCAAGCTGCTTGCATTCAACTCAAATGACGCAGAGGATGCGTCTCCAATGTCCAAGGACTTTGGAAAAACAAAGGCCATTCTTGCGCGGACACAGCTTCTAAATTGGCATGCGACCATTTTGGTTGGTGGTCTTTGTCAACCGCCAATGCGCGAATGCCTTCGACGGTTTCACTTTGCTCACGCAAATGGAAACAGTGATGAACCAAGTCGCGCTCCATGCGCAAGTCATCTGCCAAACTCATGTGTCGTGCCTTGCGAATTTGCGCCAAGACCACATGCACCATCAAGGGTGAGGCCTTGTTCAAACTGGCCAAGCTTTGAATCGCCCAAGGGGAATTGATTTGCGCCAGGGCCAATGAAATTTCAAGGGGCGTATTGAAGGCAAAACATTGGTCAATGGCCGC
This sequence comes from Comamonadaceae bacterium, assembly GCA_947373185.1. Lineage (GTDB taxonomy): Bacteria > Pseudomonadota > Gammaproteobacteria > Burkholderiales > Burkholderiaceae_C > Limnohabitans_A. The sequence continues at coordinate 37,884 of CANBWP010000017.1, read as the reverse complement.
TTTGTCTGGAAATGTCGCAGCTTCCAACTTGCTAAATTGGCTTTGCAACCAACGCTCTACCGCCTCGCCGCTCTCAAAGGGTGTGCTTAACAAGGTTTTCCAAATGAGGGGCAAACGTTGCGCTTCAATCAGACCATCGGCCAAGCCCGCTTGAATGGCTTGTTGACCATTGATTTTTTGGCCCGTCAGGCCTAAGTATTCACCAATGTGCCCGGGACATTTGCTTAAGAAATAGCCACCGCCGACGTCCGGAAATAAACCAATGTGCGTTTCAGGCATGGCCATTTGCGTCCGGTCTGTCACGATGCGAACACTGGCGCCCTGGCTGATGCCCATGCCACCGCCCATGACCACCCCGTCCATGAAGGCAATGTAGGGCTTGGTGTACGTGTGAATCAAATGGTTCAGGCTGTACTCTTCCGTGAAAAAGTCCGCCAAACTGTTGTCGCCCGCCAATGCGGCCTGGTGAAAATACCGGATGTCGCCGCCAGCGCAGAAGTGTCCGAATGGGCCCTCTTTGCCTTGACCGCGCACCAACACCGCCAGCACCTGAGGATTGGCTTGGAATGCGTTCAGCGCCTGTGTGATCAAGCGCACCATGTTCAAGGACAGTGCATTCAAAGCCTTCGGTCGATTGAGCGTGATACACCCGACCCGACCGACCACTTCGCTCATAACAAAAGCTTCTGCATTGGCGGAGGCCGCTGTCACTGTATTCAAATCAGACATGTCGTTGTCTCCATCCCAACCATTCATTTGCAAACAAAGCAGCCAAAACCATGCTGCCGCCAATCAACACGGGGGCATGCGGTTCTTCATGCGCACCCAGCCATGCCAGGGCAATGCCAAAGATCACCTCTAACAAAGCCAACAATGCAACTTCGGGCGCTTGCAGGACGCGCGCGCACATCACGGCCAAAGTGCAAGGAATGGCCAATTGAAAAGCACCTAAAAAAGCCATCAAACCGATGTCATGTGCATTGACTTGAAAAGGCCATGCCAAAGGCAAGGTCACGATCGAAGACAAGACGGCCCCTAACAAGACCGACGGCACCAAATCTAAAGAGAGACCCAAGGTCTGACTCTTCTGGATCAAGGTCCATTGCAAAGAACTGGCCAAGGGGACACAAAGCGCGACCGCCACGCCCAACAGAAAATTGGCTTCGCCCAATTCAATTTGGGTCGTGAAAATAAGGGCAATGCCGGCGCCCGCAATGCCAATCGCCAACCAGGTCCGCAAGGGCAAGCGGTTTGCTGTAAAAAGCCAAGACAACAGGGCTGTGATCAATGGACCACAAGCCAGCGTGATCAACACATTGGCAACGGCAGTCAGCGTCAGGGCCATCATGAAGGCCGTGAACATCGTGCCCCAGCACAAGCCTGAGATCCAAAAATAAGGGCTGCGCCATGGCAGCTTTTGCCCAAAACGCAAACCGTTTCGAACACTCAAAAAAAAGAAAAGGCTCAGTGCTGTAAAAGCACTGCGCCAAAACGTCACTTCAAAACCCCGCACTTGGTCGAGTTGTCGTGTGACCACACCCGCCATGGCCCACAAAGCGGTCACGAGCACCATCAAGGCAACTGCGTGACCGTGTTTGAGTTGGCGCACGGGGAGTGCTTTGGAGTCGCTCAGACTTAAGCGCGACCTGCGCGCTTACGCTCGTGCTCTTTCAAGAAGCGCTTGCGCAGACGAACGCTCTTGGGTGTGATTTCCACCAACTCATCATCGTCAATGAACTCAACGCCGTATTCCAACGTCAGGTCGATGGGCGGTGTGATCTTGATGGCGTCTTCTTTGCCTGACACGCGGAAGTTGGTCAGCTGTTTGGTACGGGTGGCATTGACCACCAAGTCGTTGTCACGGCTGTGGATACCCACAATCATGCCTTCGTACACAGGGTCATTGGCCTTCACGAACATGCGGCCGCGATCGTCCAATTTGCCCAAGGCGTAGGTGAAGATTTCACCGTCGTCCATGGAAATCAACACACCATTTTTACGACCACCAATTTCACCTTTGTGCGCTTCGTAGCTGTCAAAGATGTTGGAAATCAAACCGGAGCCACGTGTCAAGTTCAAGAACTCGTTGGTGAAACCAATCAAACCACGGGCGGGAATGCGGTATTCCAAACGCACACGGCCGCGGCCATCGGGTTCCATGTTGACCAGCTCGCCTTTGCGCTCACCCAAGGCCTGCATCACGCCGCCTTGGTGACCTTCTTCGATGTCGGCCGTCACCAACTCAATTGGCTCATGGCGCTCGCCATTGACATCGCGGTAGACCACGCGCGGCTTGGACACAGCCATTTCGTAGCCTTCACGGCGCATGTTTTCTAGCAAGATGGTCAAATGCAATTCACCACGACCGGCAACGTCAAACACGCCTTCTTCGTCGGTCTCTTTCACGCGCAAAGCCACGTTGTGTTGCAATTCTTTTTGCAGACGGTCCCAAATTTGACGGCTGGTGACGTACTTGCCTTCACGACCGGCCAAGGGGCTGGTGTTCACGCAGAAGTTCATGGTCAAGGTGGGCTCGTCAATTTTGAGCATGGGCAAAGGGGCAGGATTGGCCGGATCCGTGACGGTCACACCAATGTTCAAATCGGCAATGCCGTTGATCAGCACAATGTCGCCAGGACCAGCTTCGGTGACCTGAACGCGGTCCAAACCACGGAAGGTCAAAACTTGGTTAACGCGGCCTTTGATGGCGTTGCCATCAGGACCTTCCATGACCAACACATCCATCATGGGTTTGATGGTGCCTTGGCTGATACGGCCCACACCAATGCGGCCCACAAAGGTTGAAAAATCAAGCGCTGAAATTTGCAATTGCAAAGGCGCTTCAGGGTCACCTGCTTGTGCTGGCACGTGCTTCAACACGGTGTTGAAAAGTGCAGACATGTCTGGGCCCCACTGCTCGCCTGGTGCGCCCTCTTCCAAGGATGTCCAACCGTTGATGCCAGAGGCATACACCACGGGGAAGTCAAGTTGTTCGTCCGTGGCACCCAATTTGTCGAACAAGTCGAAAGCTTGGTTCACCACTTTGTCAGGGTTTGCGCCAGGCTTGTCCACTTTGTTGACAACCACGATGGGCTTGAGGCCCAAAGCCAAAGCTTTCTTGGTCACAAAACGCGTTTGCGGCATCGGGCCTTCTTGCGCGTCAATCAGCAACACCACACCGTCCACCATGGACAAAGCGCGTTCCACTTCACCGCCAAAGTCGGCGTGGCCTGGGGTGTCAACGATGTTGATGTGTGTACCTTCCCAGCTCACGGCACAATTTTTGGCCAAGATGGTAATGCCACGTTCGCGCTCAATGGCGTTGTTGTCCATGACAGTGTCAACCACTTTTTCGTGTTCGGCAAATGTGCCGGACTGACGCAGCAGTTGGTCAACCATGGTGGTTTTACCGTGGTCAACGTGGGCGATGATCGCGATGTTACGAATTTGTCTAGTCATGCTAAGGCCTTCTCCAAAATTGATTGAATTTCTAGGGGGCTTAGTAAGCGCCCAGGAATAAGTTCACCAGCTTTCACATGCGCAGTGCCCAAGAGCGCGCGCGGTGAATCGCCGTACACAGCGACATGCAGGTTGTCGGGCCAATTGCCTCGACGGCGCACGCCGCTTAAGAATCTGCCCGCATCATCTGGGGGCAAGGTGACAGGGGTATGACCGTCGAGCAAGGCATCGACGGTCAACAATTTCATTTCTCGCTCTGCCTCAGGCAAAGCTTCTAATTCTTGAATGCTGAGGCATTCGGCTTCTGTGAATGGACCTGTTTGAATGCGACGCAGTGCGCTGAGGTGTCCACACGTGCCCAGCGCAATGGCAATGTCTTCACCCAATGTGCGGATGTAGGTGCCTTTGCTGCAAGTCACCGTGACTTTCAAACGGCGATGATCATTCTCAGGCGACATTTCTTCCAATGCCAAGGCATGGATCACGATGTGTCGTGCTTCACGCTCAACCTCAATGCCTGCACGAGCATAGTCGTACAAAGCTTTGCCATCCTTTTTCAAGGCGCTGTACATGGGTGGGATTTGATCAATCGGCCCAGTGAACTTTGTTTGCACTTGTTGAAGTTGATCCGCTGTGAAGCTCACAGGCTTTTCAGAAACAACTTCACCTTCCAAATCACCCGTGCTGGTTTGGACACCCAAAACAACAATGGCTTCGTAAGATTTATCGGCATCCAAGTGCAATTGGCTGAACTTGGTCGCGGCGCCAAAACACAAGGGCAATACGCCTGTGGCCAATGGGTCCAAAGTGCCGGTGTGACCTGCCTTCTCGGCGCGCAGCAACCACTTGGCTTTTTGCAAAGCATCGTTACTGGACATACCGTATGGTTTGTCTAACAACAGCACCCCATGCACAGGGCGCCGTTGCACCCTGGTGCGTGGCGCGTTCATGTCACTCCTCGTCTTTGGAACGTGAAGCCACGGCCTTGGAGATCAAGGCGTTCATGTCTGAAGCACGCTCTGTGGTGCGATCAAAGATGAAATGAAGCGTGGGAACCGTGTGAATTTGCAATCGCTTGAACAAACCGTTTCGCAAGAAGCCAGCAGCAGCATTCAAACCCGCGGTGGCGTCCTCTGGTTTGCCTGTAATGATGCTGAAAAACACCTTGGCATGTGCGTAGTCAGGCGTGACTTCGACGGCGTTCAAGGTGACCATGCCCACACGGGGATCTTTGAGTTCGCGCGCTATCAGCTCCGACAGATCGCGTTGGATCTGATCGGCAACGCGGAATCCGCGGTGGGCTGAGCTGGTAGGTTTGCGTGCCATGTGAGTGTGGGCCTGGTTCTCTGATTACAAGGTACGTGCAATCTCTTTGACTTCAAAGAATTCCAGTTGGTCGCCCACTGCAATGTCGTTGTAGTTTTTGAGTTTGATACCGCACTCGAAACCTTCTTTGACTTCGCGAACGTCGTCTTTGAGGCGCTTGAGGGAGTCGATGTCGCCGGTGTAGATGACCACGTTGTCGCGCAACAAACGGAATTTGGAAGAGCGCGTGACTTGGCCGTTGGTAACCATACAACCTGCGACCGTGCCAATTTTGGAAGCCACGAACACGGTGCGGATTTCGGCCATACCAATGACTTCTTCCTTCTGCTCGGGCGCCAACATGCCAGACATAGCAGCTTTCAATTCGTCTACCGCGTCATAAATGATGTTGTAGTAATTGATGCTGACGCCATTGCTTTCGGCTTGTTTGCGGGCACCTGCATCGGCACGCACGTTAAAGCCAATGACCACCGCTTTGGACGCAATCGCCAAGTTGATGTCGGACTCGCTGATACCGCCCACCGCGGCATAAACCAATTGAACCTTGATCTCGTCGGTTGACAATTTGAGCAAGGATGCCGCCAAGGCTTCTTGCGAACCCTGAACGTCGGCTTTGACGATGATGGGCAAAGTTTTGACTTCGCCAGCACCGATGTCGCTGAACATGTTCTCCAATTTGGCGGCTTGCTGCTTGGCCAGTTTGGTGTTGCGGAATTTACCAGCGCGGTAAGTGGCAATTTCACGGGCACGGCGTTCATCGCTGAGAACCATGAACTCGTCACCGGCTTGTGGCACTTCGGTCAGACCCTGAATTTCAACAGGGATGGAAGGACCTGCTGTTTTGATGGGCTTGCCATTTTCGTCCAACATGGCACGAACGCGGCCAAATGTTTGGCCAGCCAACACCACGTCGCCAGTTGACAAGGTGCCCGACTGAACCAAAATCGTGGCCACAGGACCACGGCCCTTGTCGAGGCGCGCTTCAATGACCAAGCCCTTGGCGGCTGCATCCACAGGCGCTTTGAGCTCAAGCACTTCAGCTTGCAACAAGACTTGTTCGAGCAATTCGTCAATGCCGGCACCGGTTTTAGCGGACACGCCCACGAACGGTGAATCGCCACCGAACTCTTCAGGCACCACTTCCTCAGCAACCAACTCACCCTTGACGCGGTCGAGGTTGGCATCGGGTTTGTCGATCTTGTTGATGGCCACCACAATGGGAACACCCGCAGCCTTGGCGTGCTTGATCGCCTCTTTGGTTTGCGGCATCACGCCGTCATCGGCGGCAACCACCAAAATCACAATGTCAGTGGCTTGCGCACCGCGAGCACGCATGGCCGTGAAGGCCTCGTGACCGGGTGTGTCCAAGAAGGACACCATGCCACGCGCTGTTTCAACGTGATAAGCCCCAATGTGCTGGGTGATACCACCGGCTTCGCCAGAAGCCACTTTGGCGCGGCGAATGTAGTCGAGCAATGATGTTTTACCGTGGTCAACGTGACCCATGACCGTGACCACAGGGGCACGGGGCATGAGCGGCGCATCGCTTTGTGACACTTCGTCGTCGGTGAACGCTTCTGGATCATCGAGCGCTGCAATCACAGCCTTGTGACCCAGCTCTTCCACCAAAATCATGGCCGTGTCTTGGTCCAACGGCTGATTGATCGTGACCATCTGACCCAGTTTCATCAATTGTTTGATGACTTCAGACGCCTTGACGGCCATCTTGTGCGCCAGTTCAGCCACCGTGATGGTTTCAGGCACGTGCACTTCAATGACACGGGCTTCAACCGGTGCGGCTTGCACATGATCTTCACGATCACGGTCGTTGCCACGGCGGTTTTTAGGTCCACCACGCCAGTTGTTACGACCCACACCACCGCTGGTATCACCGCGCGTTGGAATGGCTTTCTTTTTAGTGGCGGGATCACCGGCCCAGCTGGATGACAGCTTGGCCGATTTCACTTCTTTGTTGCCACCTGGAGCGGCCGTGGTCGCCTCGCCGGCTGCTGGTGGACGTTTGACCGCGGTACCAGCCGCTTGCGCGGGTTTGTGCAAAGTGCCTTTTGCCGCTTTGGGATCGGGCTTGGGCGCTTCTTTGGGCGGCGCCTTTTTAGGCGGCGCGCTCATCATGGCGCGAATCGCTTCGGCTTCGGCCAGGGCTTTGTTACGGCGCTGGTTCAAGTCGAGTTCACGGGCAGCTTCATCAGCCACCACAGCTTTGGCTGCTTGCTCTGCTTGATCTTCAGCTGCTTTGATCTTGGCAGCTTTGTCTGCTTTTGCGGCATTTTCAGCATTCACGCGATCGGCTTCAGCAGATTGCGCAATCGAAGGGTCTACCGGTTTGGAAGCAGCATTGATGCTGTCAGCCTCTAGTTGGGCTGCGGCCGCTTTGGCGCTGCGGACAGCGGCTGCTTCAGTCGCAATTTCTGCAGCTGTTTTTTGCACGGCCGGTTGACTGGCCGCAGCCGCTTCGGCCGCTTTGGCTTCTTCGCGTTTGGCCAACTCTTTGGCTTCACGTTCACGCCGTTTTTCAGCCAGCTCTTCTTCTTGACGACGAAGCAATTCAGCTTGGCTGCGCGCTTCTTCTTCTCGACGGGCCAACTCAGCGTGATCGATCAGGGGAGCCGCAGGTTCTTGCGGCGCCACTGGTGCTGCGGGTGCCGCATCAAGTTCGTCATCACGTTTGATGAAGGTGCGCTTTTTACGCACTTCCACTTGAATGGTGCGGGCCTTGCCTGTGGCATCGGCTTGCTTGATTTCGCTGGTCGATTTTTTGACGAGCGTGATCTTTTTGCGTTCACCGGCCACTGTGCCATGGCTGGTTTGCAAAAAGCTCAAAAGCATTTGCTTGTCTGTTTCAGTCAGCGCATCCGATGCGGCTGATTTGTCAACGCCTGCAGAACGCAATTGCTCAAGCAGCGTATCGGGTGATTTCTTGAGTTCGCTGGCGAACTCGGCGACGGTGTTACTGGACATATGGGGTTCGTGCCTCCTTGATATTAGGCCTGACCAGTGAACCAATGTTCACGGGCTTTCATGATCAGGGCGGTGGCTTCACCATCGGTTTGTCCGGTGATGTCGGTCAGTTCGTCAGTGGCCAAATCGGCCAAATCGTCTCGCGTTTGAACGCCTGCTTCGACCAATTTAGCGATCAACTCGGGCGTCAGGCCTTCCAAATCGCGCAGGTCTTGTGACACATCTTCCACGCTTTCTTCGCGTGCAATTTCGAGGGTGAGCAATGCGTCCTTCGCACGTGTGCGCAACTCGGTGACGGTGTCTTCGTCGAAGCTGTCGATTTCGAGCATTTCTTGAATTGGCACATACGCCACTTCTTCCAAGCTGGTGAAACCTTCTTCAATCAGGATGTCGGCAATTTCTTGGTCCACATCGAGCTTGTCCATGAACAAAGCGCGAATGCCTGTGGTTTCTTCGGCTTGTTTTTGCGCAGACTCCGCCGCGTCCATGATGTTGATTTTCCAACCGGTGAGGTCAGAAGCCAAGCGCACGTTTTGACCACCACGGCCAATGGCAATGGCCAAGTTTTCTTCGTCAACGACCACGTCCATGGCGTGTTTTTCTTCGTCCACCACAATGGATTGAACGTTGGCAGGTGCCAAGGCGCCAATCACAAATTGCGCAGGATCTTCACTCCACAAAACGATGTCGACGCGCTCGCCGGCCAATTCGTTGGTCACACCGTTGACGCGTGTTCCGCGCACACCGACACAGGTGCCAATGGGGTCAACGCGTTTGTCGTGCGACAAAACAGCAATCTTGGCACGTGAACCAGGGTCGCGCGCGCAAGATTTGATTTCCAACAAGCCTTGTTCAATTTCGGGCACTTCTTGACGGAAGAGCTCAACCATGAATTCAGGGGAAGAGCGAGACAAGATGATCGGGGCGCCACGCAATGTGAGGTCAACCTCCATGATCATGGCGCGTACGCGGTCACCGTTGCGCAAGTTCTCTTTAGGAATCATCTCGCTGCGACGCAGGCGGCCCTCAACTCGGCCAGACTCAACAATGATGTCGCCTTTGTCCATGCGCTTGACGGTGCCAACCAAGATTTTCTCGCCACGTGCCATGAACTCGTTGAGCAACATTTCGCGTTCAGCATCGCGGATCTTTTGCAAGATAACTTGCTTGGCGGCCATGGCGCCAATGCGTCCAATGGGCAAAGACTCCACGCCTTCTTCGATGTATTCGTCGACTTCAATGTCAGGAATTTGCTCGAGCGCTTCGAACAACAAAATTTCTTGGTCAGGCAATTGCAGACCGGCTTCATCTGGCACCACGTGCCAACGGCGGAAAGTTTCGTAATTGCCGCTGTCGCGGTCAATGGCCACGCGAATGTCCACGTCACCTTCGTAAATCTTTTTAGTGGCTTGCGCCAAGGCTGATTCAACGGCACCAAACACGATGTCACGTTCCACGTTCTTTTCACGTGAGATGGCTTCAACCAACATCAACAGTTCGCGATTCATCTTATTTTTCTCCTAAGTCTATTTTGGGCTTACGGCCCTTGAAATCAACCACAGGCGCAAGGCGCGCCTCTCTTAATTCGTCTAACATAAAACCAAGTACCTGCATGGGCACCGGCGGGCGTTTCTTGCTCACGCGCGCACCGGGCTTGGGCTCAGGCGCATCAGACCAAACAATTTGCCAACCTTCGCCGGCCTCAGCTTTTTCCAAGGTGCCACGAAATTTTTTGCGCAGCGCGTTGACCAAACCTGCTGCAGCCTCTCCCATGGGGGCTTTGAGCGTGATGTCAATCAACTCGCCTTCAAAGCGGGCCATGTCACGGTCATTTTTGAGGGGCCGGTCAATGCCCGGTGAAGACACTTCGAGGCGGCGGTATTCCACGCCATCGACTTCCAAAGCAAACATCAACTGCCGGTTGACCTTTTCGCAGTCTTCCACCGTGACAAATGGAATTTCAAATCGGTCAACGCCGTCTTGCCAAGGATTGTCAATGGTGATGCGCAACAAGCCGCCGGCAGAGCGTTCAATCTCTACCAATTCATAGCCCAAACCGGCTACGGTTTCTTCAACAATCTGCTGCAATGCCACGCGAAATAGGTCTTTTCAAAAAGAAGTACGAAAGCGGGTAAAAACCCTGCTCATTAATCGATCGACCAAAAAAAACGGGCGGTGAAAACCCGCCCGTTTGGTCGTGAAGCCCGAATTCTAATCTATAAATCCTTGATTTGGAACGAGTTTGTGGCAAAAAAGCGGCAAATTAAGCCAAGGCTTGGTTCAATTTGGGCACCGCAGAAAGCAGTGTTTTTGTATAGACATCCTGCGGATCATTCAAAATTTGAGAAGCATCTCCCATTTCGACAATTTGACCCGCGTGCATCACGGCCACCTTGTCAGCCAGATAGGCCACCACCCCAATGTTGTGTGTCACGAACAAATAACTCACACCGAGGGTGTCTTGGAGTTCGCGCAACAAGTTCAAAATTTGCGCTTGCACGGACACATCCAAGGCCGATGTGGGCTCGTCGCACACGATCAGGCTAGGCTTCACAGCCAAGGCCCTGGCAATGGCGATGCGCTGCCGTTGACCGCCCGAAAACTCATGCGGATAACGGTCCAACGCGTCAGCACGCAAACCCACTTGGTCCATGAGCGCCTTCAAATCATTGCGGCGCTGGTCAGTCGACCATTCTGGATGAAGGCTCTTCATGCCCTCCTCCAGGATTTCCTGCACCCGCATGCGTGGGTTCAAAGAGCCAAAGGGGTTTTGGAAAATGATTTGCAATTGGCGTCTTGATTCTTGCAGGTCGCTGCCTTTCAACTTGAACAAATCCTTGCCATGCAAGTGGGCTTCACCGCCAATGTGAGTTTGCGGTGTGAGCAACTGCAAAAGCGCTTTGCCAATGGTGGTCTTGCCGCAACCCGACTCGCCCACCAAGGCCAAAGTTTGCCCCTTTTGAATGTCAAAGCTGACATTCTTCACGGCCTCAAAGGTCTTCTTCTGACCCCATACGCCGCCGCCCATTGAATACGTCACAGACAAATCTTTGACCGACAACAGCACGGCATGGTCCGTGGCCAAAGCATTGGCAGTGTCGATCAAAGGTGGCAAGCTCAAGGACTGAAGACTGGCATCATTGACACGGACACAGCGCACATGGTGCGCGTCCGAAATCGGCGTCAGGCCAACAACTTTTTCGCGACAGTTCTCGGTTTGATAAGGGCACCGTGGCGCAAAGCGACACCCGCGAAAAGCTTGTGTGAGCGGCGGCACGGTGCCGTGAATGGCGGCCAATTGGCGCCCCCTTAAATCTTCACCCGGCAAAGCCTGCAACAATAACTTGGCATAGGGGTGTGAAGGCCGCACAAAGAAATCTGCAGCAGAGGCCACCTCCACAATTTGTCCGGCGTACATCAAGGCCACTTGATCGGCCATGCCACTGACAACGGCCAAATCGTGTGTGATGAGCAGCATGGCCATGCCGCGCTCTTTCTGGAGGCTTTTGAGCAAGTCCAAAATTTGCGCTTGAATTGTCACATCCAAAGCGGTGGTCGGTTCATCGGCGATCAACAAATCGGGTTCGGCTGCCAAGGCAATGGCGATCATCACCCGTTGCAGTTGGCCACCCGACATTTCAAACGGATAACTGCCCATGCGCCTTAAAGGTTCTGGCAAACCGACCTTGGTCAGCCACTCAAGCGCACGCGCATGGGCTGCAGGGCCTTGCAGGTACGTGTGCTGATGAATCACTTCCAAGATTTGATCGCCCACCGTCATCACGGGGTTCAAGCTGGTGGAAGGTTCTTGAAAAATGATGGAAATGCGCCGGCCACGGATGCTGCGCATTTGGTTCTCACTCAACTGAAACACATCCACATCACTCAGTTCAACTTGACCATTTTGGATCACCGCGTTGTCGGGCAGCAAGCGCAGCAAGGACAAAGCCGTCATCGATTTACCGCAGCCAGACTCGCCGACCAAGGCAAAGGTTTGGCCCTTGTTCAGGGTCAGATTGAGCGCGTCCACCGCGCGGGCCATGCCCACTTCGGTTTGCAAATCGACCACCAAATTTTTAACATTCAATTGCTGTGTCATGCGGCCACCTCTTCGGCACTGGCTTGTGAATTGGCAGCCACAGGCGTGGCACTTCGAAGTCGTGTGCGCGGGTCAAATGCATCGCGCACGGCATCGGCCAACAAGTTGGCACTGAGCACAATCAGGAACATGAAGCCAAAAGCGGTTGCCAAGGTCCACCAGACCAAGGGCGTTGCAGCCAGCTCGGCACGTGCCGTGTTGATCATCACGCCAAAGCTGGCCGTTTTGGGATCCACGCCAACACCGACGTAAGACAAAACAGCTTCAGCCAACACAAAGCTGGAGAATTGCATGACGGTATTGATCAACACCAAGTGCATCAAATTGGGCACGATGTGACGCCACAAAACGCGGGGGGTTGAGACGCCAAATGCCCGCGCCGATTGGATGTACTCCAACTCACGCAACTTCAAGGTTTCACCGCGCACCAAGCGGCACAAACCGGTGAATGAGGTGATGCCCAAAATCAGGCACAAGAAAAACAGACGTGCATCGGCACGCTCCAGAGCCGTCTCAAAGACGCCTTGGTTTTTGTCAATGAAGACCTGCAACAGCAGGACCGATGCGGCAATCAGCAACACATCAGGAATCGATGCCAGAAGTGTGTAGAGGTATTGAATGGCCTCATCGACCCAGCCGCGCAAGTAGCCCGCAGTCACACCCAACAACAAGGCCAGGGGCAAGACCACCAGCGTGGTCAAACCACCAATCACCAGCGCTGTGCGCACACTCTTCAGTGCAAACACCAAGACCGAGTTACCGGTGCGATCTGTGCCAAACACGTGATAGCCCTGCGACAGCATCAGCACCCAGGTGATGCTCAAAACCATGAGCGAAAACGTGATGGCCATCGAGCGCCAAGGCCACTCGGTGTGACCCCGTTTGAAACGAACCCACACAACATGGAGCGCTTGCCCCGTTGACATCGACCCCCAGCCCAAACCGGCCAAGAGAGTGATCACAATGATGCCGACGGCCACACCGACCGCGGTCCAGCTTTTGCGTGACACGTCATCAGACAAATCCTTCGCAGGATCCGACAGATGTTTGCCACCAAAACGAAGTCGGGGGTAATCACGCACAGGGGCGCCATCCCGCTCAAAGGTTTCTTTTCTGAATGCCACCGCAGCCAAAGGTTAAGAATAGCTGCGCTCTCTGGCACTGGCCAAGGGTTGCAGGACTTTGTCGAGCAAGGAGTTGGCTTCGGAGGCATATTGAACGCTTTGACCAGCAGTGGCAGGCAAAGCCTCTCGGTAGTGAACAGAGTCTGTCAGTGCCACCACCAAGAAAAAGGCCAAGACCATGCTGCTGACCATGGCCACAGGGCGACGCATGGCCAAACGCCAGTTGGCGCGCAAATTGCGGTCGGATCGCATGTGCCACATGTACCAAAGTACAAACAGCAAAATGGCGTAAACAAATAAATCGGTTAAGAGAAATACAGGTTGCATGGTGCGCTTACTGCAAACGAATGCGTGGATCAGCCAAGGTGTAGCTGATGTCGGTCAAAATCAAACCCAGGATGTAGAGGAAAGAGCCAATGAACACCATGGCGCGGACAATCGCAAAGTCCTGCCCCGAAATGGCTTCAATCAAATAGCTGCCCAATCCTGGAATGGCAAAAAAGGATTCAGTGATCAAGCTGCCCATGAACAACAAAGGAATGACGGCCACCGAAGCGCTCAAAATGGGAATGAGTGCATTGCGAAGCACGTGGCTGAGCAGCACACGGGCTTCGGACAAGCCCTTGGAGCGGGCTGTGCGCACATAGTCTTTGCCAATTTCTTCCATGAACAAAGTGCGATTGAAACGCACTTCGCCGCCCAATCGCGCCAAGATACCCACGCCGATGGGCAAGACCAAAAAGCGCCATGCATCAAGGCCAGGCGCAAAGCCGGACACGGGCATCAGCTGCAGCACCCGAGAGAACAAGAATTGGCCAATCACAATGAAAAACAAAGATGAGATGGACATGAAGACGACGCACAACACCGTGCCCCAAAAGTCCAAATAGGTACCCCGGAAAAATGCCAAGCCCAGCGCCAACACCACAGAGATGCCCAAACCCACCACAAAGGTTGGCAAGGCGAGTGCGACAGAGGGTCCTGCGCGCCGCACAATTTCTGAAGCAATATCGCGTCCGCTGTCAGCACGTCCAAAATCAAACGCAAACATTCTGAGCGAACTGTCCAAAAACAAAGTGTTGGTCAGTTGTGCAGCGCCCTGCTCTTTGTCGTTGAAAAACAAAGGTCGGTCGTAGCCACGTTCTGCTTTCCACTTTTCGATGGCATCAGGGGTCACACGCTTACCCCCCAATTGCATGCGGGCCATGTCGTCGGGCGTGTTCACTTTGAAGAACAGCACGAAGGTCAGCAAATTGATGCCGATCAGAATGGCAAAGCCATAGGCTAATTTACGCGTTAAAAATCTGAACATCACAGTCCCCTATTTGATTGCGCGCTAGGCTGAACAGCTCGTTGTGATTGGCGCCTGCGCCATGCTTGCCAAGCGGGCCATGCCACAGCCAACAAGAGCAAAGGCAAGATCGCCAGGGGCCACCAAATGGCTTGGTTCCACTCTTTGATTTTGCGGGTGCGCAGCTCTGCGTCGATGCGCAAATACGGCAAGGTGTCGCGAATGATGTTGGAGGGTTTGCCATTGCCAACCCATTGGTGATAGGCCCCACCAAACTCTTCTGACCAGCCATAAAGCATGGGCAAGTCTTCTTGCATGATGTCAATCATGCGTCCGATCATGGCCGCACGCTCTGGCGTGTCTTCCAAGTCCTTCATGCGATCAAACAACTGATCGAACTCCGGATTGGCATAGTTGCTGGAGTTCTCGCCATCAAATTTGGCTTTTGAATTGGGCCCGTAAAGTAAGAACAGGAAGTTTTCTGGATCCGGGTAGTCTGCCAACCACCCCCAGAAAAAGAACTGTGCCGAACCCTTGCGCATTTTGTCTTGGAAGCGGTTGTAGTCGGTATTTCGAATCTCAACTTGAACGTTGAGTTTGGCAAACTGCTTGGCCACCCAATCAAGGCGCGCCTTGTAGCCCGGCCCCACACCTTGTGTGTCGTAATTCAAGACCAGTGGTTGACCCGTTTTGGCGTCGCGACCATCGGGGTAGCCGGCTTCTGCCATCAGCTTTTTGGCCACTTCAATGGACTTGCGTTTGAATTTGCCATCTGGCAATTTGTCGTAGATCACAGGATTAGGCTGAGACAAATTGTTGCCAAACAAACCGGGGACAATCACGCTGTGATTCACCTTGGCGCGGTCGTCTTCAAAGATGGAGACATACTCTTCGAAGTCGAATGCGATGGCCAAAGCTTGCCGAAGTTTCTTATTGCGCACGCGGTCTTCGGGGGTTTTACCCAAACCCACCACGGGGTCTAACCAATTGAAACCAAAATGCCAGAAGCCCACTTGAATGGTGCTGGGCAATTGAATTTTTCTTTCCAACAATTCTTTGGCGCGACCAGTGCCGTCCTGAATCGACACTTGGTAACCAATGCCAGGTTCTCCACGCTCTAATTGCGGTATGTCGTAGTAACCCTGAATGAACTTGGTGGCCACCGACGTGGCTTCTTTTTCAATCACAGAAACGACTTTGTCAACGAAAGGCGTTGGCTTGCCGCAATCGTTCAACAATCCTTTTTCTTTGTCGCCAGGCTCGCCCTCACAGGGATAAGGCACACCGCGGTAATTGGGGTTGCGCACCAACTCCATGCGGGAGTTGGGAATGTATTCCGTCAACATGTAAGGGCCGGTACCGACGGGCCATGTGTCCGGATTCAAATTGCGACGAGACATGCCGTTTTGCGCATAAAACGCATCGACTTCCCACGGAATCGGCGCGAAGAAGGTCATGGCCAACCAGTATTTGAACTGCGGATATTTCCCGACCACCCGAATTTTCAAGGTATGCGCATCGACCACTTCAACGCCAGGTAATGCATGCGCACGAAAATCAAGCCACGGCAAATGACCCAGCGGCCCCACTTCCCGCGCAGACTTGCCCTGCTTCAACTTTTCATTGAATGCTTTGATGTTTTTGCCGTATTCAGCCAGGCCCACGATCTTCTCGGACAAAAAGCCAAAAGATGGGGATTTGATGCGTGGCGTTGCCAAGCGTTTGATGGCGTAGGCATAGTCGTCTGCAACCAACTCACGGGAGCCCATGTGCTCAAAGTCATAGGGGCGACGCTTGCCTTCGATGTCAGATTCTTTGAGATCTAAATAGCGGTGTTTGCCATCAGCGGTTTTGGCAAAAGCGGGGTGCGGTTGATACAAGATGCCCGGCTGAATCTTGAGTTCAAAGACACTTTCTGCAATTTGGTCAGCAGGTGTTTGAACAGGCAATTCACGCCCCTCCTTGCTGAGAAACTTGACCGTCGGCATGTCGGTCAATGTGCGCGGCACCAATTCATAAGGGCGCTTCAAATAGTGGTATTTGAGGGGCGGCTCATAGACCGCATAGGTCCAGGGCGCCTCGTTGTTGCTGTAGGAAGACGTGGAGTCCAAGTACTTGGGAGACTCTTGGTAAGAGCTCAACAGCACGTTTTCAGCCAAGAGGGCTTTCGGGACAGGCTCGTTGGAGACACCGTTGCAGCCAAGCAACGCAGAACTGGCCAGCAAAACAAGCCAGAGGCGACTGAAGTTTTTCAGTCCATTTTGGGGTGAAAACATTTGAGAAGACAGGGTCACAAAGATGCGCAACTTTAGCCGAAGTGGTGAGGGCTTAAGTCTTGCGCGTTATAAGTTTATGACTGTTGGAAATTTCCAACACTGCGCAACAAGGTATGCAATTAATTTCACAAGTACTTTTTATTAAATTTAGTTTTTTAGTTCTATTTTTAGAAAAAATTTAAATACTAGTTATGAGCTGTGAAAGTTATTCAACACAGTTGGAATTAACTATCTCAAAAACCTGACTTGCGAAGTGTCAGCCAACGTAGAAAATTCACAAGGTTGTCACATTACTTTACAGAGTGTGCTTCGAAAAAACCGTGTTCTTTGAAATTAAAGGAGTATCAATGTTTAAAAAGACGAACGTTGCCTCTGGCGTGCTCGTCATGATCGGTGCCTCACTGGCACTGTCCATGACAACAGCATCCGCTCAGATGCAAACTGTTGAAATCACAGGTTCACGCCTGCGTCAGATCGATAAAGAATCTGCACAACCCGTGATCACCATGACTCAAGAAGAAATTCAAAAGTCTGGCATGGTGACTGTGGGCGACATCATCAACTCCATGACTGTGGCCGGCACCCCCGACTTCAGCAAGGGTTCCTCTTTGACATCTAACCGCGAACAAGGCGGTCAGTACATCAACTTGAGAAACTTGGGTTCTCAACGTCTGTTGGTGTTGGTCGATGGCAAACGCTGGACCACTTCCGTGGCTGGCTACACCGACTTGTCCACTGTGCCTTCCGCTTTGATCGAACGCATCGAAGTGTTGAAAGATGGCGCGTCTGCTGTGTATGGCTCTGACGCCATTGCCGGTGTGGTCAACATCATCTTGAAAAAGAACATGAAAGGCGCTTCCATCAGCGTCTACGGCGGTCAGAACAAATTGGGTGATGCATCGACTGGCGATTACAGCTTCTCGATGGGTGCCAACAATGACGCTGGCTCGATTGTGTTTGGCGCCACCAAAACGACACAAGGTGCAGTTTGGGCCAAAGACCGTCAAACCACGGCTTACTCTTATGGTCCAGAGTGGTCAACAGCCGGCTACGGTACAGGTCCTTGGGGTCGTATCCGCCAGGTGAGTTCGACAGGTTCTGCAACTGGCTTTAACAAAGTTGTGAACAACACCAGCAGCGCTTTGGCGCTGGGTGATGGAACAGGCTCCAATGCCCGTGACCCGCTCAACTATCACACATACGCTGGTGCCTACAGCGACACATTTAACTCTTCGAGTCAAATGATGTATCAAATGCCTTCAGAGTTGACATCGTTCTTCACGAAAGCAACTGCTGAAATTTCTCCTGACATGCGCGCTTACGCAACCGCCATGTTTGGCGATCGCAGCTCTAAGCGTCAAATCGCAGGCTACCCACTGAACAGCTTGTCACAATCAGCCTACCCTGTGTACGTTGACAAAAACAGCTACTACAACCCCTACGGCAACGCAGTGGCAGGTGCTGGTTTGGGTCAAGACTTGTTCTTCTACCGTCGCACCATCGAAGTGCCACGTGTGACCGTCAATGACAGCAAATCCCTGCACATTGATGGCGGCTTGCAAGGCGAGTTCACCATGTTGGGCAACCCATGGAACTGGAACACCGGCTTCAACTACAACAACGTCAGCGGCAACGTGACCAGCACGGGCAACTTGAACCTGGTCAACTTGAAAAAGGCCCTCGGCCCTTCTTTCATGAATGCCTCAGGCGTCGTGCAGTGCGGCACTTCAGCCTCTCCCTTGTCTTTGGCTTCTTGCGTTCCCTTCAACATCTTGGGCGGCCCAACAGCCTCGACTCAAGCTGCTTTGGATTACGTGATGTCTACGGGCTTGGCCACCTACGGCAGCACCGTGTCCAGCATTGTGGCTGACGTGTCGGGTGACGTCATGACTTTGCCAGCAGGCAAAGTGGGCGTGGCGGCAGGTGTTGAACAGCGCCGTGTGGGTGGTTACGACCGTCCAGGTGCATTCGAGCAGTCTGGCTACTCCACTGACTTGGCGGGTAACGCCACAGTGGGTAAATACAGCGTGACTGAAGGTTATGTTGAAACCAACATTCCATTGCTGAAAAACCAGCCTCTGATTGACATGTTGAGCGTCAACTTGGCGTCCCGTGCATCCAACTACAGCAACTTTGGTTCTACAAGCAACAGCAAAGCCAGTTTCTTGTGGAAAACCAACAGCCAAGTGTTGATTCGCGGTACTTACGCGCAAGGCTTCCGCGCACCTACCGTGGGTGATACCTTTGGTGGTGGCCAACAGTCTTTTGACTCATACCTCGATCCTTGCGACAGCGTGAGCGGCGCTGCTAGAAACAACACCGCTGTTGCAGCTCGCTGCGCAGCTGCTGGTGTGCCTAGCAACTACCGTCAGTTGAACCAAGCTGGTACGCCCGTTGCCTCCGGCGGCGGTCAAAGTACCGTGCCCTTCATGGCTGGCGCCGGCAATGCCGACTTGCAGCCTGAAACAGCTTTGACCAAAACCGTTGGTTTTGTGGTCAATCCTTCTTTGCTGCCTAACCTGACAGCCACTTTGGATTACTACAAAATTGCTGTTGACAACCGCATCACGGCTGTCAGTGCTGGCTACATCTTGGGTCAATGTTACGTTCAGGGCGTGAGCTCTTTCTGTAACAAGTTCCGCCGCGATGCAACCGGCATGGTGAGCTACCTCGAGCGCGGCAACGCCAACTTGGGTAACCTCAGCACCGAAGGCATTGACGTTGGCTTGAACTATGCATTCCCTGCCAACGAATACGGCAAGTTTGGCGTTCGCTCACAATCTTCGTACGTGAAAAACTACAAGATCAAGAGCAGCGCCGACTCAAGCTGGTTTGATTACGCAGGTGAATATGACACCTTCCGCTTCAAATCCAACATCTTCCTTGATTGGGCCAAAGACTCTTGGACAGCAACCTTCACAACCCGTTACTACGGTTCTGTGAAGTCACAATGCTGGACTGGTACTGAACCCGCATGTAACAACCCTGATGGCGAAGCCAGCTGGGGCACAGGCTACATCAAGCAAAAACCAATGGTGTTTAACGACATCAGCGTTGGCTACAAAACAGCCAGCAAAGGTCAGTTGGTGGTGGGTGTGAACAACATCTTTGGCGGCAAGCCACGGATTATTTATGATGCCAACTACGGTTTGGGTGGCTCATCATCCTCATCCTCAGTGGACCCCAACATGCCCATCGACAAGTTCTTCTTTGCACGGTTCACACAACCGTTCTAATCTAGAACCTGAGACACCCGCCTCGGCAGGTGTCCCAATTTAAAAAGCCTCCGCAAGCGATTGCGGAGGCTTTTTTCATGGTCAGGCCACAAGGGCCATAAGGACCACAAGCGCCTTAAGGCCCTTAAGGCCCTTCAGCGTCTTCAGGGCGCCAAGTTTTGTTCAAAAAAGACGCCTAAGTTTTTCCAAAAATCAACACGATTTTGTTCATATTTAAAACCATGCCCCTCTGTCGGATAGCTCAGTCGCTTGATGTTCACGCCATTGGCTTTGGCAGAGGCTTCAAAGTAATCCGCATGCTCACGGGGCACCCTTCTGTCCTTGAGGCCTTGGGCCAGCAACACGGGCACCTTGATTTCAGCCACACGCTTTAAGGGCGACACCGCATCCAGCTTGGCAATGTCTGTCACTGGATCTCCCAGCAATTCAGGAATCGTGAATTGCTTTGAATCTCTGGACATGTCTGAGTTGACATTGCTGAACATCAACATGATGTCGGTCACACCAACCAAGCTGGCTGCACACTTGTAAGTGCCGGGGTGAGAAATGGGCCCCATCAGCGATGAATAGCCGCCATAACTGCCGCCGTATATGCAAACCCGCTTGGGGTCACTCATGCCTTCTTTGACGGCAAAATTCAAGGCATCCACCAAGTCATCTTGCATCGACAACCCCCATTGCTTCCAACTTGCACGGAAATGACTTTCGCCATAACCTAAGCTGCCACGGAAATCAGGCTCGATGACTCGGTAACCCAATGAAGCCAGAAACTGCGACTCTGGGGCCCACTGAATTTTGGCACCTCGAACCCAAGGGCCGCCGTGCACCAACATCACTGTGGGTAATTGCTCTTTGACATCTTTACCATGCGGGTGTGTCACAAGAACAGGCAAATCAAGGCCGTCACGCGCTTTGATCCAATGAAAACTTTGGGTGGCTTGCGTTGCCGGCGTGATCCAAGGCCGACGACTGCCCAGTGGCATCAATTTGTTTTCAGCTTTGTCAAAGATGAAATACTCACCAGGATGCTGGTCAGAAGAAGAAAAGACGACGAAGTAATTGTTCTTCACACAGTTGCCGCACAGGATGTGGTTGTTGCGTCCTTTGGGCAGCCCCGCATCCAAAGCTTTTTGCAATGCCGCCAGAGAAGGCTCGAACCAAATTGTTTGCGATTTGTCAGCCACCAGCTCCGCGCCAATGACCTTTCGCGTTGCGCCATTGACTTTGATTTGACCAATGTCATATCGGGGTGCATGAACCAAGGGCTCTGGGTCTAATTGAAGCGTTTCTAAATTGAACAAATAGAGGCCCGCAGTGTTCTTACCATTTCGGGTTGACACGACCAATTGTTTGTCATCTTCCATGTACAAAGGTTCAATGGTCTCAGCGCTCAAACTTGGCAAATCAGAAATGACGCGCCATGTGTTGTTCTCGATATTTCGCAAATGCAATTTGTCGCGGCCTTTGGCCGAAGTACGCGCAACACGCGGCTCACCTTGTGCATCAAAGATCCAGTCGATGGCATTTTCTGGTGCATTGACCAAGATGGGGGTGAGATCCCCTGTCAAGGTGTTCATGCGAGCCGTTTTACCGGCCAGCCAATCTCCCACCGTCGTCGACACGCCCTGCCTTACCAATACCTGAGGCCCAGAACCGCCGCGAATCGGTCCAACCACCCCCCACGAGTAGTTGAGGGTTTTGCTGGCAATGCGCGTTCCAAGTTGGCTGGTATTTTCTGATTGAGAAACCAGTTGAAAACTGTTGTTGCCGTCGTAGTCAATGGCAAAGGTGCCATCTGCCAGTCTGTCATCCTCTAATGCGGAATTCACATGGAAGACCATGCGATCTTCACTCACCCAGAATACATCAGAGATGTTTGCATTCTCATAGGCTGCAATGATTTTGGGGGGCGACTTGGCCGGCAAGGACAAAACAGCCAAGGCTTTTTTGCCATCCTTGCCATTGGCAATCAACATGGCAATGCGATTGCCCGAGGGAGAGGGGCGTACATCGGCAATGGCGGGCGCCTTGGCAAAAAGGACCGCCTTCTCAGCCAAACTGGGAGAGGCTGTTTGCGCGTATGACCCTGCAGTTGCAAACAAGGCAAGCCAAACCAAATTTTTGGCGAACCGATGTTGAAATTGGCGATTGACCATCACACCCATCTCCTTGAAATATGAAAAAACAAACAGAATGCAAAGCCTGCGTGCGAATTCAGCCCACAGGCAAAAGAGGCAATAGTGACACTAGAGGCATTGGGTCGCAGATGGGTCAGAGCGCTTCGCTGAAACCACCCATGACCTGGCTAAAGCCACCATCGACATAAACGATTTCGGCGGAAATGCCTGAAGCCAAGGGACTCATCAGGAAAGCCGCCGCGTTGCCCACATCGTCAATGGTGACGTTGCGACGAATCGGTGCAGCAGACTCCACCACGCTCAAAATTTTGCCAAAACCTTTGATGCCGCTGGCCGCCAAAGTTTTGATCGGGCCTGCGCTGATGCCGTTGACACGGATGCCTTTAGAACCCAATGAGTCAGCCAAATACCGGACTGAAGCCTCTAAGGAAGCCTTGGCCAAACCCATGGTGTTGTAACTGGGCACCACGCGCAAAGCACCCAAATAAGTCAGAGTGAGCAAGGCAGCGTCTTGGCTCAAATACGGCAAAGCCGCTTTGGCCATCGCGGGAAAACTGTACGCGCTGATGTCATGCGCTATTTTGAAAGACTCACGGCTCAAACCGTCTAAGAAATCGCCTGCGATGGCTTCGCGCGGTGCAAAGCCAATGCTGTGCACAAAACCGTCAAATTGGGGCCAGTGTACGGACAAGTCCTGGAACATCTTTTCAATTTGGGCATCATCACCCACGTCGCAATCAAAGATCAAATTCGAGTTGAATTCAGCAGCGAATTCAGTGATGCGATCTTTGAACCGATCGCCCACATAACTGAAGGCAAGTTCGGCGCCTTGTGCGTGACAGGCTTTGGCAATGCCATAAGCAATGGAGCGGTTTGACAGCAAACCTGTGAGAAGAATTTTTTTACCAGCGAGGAAGCTCATATATGTCTTAAATTGAATGTTGAAGTGATGTCAGTTCATTTCGCGGCAACGCAGTCAGCAAAATACCGCTTCACGCCATCTTCGCCCTTCTCTTCCACCAAGCCGTGGATGTCAGTTTCAAAACCAGGGCACTGCAAATTGAACTCGCGTGAGAACTTCAGGTAGTCCACAATTTTCTTGTTGAACACTTCGCCTGGCACCAGCAAGGGAATGCCCGGTGGATACGGTGTGACCAAGCCCACCGTAATGCGGCCTTCCAATTCATCAATCGACACACGCTCAGTTTTTCGTCGAGCAATTTGTGCATACGCATCGGCAGGCGTCATGGCCGGTGTGAGGTCTGACAAATACATCTCAGTGGTCAAACGGGCCACATCGTATTTGGCATACAAGGCGTGTATGTGCTGGCACAAATCGCGAAGGCCCATGCGCTCATATTTGGGCTGCTTCTGGCAGAACTCCGGCATGATGCGCCACATGGGCTGATTGCGATCGTAGTCGTCCTTGAACTGCTGCAAAGCTGTCAACAAGGAGTTCCAACGGCCTTTGGTAATGCCGATGGTGAACATGATGAAGAAGCTGTAGAGCCCGGTCTTCTCTACCACCACGCCATGTTCTGTCAGGAACTTGGTGAGCACGGATGCAGGAATACCGGTCTTGTCAAACTTGCCATCCAAATTCAAACCCGGCGTGACGATGGTGGCTTTGATGGGGTCGAGCATGTTGAAGCCGTCGGCCATCTGACCAAAGCCGTGCCACTTGCTGCCCTTCTTGCGCGAATCGCTGCGAATGATCCAGTCTTCGGCGCGGCCAATGCCCTCGTCCACCAGGTTTTCTGGGCCCCAAACTTTGAACCACCAGTCTTTGCCGTACTCGTCGTCCACCTTGCGCATGGCGCGGCGAAAGTCCAAGGCTTCTGCAATGCTTTCTTCCACCAGGGCTGTGCCACCCGGTGGCTCCATCATGGCCGCAGCCACGTCGCAACTGGCAATGATGCTGTACTGCGGGCTGGTGCTGGTGTGCATCAAATACGCTTCGTTGAACAGGTGCCTGTCTAACTTGGTGTTTTGGGAGTCTTGAATGAGCACGTGGCTGGCTTGGCTGATACCCGCCAACAATTTGTGAATGGACTGCGTGGCGTACACCACAGAGTTCTTGGGGCGCGGGCGCTTTTTGCCCATGGCGTGGTATGTGCCGTAGAAAGGATGGAATGCAGCGTGAGGCAACCAAGCTTCGTCGAAGTGCAGATTTTCGACATAGCCATCGAGCATGCCCTTGATGGTTTCGGTGTTGTACAAGACGCCGTCATAGGTGGACTGCGTGAGGGTCATGACACGGGGCTTGACCTTCTTGGCGTCGACACCTTTGAGCAAAGGATTGGCTTTGATCTTGGCCTGAATGTTGGCCACTTCAAATTCGCTTTGGGGAATCGGGCCAATGATGCCGTAGTGATTGCGCGTCGGTTTCAAGAAAACCGGAATGGCGCCCGTCATGATGATGGCATGCAAAATCGATTTGTGACAGTTGCGATCGACCACCACCACATCGCCTGGTGCCACCGTGTGGTGCCACACCATTTTGTTGGATGTGCTGGTGCCGTTGGTCACAAAGAAACAATGGTCGGCATTGAAAATGCGCGCGGCATTGCGCTCACTCTCACCAATGGCGCCATTGTGGTCCAGCAATTGGCCCAATTCTTCCACCGCATTGCAGACATCGGCACGCAGCATGTTTTCACCATAGAACTGGTGATACATCTGACCTACAGGGCTTTTCAAGAACGCAACACCGCCAGAGTGGCCTGGGCAATGCCATGAGTAAGAGCCGTCTTCTGCGTAATCAAGCAAGGCTTTGAAGAATGGCGGCTGAACGCCTTCCAAATAGCTTTTGGCTTCGCGAATGATGTGCCGAGACACAAACTCTGGCGTGTCTTCAAACATGTGGATGAAGCCATGCAGTTCACGCAGGATGTCGTTGGGAATGTGGCGCGATGTTTTGGTTTCGCCGTAAATGTAAATTGGCACATCAGCGTTTTTGCGACGTACTTCTTCAATGAAGGCGCGCAAGCTCAAAACGGCGGGGTCTAAGTCGGGGCCAGGGGTGAACTCTTCGTCGTCAATCGACAAGATGAAAGCACTGGCACGCGACTGTTGCTGTGCAAACTGAGACAAGTCACCGTAGCTGGTCACACCCAAGACTTCAAAGCCCTCGGTTTCGATGGCCTGCGCCAATGCACGGATACCCAAGCCTGAAGTGTTTTCAGAGCGGTAGTCTTCGTCAATGATGACAATGGGAAAACGAAATTTCATGGGCGCCGGCCTTGGATTTGGAAAAAAATTATCAATCGAGAAGTGTAATGAATATTCATGACATTCTGCTGAAAATCGTCCAAGAATATGGCCTTCAAATGCTATACTTGCCGGCTCGGAGCGGTGGATGAGTGGTTTAAGTCGCACGCCTGGAAAGCGTGTGTGGGTTCATAGCCCACCGCGGGTTCGAATCCCGCCTGCTCCGCCAAAAATCAAACCCCGCTAGAACCGCTGTTTTAGCGGGGTTTTCTCATGGGGCCAACGACTCCGGATTTTGCGCACCATTTAAGCCCTGAATGAACATCTTCAACAACCCTCTCTTTCAGATCGCCGGTTACCGGCGGATGTGGTTGTCCATCTTGTTCAGCAACTTGGGCGGTCAAATCACCATGTTGGCCCTGCCCCTGACGGCGGTCTTCCTGCTTGACGCGTCGCCCACGCAAATGGGCTTTTTAACGGCCATGGAAATTGCCCCATTCGTTTTGTTGTCCTTGCCTGGCGGCGTGCTGATCGATCGGATGCAAAAGCTACCGCTGTACATCGCGGGCGAAATTTTCATGGGTCTGGCCTTGCTCACCATCCCTTTGGCTTGGGCCTTGGGCATGCTCACCATGCCACTCATGTATGCCGTCAGTTTCGCCTTGGGCACGGTCTACACCATCGCAGGCTCTGCGTCACAAATCGTTTTGACGCAATTGGTGGGACGCGATAAATTGGTTCAGGCCTATTCGCAAAATGCCATTGCGGGCTCCATGGCCGAAGTGCTGGGACCTGGGTTGGCTGGCATTTTGATTCGTGTTTTCAGTGCGCCCTTGGCATTGGTGATGGATGCATTTTTGCTGATCGGCTCGGTGCTCATGCTCAAGGGCATTCAGATCCAAGAAGAAGTGCCACCCAGATCAACTTGGAAAGATCGATCATTCAAACAAGATCTGCTGAAAGGCTTGCAATTTGTAAAGTCACAAAAGATGTTGCTTGAAATGGCCGCCACGGTCGGCGCTTGGCAGTTCTTTGCGCAAATGGCTTTGTCTGTTCAAATCATTTTCGCGGTCAAAGATTTGGGCTTGAACGAGACTTGGGTGTCCCTGAGTTTTGTGGCTTTGGGTGTGGGCTCAGTCTTAGGCGGTATGGCAGGGCCGCAGTTGTCTAAAAAAATAGGTCCTGGGCCTGCCTTGATATTGGGCATTGGCATCACCGCCCTGGGATGGATGGGTCTGCTTGGTTTAGAAGGCAAGTTGCCAGGCATCGTTTTATTTTCTTGGATGCTGATTTGCTTCAGCTGGGGCGCCACACTGCTGTTCGTCAATTTCTTGTCGCTCAGGCAGTCGTTCACACCCACTGAATTGTTGGGCCGCATGACCACCACCATGCGCTGGTTGATTTTGCTCCCAGCAGGGCCTGGCGCCGTGCTGGGTGGCTGGATGGCTGAGCACTGGGGCATGCGAAGCTCATTAGCAGGTGCCGGCGCAGGCACATTGCTCGTGGCATTGGTGGCGTACAGCAGGCCTTACTTGAAAACGCTCAAAAAATTGCCTGAACTGCAAGCCTGAACTGCAAGCCTGCACTTACAGTGTCAGCAACTCGGGCATCTTGGGCACAGCAGCCAACAAGGTTTGTGTGTAAGTGTGCTGTGGGTGTGCATAAATGTCAGCTGCAACGCCCTGCTCTACCACTTGGCCTTTGTTCATGACCAAGAGTGTGTCTGACATGTAGCGCACCACTTCCAGGTCATGCGAGATGAACAAGTAACTCAGTCCCAAATCTTTTTGCAAGTCTTTCAGCAAGTTCAACACCTGGGCTTGTACAGAGACATCCAACGCGGACACGGCCTCGTCCAGCACCACCACCTCGGGTGACAAACTCAGTGACCGTGCAATGGCAATGCGTTGGCGTTGACCGCCTGAGAACTCAAACGGATAGCGCTTCAAAGCAGATGCGGGCATCCCCACTTTGTCGAGCAAAGCCAAAGATCTTTTTTCCCAATCTGCATGCCCTGCGCCAATGCCATGCAATTGCATGGGCTCACTCAAAATTTCCCCAATGGTGAAACGTGGATTGAGAGAGGCATAGGGATTTTGAAAAACAATTTGCAAGCGGCGTTTGTAATTCGCAAATTCAGTACGTGACATTGCCAGCAAATTTTTGCCATCAAAGAAAACTTTGCCTGCGCTGGCTTCGTGCAATCTCAGCAGGCACAGTCCCACCGTTGTTTTGCCCGAACCGGATTCACCGACCAAGCCCACTGTTTGGCCGCGCATCAGTTTGAAACTGACGTTTTCAACGGCCACAAAATCGTCGCTTTTGAACCAGCCCCCCGAACGTTGAAAAACTTTGCGCAAACCTTGAACGTCCAACAAAGGCGTATCGAACGGCGCAATGAGAGGTTTTTCTGTTGCGCTGGGACTGACATCGACCCTGGGCGCTTGCGCAGTCTGTTCTCGGTTGTGAGACATCCAATCGTCAATGGTCAACAGTCGCTGACCATGCCGCTCTACACTGGGGCGGCAACTGAGCAATGCCTTGGTATACGCGTCTTGAGGGTTGGCGAACAATGAACGCACGGGTCCAGCTTCGCGCACCGTGCCCTTGCGCATCACGACAGCATGATCGGCCACTTCGCTCACCAAGCCCAAATCGTGCGTGATAAAGAGCATGGCCATGCGGCGGCGTTCACGCAACTCTGCCAACAAGGTCAAAATTTGTCGTTGCACCGTGACGTCCAAGGCTGTGGTGGGCTCGTCAGCAATCAACAGTTCGGGCTCACACGCCAAGGCCATGGCAATCATGACACGTTGTTGCTGACCGCCCGAGAGTTCGTGGGGGTAGGCTTTGACGCGGCGCTGCGGCTCAGGGATGCCCACCTCCTCCAACAACGCACAAGCTCTGGCCATGGCTTCCTTTGGGGACACCCGTTTGTGGATGCGCAACATTTCTGCCAATTGATAACCTACTGTGTAGACCGGATTCAAGGACGTCATCGGGTCTTGGAAAATCATGGCAATGCGAGAACCCCGAATCAGTTGCCAATCTGACCGCGTCAAATTCAGCATCGACCGTCCGTCGTATTCAATGCGGGAATGAAGGGCCACCTTGGCATTTTGTGGCGGCAACAAACCCATGATGGCCAACGCACTGACGGACTTGCCACTGCCTGACTCACCCACCAAAGCCACAGTCCGTTCTCGGGGAATGACAAAGGACACATCCTCCACAGCCCGCACAGGCGCTTTGGAGGCACTGATGAAATCAACGGTGAGGTTTTTAACTTCCAGCAAATTGTCTGAAATCGTTGCCAGCGGTGGTGGTGTTCTACGCGTTGCCATGTTTTTTTTCATGAAAGATTTCAATGAGCCGTTTCAGTGAATGACTTTGGGATCCAGTGCATCACGCAAGGAATCGGTCAGCAGCGACAAAGCTGTGACAAAGATCGACATGGCCGCTGTGGCAGACAGCAATTGCCACCACTGCCCCACCAACAAATCATTTTGCGCTTCCGTCAACATGGTGCCCCAAGACACACCGTCGACGGGCACCCCAAAGCCTAAGAAAGACAAAATGACTTCAGCCTTGATGCAGGACACCGTGAGCAGTGAAAACTGAACCAAGATGACATGGCTGACATTGGGCAAGATGTGCACAAACATGCGCCGATTGTTCGACGCGCCAATGGCGTCGGCGGCCCTGACGTAATCGCGGTTGCGATGCTTCAGATACTCGCCCCGAATCAAACGGTAGGTCCCTGTCCAGCCTGTGGTGCCCAAAATCAGAACCACCGCCATGGTGCCCTTGGTATTGAGGACAGCAGCAATGGCCAAGATCAACAAGATGCTGGGAATCGAGTGAAAGACGTTGTAGAGCCAATTGCTCAGGTCATCGACCACACCGCCATACCAACCGGACACAGCCCCCAAAGCGGCCCCCAAAACGGTGGCCATCAAGGCTGCCGCCAAGCCCACCAAAATGCTGGTTTCAGCGCCTTTGATGGTTTTGGCCAACACATCGCGGCCCCACTTGTCGGCACCCATGGGCAGGTGGGTGGCCAAGGCATTGACCTGATCGCCCGCAGGCTTCACGGCCTTTTGTGCTTGCTCCCATTGCGCAGCAATGGGGTCGATCACATCCGTGGGGGTCGGCTCATAGAGAAATATTTCAGGCACAGATTTGTTAGCATCACCGGCCTGCAAATCAGCCATGGCCCATGAGGGAGGCGCATGGCCAATGGCCACCTCTTTTTCCCAGTCTGCCCCCAAGTTGCCCAACAAGGTGGTTAAAACCAATGCAAGACTGAGAATGACCGTGATGCCACTCCAGACGCCCACCCGATCTGATTTGAAACGGCGCCAAGCCAGCGCCCAGGCACCTTCACTGACCACGGTTGTTGAATTTGAATGGGAACTGCTCATATTAAAAAGAAGGGCCTTGTAGGGGGGACGAATCAACGCAATTGCACACGGGGGTCTGTGAAGCGGTACAACACATCACCGATCAGGTTGAAGATCATGGTGGCCATGGCCACATACACCGTCACAGCCTTGATCACAGGAAAGTCACTTCGCTCCACCGCCAAAATAATTTCTCTGCCAACACCCGGAATGCCGAAAAAACGCTCTAACAAGAATGCACCCAACAACAAACCAGGTAAATTGGAAACCACGAAGGTAATGACAGGGATGAGTGCATTGCGCAACACGTGCACAAACATCACACGAGGCTCAGACAAGCCCTTGGCTCTGGCGGTTCGAACATAGTCTTGGTCCACTTCGTCCAGGACAAAACTTCTGAACAAACGGGTATTGGGTGCAATGCTGACCAAAAGGCCTAAGCAAATAGGAAGTGGCGCATAGGTGCTGATGTTTTTCCAGAAGTCGTCACTCCAGCCCTGCACAGGAAACCATCCCAGTCGATAGGCCAACACGTATTGTCCCAAGATGATGAACACCAAAATGCTCACCGACATGAGCGCCGTGAAGACCACCATGGTGCCGCGGTCAACCGAGGAGCCCCTCACCCAAGCCAAACCAATGGCCAAACACAAGGCGGTGATGGTTTCAATGATCAGCAGAGGGGCCATCAAGGTCAAGGACGCAGGAAGCCGTGTCGCAAAAATATGCGCAACGGATTCGCCCGTGGTCCAACTGTTGCCAAAGTCAAAACTCGCAACTTGTTTGACAAATATCCACAACTGAACTGTGAGGGGTTGATCCAAACCCAGTTCAGCCCGAATGCTGTCAATCTGCTCCTGGTTAGAGAAGAGGCCCCCAAGAACGTAGGCAGGATCGCCGCCGATCCAATTGAACAGAAAAAAAACAAGCAGGATGACCCCAGCCAGCGTCGGAATCATTTGCCACAAACGGCGAAGGACATAGGCACTCATGGATGTGTCCTTTCGTTAAGGTTTTTGAATGTCATAGTAAATCCAATCACCCAACAGGAGAGGATGTTTGCGATAGCCTTCAACACGTTGATGGCTTAAACGCGTTGAGATGCCTGTAGAACTTAAGCCCAACACCCCATTGACTTCCATGAGGCGGTACATGTTGTGCAAAACCTGCGTACGCTCTGGACCATCGGGCATGCGTTTGAGTTGTTCAAAATAGGCATCGTATTGCGCATTTTCAAAGCAAGCGTAATTGTTTTGACCAATGGTTTTGGAGTACAGCAACTTCATCACAAATTCAGCTTCTGCCGCACGGGTCCAGCCCAATGCCCAGGAAGGAATTGCACACTGTTTGCCCTGCTTGAGCATTTCGGGGAACTTGTCTTTCTTAACTTTCAATCGAATGCCCAAACGGTCCATCGATTTTTTCCAAAGCTCATCGCGTTCACGGTCAATCGATGATGTCGACGAATAAATGGTGAGCACCAAAGGTTTGCCATCGGGGTGCGAACGATAGCCTTTGGCATCTTTGCGATAGCCAAATTGATCCAATAGCGCATTGGCAGACAAAGGGCTGAACTTCACCAAGCTCTTGTAATTGGGATCGTGACCTGCAATCACAGGCGAGACCATTTGCTGCGCCTTCACCGCCTGGCCTTTTCGAATCACACGAATTTCTTCATCGACATCAAAGCCCATGATGATCGCCCGACGCAAGGCGATGCGCTCCGGCGTGTAGCCACCAATAGAAGGGTCTTTCATGTTGAAGAATTGATACCGGATGTCTGCCTCGACATTTCGGTACATGTTGACACCTTGAGCGACCCATGTTTGCAACAAATCATTTTTTCGGGTCAGTGCTTTTTCGATGAACGATGGCGGCACGGCCACGACATCGATCTCTTTGCCACTGAAAGCCAGCCACATCGATTGAGGCTCTTCGATGATGCTGACCTCCACACGGCCAATTTGCGGCATCTTGCGGCCTTGCATTTGGTTGGCGATGCGAAGTTCAACCGGACTGTTGGGAGGCGCTTCAAAATTCCAAACAAAGCCAGGGTATTCAGGGTTGGCTTTCAAAATAATTTTCGAACCACGCACCCATTTTTCAAGCACATAGGGACCGGTTCCAACGGGATGGCCCATGATGCCCTCAAAGCCATAAGCTTCGACCACTTCGCGCGCCATGCCCGCTGCAAATGGATTGGTGAGCAGGGTCAGAAAATTGCGATCGGCTTGGTTCAGATGAACCACCAAGGTGTAACGATCGGTGGCGTAAATGCCGGGGTGTTTTTGGTCGTAATCAAACTTGCCACTGGCGGCCGCTTGTTTGCGAGACTCGGCAAATCCATAGATTTTGTCGTCAAAGTCAGACACCTGAGGACTGCGGTTTTTGGGGTCGGCGTGCCGCAACAATGTGTAGACATAATCCTGTGCCGTCAATTCTCGGCGTTGGCCTTTGAATGCGTCATCGGGTGTGAAAAACAAGCCTTTTTTAACTTTGAAGGTATACGTTTTTCCATCTTTCGAAACTTCTGGAAGAGCCTCGGCGGCATCCGGCACCATGCGCGTTGGCATGGCCATCCAGTCGTAATTGATCAAGGGCTGGAAAATGGCCGCGGCAATGGTGTTGGAGTACAGGTCATTGACACGAATGGGGTCAAAACCAGTTTCGGGCGTTGGGAATGCCAAGCGCAATACTTTGTCAGGATCGGCGGGGTTGGCTTTGGGGTTGGGGTTGGCCCAAAGGCCTGGGGCCACTAGAAGAAAGGCCAAGGCGCCAATCAAGCCACGCCCAGAAATGAATTTGATCGCTGCGAAAGCCTGACGCACTTGATATTGAAGACAATCCACAAAATACACAGCAATCCTTTGAAGGCAAAAAGTCATCTAAATTTATGACAAATTATTCAAGCTTGAAGAATAATGCAAGTTCACTCAAATTCATGAATATTGTTGTTCTTTAAGGGCTATTTTGTGAGTGCCCATCAAAGCCTCTCGTAAACCCTTAAAGTTCAAATCAGACTTCATTCACTTTTCAAAATGTCAAATCCTTTACTGCAGCCATGGTCTACGCCATTTGAGATGCCTCCTTTTGAGGCCATCCAAGCGTCACATTTCTTAGAAGCGTTCAATCAAGCCATCCTCGAGAATCAAGCAGAGATTGAAAGCATTGCCAACCAATCGAGTCCACCGACCTTTGAAAATACCTTGTTGGCCATGGAGTCCAGTGGTGCGTTGCTCCATCAAACTTCCGCTGTTTTCTCCAACTTAAGCGCCTCACACACCTCCTCAGACATTCAAGCCATTGAACGAACCATGGCGCCTAAGTTGGCCGCACACTCCGCCGCTTTGTACCTGAATGCCCCCTTGTTTCAACGCATTGATCGCATTCACCAACAACGGATGACATTGGGACTGGATGCACAAAGCATTCGCTTGGTTGAAAGATATCACCTGGACTTTGTGCGCGCAGGCGCCAAATTGAAAGATCAAGACCGCGTAAGCTTTGCCCAGAACTCTGAGAAACTGGCCTCTTTGTTCACGGCATTTTCGCAAAACGTGTTGGCCGATGAAGCCTCTTTTTGCCTGATCTTGAGCCAAGAAGAAGAGCTCAAAGGATTGCCCGATTTCGTCAGAAGCGCCGCGCAAAAATTGGCCAAAGATCGCGGCATCACCGCAAGCAATGCACACGCCATCACTTTATCGCGCTCCTCCCTCACCCCTTTCATGACCTTTTCTGAACGCAGAGACTTGCGTCAACAGTTGTGGACGGCATGGTGCAAACGTGGTGAAAACGAAGGCCCGCACAACAACGAAGCCATCATGCGGGACATCTTGTCCCTGCGATTGGCACAAGCGCAATTGTTAGGTTACAAAGATTTCTCGGAATACGCGCTGGCAGACACCATGGCGGGCAGCGCCAAAGCTGCGCGTGATTTGTTGCTGCGCGTGTGGGAACCCGCCTGTCAAAAAGCTTTGCAAGAACGCGCCGATCTGCAAAAACTCTCAGGACTTCAAGACTTGGCGGCTTGGGACTGGCACTTTTGGACGGAACGTGTCCGCAAAGAAAAGTTTGACTTGAATGAAGCGCAGATCAAACCCTATTTGCAATTGCACAAGCTGATGGAAGCCATGTTCTATGTGGCGCACAGACTCTTCCACGTCAACTTCACGGAAGTCCAGAACATTGAGAAATACCATGAGACGGTCACGGGCTGGGAGGTCAGCGATGCACAAGGCCAGCATGTCGGACTTTTCTTAAGCGACAACTTTGCTCGCAGCAGCAAACGCTCAGGCGCGTGGATGAGCCTCTACCGCGATTCCATGAATTTGACAAAAGAAATTCGACCGATTGTGGTCAACAACAATAACTTTTCCCAGGGCGCAGATGGCAAACCCACACTGCTCAGTCTGGACGATGCACGAACCTTGTTCCATGAATTTGGACACGGCTTGCATGGGCTTCTATCACGCGTTAAATACCGCAGACTCTCTGGCACACGTGTCTTGCGTGACTTTGTCGAATTCCCCTCCCAAGTTTTTGAAAACTGGCTGATGCAGCCTCAGATCTTGAAACAATTTGCATTGCACGCGGAGACCGGACAACCCATGCCCGATGCCCTGCTACAGCGCATCCTCGATGCACAAACTTTCAACCAAGGCTTCGCCACTGTGGAATATGTCTCTTCGGCTTTGGTCGATTTGGCTTTGCACGAAACCACCGATTTGGCGTCGCTCAACTTCCAACAGTTTGAAGCTGAGACTTTGAAGGCCATTCAGATGCCGCCAGCCATTGGCATGCGGCATCGCCTGCCGCACTTCTCCCATTTGTTTTCCTCCAACGCATATGCTTGCGCCTACTATGTTTACATGTGGGCTGAAGTCTTGGATGCTGATGGCTTTGATGCTTTTTTAGAAGCGGGTGATTTGTTTGCAGCGGAACCTGCCAAAAAGTTGTACGAGCACATTTACTCGGCGGGCAACCAACAAGAACCCATGGCCTCGTACGTGGCCTTCAGAGGCCGTGAGCCGACTGTCACACCGCTCTTGACCAAGCGAGGATTGGCCTGACACGGGATACTGAAAAAAAAGCCCCGCAGCTTCGAACTGCGGGGCTTTTTTGATCAGCGTCAATCCACTCAGCGAATCACAGCGAGCTGTTCACGTTTGCCACCTTTGTAGGTGTACAAAGTCAATGCGCCATTTTTGATGTCACCCTTTTCGTCGAACGCGATATTACCTGTCACACCTTTGTAGTTGATGGCTTTCAAAGCGGGCAAGTACTTGGCAGGGTCGGCAGAACCGGCTGTCACCATGGCGGTGGCCATGACTTTGACAGCGTCATAGACGTAAGGTGCGTAAACTTGTACGTCGGCGTTGAACTTGGTTTTAAAGTCAGCGCGGAACTTTTCCATGCCCGCTTTTTGTTCGCCTTCGACACCACCGGCTTCAGCGCAGAACACAGTCTCTTCGCCCATGCCTTCGGCTGCCAATTTGGCCAACTCAGTGGTGCAGATGCCATCACCGCCCATGAACTTGGCATTGATGCCCAATTGTTTCATTTGCTTGAGCATGGGTCCGGCCACAGCGTCCATGCCACCGAAGAACACCACGTCAGGTTTTTTGCCTTTGAGCGTGGTCAGGATGGCATTGAAATCAGACGCTTTGTCGGTGGTGAATTCATGGCCCACCAAATTGCCGCCGGCAGCTTTGACCGCCTTCTCAAACTCTTCTGCCACACCTTGGCCGTAAGCTGTGCGGTCATCAATGACGGCAATGCTCTTGCCCTTGAGGGTTTCAACAGCGTATTTGCCCAACGTGCCGCCCAAGTGCACATCGTCGGCCACGACACGGAATG
This sequence comes from Comamonadaceae bacterium, assembly GCA_947373185.1. Taxonomy (GTDB): domain Bacteria; phylum Pseudomonadota; class Gammaproteobacteria; order Burkholderiales; family Burkholderiaceae_C; genus Limnohabitans_A. The sequence goes on along the minus strand of CANBWP010000017.1, from coordinate 2,487 downwards.
CGCCGGCATAACCTTGGCGTGTGTATTTAGGATTGGTGGCGGAAGGAGAAATTTGTGGAATGCCCGCGCCGTTGTAGAGCTGGGAGGCTGGAATGGTGGTGCCGGAGTTCAAGTGACCGATCACGCCATTGACTTTGGCATCGACCAATTTTTGGGCGGCTGCGGTACCCTGCTTGGGATCGGCACCGTCGTCTTCTGCCAACAATTCAAACTTGACGGCTTTGTCGCCAAATTTCAAACCCGCGGCATTCAACTCTTCAATGGCCATTTTGGCGCCGTTTTCATTGTCCTTGCCCAAGTGCGCAATGGCGCCACTGGTGGGTCCAACATGACCAATTTTGACGATCATTGCATCGTCGCCCTTTTTGCCACAAGCAACCAGGGTCAAGGCGACAGCGGCAATTGCCACTGCGGAAAGAGGGGTCTTGAGAGAAGACAATTTCATGAAGAGCTCCGAGTAAAAAAAGGAATGCTTGAAACAAGCAGAACGTAACAATACCGCAAATTAAGCGGTCTGTGCAGCCAAGTCGAAACGATTGATCGCAAAACCTCTTTGGGTGTAGTGCTTCCACCGCAATCGGGCATTGAGTTTGTCCTCGTCGTCTGGGCCCACCACCTCAATCAAACGCGCAACAAGCGCCATGTCGGGTGGGGGTGCTTCTTTCAAATTGACCCAGACATCAAGACCCGACAAGGCCTGCAGACTGGACCAATCTTCGGCCAAGACGACACTGGATTGGGCCAACAAGACGGCAGAATCAGTCGACAGACAATGGCTCACAAAGTCAGAAGCATTTAAATTCCATAAGGATTGATTTAAAAAATGCACGGTCTCTGCGGCAGCGCAAACGCCCATGCGCTTGCCCTGCACACTGCCCTTTCGCAGCAAGCGGCACACGTAAGCCCATTTGTCCGGCGCATTGAAATGGAAATCAACTTGAGCCATGTTTACAAATGGGACAACTGAGGAGCGCGTTTGCCGTCAAACGGCATTTATTTCTTGCCTGCGATTTGTTGGGACAACAAATATTGCAAGAGCAAACCAACGGGCCTGCCAGTGGCGCCCTTGGCCGCGCCACCTTTCCAAGCCGTGCCAGCGATGTCCAAATGTGCCCACGGGTATTTTTTGGCAAAACGATGCAAGAACTTGGCGGCTGTAATGGCCCCCCCAGCGCGACCGCCCACGTTGGCAACATCCGCAAAGTTGCTCTTCAAGGCGTCGGCGTAGTCGTCGTCCAGAGGCATTCTCCAGCACAAGTCCATGGCCTCGTTGCCCGCTTTGAGCAAAGCCTCGGCCAGGTCATCTTCCGTTGCAAACATGCCTGAGCGAATGGCCCCTAAGGCAATGACGCACGCACCGGTGAGGGTGGCGATGTCAATGACGGCCTTCGGTTTGAAACGCTCGGCATACGTCAAGGCGTCACACAAAATGAGACGACCCTCTGCATCGGTGTTCAAAATTTCGATGGTCTGACCGCTCATGCTGGTCACGACATCGCCAGGTTTGACGGCCAAACCATCCGGCATGTTTTCACAGGCGGGAATCAGGCCGACCACATTGATTTTGGGCTTCAATACCGTCAAAGATTTGAAAACACCCAAGACACTGGCGGCACCGCCCATGTCAAATTTCATTTCATCCATTTCAGCCGCTGGTTTGATCGAAATACCGCCCGTGTCAAAGGTAATGCCTTTGCCCACCAAGACAACAGGCGCATCGGATTTGGTGGCACCTTGGTATTTCAAAACAATGAAGCGAAGGGGTTCAGCAGAACCCTTGGCCACCGACATAAAAGAGCCCATGCCCAATTTGGCCACCTCTTTGGGCCCCAGCACTTCGCAAGAAAAACCAGCCGATTTGGCCAAACCTTGGGCGGCTTTGCCCAACAAGGTGGGCGTGGCATGGTTGGCGGGGCGATTGGCCCATTCTTTGGCAAATTCAATGCCTTGGACCATGGCCACAGACGCGGCAAAAGTGTCTTTCATGGCTTGGTTGGCCGATGCGACACCCAGTGTCACTTGCGTGAGTTTGCGCGCCTTGGGGGTAGAAAGCGTGGTGCCGTAAACGTAGGTGCCTTCGGCGACCGCCAAAACGGCAGCTTGCAGCGTGTCGGCACTGGCAGCTCCCGCAAACACAATCAGTGTCTTGGCCGTTTCAGCTGACTTGAGACCCGCCATGGCCCCTGCGACGGCGGACTTCACGTCAGCAGGCTTGCCCTGTGCGACGCCGACCAACACGATTTTGGCCGCGCCGACGCCTGCAATGGCATAAGCCTGCAGCGACTTTCCCGCTTTGGCAGAAAAGTCTTTGGCCTTGGTGGCTTTGTCAATGAGCTCAGAAAGTGGGTCTTTTCCCGCTTGAAATGACTCAGAAATGAGGACAATCAGGGTGTCCGTTGAAGATTTGGCAGCAGCTGCCAAGGAAAGTGTTTTTAATTCGAAGTTCATAATTGAGGTTTAGTAGCGCAGCAATGTTATTCCATTCTT